>CAZQVL010000001.1:0-246379 GCA_964596715.1 uncultured Rikenellaceae bacterium
GTGATCCGTCGATGAATTAATAAGAATTTTATCCTTCTGTTAAATATAGTCTAGTCTGGCTCGACGTGGATAGTCACAGTCAGGTTATCATAGATGCGGTTCAGCTCATTTTCGATCATATCGCAATACTGATGGGCATTGCCAACTGATTCGTCTTCAGATATTTGAATATGAAAATCGATGAAGCGATAATTACCTGCAACTCTTGTTCTCAGATCATGATAATTAACATCCATACCTTGTAAAACTTTTTCCAGATCCTCAATTTCGTCAACGGGCCAGGCAGTATCCAGAAGTGGTAAAAAAGCCCTTTTGAGCAACGAAAACGACTCATTGATAATAACAAGGGCAATAATGATTGCAACAACCGGATCCAGCCAGTCAATTCCGGTTAACATAATAAGGATAAGTCCAACGGCTACTCCCAGGGAAGTGTAAACATCTGTCTTCAGATGAAGGGCATCAGCCTCAAGTGCAATGGATTTTGTCTCACGTGCTGTCTTATAAAGTTTACGTGAAACAAAAGTGTTTACTGCAGCTGATACAAACATTACCAGAGCCCCGAGCCAGATAAATTCAAATTCAGTTTTTTCACCCACCAGCTTTCTGATGGCTTCAACAATTATCCAGATAGCAGCAATCAGAATCAGCAGACCTTCAATAACTCCTGAGATATTTTCAAATTTGCCATGACCGTAAGGATGTCGCGAATCGGGAGGATTATCGGAAACACTGACGGACAAAAAAGCTATTATTGCTGCGATGAGATCCATAAAAGAGTGGATGGCTTCGGATATGATACTGACCGATCCGCTGATGATCCCGATAACCAGTTTTATTATTATCAGAAAAGTGTTTGATACGACAGACAAACGGGCAATATTTACTTTAGGATTCATTTTCGGATTTATTCGCAAAAGTGGAGTACCATAAACATAGTCAGGTTACAAGCTACAGTTATAGCTTTAATACATGATGGTGTATTTCTTCAATCAGCCATTTCGGGGTTGATGTTGCACTACAAACTCCTGCTGATTTCTTACCGGTAAACCACTCCCGGTCAATATCTTCAACTTTGGAAACAAAGTATGAATCGGGATTGACATTTTTGCAGACTGAAAATAACATCTTCCCGTTTGAACTTTCCCGGCCGCTGACAAATATTATGATGTCATGCTTAACTGCAAATTCCATCAGGTGAAGTTCTCTGTTTGCAACCTGTTTACAAATGGTACGGTACACTTTAAGGTAACTGTTTGTATCAGAAATGCCTGTTTCATGCATGCCTGAACGTATCATATAAGCAATATGATAATACTTTTTTATATCCATAGTTGTTTGTGAAAAAAAATATACAGGCTTTTTCAGATCTACTTTTTTGATATCATCCGGCCCTGAAATCAGAATGGCTTCATTATTTGTCTGACCCAGCAGCCCAACCACTTCTGCATGACCGGGTTTACCATAAATCAGAACCTGTCCGCCATTTTCTTTTGACATCAGCCATGTTTTCCTGATTCTTGACTGGAGACGTTTGACTATCGGGCATGTAGCCTCGATGATGGAAATATTGTTTTTTTCAGCAATCAGATATGTTTCCGGGGGTTCTCCGTGAGCTCTTATCAGTACATTACAGTTTCTGAGTTTTTTGAACTGTTTACGATCAATCTGTAAAAGACCCAGCGAGGAAAGACGTTCAATCTCTTTCTCATTATGGACAATAGAGCCGAGTGAATATACTTTTTCTCCACGCAGAAGCGCCTTTTCAGCAATCTCAACAGCATTCTGCACTCCAAAACAGAATCCCGACATCTTATCTGTCTCAACCTGCATTTAATTTTTTCTTAATTATTTCCCGAAACCACTCCATCTGTTCCGCAACAGTCATCCGGCTGTTATCAAGCACAATAGCATTATCGGCTCTTCTTAAAGGACTTATATCCCTGTTTTCATCCGTAATATCACGGGCAATGATGTTTCTCTTAACCTTATCAAAATCAGCATCAATATTCCTTCCTTTGAGTTCATCCAGCCTCCTTTTTGCTCTGATATCTACCGAGGCTGTCATAAAGATCTTGATATCAGCGTCAGGAAAAACTACAGTTCCGATATCCCTGCCATCCATTACTATACCCTTGAAAATGCCAATTTGCCTCTGTAATTCAACCATTCTGGTCCGTACTTCCGGAATCTGACTGATCCTGCTGACATGATTTGAAACCTCAAAATCCCTGATTTCTTTTTCAACATTCTCGGAGTTGAGGTAAGTTTCATACTCAGCAATATCCGGATTATAAATAAATTCTATATGAATATCGTTCAGCTCGGAATGTATTCCATTAATATTAATAAATCCTTCACCGACTAAATTCCTTCTCAGGTAAAATAGTGTAACTGCCCTGTACATAGCTCCGCTGTCGATGAAGATATAACTCATCTCTTTTGCTATTGCTCTGGCAAAGGTGCTTTTGCCGCATGATGAATAACCGTCAATTGCTATAATAAGTTTTTTCTGCATAAGTTTTTTGCCCCCGAAGTAGTCAAAGATGCCTCTTTTTATGTCTTCACCCCTGAATCCCCCAGCTTTGCTTCGCTGACCTTGCTCCGCCGTCTTCGTCCCGATTTATTGGGACTTCGACGACCGAAGGCCGAAGTGGCTACGCGAAGGCGTAGAGCTACGCGAAAGCGAAGGGAGAATGTATAGATTTGCAGGATGGTATGCAAGCCCCCGTGGGGGGATGGGGGGTAAAAAAAGCTTTATTGGCACCATAGTTAATAAAATTTATTCAATTATAAGTATTTTTCAGAAGTATTTTAAGGCTATTCATTAGGTTTGGAAATACTTAACAAAGATTAAAATTACAGCAGTAAAAACAAAAAAAGTTAGTCGATGAATCTTTTGTATAAAAGATCCGTTCTGATGATAATGGAAATATGATTTGATGAACCTGCAAGATGGTAGTTTGCCCTGCCAAACTCGATATTCAGAACAGAGGTATTAATACCAAATCCCCAGGAAAATCCAACAGCAGACACATTTGATTCAACTTGCAGTTCTCTTCTTCTTTGATAGTTATACCCTGCGCTGAAATAGAAGTTCTTATGAGGGATTAACTCGGCACCAATAACAATATGTCTCATAACGTTTTCAGCAAATCCGGAGGATGAGGATTCGTCTGAACCTTCCGGGGAAGACTCGATATACTCATACGTAAGATCGAATTTCTCCAGATGGCGTAGTGTTAAGGAAAAGCGGAACGGAGCATGTTCGAGCTTACCCGATATACCGGCCATGATCTCAAAGGGAAGCTTCTGCCGGGACTCTCCTGCATACGTAGTAATCTGGTAACCGGCATTCCTGAGTACTAAACCGGCAGAAATGAGATTATCGTGATTATGCCAGGTTGCACCCAGATCAAAAGCCACCCCGAAAGATGTATATTTTTCGAGATGTGATAAAACGGGCTTGAAAATTATACCTACTGTAAACAGTGAATCAATTGCGCGTGAAAAAATTACCGGGAAAGCATATTCAGAAGCTGTAAAATCACCAGTTAAATTCCCCGATATATCTGCACCGGTAAACGATCCGTAATTAAGATAGGTAAGTCCCACAGCAAAATTCCCGGTAGCAGCAAATGACTTTGAGAATAGTGCCAGTCCGTAATTAATGCCGGCAAAGTAGTTGACATAATTCAGGGCCAGACTGTTATCCATACCGGCATTAAGAAGAGCCGGATTATGATAAGCTAAATTGAGATTTTCACCAGGTAGCGAAACATTTGAACCCCCGAGGGATGAAATCAGTCCGGAATGAGTCAGATTGAGAAACTCATAAACATTATCACCCCCGGTTTGTGAAAACGACGAAGATAAAAGAACACTGAACAAAAGGATAACAATAACTTTTTTTGCCATGACAATAAATTCATGGTAAAGATATTAATATTTAATGGTTTAATTATGCAGAACTGTATCAGGGAGGATTGTTCAGGATTCCCTGCAGTATTAGGCGGTCTTTCCCGTCAGAACAACTGCAGTATCGGTCTTTTTCTGCCTTCCATTGATTTGTGACATATAGAGTCCTGTGATGACAATAACCATTCCTATTATATTCTGGAACGTAAGTTTATCTCCCAGTATGAGAAAAGAAAAGAAGGCAGTGAAAATGGGGATTGAGTTAGTAAAAACGTTTGCTCTTGAAATGCCCATATTTTTGACGGAATAAGCAAAGAGAATAAAAGCGCCACATGATGCAAAAAGCGCCAGTTCGATTACGGGTGTGAAAGAATTTAATGAGACTGGTGTACTGATGAAATGGTCAAAATCAGAAATCAGGAAGACAGGTAAAAAGAGCCCTGCACCGATAATATTCTGGACAGTTACAATAAAAACCGGATTGTATGATCCCACCAGCCTGCTGAGGGTAAGGTTATACCCGACGGCCGACAAAACAGCCAAAAATAGTAAAGCTAAACCCTTAATATTGAATGAAATGGTGCCATCCCTGTTAAGTATAAAAATAATAACTCCAATGAATGACAGAAGTATGCCGGCATAGTTTATTATTCTTAACCTTTCCTTAAAAATTAACCAGGCTCCAATAGTAGCAAATACTGGTATAGTGGATATCAGTACTGAACCTACAGTTGCGGAAACATAAGTGAGTCCGTAACTCTCCCCAAGAAAATAAAAGAAAGGCTCAAAGAGTGTCAGCATAAGAAAAAGTTTGCGGTCCTCTTTCCTGATTTTAGCAAAATTCTTAGTGATAACCATATATATGGTCAGAATTGCAACTGAAAAGACTAATCTCAGAAAAACAATTGTTATTGGCCGGAAAGTCTGATTGGCAATTTTGAACCAGATAAATGAGAAAGACCAGAAGATCATTGCCAGCATAACTGCGATATATATCCTGATTTTTGAGCTCAAAGCAATGCTTCCTGATTTAGAATAATTTTGGGATGTGAATTTATACTTTATTATTATATTTGACGCCTTAAAGGCTGAAAAAAATGATCAGCATCCGATGGAAGTGCAATTAGACAATAATAACCAACAAAGAATTATTTATGAAGATTTTAGTCTGTATCAGTAATGTTCCTGACACAACTACAAAGATCAGGTTTGCAGAAGGCAACAAAACTATTGACACAACCGGCATTCAATGGGTAATTAATCCCTGGGACGAACTGTCGCTCACCCGTACTCTTGAGCTGAAGGATGATCCTTCAGGTGGTGTAAAATCAGTTACTGTTGCACATGTCGGAACAGCAGATTCTGAACCAACAATACGAAAAGCACTGGCCATTGGCGCTGATGATGCTGTGCGTGTAAATGCCGACTCATCGGATGCATTTTTTGTTGCTGCACAACTGGCTGAAGTTATCAGGAAAGAGCAGTATGATATCATAATGTGCGGTATTGAATCGAGCGATTTCAATGGGTCATTAGTAGGGGGAATGATCTCGGAGTTTCTCGGAATACCCTCATTATCAGCAGTTTCAGCTTTGAACATAGAAAATGGCCAACCTGTGATGGTACGTGAGATTGATGGTGGTAAAGAGGTTGTTACAATCCCTGTCCCCTTTGTTGCAATAGTACAGAAAGGAATTGCCAAGGAACCCCGTATAGCTTCAATGCGGGGCATTATGATGGCGAGAACAAAACCAATCAGGGTTTTTGATCCAGTGGCTGCCGAATCTCTTACTGAAATAAAGATCCTCGAAAAACCGGCAACGCGTGCTGCCTGTAAATTTGTTGATGCTGAAAATCCGGCACAACTTATCGATCTTCTTCAGAACGAAGCAAAAATAATTTAATAATTAACCTTTTTATTATAATCATCACAATATGTCAGTTTTAGTATATACCGAGAATTGGGACGGGAAATTCAAGAAACTTACTTTTGAACTTGTCTCATATGCTTCAGCCGTAGCGGAAATGCTTAATACAGAGGTTACAGCACTCTCTATTGGAAATGTTGATGAGAAAGAGTTGAAAACTCTGGGGCAGTATGGTGCTGAAAAAATAATAAATGTTACTGATGAAAATCTTAAAATACTTGATAGCCAGACTTATACAAATGTTATTTCTGATATTGCTTCCAACACCGGATCTGAAGTTATAATCATTTCAAACAACAACACCGGCAAAGCTGTTGCACCACGTTTATCGGTCAGGCTGAAAGCAGGTATAGGAGCCGGAGTAACCAGGCTCCCTTTAAGTCTTAATCCTTTCACCGTTTATAAAAAAACCTATTCGGGGAATGCTTTTGCACATGTAGTAATAAAATCGGATATTAAGATAATCACTCTCGCCCAGAACTCATTTGACCCCGTTGAAAAGCCAGCTTCAGCTACTATCGAAAACATACAGGTAAATATTGACAGGTCTTTAATAAAAACAAATATTAAAGATACTCAGAAACAAACCGGCAGGATAGTCCTGACAGATGCAGATATAGTTGTTTCGGGGGGAAGAGGGATGAAGTCGCCTGATAACTGGGGCCCGATTGAAGAGTTAGCAGAACTTCTTGGTGCTGCTACTGCCTGCTCCCGTCCTGTTGCAGATGAAGGATGGCGGCCAATTGGGGAGCATACCGGTCAGACTGGCAAGATAATTGCCCCCAACCTGTACATCGCAGTTGGTATTTCCGGAGCAATACAGCATTTGGCAGGGATAAGCGGATCGAAATGTATTGTGGCAATTAATACTGATAAAGATGCTCCCATATTTGAAGCTGCAGACTTCGGAATCGTTGGAGATGCATTTAAGGTGCTGCCGAAATTGATTGAAGCAGTAAAGGTGATGAAATCCTGATCTATTTATGCCCTAAGCTTAATTAGTATTATCGAAAAAAACCTGATATGATCCCCAACCTGATTTTTATTCTGGTACTATTAACTGCTGTTGGATTGTTCTACTTTAAGGTACGTACCATCTCGCACGAAATAAAACTAGGTAAACCAGTTGAAATTAAAGACAATAAGGTTCGCAGGTGGAAGCTGATGACGAAAGTTGCAATTGGGCAGTCAAAAATGATAACACGTCCTGTTCCTGCAATTATGCATATTTTCGTATATGTCGGATTTATAGTAGTTAATATTGAGATGCTGGAGATCCTTATTGACGGGATATCCGGGACACACAGAGTTTTTTCTTTTACAGGAGATTTGTATCCTGTGTTAATATCCTCTTTTGAAATCTTTGGAGTTGCAGTTATGCTTGGGTGTATCGTATTTCTTTCAAGGAGGAATATTATCAGGATTAAAAGGTTTTGGAGCAGTGAAATGAAATTATGGCCTCGTTCCGATGCCAATATTATCCTTGTCACAGAACTTTTCTTAATGAGTGCAATACTCATCATGAACGCAACCGATGGGATTCTTCAGGGGCGGTATAATTCCCATTATGTAGCTGTTGGATCATTTGTCATAAGTGGATTAATCCAGCCGATATTTTCAGGGCTCTCCGACGGTACACTTGTTTCCCTTGAGAGATTTTGCTGGTGGTTTCACATCGTTGGCGTGCTTGCATTCCTTAATTATATTCCTTATTCAAAACACTTTCATGTGTTTCTCTCGTTTCCGAATGTCTATTATTCAAAGCTTGATCCGCAGGGGAAGATGGCTCATATGCCCTCGATTACAAAGGAGATTAAAATCATGCTGTCAGGGAATGTTGAATATAATTCCGCAGGGGGAAATGAAGATATCGGACAGTTTGGTGCCAGGGATTGCAGGGATTTCACCTGGAAAGTACTTATGGATGCGTATGCATGTACTGAATGCGGCCGATGCACTTCAAGTTGCCCGGCTAACCTTACGGGCAAGAAGTTATCTCCGAGGAAAGTGGTGATGGATATGCGCGACAGACTCGAGTATATTGGCAAGAATGTCAGGAAACATGGGATTGGATTCACTGATGATAAATCATTGCTTGACCTGGTGACGGCAGAAGAGTTGTGGGCCTGCACTACCTGCAACGCCTGTGCCATTGAATGCCCCGTTAATATCGACCCGGCGGCAATGATAATTGAAATGCGAAGATACCTGGTGATGGAAAAAGCTGCGGCACCTGCAGAGCTGAATGCAATCTTTTCCAATATCGAGAATAATGGGGCTCCGTGGCAATACTCTAATGAAGACAGACTCGTTTGGGCTAATAACCTTGAATTTAAGAATAAACAAGTAATAAATTAGTGAATATCATTAATGGAACACCAAAAGATTAAAATTCCGGTTATGGCCGACCTGTTTGCAAGGGGCGAGAAACCCGAATTTCTTTTCTGGGTGGGTTGTGCAGGTGCATATGATGACCGTTATAAGAAGGTAGTCAGGGCCTTTGCAAAAATTCTGTTACATCTGAAAGTCAATTTTGCGGTGCTTGGTAAGGAAGAATCATGCACAGGCGATCCGGCAAGGAGGGCAGGCAATGAAATGCTTTACCAGATGCAGGCATTGAAGAACATAGAGATCTTTGAAGCTTATGAGGTAAAAAAGATCATTACCATATGTCCGCACTGTTATAATATTTTCAGGAACGAGTATCCCGATATGGGTGGTATTTATGAGGTGATCAATTACTTACAATTTCTGGATAAGAAAATAAAAGAGGGGAAGTTAAACCTTTCAACAGAATTATACTATAATGTGCCGATTACCTATCACGATCCCTGTTATCTGGGCAGGGCAAACAATATCTACTCCGAACCGCGCTTAATACTTAAAAACCTCACTGGAAATTTGGTGGAGATGAAAAGGAACAGGAGATTTGCATTATGTTGCGGGGGAGGGGGTGCGCAAATGTTTAAAGAAGCCGAAAAAGGTGATAAGGAAATTTTTATCGAAAGAACAGAAGATGGTTTAAAAACTGGGGCAAAGATTATTGCTACAGCGTGCCCTTTCTGCATGACCATGCTTACAGACGGATTGAAATATAAAAACAGAGAGGAGGATGTCCAGAATCTTGATATTGCAGAAATAGTTGCACAATCGCTGAATCTATAAACAATTCGAATAATCTGATAATGATGGAAAACAGAAAAATCTTAAAAAGCGGTGAATTTCTGGTTGATGAAGTCGAACCGAAAGACATATTCATTCCAGAGGAGTTCAACGAGGAACAGAAAATGATTGCACAGACCTGCAGGGACTTTCTTGATGCAGAAGTTTATCCGAATCTCGAAGCTGTAGAGAAGAGCGACAGGGAGCTTATGAAGACTATTCTTAAAAAGTCGGGAGATCTTGGGTTAATGGGAATTTCTGTTCCTGAAGAATACGGTGGCTTCGGTCAGTCGTTTATAACCCAGATGCTTGTTGCAGAAACAACAGGTGCAGGTTATTCTTTTTCCGTGGCATATATGGCTCACAGTGGTATAGGCACTCTTCCGATTGTCTATTATGGCAATGAAGAGCAGAGGCAGCGCTATGTTACAAAACTGTCAACAGGGGAGATCCTCGGTGCATACTGTTTAACAGAACCGGGTGCCGGAAGTGATGCCAATGCAGGTAAGACAAATGCAGTACTTTCTGCAGATGGTCAACACTATATAATTAACGGGCAAAAGATGTGGACAACCAATGCAGGCTTTGCTGACACACTGATCGTTTTTGCAAAAATAGACCGGGACAGAGTTCTGAGCGCTTTCATTGTTGAGCGCAAATACCCGGGTGTTGTTATCGGACCCGATGAACATAAAATGGGTATAAAAGGCTCATCAACAGCACAGATATATTTTAATGATGTTAAAGTACCTGTGGAAAATCTCCTGGGAAAGAGAGGCGAAGGCTTCAGAATCGCTCTTAACATTCTTCACATGGGACGTATAAAACTTGGAGCCAATGTTCTTGGTGCTGCGAAAAAGGCAATAACCGATTCAGTGAAGTATGCTAATGAACGGAAACAGTTTGGAGTACTTATTTCAACTTTCGGTGCAATAAAACATAAGCTGGCTGAACAGGTTATTTGCCTTTTTGCTACAGAATCAGCAGTGTACAGGGTAAGTAAAGATATTGATGATTTAATAAACAAACTTAAAGCTGAAACTGGTGATGAAGGCCGTGCTACAATTCAAGCCATCAGCCATTATGCTGTCGAAGCTGCAATACTAAAGGTAAACGGTTCCGAGATGCTTGATTATATCGCCGATGAGGCCGTACAGATTCATGGAGGAATGGGCTATTCAGCCGAGATGGATGTTGAAAGGGGTTATCGCGATTCGAGAATAAACAGGATTTTTGAGGGAACCAACGAGATAAACCGCCTCCTTGTAGCTGACACAGCAATGAAACGTGCAATGAAAGGTGATTTTGATCTTTTCGGTGAAGCTCAGAAATTATACGAGAATGTTGAAAATATTAATGACGGAAAAATAGCCGGCGAGAATTACTACCAGGGGAAAAGAAGATATATAAAAAATTTTAAGAGAATTATTCTCCTGTGTATTCATGGCGCTTCAAAACAATTTGCCAGGAACCTTGTGCATGAACAGGAAGTGGTAAATAATATTGCCGATATGATGATGGAAGCCTACATCTCAGAATCACTGGCATTAAGAGTTGAAAAGCTTGAATCAATGAAAGGCTCTGTGCCGATTTATAAAGATATACTTGATGTATATGTCTTTGATACAGCAGAAAAGGTCCGGAAATCAGCAACTGACGCCGTTTATTCTTTTGCATCACAGGAAGCTTCACAAAAACTTATTCCTGCTGTTGAAAACCTGACCAGAGTTGCCGGTATCAATGTAAAGGAGGCCAGGAGAAGAATAGCTGATAAGCTTATTGAAGACAATAGCTATAAGTTCTGATTTATAAGGCTATACAGACTGTCATTCTCAGAATTTTCGGAAAATACGGAACATAAAAATGCAACAAAATGTATCTATATCCTAAGTGGCTCAGATTGTGGCATTTAATTAATGCCCTGGCAGTTATTGTCCTGATTTATACTGGCATCAGCATAAAATATACAGGTATGGAAAAGGCTTCGCTTCTAATGGATTTTGTCAAGGCTGTCAGGTGGCATAATGCGGCTGCTATAATATTAATAGCCAGTTATATAATATATGTTACAGGTAATATTTTTACAGAGAATGGAAAATACTACAGGATAGAGAAACGAAATTTCTGGTCGGACCTGGGCAAGCAGTTAAGATACTCTTTTTACGGAAGGTCTAAAGGCGAAAAACATCCCTTTCCTGTTACAACAGAGCGAAAGTTTAATCCTTTGAAGAAATTATTCTATGTTCTTACAATGTATGTCGTAATGCCTTTATTGATAATATCAGGACTGGGACTTTTCTTTCCGGAAGTTAACATTAACAGGATTTTTGGTGTCAGCGGTTTGATACTAACTGATATTTTGCACATTACCATGGGATTTTTCATAGTGGTATTCCTGATAATTCATATTTATACCTCTACCCTCGGTCCAAAACCAACATCTCTGTTCAGGGGAATAATTACCGGATATCATGAACCGGATGATGAATAAGTGAATATGACAGCAGCTTAAAAGAAAAATATTAAGAAAAAAATCGAAGAAAATTGTAATAAATATCAATTAAAAATAAGGTTATGAAGGTCCTAAAATTATTATCTGTCAGTTTGGTAATTGCAGTGTTGGGATTCAAGTTTCCGGCGATAAGAGTTCAGGACCCTCAAGTAAAACCATGGCCGGTGCCGGATGAATTCAAATTGATGAAGAATCCGGTGGCAAAAGATGAAGTCAGTATTAAAGCAGGGCAAATCCTTTATATAAAACATTGTGCATTTTGTCATGGAAAAACAGGTCTGGGCGATGGTTTTAAAGCCAGAACGCTTAAAGATTTTCCGGGTGATTTTTCCGGCGATTATTATCAGAATCAAACAGACGGGGAACATTTCTACAAAACCAAGTTCGGGAGAGGGGAGATGCCGAAATACGAAGGAATACTATCAGACGAGGATATCTGGCACATGGTCAATTATATGAGGACATTCAGGAAATAATACAGCGGCCAGATGAAGGTTATAAAATTTCTTTTTTCTCCAGTATTTATGGGAATCCTGCTCCTATTATTTGCTGTTTCGATGGCTGTGGCAACTTTTATCGAAAATGATTATGGTTCGTCAGCTGCATATAGTTTTATATACGGTACAAGGTGGTTTGAGCTGATACTTTTGCTTCTTGGAGTCAACCTTACAGGCCGGACAATTATTCTGAAGCTCTACAAGCGTTCAAAGCTTACAATATTTCTCTTTCACCTTTCATTTATCATTATTATTGCAGGAGCTGTAATTACCAGATACACAGGCTGGAAAGGGATAATGCACATCCGTGAAGGGGATACGGATAACAGTTGTTATTCAGATGAAAAGTACCTGGGATACACCTTAACGGATGATAATGGGGACATTATCTCTCAGCAATCCGATAAATATTCAGCGACGAACGTTTCAGCCGATAATTTCACTAAAAAATTCAGCGTCGGAGAGAATGAGTATGAGATTGTTCTGGCAAACATAATTCCAAATGCAGAAGAGGTGATTACGGATGATCCCGGGGGAGAACCGATGTTATCACTACTTGTAACTGATGCGATGCAGGGAAGGCATTCAATAATTCTCAGGGAAGGCGAATCAAAGATAATATCTGGATTGACAATCGGATTTGTACCGGAAGATTCAGCAGATATTGCTATCGTCATTGATTCGGCATCTTTCATAATGTCATCGTCTTATACGATGCAGGAAATGAACATGATGACAAGCCAGACCAGAATGGTGAAAGCAGGAGAACCTTTAGCCCTTAATAGGATGAGGGTGATCAGTGTAAACAATATCAGAATAGTCCCTCAGGAGACATCGCTGTCAGGTATTACAAAAGTAATGTCGATGGGAAATGGACAGAGCGACATAGGGAGGTATGTATTCCTTTTTAATGTTTTTTCCGGTAATGGAACAGCCAGTCTTTACCTTTGGGAAAAGGATACAGAAGAGGCAGCTACAGCAACTACTACAATTGACGGTAAAACACTGACAATTACTTACGGATCGGTGATCAAAACCCTTCCTTTCAGTCTGAAGCTGAATGATTTTATACTTGAAAAATATCCGGGATCGGAGAGTCCGTCGGGTTACCGGAGCGAAGTTATTCTTACCGATATTGAGAAAGGTGTGAAAAAACCATATTCGATATTCATGAATAATGTGCTCAAATACAGAGGTTTTCGTTTTTATCAGGCATCTTACGACCAGGATGAAGAGGGAACAATACTGTCGGTAAACCACGATATGGCAGGTATCATTGTAACTTATACCGGCTATTCAATCCTTATCATATTTATCTTATTGTCCTTGTTCAATAAAAAATCGGTGTTTCACACTGTTGATGGCAGAAACTGGAACTCTTTCCTGAGGCGGTCTGTTGCAACAATATTCTTTCTTGTGATTTTCTCAGGACTAAACAGTATCAGTGCTCAGAGGCTTATTCCGGATAAAGGTTGTTCTGAAGAGTTCGGGAAGGTTCTGGTTCAGGATCAGAGGGGCAGGACAAAACCATTAATCATTCTGAGCAGCGATATTCTGAGGAAGGTAGCCAGGGAGAACAAGTTTGAAGGGCTCACTCCGATGCAGGTTTTTATGGGGATTTATCTTGATTTTAGTACCTGGAGAGATGTTTCTCTGATTAAAGTGTCAAATAAAGAACTTCAGCGTCTGATTGGGATAAGAAGTAATTACGCCTCATTTTCCAATCTTATTAGTCCGGCTGGTGGAGGAACATATAAATTAACTAATGAGGTGAATCATGCATACTCCCTTGCTCCTGCTGAGCGAACCAAATTCGATAAGGAAGTGATGAAGGTTGATGAAAGGGTGAATATTGTCTATATGATTTATACCGGTAACTTTCTGAAGATATTTCCTTTGAAAGATGGATCTAAAAACTGGGGTTCTCCCGGTGAAGCACTGGAATATGCAATAAGCAAAGAGGACTCAGTTTATCTCAGCAATATTATCCCAACGTTTGCTGAGACTATGCAAACCCGGAATATTGCAACCGTAAAAAAGATTACAGAATCAGTAATTAATTATCAGGAAAGGTTTACGGAATATGATCTTCCTCCGGAATCCAGAATCAAAGCCGAGCTATTGTATTACAAGCTGAGAATTTTTGAGCGTCTTTTTCCCTTTTATTCTGCTGTAGGGCTCATCATGCTTGCAGGATTGATTATTATGGTCATTAAGGGGAGAGAGCAATCCGGCTGGTTTACAGTATCCTCAGGGTACTTGCTTTTAGCCGGATTCATATTTCACACTTTGGGACTGGGTTTGAGATGGTACATTTCAGGTCATTCTCCGATGAGTAACGGATATGAATCGATGATTTTCATTTCGTGGGTTACATTGCTGGCAGGATTTATTTTCAGCCGAAAATCGGCATTTACATTATCAGCTACCGCCCTGCTGGCTTCATTCGCCCTTATGGCGGGGCATCTCAGTTTTATGGATCCGGAGATCACCAATCTTGTCCCTGTGCTCAAATCATACTGGCTGACTCTTCATGTTTCAGTTATTACAGGCAGTTATGGATTTCTGGGTCTTGGTGCCATACTGGGAATTATCACAATGATACTGATCACACTCTCGAACAGGAAGAACCTTGAAAGGATATCCGTAACCATTGACGATCTGACAGCAATCAATTACAGGACGCTTGTTCTGGGGCTCTATTTTCTTACGGCAGGCACTTTTCTTGGAGCTGTATGGGCGAATGAATCGTGGGGCAGGTACTGGGGATGGGATCCGAAGGAGACATGGTCGCTTATAACCATTATTGTTTATACTCTGGTGATTCATTCACGCCATATTCCGGGCATGAAGGATATCTTTACATTTAACCTCCTGTCTCTTTTTGCTTTTTCATCGGTACTGATGACTTACTTCGGTGTAAATTATTATTTATCAGGCCTTCATTCCTATGCCGGAGGTGATCCGGTTCCCATACCGATATTCGTTTATATCATTGTATTTGTTCTTGTTACACTTTCGGTGGTAGCTTATATGAAATATAAGAAAGAAGAAAGCAAAATCGTAAAATAAACTGGCTGTATTGTCATTTTCGCGGAGTTTACCCCGCAAAGCGGGGCTCAAATGGCGACGCCTGGGGGTAACAACAAAAAGAAAAGGCTGTCCCGGCCTGTAATCAGGATAGTAAAAAAACGTCCGTTTATTTAATTGTTAGTCCCAACATTCCAAATACTTCCGATATTTATATATAAGGTGAATAAAATGAATTCCAGAAATTTTCAATTTTTGGTATACTGTTATTTTAAAAAATGATTTTTACTTATTTCTCTATTCTTTCACAAAACTGTATTGCTTCTTTACATTCAATATAAATATATTCCTTCATAGGATAGAACTGATTATTTATTGCCCAAATAAACCTATATTCTACTTGGTCTTGATATTTCTTTTCCTTTAAAAACATAAGTTCTGCTCCGCTTCCAATTAATTGATTTATTCTTTGATTCATTTTTTGTCCTCCAATGATAAGATTCCTTTGTTCATTTGTGAAATCATTAACGGACAAGTTTTCAATAGTTTTGGTTATTATTCTATAGTCTCGGTAATTACATAGTCCCTGAAAGGATTGTTTAAATCCAACGATTGCATTGGAAATTGAAAGGGAAAATTCAAGTGGGTGAATTATTCGAAAACAACTATCACAATTGAAAATCTTTTGTAATGCATCCGATTCCAACACGCTTCCACATAATATATAACAATCATTCCCAGTTTGAGTCATCACATGAAATTGTGAAATTGGAATCCTGCTTTTCCAGATTTTCCTGTCACGCCTCCACCTCCCTCATGCTTATCTCCCCGAATTTCATCTGGGTAACTTCTGAATTTAGCAAATGAACTTAGCCTTATTATGCCCTTTTCAAAGAATAGGTCGACAAATTGTTTATTAGTATACCTATAGACATTTGGTAAGATTATATCAACGGGTTTCCCTGTTTGTAAATTAATCATTGTAGATTCTGTGGCTAATATTTATTGAAATTGATTTGTTAAAATAATGAATATTCATTAATCCATCCGATTAAAACTGAAGAAAAATTTCTTCCCAGCATATTCTGTTGTATATTCTATGTTATGATAACCACTTGGAAAATTTACCGTTGGAGAGTCCGTAATGAAGCACTTTTGAGGTGGATTAATCAATCCCATTGTATATATTTTTTCATAATTTATCCTTCTTGTGGAAATGGGTCACTGGCTTTTGCATGGATTCTTTCTTCTTGTATTTTACCATGCTGCTTATGTCAAATTCTTAAAATATTAAGTCGTTTTTCCAGTAAACCATGGTACTTATCTTTCATTTCCTTTGATAAAAAACTAATATCAATCAATTCCTTCCACTTTGGTACAGTTGAAGAAATTGTTCCCAGAATTTTATCAATGCTCTTAGCAGTTAATTCACATCTTTCCATCCCATAGTAATCGATTAAAATGCTACGAGTTAAATGTTTCTTTTTACCTTTCAGAGGAAGTGCAATTTCTTCGATTTGTTCCTTATATTCAATTGTGGAATTAACAAGGTCATAACATGGTGACAAAGTAACTTTGCCATCTTCAGTTATAATGGAGAAATTCTTTAAATGCATATCTTCATTACCAACCAAATAATTAAATATAACCAGTTTAAATAGTTTCAGGTTTTCAATTGAAGGGAAAGTGCAGTATCTATTTATCAAATTTGCAACCTTTTCCATGCTGTAATTATATTTTGTGTCCCTGCTTAATCCAGCCAATTGTGCAAAATCTTCAACTGGAACTTTATCATTCTGACCCTTCCTGTCAAAGCGCTTTATGAAATATGTTAATGTTCTATCCTTTGACCATACTAAACCATGCAACGGTATTTCCAAGCCAATCTCACTGGCCATCCTCATGGTCAGGTCTTCATTTTCTGGCATTTGGGGATACAGGTGATGTTGGGGTTTGAGTATATACTTCCCGCCCTTATCAACAAACTCGAATTTATTTTCCTTGATGTTTAATCTTGCACTTAATTTCGGTTGTACTCCCTGAATTGACATTTTTGATGCACGGTTGTAAGCCTCTTTGCGTTGTTCTTCAGCAGTATATTCAAGGTCTTTTAGTGTGTTCAGTTCAGGTGATAAGAGCCTGAGACCCGCATTACTGTAACGATTTTCACCACAAGGAGCATATGTAATAGGGCAACAGTTCATTCTGTAACTTCTTTTACTGTGACAACTCCAACCATATCCTCTCCAACTGAAATTAATTGTGAGAAATAATCGTTTTTATCAATTTTTTTGATTTTCAACAAACCTTCTAACTGAATGCCTTCAGGTAATAAACCATCAAAAAATGGTGGAAATTTGTCGAAATTATAAACCTTGATATTCTTTGGCATAGTACGTGAGACTTCAAGGCCATCATACCCATCAAGGTATTCAAATACATACTCTTTACCTTGCTCTAATTCAGTTAAAGTTCCAGCCTCAACTCCTTTGACAAAAACTTTAGCCTTTCTCATTTCCCGTTATTTGTAAATTGTCCATTAATGGACTTGTTAATACTATTTTGATATTCAACACTTTGAGGATTTTTCGTAAGGTATTTAACTGAACCGTTTCCTTCCCCTTCTCAATATCATAAATTACAGTTTTACCTACTCCTGCCATTTCTGATAATTGGGCACGGCTTAATTTGGCTGCCTTTCGATGCATCCTTACTACTTCTGCTAATTCCTGTGATTGTATCATTTTTTACTCTTATAGCGGTAAAAATAAGCAATTTCTTTAAAAATAGCAAGCCTTTGGCATATTTTTACTGCTATAACAGTAAATATCGATGATTTATCTCTAACTTTTAATTAAAAATGCCATAACTTACTGTTAAAGCGGTAAAATATATAATACCGATGGTTATTTTTTACATGAAGAAAGGAAGCGTCAATTACTTCAATCCAAATTAGTCCTCACCGCAAATAATTGACATTAAAAAAACGGTATCAGAACCCATTGATTTTTCATGGTCATCCCCCCCTGTAAAAATTAATCAAAAAAGGGGTTGGTCTATTTTGGTAAGTCAGTCAGGGTTTCATAATCAGCCAGTGACCAGAACCACCAGTCACCATCGAACTCCATATTCCTACTGAGGTTATAGCATCTATTAGTTGACAGGTCTTGGACATTCAGATAAACCACACCCTGATAATCTTGGAAGTTCAATAAACGTATTGCTGATATGTCATTACCTGCAACTCTCTTCTCCAATTTCAGATAGGGCATAGATTTGGTTAACCGTTTACCTTGGGTCATGATGCATGGCAAGTGCAGAATAATCGTGTCAGGTGAGACATACTCAAGCACCTTCTTGCCAGAACCATTGATATAGGATTTTTTATTCATGGTTATTCATCTTCCAGTTCCAATAATTCATCATCGGTATAGTTGTAGGTTCTTTTACCATAATACTGTTCTTCTTTTGCAAACAAGATGTCTCTGAACGTATCTATATCAAATAACTTCCATTGGCATCTTTCTTTAACGTTTTTCAAAATGTGATTACGGAGCATAATTTCGCCAGAAATCAAATCAGTAAGTAAATACACTCGTTCATTGAAATAGAAGGTATCAATTAATTTAATCATGCTGGATTTAATTAACTTACCATCACTATATTCAAACAGAAAGTAAGTTTCACCAGTTGTTACAATATGCTCTTTTACCAATATGCATGGTTGGTTAATGAAGAAAGAATCATGACCAACTCCGTGATAAACCTGAAGTAGACCAAGGATTACAGCATCATATGGAAAGTAGTCTTGAAGTTTCATTTTGAATCCATGCTTTTACTTTAATTGATATTGTCCAGCACCATCCCCCACTTGGGTATCCACCACTATCATCCCCCCCTGTATACCCCCCCTATTAGGGTCTATGGGGTGCTACATGAACATCTTTTTTAATAAATACTTTGAAATTCCAGAACAGGAAGAAATGATTCCGAAATCCAGAACTGAAAAAATTTCCCAAAATTTCTGGGATGCTACAAAAATTCCAAAAAAAATTCTGAAAAGTACATATTAAGAGTGGTGTGGGTAGAACTGAAATTAACTAAAGTGAAAGAAATTAAATTCACTACATTTTAACTTATGGTGACATCTGACGAACTATGATGACATAAAAAGATGATTAATTACCTGTATATTAATATATTATAAAAACAAAATGCCCCAAAATACTAAAGTTTGGGGCATTCAATTGATATTAAATACCTTTATTTTGAATATTACAAATCACTTCTTTTACCTGTTAAATGTAGTGGTACTAACTAATTTGCCATTTTCAGTTACAATTTGCACCATTAAATTTGGGGATTTGAATTCAAATTTCCATTTTGAAGCGGCATTTTCAGGATTGGAAATATCTTGAAGATAAATTGCTTCACATATATTTTTCGATGTGAACCACATTTCACCGATTAAACTACCAGCGCCTTTCATGATTCTTGCTTGAATATATTTATCACTTTTATTGTCATAACTTATAATTACCTTACCTTCCTCTATTATCTTCCCTTTTGTTTCGGTTTTAACATTAACATCCAGTCCATTTCCGTAAGATTTCCCTTCCCATATAAAAGTTGTATCTTTACCTACTTCAGCCTTCCAAGTGCCCGTAAACTGTTTAAACAACTCAACCTGATTGAGTTCTTTCGATGTTTCCGTATTCTTAACATTTTGCTGAATGTAAGACTCAACTCCATAAATAATTTTCCACGCATCATTGATTTTCTTAAATATTAATAACATTACGGTTGGGTCTTGAAGAATAGCATGACCATCCTTATAATTTGTTAAACCTTTGCAATGGTTCGAATAAAGGACTGTTGAATTATCAGGGAATGTATATTTTTCATCAACAATGGTAATCTTTTGATTTAGCATTGTACTGAAAACAGGTTTAAAAATATCCACACATTCCTTATAACTAAAAGCATAACCATTGTTAATGTAAACAAAATCAGGTGAATCAAGGCATGTCCCAAGTACCATGTCAAGATTTACCTCTTCACAACCTTTTAAAAAAGTATTTACTACTTCTTTTACTTCTCCTTTTATTTCCTCTTTCTGAGCATCAGATACAGGCTTATTGTTTGTACCACATGAAATACTAACAATAAGCAAAACCAAAAAAAGAAGTCTTGTTTTCATAAGATTGGTTTTAATGAATGTTTATAAATAAAATATCTGTAAGTCAATTATAAAATGAAAGTTGCTCCACTTTAATTCTGACTTCTTTTCTCTTCAATCCAGTTAATTACCAATGAATCAAATTTGTCATTCTCTTCAGTTTGTGGAACATGACCACTATAATCAAAAAGTTGAAAGGTAATATCATTGAACATCTTCAAATGCTTTTCCCAATCAAAATACGGACAGCCAAAATCACATTTCCCCATCGCCAGAAATACAGGCGGTATGATTTTTATAGAATCTTTAAATAAGTAGAAGTCCTGACTAAAAAGTTGATTTAATATTGGAACGTTGTATTTTTGACCTACTAATAATTTACCTTCATTATATGATGCATTTACTGCACTTTAATATGCAGAATTTGATAATGAAAGAGAACTATCAACTATTTTTAATTAAAAACATTACTTTTTGCAACGTTTAGTTAGAATATGGTTAGAAGAAAATTTTAATCAGAAAAATATGAAAGGCAACTATCGTAATTTCAGATAATTGCCTTTGATGTTTTTTGTTAGTGGGGTGGAAGATGGGATTCGAACCCATGACCTTCGGAACCACAATCCGACATTCTAACCAACTGAACTACATCCACCGTTTAAGGAATACAAAATAAGCCCAAAAATTCTATTTCACAAAATTTTGGTTTTATTTTCTCACAGTACATTTCAATTACTATCTTTAACGGTTCAAAAAAAAATGAACCTTCCTGTACAATTTAATACCAAAGTGGATTGTTATCAGGAAGTATTTTAATATTTATTCCGGATTGAAAAGGATTAAGCTGATAGATAATGTATCGGGACTCCAGCTCTTCCAGCTGATGCGATTTGTTACCTTTCTGATTATCAGCATAATATTTACGAAAAGCCATTTGACCCGGGCTGAAATAGGTTCGTGGGAGATGTTCCTGTTCATAGCAAGCCTGGTAAGCTTCTTTTGGGTTACCGGTATTATCCAGTCGTTACTGCCACTTTATCACCGCAATAAGACCTACAGGAGACTGGGACACAACGGAACAAGTAAATCACCTGAAATATTTAATGCATTTCTCCTGTTGTCTTTTTTCAGTCTGCTTTTTTTTGCTCTTGGTCATGGTGTAAAATATAATTTCTCGGTTTTCAAATTCTCCGGTAATGTCCCCTACCTGAATCTGTTATTATTATACCTTCTTTTAAGCAATCCGGTTTGCCTGATTGAATATATATACCTTCTGAACAACCGGTCATACCGGATTTTTCAGTATGGTGTCTATACATTCACTGCACAGCTTATACTTGTTATTCTGCCTGTGGTCTTAGGGAAAGACATTTTATGGGCAGTTTATGGATTACTTATAATTGCCGGGGTCAGGTGGATATGGCTGCTTATACTTCTCAGGAGGTATACCGAAATGAAGATATCCTGGGAATTCATGAAGGAGCATCTTTATCTTGGAACTCCGCTTATTTTAACTTCGCTGATAAGCGGATCGGCACAATATATTGATGGAGTGATTGTCTCGGCTGTTTATCGCGATCCGGCAATGTTTGCCTGGTTCCGTTACGGGGCAAAGGAATTTCCTCTGGTACTGATGCTTGCAAACGGACTCAGTAATGCCATGCTTCCGGAGTTTTCAACCAGGGCAAGAATGAAGGAGTCCCTCGCAAAAATAAAAGTGAGATCCAGGCGGCTGATGCATATTTGCTTTCCGGCAACAATGTTGCTGATGCTTTTTGCCCGGTGGATATTCCCGAGAATGTTTACTCCCGAGTTCCAGAAGAGTGCAGATATATTCCTGATATATACTTTGCTGGTAATACCCAGATTGCTGTTTCCGCAAACCGTTATTGTAGGCAGAAAAAAAACTCATATCACTCTTTATTCTTCCATATTTGAATTTGCTGTGAATATCCCGCTTAGCCTGCTAATGATAAAATGGGGTTATGGACTGGTTGGTGTGGTACTTGCAACCTTTATTGTATATACAGTGGGAAAGATCTCACTGTCAGGATATCTGTGGATTAAAATGCATATCAAACCATATGAATATATACCACTCAAATTGTTTTTTATTTACTCCTCTCTTCTGACTCTTCTTTTCGTTCTGATTGATCACAGGATTATTGATATAAAATAACGGGCTGCGAACTGCAGGCTTAGGGTAATATTTAGCGGACGTCGGGTTTGAAAAATCTGTTATATTTGCAGTACATGACTCTCTTATTATGGTTAAACAGATAGTATATTATTGTTAATCATATAATTGTTTTTATGCAGATCATCGAAGTTAAAAGTCCGGAGGAGAAAAAGGAATTTATTGATTTTCCAAAAATCCTGTACAAAGGTGATCCTTACTGGGTGTGTCCTCTTGATTCACAGACAGAGGCGGTTTTTGATCCGGAAAGGAACTATTTGTTACATCAGGGTGAAGCCGTCCGGTGGATTCTGAAAGATGACAATGGTATGATTATAGGCCGGGTGGCAGCTTTTATCGATAAGGTGAGATCAGCTGTTTACAGTCAGCCTACAGGAGGAATAGGTTTCTTTGAAGTTATTGATGAAAGGAAGGCTGCTTTTACTCTTTTTGATGCCGGGCAAGAATGGCTTGCAGCCAGGAGAATGGAAGTGATGGATGGTCCGATAAACTTTGGTGAAAATGACAATAACTGGGGTCTGCTCGTAGAGGGATTCATGCATCAGGGTTATGGGATGCCCTACAATAAAAAATATTACAGGACATTCTTTGAAGAATACGGATTTAGAAATTATTATGAACAGTATTCTTACCATCGTGTTGTGAGAGGACCTGACGGTAAGCTGGAACAATTCCCTGACCGTATAATGAAAATTGCTGAATGGCTTTCCAGGAGACCAGGATACTCATTTCGTCATTTTACATTCGGCGAGAAAAATAAATTTGTGAATGACCTGGTGGAGGTCTATAATTCGGCGTGGGCTGTATTCAAAGAAGATTTTACACCTCTCGATCCTTCATTTATTGATGAGTCGTTTAATAAGGCAAAAGCGATCATCGATAAAGACCTTGTCTGGTTCGCTTATCATAATGATAAACCAATTGCTTTTTTTATACTCTACCCCGACCTTAATCAGATATTAAAACACCTGAACGGTAAGCTTCACCTCTGGAATAAGATAAGGTTCTTCTATTATAAGATATCACATAAAATAACCAGGATGAGAGCTGTTGTCGGAGGCGTGAATCCATTATATCAGAACAGCGGAGTTGAGTCGGCAATTTTTTATCATTTATACCAGGTGTTTAAAAAGAAACCATGGTATAATGAACTTGAATTATCGTGGGTAGGCGATTTTAATCCGAAGATGATTGGGATTTATGAAGCACTTGGGGCTCACAGAGCTAAAATCCATATTACCTACCGGTATATGATTAATGATAAGCTAATTTTCAGAAGATATAAGGATGAAATGAGTCAGATCCGCAACAATAAAAACTCTGGCAGGAAACCGGATCAATAATTTACTGATTCATTTTGTATTTTAAAATAATGTTAACTATCTTTGCAAACCCAAAATATGGGCGAATAGTTCAAACAACAGGCAAAAAGAGTATAAGGCAATGAAACAGGGAATACATCCGGATAATTACAGGCTGGTGGTTTTTCAGGATATGTCAAATGGTTTTTCATTTCTGGGCAAGTCGACTGCACTCTCGAAAGAGAATATCAAATGGGAAGATGGGAATGAGTATCCGCTTATCAAGCTTGAGATATCAAATACTTCCCATCCGTTCTTCACCGGCAAAATGAAACTTGTTGACACAGCAGGAAGGGTGGACAAGTTTATGAACCGCTATAAAAACCACGTTGGGAAAAAGAAATAACCTCATAAACAGAATAGCAGATCCCGGTTTTTATGCCGGGATTTTTTTTGAAATAATATGGCACAAAGATTGCACAGCCATTTATAGGGTTTTGGTGTGAAAATATTATGTAATTTTGTTGGCTTACTATTATTTAACTATGGAAAGAAGATTCGTGAGAAGTAGTATGGAGATTCTGATGCCGGATCTGCTCGATGGGGAGGGTGACATTATTCCCATCATAGCTGATAGTGATGATAGTGATATTGAGGATATTGATGTTCCGGATACGATTCCTGTACTGTCACTGAGGAATACTGTTCTGTTTCCCGGTGTTGTTCTTCCCATTTCTATAGGTCGTCCACGATCAATCCAGCTTGTGAAGGATGTTTACAGGAATGAAAAAATAGTAGGTACTGTTGCCCAGAAAGATCCCGAAACTGAAAATCCTAAATTTGAAGATCTTCATAATATCGGCACAATCGGGCAGATTGTGAAACTTCTGGAAATGCCTGACGGTTCCACAACCGCCATTATTCAGGGTAGAAAAAGGATGATTCTCAACGAACTTATATCTGACGATCCATATTTCATTGCAAGAGTCAGGACTATTCCCGAGATCAGACCAGAAACACGAAGCAAAGATTTTGACGCGATTGTGGGGTCTCTGAAGGATCTTTCACTCAAAATAATCAAGATTAATCCTAATATAAGTCCTGAAGCCTCTTTTGCGATAAAGAATATTGAGAATAATACTTACCTCATTAATTTCATCTGTTCCAACACTGATATTAAAGTAAATGATAAACAGAAGCTGCTTGAGATAAACAGTTTACGCGACAGAGGTTATGCCTTGTTAGAGTATCTTATACAGGAGATACAGGTTCTGGAGCTGAAAAATGAACTTCAATCAAAAGTAAAAAGTGATCTTGATCAGCAGCAGCGGGAATTCCTGCTTCACCAGCAGATGAAAACCATACAGAACGAGCTGGGTGGTAATCCTGTTGAAAAGGAAGTGGAAGAGTACAGGAAGAAAGCCGAAACAAAACTTTGGAGCGACGATGTAAGAGGAATATTCGATAAAGAACTGGATAAGTTACATCGTTTGAATCCGGCAGCTGCCGAATATTCTGTACAGGTTAATTATATACAGACTCTCCTGGATTTACCCTGGGGTTATTGTACAAGCGATAATCTCGACCTTACTAATGCCCGTAAGGTACTCGACGATGATCATTTCGGACTTGAGGAAGTAAAAGACAGGATACTGGAACACCTGGCAGTCCTTAAACTGAAAGGTGATCTGAAGTCTCCTATTCTTTGTCTTTATGGTCCTCCGGGAGTAGGTAAAACCTCTCTTGGAAGGTCAGTTGCCAAAGCTCTCAACAGAAAGTATGTAAGAATGTCGCTGGGAGGGTTGCATGATGAGGCGGAAATCAGAGGGCACAGAAAAACATATATTGGTGCAATGCCTGGAAGGATAGTACAGAACATTAAAAGGGCAGGTTCCTCGAATCCGGTTTTTATACTGGATGAGGTCGACAAAGTGGGACAGGATTTCAGGGGAGATCCTTCATCTGCCCTTCTTGAAGTTCTTGATCCTGAACAAAACAGTACATTTTTTGATAACTTTCTTGAAATGGAATACGACCTTTCGAAGGTCCTGTTTATTGCAACGGCCAATACGCTTGCAACAATAAGCCCTGCACTGAGAGACAGAATGGAACTTATCGAAATAACTGGTTATCTGGTAGAAGAGAAACTGGAAATTGCACAGAGGCATCTTCTTCCCAAACAAGTTGAAAATCATGGTGTTAAACCGGAGCAGCTTACTATAAGTAAAGAAGTAATGGGATTTCTGATAGATAAATATACCAGGGAATCAGGTGTAAGGGAGCTTGATAAGAGTCTGGCGAAAATA
The DNA here is from genome assembly GCA_964596715.1 of uncultured Rikenellaceae bacterium. Taxonomy (GTDB): domain Bacteria; phylum Bacteroidota; class Bacteroidia; order Bacteroidales; family VadinHA17; genus LD21. The sequence goes on from CAZQVL010000001.1 coordinate 26,031, forward strand.
GTAAGAGTAACTGCAAAAAAAATTGCTTCAGGCTCTGAATACGACCCGGCTCTTTCACAATCAGCTCTCATGGAAATATTGGGTCCTCCCAAATATTTCAGGGATCTCTATGCAGGAAATGATCAGGCCGGAGTAGTTACCGGACTTGCCTGGACTCCTTCGGGCGGGGAAATACTTTTCGTTGAAACCAGCCTGAGTAAAGGCAATGGCAAACTTACACTTACAGGGAATCTGGGTGAGGTAATGAAAGAATCAGCCATCATTGCTCTGGAATACCTGAAAGCTAACGCAGAACTGTTTGTTTTACCGGATAATTTTTCTGATAAATGGAATATTCATATTCATGTACCTGAAGGTGCCATACCAAAAGACGGGCCTTCAGCGGGAATAACAATGGCTGCTTCAGTAGCCTCTGCATTCACTCAGAGAAAAGTTAAGAAATACCTTGCCATGACAGGTGAAATAACACTTCGGGGTAAGGTGCTGCCGGTAGGTGGCATAAAGGAAAAAATCCTTGCAGCAAAAAGAGCAAGCATAAAAGAGATTATTGTCTCTGAAGAGAATCGAAAGGATGTTGAGAATATCAAGGAAATATATATCAGGGGATTAAAATTCCAATATGTGGAAACCATAATGGAGGTTCTGGAATTAACGCTTTTGAAACAAAAGGTCAAAAATCCGAAAAAAATATCGTTTGAATGAGAAGAATTGCTGTATTCCCGGGATCGTTTGATCCGTTCACCGTTGGTCATGAAGGGATTGTACGGAGAGCTCTGGTAATGTTTGATGAAATAATTATTGCTGTAGGTGCAAATGCACTTAAAAAGAGTTATTATTCACTTACCACGAGAGAGAATATGATAACAAGAGTTTTTAAGGATGAACCAAGGATCAGGATCGATCATTATGAGGGATTAACTGTTGATTACTGCAGGAAACACGGAGCGGGATTTCTTCTGAGAGGCCTGAGGACAGCTGCAGACTTTGAATTCGAAAGAGCTATCGCACAGGTCAACAAAACAATTGCACCTGATATTGAATCAGTTTTCATTCTTACAGTACCTGAACATGCTTCCGTCAATTCAACTATAGTGCGTGATATTATCAGAAGCGGGGGCGATGCTTCAATGTTTGTTCCTTCAGCTATTAATCTCAGGGATTATAAGGGAGATGATTAAGCCTGCAGAATCGGCTTCCGGTATGAAACAGATCTGTAACAGAAACCTCTCAGGTTTTATTAAGGATAGATGTGTTGATAAGATCCATAAGTGATAACCAGGCGCAGTTTTTTATTGTGGAGATCTCCTCAGGCCATAACCATTCGACTTTTGTAATACCTTCGTGAGTCTGAGGTTCAATTATCATTGTTCCGTCGTACTGCATCAGGAACCAGTGGGTTTTCTTAAGATAGGAAATTCCTTCCCAGTTGTAAGTATGATAGCTGGGTTCCAGGGATTTAATGATGGAATGACCACTGATTCCACACTCTTCCTGTACCTCTCTTATTGCACACGCTTCAGCCCCTTCTCCCTCTTCAATATGCCCCTTCGGAAGGTCAAGCTTACCCCTTTTTTCTATGAAAAGATACTTCCCTGAGGTATGCTTAACTAGACCTCCGGCAGCAAAGACTTCAGTGAAATAGATCCTGAAGATCTTCCATATATGCTGAATATTTGTGCCATAAATGTTGATGGAAGAAATATTTTTTTCTGTCTGGAAATCCGTGATTAATTTATAAAGTTCACTTGTCTGGTTAAATTTATGGAATAACCCGTATTTTTGTAAGCGGTCAGGTTCCGGGCTGATCAGGATGAACCTGTTTTCAAAATGAACTTTATACATATTCACAATGAAGAATAGTGAAAAAAAGATCGCTGAATATTTATTACAAATTAAAGCAATAAAATTACAACCGTCAAATCCTTTTACATGGGCTTCGGGGTGGAAATCTCCTATATATTGTGATAACCGCAGAACTCTTTCATTTCCCGAAGTCAGATCATATATCCGCGATTCATTTGTTTTGCTGATAGAGCAACTTTATCCCGGAACTGAGATCATTGCCGGGGTTGCAACAGGGGCAATTGCTCATGGTGCACTTGTGGCGGAAAAGATGGGATTACCATTTGTTTATGTCAGGTCTGGTGCTAAAGAGCATGGGCTTGGAAACCAGATTGAAGGGTATTATGAAGCGGGTCAGAAAGTGGTGGTCATAGAGGATCTGATATCTACAGGTAGAAGCAGCCTTGGTGCTGTCAGGGCGCTCAGAGAGGCGGGTTGTATTGTCTCGGGAATGATTGCAATTTTTACTTATGAATTTGGAAAAGCATCCGAAAGCTTTGCAAATGAAAAGTGCACACTGAAAACACTCAGTAATTACAGTGTTCTTATTGAAACAGCAGTCAGTACCGGTTATATCAGTCAGTCTGAGGTGAATACCCTGAAACAATGGAGAAGAGATCCGTCAGTCTGGGGGAAAAACTAATTACTATGGGAGAGTATTCAGAATTCAGGAGCAGGACAGGTAAACTAACATGCACAAAGGAAAATGTCTTCAACTTTGTGACTGATATCAGGAACTTCAGGCAATTTGTAACGAATGATAGTATCAGGAACTGGCAGGCCGACAGGGAATCATGCAGCTTCGAAGTTCCACCTGTGGGAAGTGTAACTGTTCGGCTTTCTGAAAAAGAACCCTGCGAAAGAGTTCTGTTTACCGGTGATGCCCTGCAGAGTAATGAATTTTCTCTTTTGCTGGTTATTTCAGGAAATGGGAACGAGCCTGCAGAAGTAAGAGTAATGCTCAGAGCTGAGTTGAATCCGCTGATGAAGATGATGGTTACCAAACCTTTGGAGCAATTCCTTGAAATCCTCATTAACGAAATGGAAAAATTTAGAGGATGGAATGACACTATTGCATGAATTCCACCTCTTTAAACAGGTATTCACAGGTTTTACCACTTCTCTTCTCTACTTTTAAGTTCCCCGAATCTGTAACGGAAATTATCCTGCCTGTGAATATACCGTCTGAATCACTGAAATTACACCATTCATTATAGCGGTAAAGTGCTGAAATATAATCTTTTGTAATAGTTGAATATTCACCTGAGAGAAGTTGTTTGTACCTTTTATCCAGATCTTTAACAAGTTGCCTGAGGCAATCATTCAGATCATAGACTTTTCCGGTTACCATACTCATTGAAACAGGATTGGGAGCATCGCTTACGAACTTTACCTGGTTTACATTCAGACCAATACCCGCAACAGAACCTGTGATGGCATTGCCTTTTATTGTGTTTTCAATAAGTATTCCTGCTATTTTGGAGTCTTTAACACAGATGTCGTTTGGCCATTTGATTGTACAATCAGTTAATACTTTTTTAAGGAAGTCAAATATTCCCAGTGATATTATCATAGTAATCAGGAACTGTTCCCCGGGAAGGATAGTGGTCGGATACAATATTATACTGAATAACAAATTCTTACCGGCTTCGCTTTCCCATTTGTTCCCCATCTGTCCTTTCCCCTCCGACTGGTAATCTGTATAAATTACAGTCCCTTCCTGAGGGTGGTTATCCTGTAAGAGCATCATAGCATGTGTATTGGTGGAAGTAAGGTTTTCAATAAAGATGAGTTTTGATCCAATTATCATGGCTAATAAATAGTTTTAATAACTTTCCGCATTGGCACTGAAATTGCAAAAAGAGGTTAACAGGTGCAAAATTACGGATAAAAGTTTGTACTTTTGCGACTTGATAGGTAACGGATAATTTTATTGATGAAGAAAGAGTCTGACGGAACTGAACTCCTTCTGGGAAGTGTTGTTAAAGGTATATTTGAAAAGAAGGGTCATGATGTTCTGAAAATTGATTTACGAAGATTTGAAAACAGGATAACCGATTATTTTATTATTTGCCATGGTTCTTCCACAACGCAGGTTGATTCTATTTATGATTCTGTAGAGGAAAGTGTCAGGCTGGGAACAGGTAAGAAGCCATTGCATATTGAAGGTCTGGAGAATTGTTTCTGGGTACTTCTGGATTATGGGGATGTGGTTGTACATGTATTTCTTGAAGAATACAGGAATTTTTACAGTCTTGAATCGCTTTGGGCAGATGCAACCATTGAAACAATGAAGGATAACATACACTAAGACAAGTATTTATGGCAGAGAATAACAATAATAATCAGACATCAGATAAGAGACCAGAGAAAAGTACAAAGCCTAAGTTTAATACTAACTGGATTTTTGCGATACTTGCTATTTCTATAATTGCTTTTCAGTTGTTATCGACCAGGAAAAGTGTGCAGAAAGCTACTACGAATATGATCATGGAAATGATTGAAAACCATGATATAGTAAAACTGGTGATTATCAATAAAGAACAGGCCGAAATATATCTTACTCAGGAAGCTATTGAATCAGGAAGGTACCCGGGTATTACGAAACCCGGCAATGGGCTGGGGCTTGGAGTTGCCAAACCAAATTTTACTTATAATATTGGTGACATAAGCACTTTTGAACCATTTATTTTAGAGGAACAGGAAAATGCCGGCTATTCTGATAAAGAGATAATATATCCTGAATATGTCACACGTAAGAATTATTTTGGGGAGATTCTTGGATGGATTCTTCCTTTTGCTTTTCTTATTATATTATGGATGTTCCTCATGAGGCGTATGTCAGGAAGCGGAGCAGGAGGAGCCGGAGGTATTTTTAGTGTAGGAAAATCAAGAGCCCAGATATTTGACAAGGACACTCATGTTAATCTGAATTTTAATGATGTTGCAGGACTTGAAGAAGCGAAAGCCGAGGTAATGGAGATTGTTGATTTCCTCAAGAATCCTAAAAAATATACACATCTGGGAGGTAAGATTCCCAAAGGAGCTTTACTTATTGGTCCTCCCGGAACAGGTAAGACTCTGTTGGCAAAAGCTGTTGCCGGTGAAGCAAATGTTCCTTTCTTCTCGATTTCCGGTTCTGATTTTGTTGAGATGTTTGTAGGTGTGGGAGCATCAAGAGTGAGGGATCTTTTCAAACAGGCAAAAGAAAAGGCTCCCTGTATAGTTTTTATTGATGAAATAGATGCTGTCGGACGTGCACGGGGACGTAATATTAATTTCGGATCTAATGATGAGCGGGAAAATACACTTAACCAGCTTCTTACAGAGATGGATGGATTTGGGACCAATATGGGAGTAATTATATTGGCTGCCACTAACAGGGCTGACATGCTTGACAGGGCTCTTCTTCGGGCAGGACGATTTGACCGCCAGATACATGTAGAATTACCTGATCTTACTGAGAGAGAAGCTATTTTTAAAGTTCATCTCCGGCCAATAAAGCTCGAAAAAGACTTTAATATTGGCTTTTTGGCAAAACAGACACCTGGTTTTTCCGGAGCTGATATTGCAAACGTTTGTAATGAAGCCGCACTTATCGCAGCCAGAAAGAATAAAAAAGTTGTTGAGAAACAGGATTTTCTGGATGCTATTGACCGTATTGTTGGTGGTCTTGAGAGGAAGAGCAAAATCATATCGATTGAAGAAAAGAAAACAATTGCTTACCATGAGGCCGGTCATGCAACTGTAAGCTGGATGCTTGAATATGCCAGTCCGCTTCTGAAGGTTACAATTATTCCCCGTGGAAGAGCTTTGGGTGCAGCCTGGTACCTCCCTGAGGAAAGACAGATTACAACCCGCGAACAGATACTTGATGAGATAGCATATGCCCTTGGGGGAAGAGCTGCAGAACAACTGGTCTTTGGCAAGATTTCCACCGGTGCACTGAACGACCTTGAGAAAATCACAAAACAGGCTTATGCTATGGTATCATATTTTGGCATGAGCCAGAAAGTCGGAAATATCAGTTTCTATGACTCTTCAGGCCAGGCCGATTTCGGATTTACAAAACCTTACAGCGAAAAAACCGCCGAACTTATTGATCAGGAAGTTAAACAGATAATAGAAGAATCGTATCAAAGAGCCCAGGATGTCCTCAAAAATAATATGAAAGGACTAATCGAATTAGCGGAGCTCCTGCTTGAGAAGGAGGTGATATTTACTGAGGACCTTGAAAGAGTATTCGGAAAAAGAAAAGGAGATCTGTTAAAGGAAAAAGGTGAAGCAAAAGCCGGGACAGTTAAAACGCGTGAAGAAAGAAAAAAGAAGGAAGAAAAGGTCACAACCAGGTCAAAAAAAAGTGAACCGGTAAGAAGTGTTGAGATTACGGAAAAATCTCCCGGGGGAAGTAAAAGACAAAAGACAAAAGTTGAGGAACGGAGTGACGAACCGGAACGAAGTGGAGTTCGGCGGAGCCAAATCCCGCAGAGCGGGAACAAAAGATAAAAGGAAACAATCTTGAGCAACTTCTTAAGACGTACCTTGACAGGTATCTGGATCGTATTATTCATGATGGGGGGCTTCTGGCTGCATCCTGTATCTTTTTTCCTGACCGGGTTGATCATTCTTACAGGCTCCCAGTATGAATACTACCAGATAATAAGGAAGACAGGAATAAATCCACAGATAATAACCGGGATTCTGACCGGTGTTACAGCTTACGTTATTTCAACCCTGATTGCTGCAGAAGTGATACCGGCAGATTACTTTCTTTTAATGATACCGGTTATAATAATTGTAATGTGCATAGAGCTTTACAGGAAAGAGGAAAAACCTTTTAACTCGCTTGCCCATACATTCCTCCCATTCCTTTATATAGTTGTGCCGGTCTCGATGTTTCCGTTTGCGGCATTCTCAAAGACAGGAATCCCTTCATTGTTACCTGCCAGTGCAATCTCTTTTTCTCCAGGGATAATAATAGGATTCTTTATACTATTATGGACGAACGACACTGCTGCTTACCTCGTGGGAATTTCTTTCGGCCGGCACAGGCTGTTGAAACGGATTTCACCAAAAAAATCGTGGGAAGGCTTTTTCGGTGGATTGATTATTTCCGCCCTGATCGCCTGGCTGATCTCAGGGTGGATTGAAGTAGTCGACACAACAGGCTGGTTATTGATATCTGTTATTATTTCAGTTGCAGGAACCTATGGGGATCTTGTGGAATCAATGCTGAAAAGAAGCCTGGGCGTAAAAGATACAGGAACGGTGATGCCCGGGCACGGAGGATTCCTTGATCGCTTCGACAGTGCATTATTCTCTTTTCCCATGGTTTACCTTTTTATTTTACTTTTTGGATGATTGACAGGACTTTTTTAGTTTTGTGTGCAATTATTTTGTAAATGAGTATTCACAAGGAAGGATATAAGATACTGATATTCGGATTTTTGATCCTGCTGGTTTTGAATATAATAACAGGGATCTTCTGGAGCGATAATACCCTTGTAAAATGGACATTTCTCATCTTTTCCCTGATACTATATATTTTCATCCTTTTTTTCTTTCGGCTGCCGACCAGAACACTTGAACCAGATCCTGGTCTTGTTTATGCACCTGCTGATGGTAAAGTTGTAGTTATTGAAGAAGCGGAAGAAAAGGAGTATTTCAGGGATGTAAGGCTTCAGATTTCAATATTCATGTCTCCTTTTAATATGCATAGTAACAGGTATCCTGTTTCGGGGCGTATTAAATATGTTGGTTATCATCCGGGACATTACATGGTAGCCTGGCATCCCAAATCATCGGAACTGAACGAAAGAAGCTCAATAGTTGTTAGAACTGAAGGAGGAGCAGAGATACTTATCAGGCAGATAGCAGGAGCGATAGCCAGGAGGATAGTCACGTATGCTAAAGAAAATCAGGAAGTATACCAGGGTAATGAGCTGGGATTTATTAAATTCGGATCAAGGGTTGATATTTTCCTGCCGTTGGGAACTGAAATTGAAATACCTATACTTCAGCAGGTTAAGGCAAATAAAAGTATTATTGCCAGAATCTGAAATACAAGAAAAAGATGAAAAGAGTTGATGATAAAGTAATTGGAATTACGAAAAATGTGAAATGGATAGGTGTGCTTGATTATGATATCCTGACTTTTGATATTGTAATGACAACTGAACATGGCACGACGTATAATTCGTTTTTTATCGACGCTGACAAGAAGACACTTATTGAGGTAGCAAAAGAAAAGTTCAGTGATGTTTATCTTAAAAAGCTGCGGTCAGTTACCAGTATTGAGGATATTCAGTATATTATTCTTGATCATACCGAGCCTGATCATTCGGGAAGTCTTCGCCTCCTCCTTGAACTTGCTCCATTAGCAACTGTTGTTGGCAGTGGCAATGCAATCAGGTACCTGGAAGATATCGTTAATGAACCGTTCAAATCATTAGTTGTGAAGGATGGAGATATACTTGACCTTGGTAATAAGACCTTAAAATTCATCTCTGCACCAAACCTTCATTGGCCAGATTCGATCTATACCTGGCTTGAGGAAGATAAGATACTATTCACCTGTGATTCATTCGGAGCCCATTATTGCGAACAGGAAATATTCAGTGAACTTACGGAGGAATATCTTGGGACCTTCAAATACTATTTTGATGTTATACTCAAACCTTTCAGCAGGTTTATGATAAAGGCTATTGAAAAGATAAAGCCTCTCGATATTGAGTATATTTGCCCTGGTCATGGTCCGATACACCATAAGAATCTCAGGGAAGTGATTGAAATCACTGAGAAATATGCAAATGAGTATCTTCAACTTACAGGACCCCATCCTGGGAAAAATGTACTCATAACATATGTTTCAGCATATGGTTATACCAGACAGGCAGCTGAACAGATTGCTTCGGGAATTCTTGAAACACCTGACATGGATGTGGAAATAACTGATATTGAAACCATACCACTGGAAGAGCTGGATTTTAAACTGAGTAAGGCAGATGCACTGCTAATTGGCTCCCCTACCATAAATCAGAACACATTACTACCTGTTTATAAATTATTTGCACTGATAAATCCGTTAAGGGATAAGGGAAAACCTGCAGGTGCTTTCGGATCATACGGATGGAGCGGTGAAGCACCTAAAATTATACTTGAAAACCTGCGTGCTCTTAAACTTAAGGTTATGGATGATCCGGCAGCTTTTAAATTTTCTCCTGGTGCCGGAAAAGAACGTGCAATGAAAGAGTTCGGAAGGAGATTTGCACAGAAGATACTCGAAGAGGTTGATAATAAAAAAAATCCCGGCAATTAGCCGGGATTTTTTATCCTGTATAATTATGAAATCTTAACCTGACGTGAGATTTTATTCTTTTCTTCCTCTGCTTTTGGAAGTCCGACAGACAGTATCCCGTCTTTATAGTTAGCTTCAATCTTATCCTTACTTACATTTTCAGGAATCTGGAAGCTTCTGCAGAAAGAGGAATAACTGAATTCTTTTCTTTTATAACCGTCCTTGTTTTCATCAACTTCATTTTTGGTTTCCGAAGAGATTGTCAGAATATCATCACTGATGTCTATTTTCAGATCTTTCCTTTCAACTCCCGGAGCAGCAAGTTCAAGAGTGAATTTCTTGTCATCCTCTTTGATATTCACTGCCGGCATTGAACTGGTTCTGTGTGAGAATACCGGTAAAAAGTCATCATCATCAAAGATACTCGGCATAAAAAAAGGCCTGTAATTTCTTCTGGTAATTGTTGGTAACATGGCTAGATCCTCCTATTATTTTAAGTTTAACATATTTTTTTGTTTATATTCATAAGATTTCAATTTCTGTTCCAAATTAAAATAACTGACATAATGGCGCAAAATAGTAATCATGATAAGACAATATGGCAGCAAGGGATTAAAACTTTAGGTGAGTGTATTTTTAGGGAAATCCGAAAATTTTTAATTAGGTTTGTATTGCGAAACCCCTAACCTATGAAGTCAATACTCAGAAATATTCTTATCTTTTTTACGGTAATGCTTTTTCTGGCTGCCTTATGGTATTTCCGGAGTATAGTAGTTTATATACTGGTTGCGGGTGTTTTATCTATCATGGGCCGGCCACTGGTAGATCTTTTTTGCAGGATAAGAATCAGAAAGCTGGTTTTTCCACGTGCTCTGGCTGCCCTGCTGACTCTTATAGTAATTTTGGGATTGATCATTTCATTTTTTGTGATCTTTATTCCACTGGTTACAAAACAGATAAATTATCTGTCTGCCATCGACAGCGATAAGATAGTGCAGCTTGTTGAAGGACCTATTTCAAAGATTGAAAACCTCTTTAATGCTTTTGACCAGGATATCAAAGAGGAGATATCTATCAAGGACTATATTGCATTAAAAGTATCAGATGTATTGAATGTTAATATGATCCAGAATTTTATCGGATCGTTGATAAGTATTCTTGGTAATATTGCCGTGGCAATTTTTTCAATCAGCTTTATTACTTTTTTCTTCCTTAAAGACCAGCATCTTTTCTTTGAATCGATTCTGATGTGGATCCCTGATAAATATGTGGGGAATGCTACAAGGGCACTCAATTCTATAAAGCATCTTCTGACCAGGTATTTAATAGGAATAATGATTCAGAGCACCTGTATCATGACTCTTATTACGACAGGTATGACAATAGTTGGTATTGATTTTCAGCAGGCACTTGTAATGGGACTGATCGTAGGGATATTAAATATAATTCCGTATGTTGGGCCATGGCTGGGATTTTTTATCGTAACAATTATGGGAGTTGCTTCCCACATGAACCAGGATTTTTCTACGGTTGTTGTACCACTGGTTACATATATGATAATTGTTGTTGCAGTAACACAGGTGATTGACAATATTATTTTCCAGCCGGTTATTTTTTCCAATAGTGTCAGGGCTCATCCTCTTGAGATCTTTGTTGTTATACTTGCAGCCGGATTTGCAGCAGGCATTCCGGGAATGATTCTGGGAATACCGGGTTATACTGTTCTGAGAGTCCTGGCCAGGGAGTTTTTTTACAACTTCAAAGCAATTCAGAAGATTACCTCCAGCTTGACCGAGGAGAATTCAGGAGGAAAGACAAAATGAAATCTGTTTTCTCATTTGTTACACGGATTTTCCTTTTTTATTACGACGGTTTCAGTAATATGTCGTGGTGGGGGAAGAGAGTCTGGATTATCATACTGATCAAGCTTTTTATTATGTTTGCCATATTGAAGGTCTTTTTTTTCCCCGATTTTCTTAGTAAGAAGTATGATAATGATACACAGAGAAGTGAATATGTGATGGATCAATTGCTTAATTCAAGTAACGAACATGATTGAGAATGTTGATTTGACTCTTGTGGACTGGTCGAGAGCACAGTTTGCCCTGACAGCCATTTATCACTGGCTTTTTGTGCCTCTTACACTGGGGCTTTCATTCCTGATAGCAATAATGGAGACCATTTATGTAAGGACAGGGAGGGAGGAGTGGAAGCGGCTTACCCGGTTCTGGATGACACTTTTTGGTATTAACTTTGCCATTGGAGTTGCCACCGGTATAATCCTTGAATTTGAGTTCGGGACAAACTGGTCGAGCTACTCCTGGTTTGTAGGAGATATCTTCGGAGCACCACTTGCCATTGAAGGCATTCTGGCGTTTTTCCTCGAATCAACATTTATTGCCGTAATGTTTTTTGGATGGAATAAAGTAGGTAAAAAGTTCCACCTTGCTTCAACATGGCTTGTTGCTGTTGGAGCCAACCTGTCGGCTCTCTGGATCCTGGTGGCTAACGCCTGGATGCAAAACCCTGTTGGGATGATATTTAATCCCGAAACAGCCCGAAATGAAATGATTAATTTCTGGGAAGTTCTGTTTAATCCGGTTGCGGTTGATAAATTCCTTCACACAATATCGTCGGGTTTTCTGTTGGCCTCAATGTTTGTACTTGGAATAAGTGCATGGTATCTTCTGAAAAAAAGGGAGGAGTGGCTGGCGAAAAGAAGTATTCTCATTGCAGCAATCTTTGGTCTTTTTTCAGCATTGCTGGTTGCCTATACAGGTGATACTTCAGCAAGAACCCTCGCTAAAGTACAACCTGTAAAATTTGCCGCATTTGAAGCTCTGTATGACGGGAAAGAGGATGCTGGCCTGGTGATGGCAGGATTTTTGAAAGATTCTGACAACAGAATAGGACAGAATAACATTAAGGATTTTGTCTTCAGGATCGAAATACCAGGATTCCTCTCTGTTATGACCGGTGGGAACAGAGATACCTGGGTAGCGGGAATCAAGGATCTCGTTAATGGTAATCCTGAACAGGGATTATTGGCTGTCAGGGAAAAAATGGAGCGGGGTAATCTTGCAAAGGACCTACTGCTGGACTATAAAAGAGCCAGGTCTGTGAATGATACTAAGCATATTGAGACCTTAAAGGAAATTTTCCGGGATAAAGATTTCATTGACAGCTATTTCCGGTATTTTGGGTATGCCTCACTGGGGAGGCCGGAAGATGCAATACCAAATGTCCCGATTGCATTTTATAGTTTTCACCTGATGGTTATACTGGGCTTTTTCTTCATACTGGTTTTTGCTCTTGCCCTCTATTATCTTTTCAGAGACTCTCTTACCAGGCACAGGTGGTTCCTGTGGATTGCTCTTTTCTCAATACCACTGCCTTATATCGCAGGTGAACTTGGGTGGGTCCTTGCGGAAATGGGACGCCAGCCCTGGATTATACAGGACCTGATGGCGGTGAACACTGCTGTAACACAAATAGATCCTGGAGCAGTAAAAACTACTTTTATTCTGTTTGCAGTTATGTTCACTGTATTGCTGTTTACTGAGATCTCAATAATGATAAGACAAATAAAAATTGGTCCAAAACATTAGGAGGGATAACCATGGTAACAATAATATCACATCTTTTTCTTCAGCATTACTGGTGGATAATTATCTCCCTTCTGGCAAGCCTGCTGGTCTTTCTTATGTTCGTTCAGGGTGGTCAATCAATGATATTTTCACTGCCGAAGAATGAGTCGCATAAGACAATGATAATTAATGCAATGGGAAGAAAGTGGGAGTTCACCTTTACCACTCTGGTTACATTCGGAGGAGTCTTTTTTGCATCATTCCCACTTTTTTATGCGACAAGTTTCGGTGGAGCTTACTGGGTATGGATCGCAATCCTGTTCAGTTTTATTATTCAGGCAATTGCCTATGAGTACAGATCCAAACCTGCCAATATATTCGGGCAAAAAACATTTGATATATTCCTTTTCCTGAATGGTTCTGCCGGACCGTTTCTTATTGGTATTGCGGTTGCAACCTTTTTTACCGGGTCCCGGTTCAGTATCAATGCTTTGTATCAGGTAAAATGGGCTACATCGTGGCATGGACTTGAAGCTCTTCTTAATGGCAGGAATGTTGCACTCGGACTGGCAGTACTGTTTCTTGCCAGAACAAATGGGCTGCTCTATATAATCAATTCAGTTGACAATGAAGATCTTAAGCATAATTCGATTAATAAGCTTATAGTCAATTCGATAACATTTCTGATTTTCTTCCTGTTTTTTATAGTAACACTCCTTGTATCATCCGGGTTTGCAGTAAATTACAGTACCGGGGCTGTTACCATGGAGAGATTTAAATATCTGCATAATCTTATTCAGATGCCGATGGCCCTGATCCTGTTCTTAGCAGGAGTAACAGGGGTTTTATATGGTATTGGAGTAACTGTTTTTAAGGGGTGCCGCAAAGGAATATGGTTTACAGGAGCTGGCACTGTGCTGACTGTATTCTCCCTTTTTCTGATCGCCGGATTCAATGGAACTGCTTTTTACCCGTCAGTTCAGGATCTGAGTAGTTCATTGACTATCAGGAATGCCTCCTCCAGTTTGTTTACACTTAAAACAATGATGTATGTATCATTTATCATCCCGTTCGTTGTCGGATATATCTGGTACGCATGGAAATCGATAAATGACAGGAAAATAACTGAAGAAGAAATGAAATCGGACGGGCATGTTTATTAAGGTATCGGATTATTATAAAACAAATGATAAAACAATAACAAATGTATCTTAACGAAATACTACAGTACCTTATCTGGCCGGCATTTATTCTGGTCAGCTGGTCTGCAATTGAGTTCGCTTTAATTTTCTACGAAAAGAAATTTCAGGAAAAGGAAGAAACATCTGAAAAATCATCGTAGGTTTGCGCGATGAAACAAAGAGTGGTGAATGGAAATCCTGTACGCACCCCGGAACATTCCAGGGAGCCGGAGTAAAAGCATTGAAATGGCTCCAGAGGATTAAGGATGAATTCAACCTTAAAATTGCAGTTGAAGTAGCCTTTCCGCACCATGTTGAAGTATGTCTAAAGCATGGCATTGATGTATTTTGGATAGGTGCCAGGACTGTATCAAATCCTTTTTCTGTTGAAGAGCTGTCCGCAGCTTTTTGTGGAAAAAGTATTGACCCTTATTCATCAGGAATCAATACGTATTCAGACAAATATTCTCAATAATCTTAAAACAAACAGGGAACGCTGGTCAGAAGAGGAGTGATATAAGTGAAACAATAATATAAAGAGGTATTACTAAAGGAGCTGCCTTTATTCCAAATATTGCAAGAGAGATAAGTACCAGCAAAGCAAGAAGATACCTGCCTTCGTTACCCTTTATCCTGAAATTCGGAATTTTAAATGAAAGGAATTGCAGATTACTAACCATAAGGATTGAAAGGATAACAGTAAGAATATCAAGTCCGATGAGCGATCCGGCAAACGATTTAATTATCGAGGAATCTGAATAATTTGCTGCAATAACAACTGAAATAACAGCAAGAGCATTTGCCGGCGTGGGTAGACCCCTGAAAGAGGTAGCTTGAGAGGGATCGATATTGAATTTGGCAAGTCTTATAGCAGCACATACCGGCATTATTACCGGAATAGAAATAATAACAAGGAGCATTATTGCTTCGAGTCCGGAGCTATAAACACCTGGTAAAGGCATGGCATTGCTGAGAAGCCTGTAGATGATAAATCCTGGTGCAGCACCGAAACTGACAAGATCAGCCAGACTGTCGAGCTCTTTCCCTATATCAGAATAGGCTTTCAGAATTCTGGCAGAAAAACCATCCAGAAAATCGAAGATCATTGCAACCAGAATGAGCCACGAAGCAGTAGTCAGATCTCCGTTTGCAGCAAAGATTATTGCAATGAATCCTGAAGCCAGGTTAAGGGAAGTAAGGAAATTGGGAAGATGTTTCATTCCGGCAAAATGAAAATTATTGTACTGGAAGGGAATAAAATTACGATTATTTTATTTATAAATATAAACAAATACCATGGAGGGACTTTTTTACCCTTCTCTTCGCTTTCGCGCAGCTCTACGTCTTCCATCGGCCACCAAAGGCTGTCGCTTACGCTCCCTAGCTTCAGCGACGGAGCGGGGAGCTTCAGCGTAGGCGCACGGGGAAGCAAGGTCAGCGAAGCAAAGTGGAGGTGTGGAGGGTATTTATATTACCTTTTTCTTATTTTTGCGTGAATTAACAGAATACAGATGATTGACTTCACTAATGTGAAAATTGCCGTTGATTTTGACGGAACAATTGTTGAACATGAATATCCAGAGATAGGCAGGGAGAAGCTTTTTGCTTTTCAGACACTGAAGGAACTTGAGAAAATGGGGGCAAGGCTTATTCTGTGGACTTTCCGTACAGGGAAGGAATTAGATGAGGCGGTTGAGTATTGCCGCAAGAACGGAATTGAATTTTACGCGGTGAATAAGAATTATCCTGAAGAAATATTTGATGACACTGTAAGCAGAAAAATTGATGCAGATATCTATATCGATGACAAGAATGTCGGAGGATTTCCAGGCTGGAGTGAAGTCTGGCAGATTCTTGTTCCTTTCGAGATTCATGAGAAAGAGGCTGAAAGACGTATTGCTGCAGCAAGGAAAAATAAGATAAAAAGGTTTTTTGGAAAAAAAGATAAACCAGATGAGACCAAATGAATATTTCGGGTATATTGTATCAGTCTTATTAATGTTGCTTATTATATGGACAATTTCATGTTCAGGTCGACCGGGCAAAACCATAGAACAAAAGCCGGAACCGGTCATTACTGAAACTGAACAGCAACCTGCAAGGCTCATAAAAATGTTATCTCCTTCCGAAAATGAGGAATACAAAACAGGAAATCAGATAAAAATATCGGTGGCTCCTGAAGTCAATGACAGACCTCCTGATTCGGTGATGATATACTTTGATGGCAGACAGGTTTCAGTACTTAACTCCGCACCCTGGGAATATACTGTTCCTTCCGGGTTTACCGGTACAACAGGCAGAAAATCGGTTAAGGCCGTCGGTTACAGAAATAAAAGATTTCAGACAATTACACTTTTTATAATTGTTTTTTCAGACATTATTCCCAAAAATAATGGTTTTAAAATTGTACATACTTATCCTCACGACAGTGAGGCATTTACCCAGGGGCTGTTTTATGATAATGGATTCCTTTATGAAGGTACAGGACAGGAAGCTGGTTCAAGTCTTCGGGAAGTTGAGATTGAATCGGGCAAGGTTCTCCGGCAACTCCATCTCGAATCATCATTATTCGGAGAGGGAATTACCCTTTACGGCGACCGTATTTACCAGGTGACATGGCAGAATAAGGTCGGTTTTGTATATGATAAAAACACTTTCCGGCAGATCAATAAAATTTATTACCAGACCCAGGGCTGGGGACTGACGACTATGAACGATAAAATAGTTATGAGTGACGGATCGAATGTTTTGTATTTTTTTGAACCTGAATTATTTACAGTTGTTTCGCGCATTGAAGTTTACGATCATGAGAAGAAGGTTGACCAGCTTAATGAGCTTGAATACATTAATGGTGAAATCTGGGCTAACGTATGGATGTCTGACCTCATTGCCAGAATAGATCCGGCTACCGGCAAAGTAAATTCTTATATCAATCTAACCACCCTTTATCCTGAAGCGCAACGAAGAGAAACAGGTGCTGATGTTCTGAACGGTATTGCTTACGATCCTCAGGGCAAAAGGATTTTCGTAACAGGCAAGAGATGGCCAAAGCTTTATGAGATAAGGATCACGGAATAAGCTTTGTTCCATATACTATTTGTATTGCAGCCGGGATGATGCTGAATTCTACAGGAGTGTGTCCGAGCGATTCCCCGTCAGCTTCTGCAAATAATACCTGTTCTGACCGCACTATAAGGTTATTACTGCGGTATCCGTCAACTTTTGGATGGCTTAAGATTGTGCCGTCGTAGAGTATCTTCAGGCTTCTGATTATTTCAATCCTTCCCATCTCTCTGATTACTGTAATGTCAAGAAGGCCATCGTCCGGTACAGCATCAGGTGTTTGTCTCATTCCTCCGCCACAATACCTTCCGTTACCAACATTGATTGAAAAAATCTTACACCTATTCGTATTGCCATCAATGATAATGTCTGCAACTGGCTTTTTATATGAAACAAGACTTGTTAACAGGTTATAAAAATAAATAGCATTATTGCTTTTTCCCTTGTCTTTCTGTTTATTGGTTTTTCTTACCACCATTGCTTCAAATCCGAGACCGGCTATATTAATAAAATATCTCCTGTGAGGTTTGTCACCGTAATAGTAATCTATCACTCCGATATCGTGCAGTAAAAGCTTATTTTCTTTGATTACATCAATTGCTCCTTCATAGATAAGTGGGATTCCGAACATACGTCCCCAGTCGTTACCGGTGCCAACCGGCACCATTCCCACTGCAATATCTTTCGGAGAACAGACCTCCTGTATAAAGCTCCCGTTAACTATCTCATTCAGAGTACCATCACCGCCAACGCAAACTATCTTCCTGAATCCTGCTTTTATGGCATCTCTCGTAAATTCAATTGCATGACCCTTTTTTTCTGTAAACTTAATATCTAAGGGGATGCCGGCTTTATCAAAAAGAGCAGTAATTCTCTTCCAGTCTTTTTCCCCTTTACCGTTCCCTGCATTTGGATTAACGATAGTAAACCATTCGTTACGCACTGGATTATCTGGCATGTGTAATTTGATTAAATTTTTTGTAAAGATGTGAATAAAATGGAAAACAGGATGTTTTGTTCCTGAACGGCTCAGGGAGGAAAGAAATTTACTGCCACAAACCTGCCTGCTGGCAGGAAGGGGTACAAAGAGACTAAGTTTCACAAAGACAATATATTAAGTATGCGATTGCAAACAAGGTGTGTTAATAAAATGTTGAAAACCGCAAAAAAATTGTTTACAATTACATTATTGGAGTTCGGCACCGCTGGATCAATAAATAGTAAATTTGAAGCTCAAAATATTTGAAGAAACATAAATAAATACATATGGGAATGATCATAGCAATAGCAAACCAAAAGGGTGGAGTAGGGAAAACAACAACAGCAATAAACCTTGCAGCAAGTCTTGCTGCTCTTGAAAAAAAAGTACTGATTGTTGATGGCGATCCTCAGGCAAATGCAACCTCGGGTATCGGCATTGATACCCGCCAGATAAGGTCCACTATTTACGATTGTCTTATTGACGGTCAAGAACCGCATGATGCAGTGCACCAGTGTGGCATTGAAAACCTGTCAATAATGCCTTCGAATATCGACCTCGTAGGTGCTGAGATTGAGATGCTTGATAAACCTGAAAGGGAAAAAATAATGAAAGGGATTCTTAAAAAAGTAGAAGGTGATTTTGACTATGTATTTATTGATTGTTCACCATCGCTGGGACTTCTGACCGTTAATGCACTGACTGCTGCACATTCGGTTATTATTCCTGTTCAATGTGAATATTTTGCACTTGAAGGGCTCGGCAAGTTGCTAAACACCATAAGGATCATTCAGAACAATCTTAACATGGATCTTGAGATTGAAGGTTTTCTTCTGACAATGTACGATTCAAGACTAAGGTTATCGAACCAGGTTGCAGAAGAGGTTAACAAGCATTTCCAGGAGATGGTCTTCAAGACCATTATACAAAGAAACATTAAGCTGTCCGAAGCACCTAGTTTTGGCCAACCTGCCATCCTGTATGATGCTGATTCGCGTGGATCGGTTAATTACCTTAACCTTGCCAAAGAACTGATAGAGAAACATGAAGTTAAAGTACAGCAAAACTGAATAAATCTTAGCATTTACCAGAAATAGTAATTAAATGGCAAAGAAAAATGCGTTAGGAAGAGGACTCGGTGCGTTAATTGATGGCGTGGAAAAGGAAATCCTTGAAAGGAAAGTGGAAGCTAACCTTGATATTTCTGTAGATTCTATTGATGGTAATCCTTTTCAGCCCAGAACCAGTTTTGATGAACAGGCAATGGAAGAACTGGCAAGATCCATTAAAAAACTGGGTCTTGTACAACCGCTTACCGTGCGTGAAACAGGTAATGGCAGATATCAGCTCATTGCGGGAGAAAGAAGACTCAGGGCAGCACGGATAGCCGGTCTTTCACGTGTACCCGCATACATCAGAACTGCTGATGATCAGGCTATGCTAGAACTGGCACTGGTTGAAAATATTCAACGCGAAGATCTTGACGCCATGGAGGTGGCAATAAGTTTTCAGAGACTCATCGAGGAGTGCAAATTAACTCAGGAACAATTGAGCGACAGAGTCGGTAAACAGCGTTCAACTGTCGCAAACTACCTCAGGTTACTCAAGTTACCCGCAGAAATACAGCTTGGAATCAGGAACAAGCACCTTATGATGGGTCACGCACGTACCCTTGTTAATATAGAAGATCCTAAAAAACAGATAAACATCTACTACCGTATCATCGACGGTGATCTGTCTGTCCGTCAGGCAGAAGATCTGGTCAGATATATCCAGGCTGAGAAAAGCAAAGATCCTGCAAGGATTGAAAAGAAGAAGAAGCTAAATGAAGATTTCATACAGCTATCTGAGCATCTGAAAAAGATATTCTCGACCGATGTCAACTTCCGGATCAATGAACAGGGAAAAGGTAAAATAGTTATCCCATTCGATAATCCTGAGGAGATGGAGCGCATTTTGAGTGTGTTTGACCGCCTTAACTCCTGAAAATAATTATCTTTGTCGCGCTGATATACAGGTAATGGAGGCAAATACCTGTAAATATTTGTTTTGAGCGCAGTGAAAAAAATAGTGATTATTATTCTCATGCAATTATTTTGTGTTCAGCACATGATTTTTGCACAGGATACAATCTCTGTTATGTCCCGGAAAAGCAGGACTTTCAAACCGGAACCACTGAAAGCAACTATGCTGGCAGTTGCATTTCCGGGTCTCGGACAGGTATATAACAGGAAATACTGGAAAATACCGCTCGTATATGCAGGTTTCGGAGGCATCATTTACAGTATAAGTTTTAATACTACGTACCATAACAGGTTTATGAAAGCTTATCAGGATTTTACAGATGAAATACCCGAGACAGCAAGTTATGCTGAATATATAAGAGGGACCGATCCGTCGGAGTATGATCCTGTTCTTTATCCCGATACATATAATCCTTCCACTGCCTCCTGGGTCAGGGATCAGCTCTTATTAAGAGTGGATTATTATAAAAAGTATCGCGATCTTTCGTATATAGGAATTGCAGCCTGGTATCTTTTATCTATTTTAGATGCGAATGTTGATGCCAGTCTGTTTAATTTTGACATAAGCAACAACCTGGATCTTGAAGTGGTTCCTGAGCAGGTGCCTGCACCCGGATTCACTGGAGCAGGATTACACCTGAGCCTTAAAGTGACATTTTAATAGTAATTGAATCATGAGACTTAAAGTTTTATTTTTTACCATCTTTTGTGCGATTCTGCAAGCTTACGGATCTATTGAAAACGATACAATTATTCTTAAAACGGATATAGAAACAGAAAAGATCACGAGAGATCTCGACAGCCTTGTCAACAGCTGGTATGTAAAAATGGCCCTTAAGGATTTACCTGAGGATTTTATGAGCGATTCGGTCGGAATACAATTCCCTGATTCTGTTTATAGACAGAGGTTGGGTAACATACACTCAATAATTAATCTGCCATATAACAGCATCATAAGAAATCATATACATGTTTACACCGTTAAGCAAAGGGATAAGTTCAGTGCGGTGCTGGGATTAAAAGACTATTATTTTCCGATAATTGAAGATATCTTCGATTCCTACGGATTGCCAACTGAACTTAAGTATATGGCTGTGATTGAGTCTGCACTTAATACCAATGCAGTTTCGAGAATGGGAGCTACCGGATTATGGCAGTTCATGTACAGTACGGGCAGGTTCTATGGTCTTACTATCAATTCCGTGGTCGATGAGAGAAGAGACCCTGTCCGATCTACTCATGCAGCAGCAAAATATATAAGAGACCTGTATGATATCTATAACGACTGGATACTTGTGATTGCAGCCTATAACTGCGGACCAGGCAACGTTAACAAAGCGATACGCCGCTCAGGGAATAAAAAGAATTACTGGGAGATATATTACAGACTACCGAGGGAAACAAGGGGATACATCCCACAGTATGTTGCTGCTGCTTATGCAGTTAACTATTTTGCCGATCATAATATAAGACCTCTGCCACTGAATTTTCCTGTTGCAACAGACACTATACTGTTTAACAAAGATATCCACCTTACTCAGATTTCAGAGGTAATGGGCATACCTTCCGGCGAGCTCAGAGCCCTTAATTCACAATACCGGACAGGCCTGGTTCCCGGTTCTTCCAGACCAATGGCAATTACTTTACCGATAAGCAACCTTGGTGATTTTATAGACCTGAATGACACTATAAGAAACTATAAACAGGATGTATATCTTAGTAAAACAACCCGTATAAGTGAACCTTCGCGTTCAACCTATGTTCCGGCTGATGTTAAGGGAAAAACAAGACTTGTTTATACAGTAAAGGAAGGTGATAATCTGGGCTATATAGCTGAATGGTACGGGATTGGGTTATCCCGGCTCCGTTACTGGAACAACATATACCGGAACAAAATCCTTATTGGTCAGAAACTGGTGGTTTATGTTGATCCGTCAAAAGCGGATTACTATGCACAAATCAATTCAATGTCGTTTGCCGACAAACAGAAAATGATAGGAAAAACCGTAACTTCCAATACTGAAAACAGATCAACAGCACTAACAACACAATCGGCTGAAGATGAGGAATATATTACCTATACAGTTCGTTACGGGGATACCATCTGGGATATAGTAAAAATGTTTGACAATGTAACAACTACCGATGTGTTGAAATTGAATAATATATCTGATCCGGGGAAGATACAGGTTGGACAGAAGCTTAAGATCAGGAAAAAAAGCTGATCCAGGATTAATATATGCGCCCTTTCAGATCATTCCTGTTAATACTGATCTTACTGGCCTGTCTGATCGGTCTGAATTATTTCATACCGGATAATATTAAATTACCACAGGTCAATGAATTCGTACCGTGGGATCTCATAAAAGGAACATTTACAAGGATTTCCATTGATACCTCTGCCTATTTCATTCAGGCTCCTGATACATTATCACAGAAATCTGACTATAACCTCAGCACAAAAGATACCGTTCCATCAAGGGAAGAAAAAAAGCCTTCCGGCACCTTAAAGGATTATTTAGATACTTTAAACTACAGGGACGGACAGATCAGGATAATGTATTACGGTGATTCACAAATTGAAGGCGACCGCATAACCTCTTATCTGCGGCAATCATTAAGAGAAGATTACGGAGGCAGCGGCCCGGGTCTGTTCCTTCCTGTTATACCAGTTATGTACACCAAATCGGTGTATATCAGATCATCATCAAACTGGGAGAGATATAATTACCTGTCATTCCGTGCAGGGGAGATCAGTCACAGGAACCTGGGGCCTTTTATGACCATCTGCAGGTATATGCCGGAAGGAGAGATATCTTCTGCTCCGGTCAAAGCTTCCGTCAGAATCGTCCCTTCAACTTTTGCAGACTATACAACATCCCTCTTTGACAAACTCAGGATCTTTTATGGTAATTCACGGGATATTGTCAAAGTAACGGTCAGAGCAGATGATTACCCGGTATTGTCAGACACTCTGATAAGAGGAAACGGTTTATTTGAGCTTACATGTTCACTCTACAAGGCAACAAACATCACAATAGAATTTGAAGGGAGAGTAAGTCCCGACATTTATGGTATAAGCATAGAGGGTGATACGGGACTGGTTGTTGACAATCTTCCTCAAAGAGGAAGTGCCGGATTAGAGTTTACCATGGTGGAGAAAGATAAACTTAAAAAGTTTTACGATCGGATCTCTCCTGATTTATTCATCCTGCATTATGGTCTGAATTTAGTAAAAAGCGTCAGGAAAGAATACTCCTATTATGAAAAAGGTTTATACCGTCAGATCGCCCTTCTGCGGGAAATATCGCCAGGTACACCCGTTGTAGTCGTAGGCCTGACAGATATGGCTTTCCATGATGGTGACAGTATCAGGTCATATCCCAACATTCCCTCAATTATTGAAGCGCAGAAGAAAGCAGCACTGGCGGCTGGAGCCATCTTCTGGGATTCATTCAGAGCAATGGGAGGAGACTCTTCTATAATTAAGTGGGTTGAAAGAGATCCGCCCCTTGCCCAGAAAGATTATACCCATTTTACCTACCCCGGAGCAGATACAATTGCAAAATATCTTGTTTCAGGATTATTTCGCGGCAGTTATGCAGATTCATTATTAAAGACTGATTCAGTAGTAACGGTAGAAACTGACCTGTCTGCGGCAATCCATATTCAGGAACAGTCAGAAACGGCTGAAGAATCCGCATTGATCGCAAACCTGGTTTCACGAATCTTCAGTTATGATCCAGACAAACCTTTCATTTTTTCAACTCCGGCATTCTGGATATTCTTCCTGCTGGTTCTGGTAGGATACAGTGTCGTTTATAAAAAATTGGTTTTGAGGAATTTATATCTTTTCCTCATAAGTCTTTTCTTCTATTTTAAATCAGGAGGATTATTTCTTTTTCTGCTGATAATCGTTACCAGTATCGACTATTGTTGTGGTCTGCTCATATACCGTTCAAGTACACGTAGCCTGCGGCGGCTTTTTGTCCTCGTCAGTATAATCTCCAACATTGGACTCCTTGCTTATTTCAAATACACGGGATTCTTCGTCGACACTCTGAATAATCTTCTGGGAACTGATATCAGGGTGTACGACTACCTTGCTTCCTTTTCAAATAAACATCTTGGAACAAGCTTTAATGTCAGTCATATAATCCTTCCTGTGGGGATATCCTTTTTTACCTTTCAATCGCTGAGTTACACCATGGATATGTACCGGAGGAAGCTGGAGCCCGTCAGAAATATTCTGGATTTTGGTTTTTATGTTTCATTTTTTCCCCAGCTCGTAGCAGGACCTATTGTAAGGGCTTCTGAGTTTATCCCGCAATTATACGCTGAGTTTCATCTTGCACGGAGGGAATTCAGCCATGCTTTATTCCTGATATCCAAAGGATTGATAAAAAAGATCATTATTTCTGATTTTATTGCCGTCAATTTCATCGACCGGGTTTTTGAGCTGCCAACCATGTATTCGGGATTTGAGAACCTTATGGCGGTCTATGGATACGGACTCCAGATATATTGTGATTTTTCAGGATATACTGATATTGCTATCGGGCTCGGATTAATTCTTGGTTTCAGGTTGCCTGTCAATTTTAATTCACCTTATAAGGCCTCGGGAGTTGCTGACTTCTGGAAGAGGTGGCATATATCGCTATCGAGGTGGCTTAAGGATTATCTGTACATTTCTCTTGGAGGGAACAGGAAGGGAAGATTTCGTACCTTTATAAACCTGATGATCACCATGTTGCTGGGGGGTTTATGGCATGGAGCTGCCCTGCGGTTTATTGTATGGGGAGGTTTACATGGAGTTGGGCTTATATTTAACAAAATATGGAGATACTTACTGGGTGACCGCTTAATAAGGAAAAAAGCCGGGAGAGCATTAGCAGTTTTTATAACTTTTCAGTTCGTCAGTTTTTGCTGGATATTCTTCAGAGCGTCCGATATGGATACAGCGATACTGATGCTAAGGCAGATCTTTGAGAACTTCTCACCTGGTTCTTACCAGTCTTTAATTATGGTATACAGCACAGTTTTTTCTCTTATTGCTGCAGGGTATCTTATTCATTTTCTTCCTGAGAGGATCAAAGAGTCCTACCGTGGCCTGTTTATCAGAATTCCGGTTGTTGTCCAGATGGCAGTAATCCTGCTGATGGCCATTCTGATATATCAGATGAAAACAACTGATATTATGCCGTTTATATATTTCAGGTTTTAAAATGTTGCAGGTTGCGGGTTGCGGATTGCAGGTTAAAGATATGTTCTGCTATTCTTAACTTCAGAAATAAAAGGTGCAATAGCTCTTTTATAGATACCCTGGACATAAGCTATTGCCATTCCGTAGTTGGTTACGGGGACACCTGCTTTGATTGCCGGCTGTAACCTGTTGTGAAGCTGCCTCCTTGTGATCATGCAGCCACCACACTGGATTACCAGGGAATAATCCGTAACCATACGGGGCAGAGTATCGAGCCCTGCAACAACATCATATTCTATCTTTTTCCCTGTAAAATTTGATATCCATCTCGGAATCTTTGTCCGGCCGATATCATCGCAGGCGACATGATGGGTGCATGATTCGAGGAGAAGAACCCTGTCGCCATCTTTCAGATAAGATATTTTAGGAGTGCCCTTCAGGTAACTGTCAAAGTCGCCTTTAAACCGTGCCAGCATTATACTGAAGCTGGTAAGCGGGATTTCGGGAGGTATTGAAGCGTCGGCCTTTATGAATACCTGGGAATCGGTTATGGCAAGAGCAGGTTTGATTTTTGTTTTTCTGAGGAAGGCATCCACCTCTCTCTCTTTGAGTACAATAGCAACCGCATCATTATCAATGATATCTCTTATTGCCTGCACCTGTGGAAGGATGAGGCGTCCGGCAGGAGCTTCGACATCTATTGGGGTGATCAGGATAACAATATCCCCGTAAGAGATGAGATCTCCCAGAAGGGTCGGAGTTTTAAAGGAGTGTTCAGGGATGGATTTACGGATATGGTCTATCAGCCTTTCATAATTACGTTTATCAATAACGGAGAATTCAAATGGATCAGTTGCTGTAATAGCTTTTATTTTATTTATGAATTCCCCGGTTGGTTGCTGCAGATCAGATTTGCTGTGTATTATAATGAATGGGACATCGTATTCACGGAATTTTTTTATCAGATCATCTTCATAACTGTCCCATGAATTGTGTGTTACAACAAGAAGAGCAAGATCGATTATTTCCAGTGTCCTGACTGTCCGTTCCACCCTTTTTACTCCCAGTTCTCCTGAATCGTCAATTCCGGCTGTATCAATCAGTATTACCGGTCCAAAGCCTGTTATCTCGAATGATTTTTTTACAGGATCGGTTGTTGTTCCGGCATGATCGGAAACAATAGCGATATCCTGGCCTGCAAGGCAGTTGATAAGACTGCTTTTACCGTTGTTACGACGTCCATAAATACCAATATGTGGTTTTGATTCTCTGCCTCTGGACATATCAGGAATAATTTTGCTGCAAAATTAGAAATAAAATGAAAAATAAAAGCTGGCAGAGAATTAAGGATTACCAGCGGAGACAGGTCGTGCGTAAGCAGCGACATCAGCTCCAGTTATTTCGTCTTTGCAGAGGATGATAAGTCTTTCCAGTACATTCCTGAACTCTCGTATATTTCCTGTCCATTCAATTTTCATAAGTTCTTCGATCGCATCCGGTTTTATGTCTTTTTTGCTCATCCCGTATTCACTGCAGATCAGCGAGTTAAAGTGTTCGGCCAGAAGGGGTATATCATCCTGTCGTTCATTTAGTGTAGGTATATGGATTATAATTACACTTAATCGGTGGTAGAGGTCTTCTCTGAAAGTGTTGGTTTCTATTTCCTTTTTTATGTTTTTGTTGGTTGCTGCAATTACTCTTACATTAACATGAATATCTTTATCCGAACCAACTCTTGTGATCTTGTTTTCCTGCAATGCTCTCAGTACTTTTGCCTGTGCTGAAAGACTCATATCGCCAACCTCATCAAGAAAAAGAGTACCCTCGTTAGCATGTTCAAACTTTCCTATTCTTTGCTTAATAGCTGATGTGAATGATCCTTTTTCATGTCCGAATAGTTCACTCTCAATCAGTTCTGAGGGGATAGCAGCGCAGTTGACTTCAACAAACGAAGCTTTTGCCCTGGTGCTTTTTTCGTGTATCTGATGTGCAACAAGTTCTTTCCCTGTTCCGTTGGCCCCGGTAATAAGAACACGTGCTTCTGTCGGAGCTACTCGGTCGATCATCTCCTTTACTTTAATAATAGCCTCCGACTCACCCACAATCTCATACATCTTGCTTACTTTATTCCTGAGGACCTGTGTCTGTGTTATCAGGGTTGATTTATCAGTCGCATTACGAATAGTGATAAGAAGCCTGTTCAGGTCAAGAGGCTTTTCAAGAAAATCGTAAGCACCTTTTTTTATTGCTTCCACTGCTGTGTCGATATTTCCATGGCCTGAGATCATTATAACAGGGGTATCGGTTGAAGTTTCAAATATCTTCTGAAGAACCTCAATCCCATCCATTTTTGCCATCTTAATATCGCATAGTACTATGTCGTACGAGTTGGAATTAAACAATTCAATACCTGATGGTCCGTCTTCAGCAAGATCGACTTCGTGTTTTTCATATTCCAGAACCTCCTTCAGGGTATTCCGGATAGCTTTTTCATCATCAATAACCAGGATTTTTGACATAGGTCTATTTTTAAAACTTGTATCTTATTCCTGTCAGGCTACATTCCTCACCCACTATACCTCAGCCATTTCCACATTTCTTTCCAGGAGGTTTTCTTCCCGTACATCAGTATTCCGGTACGGTAAACCTTTGCTGCCATCCATACAAATGCCATGAATGTTACTATCATCAGAAGCATTGATACAGCCAGTTGCCAGTAGGGAACACCGAATGGTAGCCTGGCCACCATTACAATGGGTGAAGTTAGAGGGATCATTGAGCACCAGAATGAGAGTGAGCTCTCGGGATTTTGCATTGTTCCTATGGCAACCATCAGTGCCAGAATAATTGGTATTGTAACAGGCAGCATGAATTGCTGGGTTTCTGTTTCGTTATCAACTGCGGAACCAATTGCTGCAAATATTGAAGCATAGAGAAGATAACCTGTAATGAAATAAAATATAAATGAGATTATTATCAAACCCCATTGCTGGTTCATAGCGCTGTTCAGCAGTCTTGTGACTTCAGCAAGTTCGGGAGAAACCTCAGTTGTATTTGCAGAGGTAATCGCATTCTGTTGATCGGTTGTCATCAGGTTTTGAGTTACGCTCTGCGAGACTTCCGTAACGTTGCTTTTCTGAAGCACCGTTGTTTTAAGCACTAACAATATGGCCATTGTAAGAACTACCCATATCATGAATTGCGTGAGACCAACCAGAGCAATACCTACAATTTTTCCCATCATAAGTTGAACAGGTCTTACCGATGAGACGATTACCTCGACCACTCTGCTAGTTTTCTCTTCAATAACACCTCTCATTACCTGAGAGCCAAATATGAAAACCAGCATATACATCAGGAATCCGCTGATATATGCCAGAGCCATGGCAATACCTGTACTTGTCTCCTTAACCTGTCCTGAGGCATCAATTTTAATAGTCTGCACAGAAACCTTTGTCTGAACATTCTTCATTATTTCATCGAGGTTTTCAATATTAAAGGCCTGAAGTTTCTGTGTTTCAATCTCTTTTTCGAGAGAATTCTCAATATGTTCCAGCAGTCCGATAGGGGGTTGTTTTTTTGATATTAGCTGAATAGCGTTGGGCACGTTTATCACATCAGGTGAAATATAAAGTATCCCATAATACCCTGCCTGTTCAAAAGTGTTCTTAAGATCATCAATTTTTGCATCTTCAAGATACACGAAATCGGCTTCTTTAGTGTCAGGTATTACATCCTTGAACAGATCGGAGTTATCTTCTATAACAGCAATCTTCTTATGATCCTGGTCCTGGTTCAGCATGACAACTGTGGGAACGAAAATAAGTGCTGCCATAAGAACAGGTGCAAGAATTGTCATGATGATAAATGATTTTTTTCTTACCCTTGTTAAATATTCCCTCCTGATAATTACTGATATCTTGCTCATGGTTTATTAGTTACGAAGTTTGGTTTATTAATTGCGGGCCTCAACCACCCTGATAAAAATCTCGTTCATTGAAGGAAGAGCAGGATTAAAGGATATCACCCTGCCTGACTTGACAGCTGTTTTAAGAATCTCATTTGTCCCGATATCACCGGTTGTTTTTAACCGGATAATTGTCTTCCCGTTCTCTTTTTGATTGTTAGTGATGCTAAAATGTCCGTTTCCCTCTATTTTAATATCTCCCCCAAAAACAAGTTCATATTCATTAGCGGCCCATTGATTGCGTATTTCATCAACGCTTCCCTCAAGTATTGTTTTTGCTTTGTCGATGAGTGTAATATTGTCGCATAATTCTTCAACCGATCCCATGTTATGAGTTGAAAAAATTACTGTGGCGCCTCTTTCCCTCAGGAAAAGTATCTCATTCTTGATTATATTGGTATTTACCGGGTCAAATCCTGTAAAGGGCTCATCGAATATCAGGAGTTTTGGTTCGTGGAGGACTGTTATTACGAACTGGACTTTCTGCTGCATTCCTTTTGACAGTTCTTCGACTTTCTTACCCCACCAGTCGATAATATCGAGTTTTTTAAACCAGTATTTCAGTCTCTTCATGGCCTCAGACTTTGACAATCCCTTAAGCTGGGCGAAATAGAGAGCCTGTTCTCCGACCTTCATTTTTTTATACAGACCTCTTTCTTCAGGAAGGTAACCAATGATCAGTACGTCATCAGATTTAAGTTTCTTCCCTTCCAGGAACAGTTCGCCGGAGTCAGGTCCGGTTATCTGGTTAATGATTCTGATCAGTGTTGTTTTACCTGCTCCGTTTGGTCCGAGGAGTCCGAAAATTGATTGTTCCGGAACAGATATACTGACTTTGTCAAGCGCTGTCACTGGTCCGAACTGTTTTGTAATGTTCTTTGCTTCAAAAAGTGCCATAGGAGTGTATCTATTTTTTAAAAGAATGGTAAATATATAAAATCTGTGAATAAAAAATATGAATAACTTACACAGAGTTTTGGATATACAATCATTTGATTATGATGAATTCTATTCGAAATACCCTCTCATCCTTTCAAAGAAACCCTTATCGTGTTTATCGGGTTTTGGTCTGAAGGAATCTGCATCTTTGAATCTTTCTATTACCTTCATTTCCTCTCCGGAAATATTTTTAGGTATCCAGACATTGACGTTCACCAGCAGATCACCTCTTCCGTATCCATTTACTTCAGGCAGCCCTTTCCCCCTGAGGCGAAGAATTTTACCTGGTTGAGTGCCGGGTTCGATTTTGATTTTTACGTTATTATCAACGGTTGGTATTTCAGCCTGAGTTCCGAGTATTGCATCAGGTATGCTAATGAACAAATTATATATCAGGTCATTACCTTCCCTTATGAGTTCAGGATGTTCATCCTCATCGATCATAACAAGGAGGTCGCCATTGACTCCGCCCCGCCGGGGTGCATTTCCTTTCCCTGCGACGGTCATCTGCATACCTTTTCCGACACCTGCGGGGATATTTATTTTGATGATTTCTTCCTTCTTAACAATACCTTCACCATAGCAGACCGGACATTTACGAGTGATTGTCTTCCCTTCTCCTCCGCAGGAAGGGCAAACGGTAGTCGTCTGCATCTGTCCCAGAAGTGTGCTTGTAAGTTTTGTAACATGACCTGTTCCGTGGCATGTTGAGCAGTTGGTAACACTGTTTGAATCGGCTGCGCCTGATCCTCCGCATGCATCGCATGTTGAATACTTGGCTACCCTGATCTTTTTTTCCGTACCTGTTGCGATCTCGCGCAGGTTAAGCTTTACTTTTACTCTGAGGTTACTGCCTTTATTGACCCTTCTGCTACGGCGGGAACTTCCAAAAGCTCCGAATCCGCCAAAGGCATCACCAAATATATCACCGAAAGATGCGAAGATATCTTCCATGGTCATCCCACCGCCGCCAAATCCGCTGCCCATTCCTCCAAGTCCTTCATGTCCGTACCTGTCGTAACGGGCTCTTTTTTCATCGTTACTTAAAACTTCATAGGCCTCGGCAGCTTCCTTAAAATTTTCTTCTGCTTTTTTATCTCCAGGATTCTTATCGGGATGATGCTTCAATGCCTGCTTCCTGTAAGCCTTTTTTATATCCTCCTTAGTCGCCCCTTTTGATATACCAAGCACTTCGTAATAATCTCTCTTTCCCATCCCTTTATATATTACTTAAGGCCGGTCAGCTGCACAACTGAATGATAAGATTTATTCACCTACTATTACTTTTGAGTGTCTTATTACCTTATCCATCAGATAATAACCTTTTAAGACTACCTCTACCACCTTGCCTTTCTTATCTTCTTCCTGTACAGGTACTGTTCCGACAGCTTCATGAAGATCAACATCAAAACTGCTGTTCATAGATTCGATCTCTTTTACACCGTTTTGTTTCAGAAATTCAGTCAGTTTCACGTAAATAAGATTAACTCCATCTTTCAGTGCGACACTATTCTCAGATGTAACAATATGTTTAAGAGCCCTCTCGAAATCATCCATGAAAGGCAGGATGTTGATGAGAAGACTTTCTCCGGCATATTTTGACAGTTCGATCTTTTCCCTTAATGTTCTCTTTCTGTAATTATCAAATTCAGCGGAAAGACGCAAGTACTTATCCTGCATCTCTGACAGTTTTTCTTCAAATGATTTTTCTTCAGTAACAACTTTGTCAGCAGCAGCAACGGTATCACCACCGTTGTCAGGAGAAGTCTCCGGTGATTTCTCTCTGGTTGTACTTTCTTCCTGATTGTTCTCCTCTATTAACGGTGCTTCACCAGTTTCTTTATTATCAGTTGGTTGGATATGTTTTTTCTTTTTTGTCTCTTCCTGATCCGGTTTCTTTTTAGTTGTCATTACTCACACAATTTCAGTTTGCTATTTCATTTTTTAACAAATAACCTGCCAAGAAAATCGGATTGACAAAATGGCAGGACTAACGGGGAAGGAATGTATTATAGGCGATGTATGGCAAAGGTTGATAAGCGGAAGCGGAGGGGCCGCTGAGCCTTTACGCCGATTCGCCTTTGTGCCTTATTAATCTTCAGATTCTTTGAATATCGGCTCCGAGTGCGTTGAGACGTTTATCTATGTTCTGGTAGCCTCTGTCGATCTGTTCAATATTATGAATTATACTTTTACCTTCGGCTGACAATGCGGCAATAAGCAAAGCTACTCCGGCCCTGATATCGGGTGATGACATTGTTGTTCCTTTGAGCCGTATCATTTTGTCAAGACCGATTACTGTGGCTCTGTGAGGATCGCAGAGTATGATCTGAGCGCCCATATCAATAAGCTTATCAACAAAGAACAGGCGGCTCTCAAACATCTTCTGGTGAATAAGCACAGCTCCTTTGGCCTGAGTTGCGGTAACAAGAAGAACACTGATGAGGTCAGGGGTGAGTCCGGGCCATATTGCATCAGCAATAGTCATTATTGATCCGTCAATAAATGTCTCAATTTCATAATGTTCCTGATGAGGAATAAAGATATCATCACCTCTTCTCTGAAGAGTGATCCCAAGCCGACAGAAAGAATCAGGAATTATCCCAAGATTATCATAAGAAACATTTTTAATGGTAATTTCTGATTCCGTCATAGCAGCCAGACCGATGAAAGATCCGATTTCGATCATATCGGGCAGGATTGTATGAGTGCACCCTTTGAGGCTTGTGACACCTTCGATATGGAGCAGGTTTGATCCAATGCCTTCAATTTTTGCCCCCATGGACTCCAGCATTCTGCAGAGTTGCTGTACATAGGGTTCACATGCCGCATTGTAAATAGTTGTATGACCACTGGCAAGTACTGCAGCCATTATTATATTGGCGGTTCCTGTAACTGATGCTTCGCCGAGATGTATATAAGTTCCTTTAAGCAAGGGTGCTTCGACCCTGAAAAAGGGATCACCAGGATCAAATTCAAACTTTGCTCCCAGTTTGTGAAAACCTGTGAAATGAGTATCAACTCTCCGGCGGCCTATTTTATCCCCCCCTGGTTTGGGAATAAAGGCTTTACCGAACCGGGCCAGCAGTGGTCCTCCAATCATTATTGATCCTCTTATACTCATACTCCTGGTACGGAAATCATTAGTCTGCATATAATCGAGATCGATTGTATCAGCCTGTAGACTTATCACTGAGTCAGACTCTTTTATGATTTTGACACCCAGTGAATTAAGTAATTCAATCAGCCTGTTGACATCGCTGATATCCGGAAGATTCTTAATTGTTACTTTCTGTGGGGTAAGGAGAGATGCACAAATTACCTGCAAAGCTTCATTCTTGGCTCCCTGCGGGAATATATCTCCTTTAAGCGTCCTGCCGCCCTGAATGATAAATGTACCCATTAATGACGGTTATGTCCTTTTTTCTTGTTGTATTGTTTGCTTTGCTGTTTACTATGTTGTTTGCTCTGCTGCGGTTTCCTTCTAACAGGAGGTACGAGATCCTTGGCTTCGAGCAATTTGACGCCATCGGTCATTTTCAGACGGCCGGCAGACAAGAATTTCATATCACTTATTATTACTTCATCACTGACCTGACTTCTGTTCCAGGTTATGTACGCTTTTTTCATCTGGTTCACTATGAGGTTAGTAAGATACTCTTTTTCTTCTCCGTCATCCATTTCTGAAGCTGCTTCAATCAAAAGTTCAATAATACGGCCATAATGCAGGTATCTGATGTTGCCTTGCTGATATGGTATCTCATTTGGCTTTTCGTGGAATTTAGCCTGTTCCGGCGGGGTATATGGAGAATCAATATCCAGATCAAAATCGGCCATAAGTGCAAGATGATCCCATAATTTATGCTTAAAATCTCCTATATCGCGAAGATGTGGGTTGAGATTCCCCATTATCTGAATGATTGTCCTTGCCGCACTGTTCCTTTCATCCCTGTCTTCAATGGTCTTGATATGATCAACCATTTTCTGAACATTTCTGCCGTACTCCGGCAGATTCATTTTCTTGCGCTGGGTATTATAATCGTATGTCATAACTGGTTTAGAATATTTTATGCAAAGCTAATAATTTAAAAATAATTCGACTATCAGTAATCACTAACAATATACTTCACACAAAAAAAACATAACTGTATAATATTGATATTTATTTTATTTCGCCCCTGCCGGGGTTGATTGGATTATTAGCAAAGAGAAGTGCTGAGGAATTCAGAAGTCGGAGCTCTCACTGCGCAATTGCTTCCATCAAAGCAGGAAAAAAATGATTGCTGCCTGTTTTGCAGAAGGCATAGAGTATTTGATTACCTTTGGATATTAGTCATCCATCTTGTTAGTATATAAGAATAATAACCATAGGTATTAGAGTTATGCTTAATAATATTTTGAGAAGCCTGTTATCAGTTATTTTAGTATTCATTTCATTTCTCAACAGTGCAGGAAAGGATGGTTATAAAAGGTATCTTTTTATTGACATCATTCATTATGGATTCAATATCAGTATTAGCGACAGCAATGACGTTATTTACGGACAGGCAGAAATCTTAATCAAGTTTTCAGGCCCCACCGGCACTATTGAATTTGACCTTAAGAATACTACATCTGACGGGAAAGGCATGAAGGTAAATTCAGTTTCACTCAGCACAGATAGATGTACATGGATTCATGAGGGTGACCGGATTATCATTACCACCGGGGAGCCGGTAAAAGCCGGTTCAGAACTGACCGCATATATTGATTATCAGGGTGTTCCTGCGGATGGCCTTATCATTGCGAATAACAAATACAAAAGCCGTACCTTTTTTTCTGACCACTGGCCCGACAGGGCAAGTAATTACCTTCCCTGCATTGATCACCCTTATGATAAAGCAACAGTCGATTTTATTATCACTGCTCCTGTCCATTATGAAATAGTTGCAAACGGTTTTCTTACTGAAGAGAGCTTTATACATGAGGGTACCAAACTTACCCACTGGAAGACAGATGTACCTCTTTCAACAAAAGTAATGGCGTTCGGAGCTGCACCTTTTGCCGTGCAGTTTGCAGGGGAGGTTAACGACATACCTGTATGGACCTGGGTATTCAAAGAAAACAGGGAGGAGGGTTTTTCCGACTATACAGCAGCTCTTAAGCCGTTATCTTTTTACAGTGAATTAATTGGTCCTTATCCCTTCATGAAGCTTGCAAATGTACAATCGAAGACAATTTTCGGGGGACTTGAAAATGCCGGATGCATCTTTTATTCAGAAAGATCGGTAACAGGGAATGGTAAGGTTGAAAACCTGATGGCACATGAGATTGCTCATCAGTGGTTTGGGAATTCAGTAACAGAAAACGACTGGCATCACATCTGGCTCAGCGAAGGATTTGCAACATATCTGACAACTGTTTACCTGGAGATGAATTACGGGAGGGAAAAGCTGGAGGAAAACATGAAAACTGCCCGTAACCGGGTACTGGAATATTTTATGCGGTCACCCAGGCCGGTTATTGACAGTACCATTAACAACCTTATGAAACTCCTGAACGATAATTCATATCAGAAGGGAGCATGGGTTCTTCACATGCTGCGGTTTGAACTTGGGGATGATCTGTTCTGGCAGGGAATCAGACTCTATTATGATCGTTATATGTATCGGAATGCACTAACGGAAGATTTTAAGAATGTAATGGAGGAGGTAAGCCACAGAGATCTTGATCAGTTCTTCTATCAGTGGCTCTATATTGCAGGTCAGCCTGACCTGAAGTTTGGCATTATTCAATTACCCGGGAAAGGGAGAACTGAAATAATCATTGAACAGCAACAGGATTACCTTTTTCAGTTTAATATTGAGCTTTCAGTAAAGTATGCCGGGAAGCAGGTTTTGAAAAATGTGCCTGTTAATGAAAGAATTACGAAGATAACATTAAAAACCAGAGACAAGGTTGAGATAATCCCGGATCCCTTTACAAATCTATTATTCAGGATTATGCCGTAGCGGGAAATTTTGATTTTCAAAGCCCCAGAAACTGAATAGCAATCCCTGAAAAGAAAATCATTGCACCGGCGATGAGATTGCTGTATTTCTCAACAGGTTTGAGGTTTATCCTGCTCAGGCCCAGCTTAAATGCCAGCACTATCGATATCATTGTAGCAATGGTTACAATAGAAAAAAGTATTGACACCGTTACAGTTCCGGTAATATTGTTTTCAGCTGCCGGATACATTAAAAGAGGGATAAGAGGTTCGCACGGGCCAAATACGAAAATAAGGAAGAGTATCCATGGAGTTGTTTTTACAACATTACTTTCGTGGATATGAGTATGTTCATTACGGTGATTATGTTCATGAGAATGTACACTGTTGTTCAGATGAAAATGAGAGTGGGAATGAGTTCTTTTCCTGTAAAGATTCCTGATACTTATTATCATGTAAACCAGACCGAAAGCAATAAATAACCATGCGGCAATACTACCTCTGAACGATTCGACCGAGACCAGCCTGTTGACGGAGATACCAACTGCGATACCTGCAAATCCCAGTACCACAGAGCTGAGCACGTGTCCCAATCCGCACAGAAAGGTGATGATTACTGTCTTTTTCAACGACCATTTTTTTGCCTCACTGAGTACAATAAACGGAAGATAATGATCAGGGCCAAGAAGTGTATGAAAAAATCCCAGCGAGATGGCAGTTACCGAAAGAAGTGTTATTGAGTTATCCATAAATCACGTTCATTCTTTAAAAAACCTTGTTTTTCCCGCTGCAATTATATTCAAAAAAATCCAAAAACCGCAATAATTTAATCACCGGGTTTTATAGACACCTTTAAAGTGATATTTGTAAGTACCGGGTGGTTTGATATGAGATTACCGGTTCAGCACCCATTTATTGCCAGAAAAAATGTACTCATCAACGTTGATATTTTGATTATTGAGAAGGGCTCTTGAATCATTAATAAATGATTTCATCTGAGAATAATCACCGGGGTTGGAGAAAAATTCCGGTCTGTTCTCATATTTTGAACAGGGAAGAATGTAGTACTTCTTCCTGTTGTCCTCTTCAGGAGTATAAACCCATGTAAGATAATAACCAGCTGTTATTATTTCGAGAGAATCACTGGTTTTTAAAACGTTGATTTGAACAATTGCTCCGCCGTCGGTTTTGGGTTTTCTCTGGTTTGAGACAAAATTGCCGAGTGAGTAGATCAGAAATCGGTTTCTTTTGATAGTATCGCTTTTAACCATAACCATTTTCTGAATTACATGGGGATGGGATCCTACAATAAGGTCGGCACCCAGACTGAAAAAATAATCCGCCAGGTCGGTCTGATTTTGAGATGGAATGGTATCATATTCGTTTCCCCAGTGAAGAAAAATGATAATCAGATCGGGATTTTTACTTTTTGCCTTCAGGATATCGCTTCCAATCAGATCCTTATCAAGCATATTGACAATAACCGGCTCCTCCGGCTTTTTACCGTTGATACCATAGGTATAGTTTAAAAGGGCAATAGTTGTACTCTCTTTTTTTATTATCAGAGGATATAGATTATCTCTTGCGGTTTTGTCCTGAAATGTTCCGGTATGACGCATACCTGTGCTGTTGAGCTTATTTATTGTATTGATAATTCCTTTTTTACCCCGGTCGGCTGAATGATTATTTGCCGTAACAAGGCAGTCTACTCCTGCATCACGGCATGCAACAGCAAGCTCAACAGGAGAACTAAATTGAGGATAACCTTTAAAAGGGGGACCGGCAAGTGTTACTTCCAAATTTGCAATTGATATACCGGCCCCTGAGATTTCATCTTTGATATATCTGAATACATCTGCGTAATCATAAATGCCTGTCAGGGTGTCCTCTGCTGACCGTATCTGGCTATCATGACCCATTATGTCGCCAATGAAAAGAAGCGATAAGGTATCAGATGTAATTTGAGCATTCTGACCTGAGATCCTGTAGAAAATAAAATTCAGGAAAACCAGGAAAATGATCTTTCTGAACATGCTTAAAGATATTCTGCCGCAGGAAATATAATTAAATTAATCGTAATCAAACAGATTTAAATACTATTAATTATTAAATTTGGCAGTTTTTCCTTCATATTTTGACCAGCAACTTAAAAAAGAAGTATCATGAGCGGGTCAGTTAATAATCAGGATATCAGGAAATTTTCTTTTGCTGCTGCAATAATAACACTGGGCATGGTTTTCGCGAGCATTGCAACCAGTCCTCTTTACGTTATGAATGCAGTTATTGCAGGAGGTAACGAAATAAATGAGCTTCTTATTTATGGCTCCCTGTCGTGTATATTCTGGACATTAACCCTTCAGACGACGATCAAGTATGTAAGTGTTGCTTCCACAGTCAGCAATAAAGGAGAGGGGGGGATATTTGCCCTTTTTACCCTTATTAAGCATAAAGCATCATGGATAGCAATCCTTACAATGACAGGTGCAAGCGTTCTTCTTGCCAATGCAGTTATAATGCCTGCCATCACGGTAACTTCTTCAGTTGAAGGATTGAGATTGTTTGATCCTGATTTTCCGGTTATTCTGGTAATACTGATAACCTTTGCTCTGTGTTTTTTTATTCAGCAATTCGGGGCAAATGTTTTAAAAGTTACGATCGGTCCCATTATGGTTATATGGTTCTTAATGCTTGGCTTCACAGGTATTATTCATCTCGCCGGTTATCCTGTCATTTTCAAAGCACTGAATCCGGAATATGCTGTGAGGTTTCTTTCGGAGTATCCGGGAGGATTTATTCTTCTGGGAGCTCTGTTTCTCTGTGTAACGGGAGCAGAAACACTTTATTCAAATCTGGGACAGATCGGAGCAAAAAACATGAGAGTTATCTGGATATTTGTAAAAGTCGTATTAATTGTCAATTATTTCGGGCAGGGTGCATGGCTGCTTACGCAGGGTGATCCAGGCAGGAATGTCAATCCGTTTTACGGAATGATGCCTGAATGGTTTCTAATTCCCGGTATAATTATTTCAACGGCAGCTGCAATTATAGCGAGTCAGGCGCTTATACGAGGATCCTATACACTTCTCAGTGAGGCAATTTCGCTCAATTTCTGGCCAAGAATACACGTATTTCATCCGACACAACAAAAAGGTCAGGTTTATATTCCTTTATTAAACTGGTTCTTGTGGATTGCATGCAGTTTTGTTGTGATCTTTTTCAGGGAATCGCTCAATATGGTGGGAGCTTACGGATTGTCGGCAATAATACCGATGATAATAACAACTCTTCTTCTCTCCTTTTATCTTTATAAAAGTGGGGTCAATCACCGGCTTGTTCTGTTATTCCT
Organism: uncultured Rikenellaceae bacterium; assembly: GCA_964596715.1. GTDB lineage: Bacteria > Bacteroidota > Bacteroidia > Bacteroidales > VadinHA17 > LD21. The sequence goes on from CAZQVL010000001.1 coordinate 65,427, forward strand.
GATGGTTTTCCTGACATCGGAAGTAAGTTTCCTGATTGCCTACTTACACAGGGTTTTTAACGGTGGTTGGTTAACCATTATTCTTGCCTCTCTAATCTTTACTTTTATGTATGGATGGTATTTCGGAAGGAAAATCAAGAACAGATATATTACTTTTGCCGACCTGAATAAATATATTGATCTTTTCAGGGATCTGTCGCAGGACCAGTCAGTACCTAAAACTGCAACAAATATGGTTTATATCATTCGTGCCAACAAACACGATCAGGTTGAATCAAAAGTGGTCTATTCAATTTTTCACAGGCAACCCAAGCGTGCTGATACTTACTGGTTTTTGCACATCGACAGGATTGATGAACCCGGGAGGTTTGAGTATCAGGTAAGTCATATTATTCCGGGTGTGTTGATAAGGATTGATTTTCATATCGGATTTAAAGTTGAGCCAAAGATAAACCTGTATTTCAAAGAGGTGCTCGAAGATCTTGTGAACTCTGGTGAGATTAAACTTGAGAGCAGTTATGATTCACTTAAGAAACACGATTTCCCGGGAGATTTCAAGTTTATTCTTCTGGACAGAATAATGCCCCGCGATTTCAACCTGTCGAACTGGGAAAAGATCACACTTGTACTAAACAATATCTCTAAATATCTTAGTATTAGTGATATTAAGGCGCTCAAGCTTGATTCCACAAGTACTATTGTTGAGCAGATTCCCATTACAGCTGATCAGCCTTATGGCCAGCGGATAAAAAGGATTTAATTTTAATAATATATTTTTATTAAGGATAAAATTTTATATTGTAATTGTAATATTACGATTAGCCATTATATAATGTTAACAATCAATGTCATGAAAAAAACTTGTTTCTTTTTAGCCTTTTTTGCTGCAGGTATCTGCAGTTTCAGTCAGTCTTCAGTCGCTCTGCTGGTAGATGCAGGAGCATCCGAACACATCATCAGCAGGCATATTTATGGCCATTTTTCAGAACATCTCGGAAGGTGTATTTACGATGGATACTGGGTCGATGAAAGCATGCCTGTCCCCAAAGATGATAGAATACGCATTGATATAGTGGATGCTTTGAAAAAGATAAATATCCCCAATCTGAGATGGCCCGGGGGATGTTTTGCAGATGAATACCACTGGCGTGACGGTATAGGACCCAGGGATCAGCGTCCGACCATGATCAATACTAACTGGGGCAATGTTACGGAGGATAACAGTTTTGGAACACATGAATTCCTTAAGCTCTGTGAACTGCTTGGTACCGAACCTTTTATTGTCGGGAATCTGGGAAGTGGTACTATTGTGGAGATGTCTAACTGGGTAGAATACATGAATTTCAACGGTATTAGCCCGATGACCAACCTCCGCAGACAGAATGGACGCGAGGAGCCGTGGGGTGTATCATTCTTTGGTATCGGGAACGAAAACTGGGGTTGTGGTGGCAGTATGACACCGGAATATTATGTTACACAATACAGGCGGTATTCAACTTTTGTAGAGAATTACCCCGGGGCAACTCTCAGAAAGATAGCCTGTGGTCCGAGTTCGTTCAATTATCAGTGGACTGACGTAATTATGCAGGCGTTAGGTACCGGCAGAGGGGGAATGTGGGGAATGGATCTACACTATTACACTCGTCCTCCAAGAGGTCCGCGGGGCGCCCAGGGCCAGCAGAGTCCCGGGAGACAAAGCCAGGGTTCAGCTACCGACTTTACCGAAGAAACCTATTTCGGAACATTGCAGAATGCCCTTCGAATGGAAGAGATCATCATCGGACATGATTCAATTATGACAAAGTATGATCCCCGCAAGAGAATAGCCCTTGTTGTAGGAGAATGGGGTATTTGGACAGATCCCGAGCCCGGAACAAATCCAAGGTTCCTTTACCAGCAGAACAGTCTTCGCGATGCCATAATTGCAGGATCAACATTAAACATATTCAATAACCATTGCGACAGGGTCAGAATGGCACAGCTCGCCCAGACAATCAATGTTCTGCAGGCTCTTGTTCTTACTGAAGGACCAAAAATGATTCTGACTCCTACATATCATGTTTTTGATATGTATAAAGTGCATCATGATGCAAAAATGTTACCTGTTACATTCACAAGCCCCGATTATATTATGGGAGACCGGAAACTGCCTGCATTAAATATTTCTGCTTCTCAGGATTCACTGGGTACTATGCATATTACTCTTGTTAATATTGATCCCAATAATTCCATTAGTATAAGTACAACCGTGAATCAGATTAAATGGTCAACAGTTACCGGGCAGATATTGACCTCAGCAAAGATTACGGATATTAATACATTTGACAAGCCCGGCACTGTTGTGATATCAAAATTTGACGGAGCCAGGAGGAGGGGAGAGCTTCTGAATGTTGAATTACCGGCGAAATCGGTTGTTATGCTTGAATTAAAATAGGTTGTTTTAAATTAAATGGAGATATTTCATTCTGTACTTGACTGGTACATGGCCAATCTGGACTATTTTACTGTTGCCCTGCTGATGACCGTTGAAAGTTCATTTATTCCATTTCCTTCAGAAGCCATTGTCCCATTTGCAGCATATAAAGCCGCCCAGGGTAACCTGAATATCTTCGGTGTTGTTGTCGCCGGTACTGTCGGTGCTCTCGCAGGTGCCCTGATCAACTATTATCTTGCCAGATATCTTGGACGACCACTGGTTTATAAATTTGCAGATTCCACCGTAGGAAGGATGTTACTTCTTTCGAAAGATAAAGTCCGGCATGCAGAAGATTATTTCATCAGAAATGGTAAATCATCCACATTCGTTGGCAGACTTGTTCCGGCTGTGCGCCAGTTGATATCGATCCCTGCAGGGCTTGCGGAGATGAATATAAGGGATTTCATCATCTATACAGTTGCAGGAGCAGGGATATGGAATATTATACTGGCTGTTATTGGTTTCTTTCTTTATGAAGTAAGGGAGCAGATCTTCCCTTATCTTGGACACATTCTGGTGTTACTTGGAGCCGGCTTTATCGTTTATCTTGTTATTAAAGCCCGAAAATCACGAAACAGGAATAAAAAGCAATAACCTCTATAACACGGTCAGATGATGTCAGTTTGATTTTTACTTTCGAACACACTCTTTTTGTCAGATTATATGGTTAGCATAATGAACTTTATTTCAACCATTTATTTAGAATAGTAATTTGTTGGGCAGTTGGATTGTTCAAAGGTTTTATTTCAAAACTTCTTGTTGTTCTTTCTCCGAGGATTATTTCAAATGTATTAAATATTTCCCTGTGAGTCACCGATATTGTGACCTTGTCTCCTGGTTTTGCTGATGAAAGTCTTTCATTCAACAATTTATCAGTAGCTTTAACTCCGTCGATTTCCTTAATGACATCCTGGGGACTTAATCCTGCCCAATAGCCGGGAGAATTCCATTCCACCGTGGTAATCAAAAGGTTATCAGCCTCTTCGCGAGTGGAAATTCCAAGCCAGCCTCCGGTTAATAAAACAGGACTTGTATTGATGTTTAAACCTGCATATGCGAGGTATTTTGAATAGTCAATATCCTGAGTTGTTGAAACATAAGTATCAAATATTTCGTCAAGAGAACAACCCGCTATTTTTTCACAGACATCACGAAACTCCTTATCAGTAAATCCCCGATCTTTCTCCTTATAATAAACCATATAAAGAGTCTTCATCACATCATCAAGAGAGCGCTTATTATCTGATTCATATCGGATTTTCAGATCGAGCAGCATCCCAAGAGCGCATCCCTTATCATAATAGGATATTGTGGTATTAAATGAGTTTTCAGACCTGTTAAGGAAATATAACCAGGCATCAAAGCTTGATTGAGCTGCTGACTGGAATAGATGCCCTGGTATATTTTCATAATTTGTTATACTCTTTTGTAATTCATTAAGAACATCCTCTCTTGTGCATAATCCGGCACGGTTCAATATAAGGTTCTGGTAATAGGATGTAACACCTTCCGAAAACCAGAGCATTGTGGTGTAGTTTTCCTCATCATAATCGAAGGGGCCAAGCTCTTCAGGCCTTATAGTTTTTACGTTATAAAGATGGAAGAACTCATGTGCAACAAAACCAAGCCATCTCTTATATCCATCCCGGGTGTCAAAACTTGATGGATTCGAAAACACTGCCATTGAGTTTGTATGTTCAAGCCCTCCGCCACCTCTGTTCATTATAAGAAATGTATAATGTTTATAAGGTTTCTCTCCGACCACTGCTGTTGCAGCTTCAATAATCTTTTTATGGTCTTCAATAAATTTTGATCTGTCGATGTTGCCCGGATTTTCAACTGCCATCGTATAGGGAATTCCATCGATTTCAAATGATAGTATCTCGTGGTTTCCGACAAGTATTGGTGAATCGTATAAGACATCAAAGTCGGCAGCAAAAAATGTGGTTTCTATATCAGGAACAGGATCAAGTCCTGTGGACACCTTCGTAAACTTTTCGTGAGGTACTACTGTAACTGATACAGGATGATCTTTTTCTCCGGCTGGATGCATATATATTCCAGTCGGTGAGATAAAACCGCGGCCATCATCAAGAAAAGAATCAGCTACGGATATTCTGAATGAATAGACATCATAACTTACTTTTACAAAACCTCGGGTTATTGAATTTACCTCCCATCTGTTTTTTTCAGTCTTTTTCCACGGGAGGCTTTTCCCGTTAATATCGAAAGCTTTAAAATTAACAATGTTCTTAGCGTAATCCATTATCATATAATACCCCGGGGTCCATGAGGGGAGTTTGAATTCCACAGTTTTATCCTTCATTCCGGTGTAGGTAAAAGAAACATGGAAATAATGATTATTGGGATTTTCCATGGAGATGGTATACTCAATCCTGCTGGAAGGTTCCTTTTTCAGATCACTTTTCCAGGAAGCAAGTATCAGGATTCCTAATATAATATTAATTAGAATCCGATACTTCTGAATAGGAAGATTAATAATTCGGATAAAAGTTTTCATGATAAAATGATTTAATTCAAATATTAAAGATAATTATTGGAATTGAATAGATAAATCTCCATTGGAAATTTAAAGAATGTGGTATTGAGTAAAAATCCTGGCAGAGGAGAATTGTTTTAAAACCTTAATGAAAGACAACTCAGACCACCATCGAGTTTGCGGAATTCAGACATGGGGGATGTTATTCCACGATCTCTGCATTATCAAATTTATCAGTTTTAATATTCACGCTGGTATGGTGAACCTGCCGCACTCCCCGGCCTCCAAAGAATCCCCAGCCCCCGCTGCCCAGAAGGAATCCAAGGGCATACAATCCACCATTATTATTTTGAGCATACATTGTAATGTTATCATTGAACAGCATTCCTATAAAATCAAAAGGAGCAATGAATCCATGCCATAATCCACCAAAGAATCCATAGGTATGTCCCGTCAGACATTGTTCAACGGATTCACTGTGAGCACATCCTGTCAGAGCAACAAGTAAGATCAGTGCAAGAAACAAAAAAGAACCTGTTTGTAAAAAATTGTTTTTCATTGGAAGGATTATTAGATTTTAATTTATTTTTTGCCCGGAAATCTGCCCGAAGTCGATTTAATGAACTTGATGTTTCTGAATCTCATAGCTGACCAGTTATCATCAACCGAGACTATACGAATGCCATAAAAGCCGCATTCGTTCAGTGATTCCCAGCCGTGATCGCGATTGATATTCGAAGAATATTTTTTTGATGTCTTTTTAGGATAGCAAAACCATAAGATCCCGTCAACCTTAAGGTTGTGAAGCGCCAGTGGTGCCAGCTTTTTGACTTCAGTTACTTTTTTTACAAATATTATCATGAACTCGTAAGGGTAACGCTGGTCGATCTCCGTATCGATCTGTATATCCCTAAGCTCGTCCGACTGAGTAAAGGTAAAATCCTCTTCAGCATTTATAATTGCAATTCTATCCTGTCCCTTAAAATTTAACCTGGTAAAGAGGCTTTTCATACAATTTTTACGATTTAATTGCTAATTTAATATAAAATTGAGTATCTGGAATCATAAACATAGTTTTATTGATTTTCAAGCACCATGTAGATATTGTTAATGTAACAGAGGCCGGTAACCTGTCGCCAATGACATATTCAAACATCGAAAATGAAGAGTTGTAAAAACATAATTCGGGTCAGGGTCAGTTTAACTCCATCGCTGGTTGAGACTTCTGAAGCCGGCAACGGTATAGGATATACGAGCTTCAGGAGCTGGGGTATTAGGGCAGCAGGATAATGGAATATTTTATAAAATTATTCGAAAAATTTACTTATGACTAAAATACTCAGATATTTATTTGGTGGGTATAAATTTTTTTTATAAATTACACAATCTGAGATTTGTGCGTATTATTATATGGTCATAAATATTAAAAAGAAAAGACACACGTATAGATCAGAAGGATAGCAATGCTTTTTTACAGTATTGCAAAGTGTTGATTGAGAAGGTTTTCATGGATATTGTGATTTTACTAATGATATAATCTGGAAGAAATTATAAATTCTACAACTAACCTAAAAGTAAAAACCATTAATCGACTTGCCTATGAAACAATCCAGATCACCCATTCCTAACAGAAAATTATTTCTAATTTATTAATTCTCTATGGGCAATAATGATTCCCTATGAGAGGGAATTTTATGCTTTTCCATGAAACATCATGTAAAAAACTAACTTTAATACATAAAAAGTATGAGAAGAAAAATCCCACTAGTTGTTTCATTATCAGGAAAAAGATCAAAACTGATTATGAAACTAATAACTATGTTATTGTTATTTGGGGCAATTCAGACAATTGCTGCAGCAAGTACACTTGATGCCGGTATTGTCGCCTCAAACGATATGCAACAACAGCGGTTAGTCACAGGACAGATTACCGATGCTGCTGGTAATCCGCTGCCTGGTGTAAATATTATAGAAAAAGGCACTGTTACCGGTGCAATTTCAGGAGCAGATGGCAACTATACCATTACTGTTGCTTCTGGAAGTTCAACTCTGAATTTTTCTTTTATAGGGTATGTCACTCAGGAAATTCTTGTCGGAAATCAAAACACTATAGATGTGGTCCTTGTTGAAAGCGTTTCAGCATTGGATGAGATTATCGTTATCGGTTATTCAACTCAGGCAAGAAGATCTCTTACAGGTGCCGTTTCAACGGTTAGTAGCGAAAGCTTGGCTGATAATACGGCACCCAGTGCAATTACCCGTTTACAGGGCCAGGCTGCCGGTGTGCAAATTCTCGGTTCACACACTCCGGGAGCTGGTGCAACTATCAGAGTTCGTGGTATGGGTACCATTAATGACAGTAATCCGCTTTGGGTAGTCGACGGTGTTCCCGGACAACTCGAAGTTCCCCCAAATGATATTGAATCAATTACTGTATTGAAAGATGCAGCAGCACAGGCTATTTATGGAGCAAGGGCTGCTAACGGGGTTATACTTGTCACAACAAAATCCGGCAGAAGAAATCAGGCCGCCCAGATTAATGTAAATGTGAGAGGTGGTATAACACAGAACTCGAATTATTATGATCTGTTAAATACCGAGGAATATGGTGAAATGCTTTGGCTTGAAGCAGCAAACGCTGGAATTGTAGGTTTCGATCATGTGTTGTATGGCGATGGTGCTACACCTGACATACCTAAGTATATCAGGCCTGCAAGGGCTACAAGTGTAGATCTCAACCTGTATGATAACAAAATGGTTCACGAGGACGGAGATGATACATACCTCATTATGGAAGCCGCTGTACCAGGTACAGAATGGTTAAAAGTGATAGACCGGAATGCAAAGTATCAGGAGGTTACCGCTGATGTTTCCGGTGGTTCTGCAAATACTACCTATGCATTTCAGCTCGGCTACCTGTTAGAAGAAGGTATTTTGAAATATACCTCATTTGACCGGTATAGTTTCCGTTCCAATATTACCACTAATCCCGCTAAATGGATTGAAATTGGAGAAAAAGTTGGTATATCCTTCACTCAGGATCATGGTACCCAGGGAGACAACTCTGAAAGTACGATGATATCCCAGGCATATCGTATGCAACCAATAGTGCCGGTTTATGATGTAATGGGAAATTATGCCGGAACAAGAGCTGAAGGTACCGGAAACGGCAGGAACCCATTATTCCAGCTTGATGCCAATCAGCATGATATTGACAAGAGAATGAACTTAAGTGGTAATATTTATTTAAAGCTTACCCTTTTGGAGGGATTATCAGCCCGTTCTCTTATTGGCGTTAGTTACTATTCAAGACATAATAAAAATTATGGGTTTGTTGAAGTTGCGTTTTCGGAAAGAGGTAAATATCCTTCTCTGAGTGAAACCGCCAATTATAACCTGAATTGGATCTGGACCAATACGATAGAGTACTCCAAACTTTTTGCCGGAGTACACGATCTTAAGGTAATTCTTGGTTGTGAAGCAATTGATAATAACAGTAATGATTTCAATGGATCGAGATCGAACTTTTTCTCCCAGGAGATCAACTATATGCAGCTTGACACCGGTCTGGAGAGTATTAATAACGGAGGAGGCAGCAGTTCATGGAGTCTGTTCTCACTATTCGGACGTTTTAATTACAGTTATTCAGACAAATATATGATTGAAGCAGTTGTCCGTCGTGATGGTTCATCCCGTTTTGGTGAAGGTAACCAATATGGTATTTTCCCCGCAGTTTCGGTTGGATGGAGAATATCAAACGAGAATTTCATGGCAACCACTTCCGACTGGCTGGATGAATTGAAGATGCGTGTCGGTTATGGTGAAACCGGAAATGACCGTATGGGTAATTATAACAGTTACACCAATTTTGATATCAATTACTATGACTCATTTTATCCTATCGATGGTGCCAATGCCACAACCGGTGCAACCGGGTTCTATAAATCCTCATTGGGTAATCCGAATGTAAAATGGGAGACCACAAAAACCACCAATATTGGTCTTGATGCAACCTTATTCTCGAGCCTGAATGTAAGTTTTGACGTATGGCAGAGGGTAACAACAGATATGCTTTATCCAAAGGAGATACCAATGGTATTGGGTCGGGTCTCTGCACCTTCAATTAATATCGGTGAGATGAAGAACAAGGGATTTGATCTTGAATTGGGATACACAAACAGTGCATTAAATGGCGATCTCAGGTATAGCATTGATATGGAATTATCTCACTATAAAAATGAAATTGTAAAACTTACTGATAAAGAGACTGAGTTTATGCAAGGCGGTGGTTATCGTGAGATGATATATACAAGAACTGAGACAGGACACGCTTTCCCTGAGTTCTTCGGATATTATGTTGATGGTATTTTTATGACCCAGCCGGAAGTTGACGCACATGCTCCGGCATTTGGACCTTTAGGGGATTATAACGAGCCTGGACGCTGGATTTACAGAGATACCAATATTGACGGTGTAGTTGATGCTGATGACCGTGATTATATAGGATCTCCCCACCCTGATTTTACAGCTGGTATGAATATCAATGTTGCCTACAAAGATCTCTCCGTGACAGCCTTCCTGTATTCCAGCTATGGCAACGAAATATGCAACTATGTGAGCAGGTGGATTGATTTTGTCAATTTCCAGGGAGGACGTAGTCATAACAGGCTGTATAAATCATGGGGTAGCCCCTATCTTAGTGACAACGCCGATGCTGTACAGCCAAAGGCCGAAAACGACGATGTCGACAGCCAGTACCCTTCTACCGCATTTATAGAGGATGGTTCTTACCTTCGCCTGAAAACTTTGAGGTTGAGTTACAATTTCAACAGGCTTTTGGGAAACAGGTTCAGAAACCTGCAGGTTTTCGGACAAGTATCCAATCTGTTCACTATAACCAAATATTCGGGATTAGACCCTGAAATTGGTGGTGGTGGAATCAATATGGGTATAGATGCAGGAGCATGGCCAACACCAAGGCAATTCTTGTTTGGTATTACCCTTGGCATTTAGCCGGTACATTTATTTATAAATATTTAAAAAATATAGATATGAAGCGAATATTCATTATAATGTTTATTACTGCGTTAACCGTAAGTATGCTAACAATGAATTCCTGTAACGAAGATTTCCTTGTAAAAGAGCCACCTGGAGCTGCGGCCGAGGCTGTGATGCAAACCTCTGAAGGTGTTGAAGCTCTCTTGATTGGTTGTTACAGTAATTTGCAAGGACGCTCCAGATTTGGAGATTGCCTGGGAACGGACTGGACTTATGGAAGCGGTGCGTCTGATGATACCTACAAAGGTACATCAACAGGTGACCAGACTGCTTTTAATTTGGTTGAGAGGTATGAAGCTCTGCCGAGCAACCCATATATGCGTGACAGATGGCGGGGCTGTTTTGACGGTGCTGCCCGTTGTAATACCAGTCTGGAATTATTAAAGGCAACACAGCAAGGGGCAAAACCTCTTACCGCTGCCCGGGCAACAGAAGTTGAGGCAGAGCTAAAGTTTTTAAGAGCCTGGTTCCACTTCAAAGCTACTTTGGTTTTTGAAAAAATTCCATACATCAAAACTCAAACTGAATTAGGAGACGTATTACCTGAAGAAGTTCCTAATGACTCCGAGGGTTGGGATGATATTGAGGCTGACCTGCAGTTTGCCATCGATAATTTACCTACAACTCATCCGTTAGGCGAAGTTGGTCGTGCAACTAAATATTCTGCTATGGCCGTAAAAGCGTATGTCCATATGAATCAGGGTGAATTTAGCCTGGCTAAACCCCTGCTGGATGCTATAATAAGCAGCGGTGAGTTTAGTCTTGTCAGTAATTATTTTGATAATTACGATATGACGCATGAGAATAATTCAGAATCCATTTTTGAATTACAATGTGCCACCAGTGGAAGTAATAACTCTTCTATGTTAGTGGCAGGTCCTTCTATGCACCAGTCTGGTCCGGCAGGTCTTGGCTGGGGATTCCATCAACCTTCTCAAAACCTTTTCGAGGCTTTCCAGGTTGACGTTAATGGTTTACCAGTTTTGGACGTAGCTGCTCGCGATCCCATTGTTAATGACATGGGTGTGGGCAGTGGTGAGAATTTCGTACCAACCAATCACCTGATTGATCCCCGTTGTGACTGGACCATTTCCCGTCGTGGAGTTGATTTCCTGGGCTGGGGTATTTGCGAAGGTGCGTCATGGATTCGTGAACAGTCAAATGGCGGCCCTTACATGACCAAGAAATTCATGCAAAAATCTTCTGAACAAAGTTTGAATTTTGCTGGAAGAGGTTTTGATAATGGTAAAAACTACAGGGCTTATACTTTAGGACATGTATTATTATGGAGAGCTGAAATACATGTAGAAGATAATGAACTTGATGAAGCACGACTGCTTGTAAATCAGATCCGTGACCGTGCCAAAAGCAGCGATGTGGTTATGGGACTTTGTACGTCTTACACATTCGGAGCTGGTGACCCTGTTGTAGACTGGAACCAGCCTGCTGCCAATTATCTGGTAGAACCTTATCCGGCCGGGCACGCTGCTTTCGCTACTCAGGAAGAAGCGAGAAAAGCAGTAAGGCTTGAAACAAGGCTGGAATATGCAACCCAGGGTTTCCGATACTTCGATCTGAGACGCTGGGGCATTGCTGATCAGGTGCTGAACGACTATATTGCAGAAGACTCTCAATTCAGGATATTCTTGCAAGGAGCATTGTATGATCCTGTCCAGGATGATTATTGGCCATTGCCACAAGATCAGCTTGATATTCAGAAAGGTATACTACAACAGGATCCTTCATATTAATTAATAATGAAGTCCGTATTATTAAAGAAAGAGGCTGCATTTGTGGCCTCTTTTTTTTGACTGTTCAATACGGCTATTGAATTAAAAAATTAATTTATGAAATTATTATCTGCAATTACTTTTGGACTTTGCATGCTTCTGCTTGTTAAATGCAATAGTGGTCATTTAAATCATGCATCGGATTTTTTAATCCCCGTCACTAAGAACTCAGAGTTAAATCCCGTTTTGAATCCCAGGGCAACCAGTGAATTTTATTGCCCTGTGCGTCAACAACTTGTCAGGTGGGAGGAAAAAGATGTCTTTAATCCGGCCAGTGTAGTAAAAGGTGATACTCTCTTTTTACTTTACCGTGCTGAAGATACTCTTGGAAAGTATAATGGCACCTCAAGGATAGGGCTGGCTTATAGCCTTGACGGATATCATTTTAACAGGAAGGATAAACCGGTTCTTTTCCCCTCTGAAGATGAGTACCTCAAGTATGAATGGGAAGGGGGATGTGAAGATCCGCGCATAGTGGGAGATAAAAATGGGACCTATTATATGACATACACTGCTTATGATGGAGACAAAGCACGTTTATTTATAGCCACATCTGAAGATTTAAGGCATTGGACCAAATATGGATCAGTATTCCGGAAAGCCGGTGAAGAGTATATAAATATGTGGTCTAAATCGGGATCAATTATTTGTAATGAACATAACGGAAAACTTATTGCAACAAAAATCAATGGAGAATACTGGATGTACTGGGGAGAATCAAACATTTATATGGCTACCTCAAAAAATCTGATCGATTGGACTCCTTTGTTGGAAATGGATCCGGCCAAACAGCAACTGGATACAATGAGAAAATACACGAGATCATTCAGGATATTGTTCTCAACAAGGAACGGGATGTTTGATAGTGAGTTAGTAGAACCAGGTCCCCCGGCAATAATAAGAAAACAGGGAATTCTTTTTATTTACAACAGCAAAAACAGTCCTTCAAAAGGCGATAAGAATCTGGCACCCGGAACATATGCTGCCGGGCAAATAATAACTGATAAGGATGATCCAACGAAAGTACTGAAAAGAATGGATAAATGGTTTATCACTCCCGATCAGCCGTTTGAGATAACAGGTCAGGTAAATAATGTATGTTTTGTTGAGGGATTGGCATTTTTTAATAATAAATGGTTGTTTTATTATGGCACGGCTGATTCTAAAATAGCGGTTGCAGAATCAGATATAAAGAAATCAACCGAGTAACAATATGATATAATAGTCTGGGTGTTTGGGCGACCACTAATTGAAATGAAGATAGAACCAGAAAGTGTCACCAAATTCTTTCTGCATTTGTTCTTTGCTTAAAGCCTGGATTTGTCGCAATCCGATATATCTTTCAACATACTGTTCAAAACGTAACCGGGTTTCGTTGCTTATTGTAAGTCCACCAAGATCAGGAAGAGCTCCCTTACTGTCGAAATAAGTTAAAGCTGCTTCTTCAATATGACGTGGAATTCGCTTATAACCCATGGTTCTCATTTTTTTGATATTATTTACTATTGCCTCAACATTTTTTGTCAGCAAGTGCCAGGCCATTTCATATTCAAATGCTTTTCTATTATCCGGATTGGTCTGCAATAGCATTGTAAGATTGTTCTGCGGCGATTCCAGCTGGATAAAGAAATTGTTCCCGGGAAGAATCTTAATCATTTCACCCAGCTCAGGATGAGCTTTAATACGCTCAGGATCATCAAGCAGCTTTTCATATTCTGCTGCCCAGGTATTATACCAGATGGTCCTTTTCAATATGTTAATGTATTTCTCTGCCATCCGGTAATTTCCATTCATAAGGTCGGTTTGAACAAGTAATTTGACATTTTGCGGACGGTAACCATAAACCACCATTTCTTCATAAGCCCAGCGGTGGGCCTCGTTTATCAGCCCAACAGAATAGAAGAAATAAGCCCCCCACCCGAGGTGTTCGTTGCTCCACGGCAAAATAAGTGAACCAGCGCCGAAATCCTGCCTTCCTTTGAACAACCTGTCGCATAATTGTTCAGTTTCAGAGAGCGCAATATTATAAAAGTACTGACCGATCCTGTTCCGGGAAGGAAAACCTTCATGAAACTCAATCGCTTCATTCCATTTCTTTTCAAAAATAAATTTTTCAAGCTTAATTACCCTGGCAGTCTCGGGATTATAATTTTTAACCATGAGCAGTATGGTCACAACCAAAACAATTCCGGAGAGGATAATTGTGAAAAACCTGGTATTTATCCATTTGTTTTTTACTGAAACAGCAATTTTTCCGGCAGCAAGATATAATATCACAATCGGGACAAATAAGCGAAATATGAACTTATGTGTTGGATCATTTATGAAGGGAAGCGGGTACAAGATGAGCTGCCCGACAGATTGCAGGAAAAGAATTTCCTTGAAGATGATGAACGAACCGGCAGCTACGCTCAGCAGAATAGCAGGATACAGATACTTTTGTTTCCCTTTAATATAAAATAAGCTATACATAACATACATGCCCAGAAAAATCCATGCATAAGCGCCGGTCAGGAAATAGAATAAAGGAAACAGAATTAACATAGTATAGCGATAGCTTCTTCTTTCGGAATTTATGGTCAGCAGGAAATATAAAAAAACCAGTAGAAATCCGAGATTGTACTCCATCATATGATAATAGTAAGCCTGCATCAATAAAAGCAGGCAGATGGTTATCAGCAGCAAAATAAATGAAGCTGGTTTACCGGTCATCAACCGCTTGTTGATATTCAGTAGTATAAGTCCCGGTAAGGTCAGAATAATAGCGAGGATCAATGACCCCAGTATTTTGCTGGCATAGAACTGTGCAAGAAATTTACCTGCAAGTTCAAGCAAGCCACCAGGCTTTGTTAAGAATTCATAAAAGTAATCCCCGGAAAAAATAAACAGAGATTGCTGTTCCTGAAAAAAAAGCAAATAGTCGCCAATCCAGTAAAAATATACGAATACCGCAATGCAGAAGAATGCAAGTAAATAATGCACATAAGCATCCCCTTTTATTTTTACCTTAGGAAACATCTTCACTGATGGCTTGCTCTTATACTTTGTGTGCTGTCAACAATTGTCTTACTACCAATCCATTCCGGCAGGGAATCCAGAGGATTTGCGGGATTTGCCTGAACCGGTTCCTGCTTTGCTGCATCTTCAAAATCCCGGGGTACAAGCCTGATTTTTCCACTTACAAATTCAGGAATATTAAAGGATTCCAGCATCCGGTTGTAAAGTGTCGGATCTTTCTGTGGCAGAACAAAAGGTTTCCTATTCTGATCCAAAGAATCAATATACGCAAAATAAGGCCTTGTGCTTCGACCGTCTGATCTTTTACTGCTAAAGACCAGCCATTTACTATTGGTCGACCATGTGTGGTAACTTTCAGTCTCATCACTGTTCAGGGTCATTTCCCTGATCTCTCCATTTTGAAGGTTAAGTAAATATAAGTCTGCTTCCCGGTGCCAGATCGGGAAAGTGCCGTAATCATGAAGAGTGAAAATCAAATATTTACCATCAGGAGAAATTCTTGGAAAAGAGACACTTTTGTTTCTTTCATCAGCATTGAAAATAATTTCGGTTTTACCGAATGTGCCCGTCGCGGGATCAAATGATTTTCTTGCAAGATTATAATGGGTTGATTCAATATCTTTTAGATCCGGATTGGTGCTTTTATACCTGTATTCTGCCCTGCAGAAGTATAAATATTTACCATCAGACGACCATGAAGGAAAGGTTTGCAAATAAATCAGAGAGTCCTGGTCCAGTATGTTTATTATTTCATTCTTTTCCCTGTCATACAGAATCAGAGTGGAAATAAGGTCATAAACCTCAATACTTTTTTTTGCTTCAGCATAAAAGCTCTGTCTTACCTGATTGGATGAAAATGCCACATATCTTCCATCGGGATGCCATGACGGATAGGTAGCACCGCCAGGCATGGTTTCTATTTTTAGATTTGTCCTGGTTATTTTCTTATCTTCAACGAAATAGGTTCCGCCTTTCGATCCACGGATGTGAACCAGGAATCTTGCCGGATTATTCTGGTTGAAGGAGTGACAGTTGATACAATTATATTCTAGTATCTGATTTTCGATCAGGGATTCTTCCTCGAAACTTTCAATAGACCTCTGTACTATCTTGATCCTGGACCAGCTATAATAACCCGGATGAATTACCCGGTAGGTCAGGTAGGGATCAATTGGCTCATTGGATACATACATGAAGAAAGGCTCATATTCTATCATGTTTTTTTTATCCTCACCTGCAGAGTAAACCTTAACCGTGATTTTGTCACCTTCACAATCCCTGATCAGTTTTTTCCATGATTTTTCAGGAAATCTTATAACTCCATCTGACGATTTTAAATCAATCCGGTACTTATTTGTACTACCGGTTGCAGTTACTTTAAAAAAATATCCATCCTCCTTAATAACAAAATTCATCGGGGCAATATTGGGAGGGATGGTTACATCAGAATAATCCGGTTCGATATATGGCTTATAATCTATCTTCTGTATTTTTTCGTTGATTTCTGTTTTACAGCTAATTAGAAAAAGAATCCCAGAAAATAAAATAAACAGCTTATAAAGAATTTTTTTTGATTTCATCCGGTATTATTAATAGCTAAAATTGCTATGCTTAGCGCAAAATTGTTCATAGTATTAAAAGGCCGCATAATTTGCAATAAAGTCAGATTTTGTTTTAATATTAAAGAGCACCTTTAAAAACTACTTTTTCGCAATGTCATTAATCCGCCTTCGCGTAAAGCTTCGGCGGACGCGAAGGAAAGGTATAATTGGCTTCGCCGAGCTCGTAAACTCGGTTCCTCGGTGCTTGCACCGTTTTTAGAGTCCAGAGCTTGCTCTGGGGTTAATACCGTTTATTTAAAACAAATATATTTATTAGTTTTCTGTAAACCTAATTGTCCCTTCTTCACTCCAGTTAATTTTATTATAATCATTTATACGATAATTACATATACATATATTATTATGTCTTTCATATCCGGACATAACTAGTCCATAGCAACAACTGTTTTTAAATGAATAAATCGGCAAATATTGTAAATTAATTCATCGGCCTGTACAACCATTCGGCTATTTCTTATTGTTTGTTTTCTGCATATATTCAATTGTATTATGTCGTTTGCAGGACTTAAGGCATGGGAAACTTCATTATATTGTGAATCCCGAAAAGAAATTCGAATATCTTTCCTGCCTAAATCATTTTTTAAGAGTTGCAGAGTATCCTCGTCACCCGGACAGGAATCATAGTCTTTTCATTTCCTTTACAATATTTATCAGTTGTACCCTGCTTTTAACATTGGTCTTTATATAGATTCTGTGAGTGTGGTCCTTTACTGTTTGAAGGCTGATAAATAGTTTACCGGATATTTCTTTATTGCTCAGCCCGTTGCAAATTTCGCGGATGATATCTGTTTCCCGGGCCGAGATTTCGAATTTCTTGCAAAATTCTTCGAACGATAAATCCCTGGCACCCTCTTCACTAAAGACTGTTAAAAGAGTACCATAAGTAAGATAGACCGGCAGAAATGTATTTCCAGCAAAAAATGTGAAAACGAATATTAGTCCAAGGTAAACCTGTGATTTATAGAACAGGAGAGGGGTGATTTGTGCCAGCATAGCAAATATTATTGCCAGGGAGATAACTTTCCCATCGTAATCATGAATAACTGATTTTTTTCTGACCGGGAATAATAGCAAACCTGCAGCAATGACAGAATAGAGGCAATTCATGAAGATAAAGTAATATCTGATAAGAGTAGCCGGATTTATTTCACTGGTTCTTGCTATCAGAAAGCCTGCAACGAAAATCACAGCAAAATTGATCAGGAGAAACCAGAATATCAACCAGTTGTTTTTTCTTCTTCCTGAGATAGTCCCCGAAAACTGAACAAGCATGAGCCATGCAAATATCAGGAAAGGTAATCCCAGAAGGATTGAGATGTTAGTGATTCTCATAAGAAGGTCGCCGGAAATATAAGGTGAGAGAAATGACCTGATTACTACCTGTCCCCAGATACCGTAAAAGCCGAAAGTAAAAATAAAGACCTGGAAATAAAGAAGGGTAGAGAAGATCTCCGACCTGTATTTATTCCGTAACCGGGATGCAAGTACTATTCCTCCCGCAGCCATGGCAACCGACAGAATAAAGATCAGATATACCAGGTATTGTAACATTCTATAAAGATATAAAAATAGCTGTAAACCTATCGGATAAAGTTAAACACTACTAAAGTATTGTAATCCATACTTAAGTAGGAAATTTTATAATCACTACTATAGTATGAAGTCTGTTAGAAATAGTGGGTTTACATTTGCCTAAGACAATGTTCATAAATTTATTAATAAAAAATGTTAAGTATGGAAACAGTTAATGATTACAAATTAATTCCGACCTTCGGGGACAGCTTCGGAACAGGTTGGAGGGTAATGATGGATAATTTTCTCAGGTTGTTACTTGTTGTATTTATCCTTGCCATTGTTGCAGCTCCTTATAAGATATTCGATATTAAAATCGATCCTTCAGATTTTCCCTGGTCGCCCTGGAAATGGAATGGTGACTGGGAACACTTTTTCGGATTGGCTTCTCTGGGGATTTTTGCAGCATTCTTTGCACTGATTGCATTTCTCTATTCTTTTCTTGTTGCACCTGTGTTTCAATATGGAGGGAAGCTGATATTTGTAGAATCTGTAAGAAGGAAAAAGCCCGATTTTGAGATTCTGATCAGGGGATTCATGGATAATTACCTGCATATCATCCTGGCTAATCTGCTGGTTTTTGCCCTGGTTATCATGGGGATCTTTGTACTCATCATTCCAGGGATAATTATAGCATGCAGGCTTGCCTTCGTATCATATATTGTGATGGATAAAAAGCTCGATCCTATTGAAGCTGTGGAGCTAAGCTGGAAGCTTACCCGGGGTCATGGCTGGACGATCTTTCTGATGGGTTTTGTATCATTCTTCATCATAATATTGGGACTTTGCCTTCTTATAGTAGGAATTTTTCCTGCAATAATGTGGGTATCAAGTTCATTTGCAACTCTTTATCAGTCGGTTCTGCTTGAAAAGGAGAAACCTGCTGAGCAGTTGACATGACCTCATCCCCCTGGCCTCCTGAGGTAAAAACACACTCATTATCTTAAAGATAATTTTCTGGTCAAAGAGGCTGTATAAGAATGCAGCCTCTTTGAATTAGACTTTGTTTTACATTGGTAAGCCCCCCTAAATCAGGGCTGTTGAAAAAGTCCCTCCTGGTTTTTTCACCCCTAAATCCCCCAAGGGGGACTTATTGATATACTGAATGTTACAACTCCCCCTTTTGGGGTTGGGGGGTAAAGCAAAACTTTTTCAACAGCCCCGGAAAGATTTTCAGATCTTTCTCAGTTTTGCAAACCTGAGAAGTAGCTTTTTTCTTCCGTTATTTTTAAATTCAACGGTAGCAGTAACATTAGGAGGGCGACCTTCAATC
This sequence comes from uncultured Rikenellaceae bacterium, assembly GCA_964596715.1. Lineage (GTDB taxonomy): Bacteria > Bacteroidota > Bacteroidia > Bacteroidales > VadinHA17 > LD21. Next base: position 84,736 of record CAZQVL010000001.1, read on the forward strand.
GTTAATATTTCTCCGTCGCCGAAACGTTCGTGCTGAACATAATCTCCTTCAGAAAACTCTGAAGGATCACTGCCATTAAAAGGCGTAACTGTTACGGATTCAGTACTTCTTATCTTTTTTAATTTTCTGCTATAAGAATAATCAGGCTGTTCTTCGCGGAATGATGTGAATCTGTTTCCGGCTAAATTCCTTGATGTGAAAGGTTTTCCCCCTGTCTGGGGATAATCCAGAAACTTCTGATCGACCTCACGCAGGAACCTGCTGGGATTGCTTCTTTCGAGGTTGCCCCATTTGTATCTGTTAAGTGCATAACTCAGAGTAACCATCTCTTTAGCCCGGGTTACAGCTACATAGAACAGACGTCTTTCTTCTTCAAGCTCACGAGGATTCCCGGATGACATGGGTGAAGGGAAAAGTGTATCCTCCATTCCGGCAATATATACATGTTTGAATTCCAGTCCTTTAGCTGAGTGCATTGTCATTATTGTGACTTTATCCCGATCTTCCTCTTTTTCATTATCCTGGTCTGTAAGAAGAGCAACATTAGCCATATATGCTTCGAGAGTAGATGGTTCACCATTTGTTTCAGCTGCTTCAGTAAATACTTTTATGGCATTCAGTAACTCTTCGAGATTTTCATACCGGCTTACCTCCTCAGGTGATTTACCCTCTCTCAATTCTCTAACAATCCCGGAGCCCATAGCAATTTCTCTTGCTTTTGTAAAAGCATCACTAACATCGGAACCAAGTGCCAGGGTATTCAACAACTCTACGTAAAGGAATAATTTTCTGACAGTTCCGGTATTAAAATGTCCGGAGTATTTGTCTGCCTCCTGAATTATATTCCAGGGTGTGACATTCAGTCTGGCAGCAAGTTCAAATATTTTGCTGACGGTTGTATTACCAATTCCTCTTTTGGGGTAATTTATTGTTCTTTTCAGGGCTTCTTCATCTTCATGATTAATGATCATTCTGAAGTAGGCGAGAATATCTTTTATTTCTTTCCGTTCATAGAAGGATAATCCGCCATAGATCTTGTAAGGTATGTTTTTCCTGCGGAGAGTCTCTTCAAATATTCTCGATTGGGCGTTGGTCCTGTATAGTATTGCAAAATCCGACCAGTTATGCTGTAACGAGAATCTCTTGTCGAAAATATCCGATGCGATGTTGAAACCCTCTTCGGCATCGGTAACAGCCTGCATAACCTGGATTTTTTCACCGGATTCATTCTCTGAAAAAACTTTCTTATGAATCTGACCTTCATTATTGGCTATTATTGCGTTTGCGACGTTTACAATTGTCTGCGTTGACCGGTAATTTTGCTCAAGCTTGAAGAGCCGGTAACCGGAGTAGTCGTTTTTGAATTCGAGAATATTCTCAAGTCTTGCTCCGCGGAAAGAATAGATACTCTGGGCATCATCCCCGACCACACAGACATTATTATGAACCTCTGCAAGTTTATTAATGATCAGGTATTGTGAATAGTTCGTATCCTGGTATTCATCCACAAGTATATAGCTGAATTTCTCCTGATATCTGGCCAGCACGTCAGGAAAATCCCTGAAAAGTATGTTTGTATTCAGTAGCAGATCATCAAAATCCATTGCATTTGCTTTAAAGCATCTTGCAGAATAGTGTTTATAGACCTCAGTCAGCAATGGCATCCGCACCGATCTGTCATACTCCTGATAAGAGAGATCGGCAGCGTATATACTGGCGGTGATAAGATTATTTTTTACAGTTGAGATTCTTGAAGCTATAAATCCCGGTTTGTAAATATTGTCATCAAGATTCAGTTCCCTGATGATGGTGCGTATCAGACTTTTTGAATCGGTTGTATCGTAAATGGTATAATTTGATTTGTATCCCAGTCTGGATCCTTCTAATCTGAGGATTTTTGCAAAGATTGAGTGGAAAGTACCCATCCAGAGGTATCTGGCAATTTCGAAACCTGCTATTTTAATGATCCTTTCCTTCATTTCCCTTGCAGCTTTATTGGTAAAGGTAAGGGCCATTATCCTGGACGCAGGAATACCATTATTAAGGAGATGAGCTATCCGGTAAGTCAGGACTCTTGTTTTACCGGCGCCAGGGCCCGCTATTACAAGGGCAGGACCCTCGGTGTTAATAACTGCTTGCTGTTGGGCATTATTGAGGTCGTTAAGGTAATTATGAGTCATGTGTTGTTTAGATTTACAGCGTACAGGGCGAAGCAAATTTAACAATAACAGATTTTATCAAACAGGAAACCGTAATTATTTATTAACAGGTAGAGACGCGCAATTTGCGCGTCTCTGTAAGGACGGAATTTGTAACCCAGGAGACGCGCAATTTGCGCGTCTCTGTAAGGACGGAATTTGTAACCCAGGAGACGCGCAATTTGCGCGTCTCTACGTAACATGGTTTTTATTATAATTGCATATGGTTATACCATGCAGCAGTATAATACGTTATTTTACAAAGAACGAATTGCCTGTGCGTTTTTTATTTTTTATAGCGGTACTGTTTCAGCCGTTAATTACTTTAGCTCAGCTTACTGCTCCTGATGTGAGTGCAGTAAGATACACATCATACCCCTCAGCTCCGGGTATTAAGGATCCGGTTTTCATTTACTGTAATTCCACCGGAGTTCAGAAGGGCACACTCAATGCTGTCAGTCCGGGAGGAACAGGTCCATTTGATTTTTTATGGTATAAATGGAGCGATGTTACCCGAAGTTTCAGTATATTTCTTAAATCAGAAACCGGAGCGATGAGTTCATCAGCAGAAAACCTTGAAGAGGGAGGCTACAGAGTTGACATCAGTGACGGCGGAGGTTACAATACCAGCCTTGTTGCATGGATTTTCCTTGACACTCCTTATACTCAGGCATCTCTTTTGAACCGAACTTGTGATTATGTTGCATTAAGTGGCAAAGTTGCAGTTGACACCTTTTTTTATAATGATCCGTCAAATGGCAATCCGGTACAATTAGCTAACGGAGTGAGATTCCTCTGGTCGTCCGACCCAGTATCGTCTATACCTTATCCCGACATAGAACTTAATCCACAGACTTTTAATCCTCCCCTTGTTGATGTTACATACATGCTTGAGGTCACTGACAGTTTTGCCTGTAACAACACATCTTCATTCTTTTATGAGTCGATTCACGTTAAGGCTGATTTCTCAGTTTATCCTGTACAGGGTGAAGCTCCGCTAGAAGTGACTTTTACAGATAAATCGATAAGAGGTGTTGAGTACAAATGGGAGTTTGGGGATGATACCATTTCAGTATTGAAGGATCCTGAACCGCATACTTATTATATACCGGGTGAATACACGGTAAAGCTCACTATTGAAAGCGAACTTCACTGTATTAATTCATTGAGATATGATAAAATTATTGTTGATCCCTCTCTACTTTATATCCCGAATGTGTTTACTCCTGATGGTGACGGTTTGAATGACTATTTTATTGTAGAATCGCAATCATTACGATTTATTAATGTTGAAGTTTTCAGTCGAAGCGGACTGAAGGTTTATAGTTTTTATGGACAGGGAGAAAAACTTAAGGGCTGGGAAGGCTGGGATGGAAATGTCAATAAATCATCAATTAAAGCGAGTCCGGGTATCTATTTTTATATCATCCGGGCCAGGGGCTGGGATGATGTGGAATATGACAGTAAGGAGTACAGGGGATTCGTGTATCTATACCGGTAAGGGCGCAGCAGTACAGATGCACAGAGATGCAGTAGGCCTGCCATCATTTACACATCGTCTATAATGCATAATACATTTCTTCGCCGTTACACCTTTAAATTGTAATTCTTCTTGTTCTGGCCTCAACTTTCCACTGGTCAGTGACTTTTCCCTCCCTTACAACATACACTGAATCAAAGCGGTCGACAGTGGGACATATATGCCAAGGGATCCCGTATAATACATCTCCAATATTAAGGTTAACGGATTCGGGAGTCCTGATGACCATGTGTTCTTCATTATGATTAATAATAGTATAATTTTCAAGTCCAATTATTTTTATTCTTGGTTGAGGCATTTCCGAAGCAATGGCTTTGGTCCCAAGATCGAGACATAATAAGTTTTTGTCTGGTTTGCTTATAATACGCGTCATAAGTATAGCAGAATGTAAGAAGTCCATGTCAGTAAAGGAGCTGCTGTAACCGTAGTCCCATAAAATAAGAGTTCCGGGACTTGTTTCAACTCTTCTTCGTCTGGCATGAATCGGGAATGTAGGTGTTCCACCTGCTATAACTTTCAAGTTGGGAATACCTTCATTTTTAAGTTCTTTTATAAGATCAGTTACCCGGGCATATGACTCGTTGCATAATTTCTGCCGGAGGGAAAAATCCTTTTCATGAATATGACCATCATACACATGCAGACCCTCTGCCTTCAGGTTGGGTAAATCAATAATCATCCTGAAAAGCTGTACTGCATTTTTCCCCGGGATTATTCCGGTACGGTCCATTCCGTTATTAATATCGATCCAGACGAGGGCTTCAGTACTATTTCTCCGGGCTGCCTCAGATAATTGCTTTGTTACAACCCGGGAGTCAGCAAGGCATGAAATTTTTGTGTCGCTGAACTCTTGCTGTAGCCTGAAAAACCTTTCTATATTGGGACCGACGGGCTGATATGCCAGAAGAACTTCGGATGCACCGCACCTTGCTACCATCTCGGCTTCAGAAATAGTGGCGCATTTGAACTTATATATGCCATATTTCATTTGCAACCGAATGATTTCAGGTGTTTTATGTGTTTTTACATGTGGCCTGATCCGGTTAACACTACCACAAATTTTAATCATTTTCCGGATGTTCTTTTCAATCCGATCGGGATAGACCAGGAGGGCAGGGGAAAAGACATCGCCCTCATTATCAATTTTATACCACATAATCAGGATTTTGTATCATACAAGCAGAGTGACTCTGAATATTGTTCTGGCCTGTCCTGAAATCTCGACCCTTTTTTCTTTGAGTGAGATTTTTAAAACACCTGTCCGTTTTGAAACCTGATGCGAAATAAAGTCTGTCCTGTTTGTTTTCATATGCCAGAACGGAGCGAGAGCGCAATGAGCCGAGCCCGTAACAGGATCTTCATTAATGCCCAGAGAAGGGACGAAGCAACGCACACAAAAGTCAAAATTCATTTCAGTTGCAATATTTTGCATCCATTCTGTTGTCGTCTCTTCATTGATGATGCAAACCCCGGCAGGATTACCTTTAAAGGGTTCGCTGGTAAACGCATCAACATGGTAAATATTCTTCTTCTCAGCCATTTTAAATATGGAATAATTATAAAAGCAATATAAGAATTTTTATTACTATTTAGCAGCTATCAAATAAAAGAGTGAATTATTCCCCCTTCAGGGGGAACACAAGGGGGCAAAACAACCAACAGAAAGATTTCCTTGTTCCTGTAATCCATTCTTTTTGCGTTATCCATTTTCGTTATTCACCGGTATTTTCCCGCATTCCCCGGGATGTAACCACAATTTAACAAATAAAACTTTGTAAACTAAATAAGTTTTCACATTTTTGCAGGGTTTATTTCGGAAATTAATGGACAACAGGAACAGGATAATCACAGAAGCAGCAGGACTATTCAGAATTTATGGAATTAAATCAGTAACGATGGATTCTCTTGCCAATCATCTTGGTATGTCGAAGAGGACTATTTATGAGATTTTTGCGAATAAGGATGAATTGTTGGTAGGGGTTTTGAACTGGATGACTGAGAAGCAGAATGATTTAATCAGAAAGGTCCTTAACGAATCAGAAAATGCAATTGTGGCAATATTCAGGTTACTTGAGTTTAACAGGGATCATTTTCTGAATATGAGTCCTGCTTTTCAGGAAGATATGAAGAGGTTTCATCAGGAGGTTCTGGTAAACAAAGCTTTCAAATGTGAAATGCCTGATTATAAAAATAATATTCAGGTTATTGAAAGAGGAATTAAGGAGAAACTTTTCAGGGATGATATTAATCCTGATCTGGTTAACCGTTGTCTCTATCAACTAGCAAAATCAGTACTGGACAACGATTCATATCCCATTGAACAGTTTTCAAGGCGTGATGTTATAAAGAATGTTTTTATAAATTATCTGAAAGGTATATCCACTTTTAAAGGGATTGAGCTGATTAACAGCCTGGAACCAGATTTTTGAGACATATAATAATTAATATTTTATTACAAACAGCAGACTGGAAAAAACATTATACAAATATGAAAAACAAACAGTTATTTACCACAACACTATTTTTTCTATTGTCAGGGGGAATAGTTTTTTCACAAACCGGCAGTGAATTAACCCTTTCTCTGAAAGACGCCCAGGAATTTGCAATACAGAATAACAAGAGGATAATTTCAGCCAGGCTGGAGGTGGAGGCATCAAGAGTGGCAATATGGGAGACTATATCCAATGCACTGCCTCAGATAACTACATCTGGTTCGTTTACCGATAACCTTAAACTTATGACCACTCTTTTACCCGGCGAGTTTTTTGGTCAGCCCGGGGAAAAGATACCTGTTACTTTTGGATCTCAGTTTAACTCGAGTGCCAGTGTTCAGGCAAGCATACTTCTGTTTAACGCTCCTTTGTATCTGGGAATTGAAACCACAAAGCTTGCCAAACAACTGAGTGAACAAAACCTTGAGAAATCAGAACTTGATACCAAAGAATTGGTGAGTAATGTATATTTTCTTATACTGCTTTCTGAGCGGTCGAGAGAGATAATTGTGAAGAATATTGAAAATCTTAACGAAACTCTTAAAGCCACTAATGTGATGTATGCAGCCGGTATGGCTGAAAAGACAGATGTGGACCAGATGCAGCAGAATGTAACCATGGTTGAGAACAGCCTCAGTTCACTTGACCGCACGATTGAAGTAAATTATAATCTCCTGAGGTTTCAGCTGGGAGTGGCCCCTGACACCAGGATTATACTTACAGAAACTCTCGAAGGCCTTACTGCTGAAATTAATGTTGAGGCTTTATTATCCCAGGATTTTGATCATACAGAAAATGTGGATTACAAACTTATTGAGGGGCAGGAACAAATGTCGCTGCTTGCACTTAAAACACAAAAAGCTTCGGCTCTTCCTACCCTGTCAGGATTTTATAATTATGGCACAAACGGGATGGGTGACAAGATATCTGAGCTGAGATGGTTCCAGAACTCGATGGCCGGACTGCAGCTTACTCTTCCCATCTTTGCAAGCGGTCAGAGGTATACCCGGATCAGGAAAGCCCAGATTAATCTCGAGAATGCCAGAAATACAAAAGAAATGGTTGAGGATCAGTTGCTCCTCCACGAAAAACAGCTTCGGTATAACCTTGTAAATGCTAACCTTCAGTACAAAAGTCAGAAAGACAATGTTGAAGTATCCATGAGGGTATACACGAATATGGAAAATAAATACAAACAAGGTATGGCCTCAAGCCTTGATCTGACACAGGCAAATTCGCTCTACCTCCAGGCTGAAAATAATTATGTTTCGGCACTTATGAACCTTCTGCAGACAAAGCTTGCATTAGATAAATTGTTAAATAATATTTAGATGATTTAATAAGTAACCTTCAAAATAAATATAATGAATCACATTAAAAGAATTTTGACAGTATTTATCACCATGATCATTCTGTCAGGCTGCACATCGAATAAAAACACAGCAACCGATAATAACCAGGCGTCTGCAGAGGAGGCTGATACTGCCACAATCTATGTAAAAGTGACAACTCTGGCAAAAACAAAAATTGCCAGAACCATTGATTATACTGCGACTATTCTGCCTTTTGAGGAGGTTAATATGGCTCCCTCAACTCCGGGCAGGATTGACAGGATATATGTTGAAGTCAGTGACCGGGTTAACAGGGGAGATGAACTTTTCCTTATGGACCGGACTCAACTTTATCAGCTTAAACTGCAACTTAGTAATCTTGAAAAGGATCTCAGCAGGCTGGATACTCTTTTAAAAACAGGTGCTGTTAAGCAACAGGATTATGACCAGATGAAAACACAATATGATGTTTTAAAGACAAATGTCGATTTCATGGAAGAGAATACCCTCCTTAAAGCTCCATTTTCAGGGGTTATTACCGGAAAATATTTTGAGGACGGCGAGATGTATTCCGGCACACCAACTACTACAACCGGAAGATCTGCAGTGGTAACTCTTATGCAGGTAAATCCATTAAAGGTGAATGTTAGTATATCCGAACAATACTATCCTTTGTTAAAAAGAGGAATGAAAGCTACAATAACGGCTGATGTATATCAGGATGAGGTCTTTACCGGAACAGTGATTCTTGTAGCCCCAACCGTGAATGCAACAACGCGTTCTTTTAATGTTGAGCTTGAACTTGCGAACAGAAATAATCTCTTAAAACCAGGTATGTTTGTAAGAGTTTCAATGTATTTGGGTGAAGTTGAGACATATGTTGTTCCTGCCAATACCGTGCTGATGCAGGAGGGAACAAATATCAGGTATGTTTTTGTAGCAAGCGGCGGAGTAGCCAGAAGAGTGGAGGTGTTAATCGGTAAAAGGTTTGATGATAATCTTGAAATCATTTCGGAAAATTTGAAAGAGGGTGACCTTGTCATCACTGAGGGCCAGTCGGGGCTGATAAGCGAAGATAAAATTGAAATAGTACAATAATCGTTGGAATCTCAAAAATATAAAAATGAGTATATATAGTTCTTCTGTAAAACGACCTGTTACAACCATCCTGATTTTTATAGGTATGATTGTTATAGGATTATATTCGCTGGTAAACCTGCCGGTGGATCTTTACCCCGAAATAGAATTGCCGTTCGTTTCAGTTCTTACAACCTATCCCGGGGCTAGTGCATCAGATGTTGAGACCAATGTAACCCGTCCGCTTGAAGATGCCCTTAATTCTGTGAGTAATCTTAAAGAGCTTATTTCTACCTCAAGCGACGGAGTTTCGGTGATTTTCCTGAGTTTTGAATATGGTTCAAATCTGGATGAGGCAATGAATGATATCCGGAGTAACATGAATTTTGTGTTGAATTTTTTGCCGGAGGATTGTGAGGACCCGACGATAATAAAATTTAACTCGAGCATGATGCCAATAATTTTCTATGCTGTGACAGCCAGTGAAAGTTATGCAGGGCTTGAAAAGATCCTTGATGAAAAAATCGTCAATCCGTTAAACAGGATTGAAGGTGTTGGTAATGTTTCACTTACTGGTGTGCCCGGGAGAAGAATATACATTGATGTCGATCCCCGCAAGATGGAGGCTTATCATCTGACCATTGAGCAGATTGGTAGTATTCTTGGAGCTGAGAATATAAATATGCCTGCAGGATACCTTGAAATGGGACAGACAGATTATCCCCTTCGTATCCAGGGCGAATTCCCTGAAAGTGATATAGTTAAGAATATTGTAGTCAGTAACTATAATGGTAATGCAGTATATCTGAAAGACATAGCTGAAGTAAGGGATACCATCCGCGAATCAAAGCTTGATACCAAGATTAACGGAGAGCGCGGAATGGGAGTCTTTGTTCAGAAACAGTCAGGTGGTAATACGGTTAAGATTACAAGGGAAATTGAAAAGTCTTTAGAGGATCTGCAAAAGGATCTTCCTCCCGACATAAAAATAGAGAAGCTTTTTGACAGTGCTTCTTTCATAACCGATTCGATTAACAACCTGTCGCACACATTATTGTATGCTGCAATTTTTGTTGTTCTTGTTGTTCTTTTCTTCCTTGGAAGGTGGAGAGCGACAATAATAGTAATATTTACAATTCCTGTTTCGCTGGTAGTTGCGTTCATATATCTTTTTGTATCAGATGCTTCGATTAATATAATCTCACTTGTCTCACTTTCCATTGCAATCGGTATGGTGGTCGATGACGCCATTGTTGTTCTGGAGAATATAGCGAGACATATCGAAAGAGGAAGCCGGCCCAGAGAAGCAGCAATTTATGCGACAAATGAAGTATGGCTTGCGGTAATAATAACAACCCTTACTGTTGTTGCAGTCTTCTTCCCCCTTACCTTCGTTAAAGGTCTTACAGGAGTTCTTTTCAAGCAGCTTGGGATGAGTGTTACAATCATCATTGTAACTTCCACGGTTGCAGCAATAACCCTTACTCCGACATTAAGCGCCCTGATGCTGAAATACCGGCCGGTTAAACGGAATCCTCCATTATGGACATATGACGGAAGTATAAGAAAAGGTCTGGACCTGTTCGATAAATTCTATGAAAAAACCCTGCGATGGGCGTTGCATCATAAGAAGGTTGTCACAATTCTTTCGATAATAGTCTTTATTATATCAATGAGCCTCTTCGGTGTAGTCGATACCGAGTTTTTCCCGGAAGCGGATGAATCAACGATTTATGCCACAGTAGAGCTTCAGACCGGAACAAGAGTGGACAAATCAGTCAGATTAGCTGATATGCTTGACAGTCTGGTCAAGGCAAAATATCCTGAGATTGACCTGATTTCGACCTCCACAGGAAGTGATGACCAGGGAGGCTGGAGCTCGATATGGAGTGCCGGTGCAACACATATAATTCAAAGTACTTATAGTTTGATCCCTGTAAATGAGCGTAACAGAAATGTGTGGGATATTGCTGAAGAAATGAGAAAGGATTTTGCTGTTTATCCTGAAATAGTTGATTTTAATATATCCACAACAGCCGACATGGGAAGTTTTGGAGGAAACGTTGTGGAAGTGGAGGTTTATGGGTATGACATTACCGCAACAAACATTGTTGCAAAAGAACTTGCAGATAAGATAGAAAAGATAGAGGGAGCAAAGGACGTTACGATAAGTCGTGACAGGTCCAAACCAGAGCTTCAGATTATATTCGATCAGAATAAAATGAGTTCCAGCGGGCTGAATACGGCCATGGTTGCTGCAGCTGTCAGGAACAGGGTCGCAGGGCTCACTGCTACCAGATTGCGGCAGTTCGGAGATGAATATGATGTGGTTGTCAGGTATAAAAAGAATGCAAGAAGCACGCTGACTGACATAGAGAATATAGGGATAACCAATCAAATGGGACAGATTGTCAGGCTGGGTGAAATAGCTGAGATAAAAGAGTTCTGGGCTCCGCCAAGCATTGAACGTAAACGAAAAGAAAGGATCGTCAGGGTCTCCCTAACTCCATATAAGCGATCACTTACTGATCTCCAGAAAGATATCCAGGATGCAATTGATTCAACTCCAAAGCCTTCAGGAGTAATGGTCCAAATATCCGGAGCAATAGAGGAGCAGATGGAGGCATTTATGGATATTGCACTGCTTCTGGTTGTGAGCCTTATACTCGTGTATCTGGTCATGGCTTCGCAGTTTGAATCGCTCAAGATGCCATTTATCATAATGTTCTCTATCCCGTTTGCCTTCTCGGGCGTGGCAATAGCCTTGTGGGTCACAAGTACTACCCTGAGTGTAATCTCAGGAATCGGGGCTGTATTGCTCATAGGTATTGTTGTAAAGAATGCCATTGTGCTGGTTGATTTTATTAATCTGATGCGCGAGAGAGGTCTCGAATTATATGAAGCTATTGCAGTTTCAGGAAGGTCCAGGCTCAGACCTGTCTTTATGACCTCTGCCACAACTATTCTCGGAATGCTGCCACTGGCTTTAAGCAGTGGTCCGGGTTCAGAGCTCTGGAGTCCGATGGGTATTTCTGTTATCGGAGGGCTGGTATTCTCAACTTTCGTTACACTTGTTCTTGTACCTGTAATTTATGCAGTTTTTGCAAAACATGGGGAAAGGAACAAACATCTTGCAATATATTCTGAGTTAAAGTTTCTTAACGGAGAAAATGAAAATGAGAATCAATAATTTAACAAATTAAAGATGATGAAGGCAATAATGATAATTTATAATCAGGCTCACACAGAGAAAATAGAGTATATGCTGGACAAACTTGGTGTCAGAGGTTATTCGCTGTGGGAGAACATGCAGGGAAGAGGCACCAGTACCGGTGTTCCGCATCTTGGTACACATACATGGCCGGAGATCAACAAAGGAGTTCTTACCATTGTTGAGGATGATATTGTAGAGACAGTACTAGATAAAGTGAAAAAAATTGATGTTATGAACGAGGATGTCGGCATCAGGGCATTTGTCTGGGATGTTATAATGACTGTATAGGTTTGACATGCACTCACTCCCAACCCCCTCTCTGCTTTGAATAAAGTGTGCTTAAAATACTGAGTTCTATTCCTCTTCCTCCTCTTCAGCGTAAGCTTTGATTACAGCATCCTGAACATCTCCGGGAACCTGGGAATATTCCGCAAACTTCATGGAATACATTGCACGTCCTCCGGTTAATGAGCTCAGAGCAGTTGAGTATTTATTCATTTCCGCGAGGGGTACTTTAGCCTTAATAATTTCAAATCTTTTTTCACTTGACATACCAAGTACCAATCCGCGACGACTCTGGAGATCGCTTATGACATCTCCCATACGATCTGACGGAACCATGATCTCAACATCATATATTGGCTCAAGGATTTTAGGACCGGCATTCTTGAATGCTATGCTGAATGCATTACGTCCGGCAAGCCTGAAAGATATTTCATTGGAATCTACTGGATGCATCTTTCCGTCGTAAACATAAACCCTTATATCCCTTGCATATGATCCTGTCAGCGGACCAACTTCCATCTTTTCCATTATGCCCCTCAGTATTGCCGGCATGAAACGGGCGTCGATCGATCCTCCCACAATGCAGTTTACATAAACAAGTTTTCCTCCCCACTGAAGATCGATCTCTTCCTTATCTCTTACTGAAAGTTTGATCTCCCTACCTGCAATCTTTTGCATTGATACTTCACGGGAACCCTCTTCATAAGGTTCAATGATCATATAAACCTCACCGAACTGCCCGGCACCACCAGATTGTTTTTTATGACGGTAGTCCGCCTGTGCGGCTTTAGTTATTGTCTCCCGATATGGGATCTTTGGAGTATTTAAGTTGGCAGGAATTCTGTAAATATTATCGAGGTGCCATTTCATTATGTTAAGATGATATTCCCCCTGTCCGTGTACTATGATCTGTTTCAGTTCCTTGGAATACTCAATAATGATTGTTGGATCTTCAAGATGTATCTTATTGAGGGCTTCGCCAAGCTTCTCATCATCACTCTCACTCTGTGCTTTGATGGCTGTACGATATTTGGGTTCCGGAAATCTTATTTCCTCATATTTCCAGTCATTGCCGGGAGCATTCAGAGTATGATTTGTTCTGGTATTTTTAAGTTTAACTAAAGCTCCAATGTCACCGGCATATAGTTCCGACACTCTTGTCCGGTTCTTACCTGCGCAGATATATAGCTGTGAGAGCCTCTCCCTTGTACTGTTATTACTATTGATAACATCAAGGTTTTCAGTAACCTTGCCGGAATAAACCTTGAAGTAGTTTATCTCTCCAATGTGTTCTTCAATTGATGATTTAAAGATAAATACAGAAGCAGGACCTGCCGGATCTGGTTTTACCTCTTTTCCTTTGCTGTTCACCGGTGCCGGTAAATCAGTAACTGACGGTGCTTCATTTACAATAAAATCAAGGAGTGAATCCACTCCGACATTATTTTTCGCTGAGATACAGAACACCGGAAACATACCTCTTGTTACAATACCTTTTGCAATTCCTTTTTTTATTTCATCCTCAGTAAGGGTATCGTTTGAAAAGAAGAGTTCCATAAGTGATTCATCGCTCTCAGCTGCCTTTTCGATAAGGGCATTATGTAATTCGGCAGCTTTGTCTTTATGTTCGGCCGGTATATCAACAATCTTTGCTGCTCCTCCCTCGCTGGGATACTGGAGCATTTTCATCTTAAGGATATCAATAATTGAATTAAATCCAACACCTTCATTAGCAGGGTATTGAATAAGAACAACATCGTTGCCAAAGCGTTCCTTCATCATTTCAACTGACTTCTCAAAGTTGGTTTTTTCATGATCCAGGCCATTGACAACCAGAATAAGCGGTTTATGAACGTTTTCCGCATGACGGAAATGTATATCAGAACCTACTTCAACACCATTCTGTACGTTGATAACCATTAGAGCACAGTCAGCAGCATGCAGGGAAGAGATCACACCGCCACAGAAATCGTCTAAACCCGGTACGTCGAGGATATTAATTTTTTTGTTCTGTAATTCAGTATAAAGAACGGTTGAGAAGACAGAGTTCCCATTCTCATGTTCAATCGGGCGATAATCCGAAACTGTGTTTTTACCTTCGATTGTACCGCGTCGCTCTATAGCGCTGCCATTAAAGAGCATTGCTTCTGCAAGGGTTGTTTTTCCTGATCCGGAGTTACCAAGCAGACAAAGGTTCTTTATCTGGTCAGTCTGGTATGTTTTCATTGTTACCTGGAAATTTTATATTATACTTTTAATATACCCTGATTTTGAGGGGACAAAATTAATAATTTTTTAAAAACAGTTTAAGAAAGAGGTTATAATTACAAAATTATTATTTTCTTTGCACAAGTTTTTTGAAATACAGGAGTACCGGTTTTTCTTTCCAGGTAAGTTTACAAAATTTTTTCGCGGGGAAAGATCGGGAAGGTACCTGTTAGTAGCTTACATCATTAAGTAAGAAATATTGTCTAAGAATAAAACTCAATAGCTGATTATTGTTAATGGTCAGGATTGTTAAGCCTGGATAATATGGTGTTATGAAAAAATTATGATGCTCGTTAGTAAATTAAGAAATAAAAAACAATACCTTTGCACACCATTTTTTTGAGTAAAAATTAATGCTAAAATAATTGGATTTATGCCGACAATACAGCAGTTAGTAAGAAAAGGCAGGAAAATTCTCGTTGATAAAAGTAAGGCACCTGCTCTGGATGCATGTCCTCAAAGAAGAGGGGTGTGTGTTCGTGTTTATACTACCACACCCAAGAAACCTAATTCAGCTATGAGGAAGGTAGCCAGGGTAAGGCTTACCAACCAGAAAGAAGTTAATGCTTATATTCCCGGGGAGGGTCATAATCTCCAGGAACACTCCATAGTACTTATCAGAGGCGGAAGGGTAAAAGATCTGCCTGGCGTCCGATACCACCTTATTCGTGGTGCACTGGATACTTCGGGAGTTGACGGACGTACTCAGAGAAGGTCGAAATATGGTGCAAAAAGACCAAAGAAATAACAACAGTTAAAGGAATAAGATAATGAGAAAGACAAAACCCAGAAAGAAGATTCTGTTACCGGATCCTAAATACAACGATCCGTTTGTAACAAGGTTTGTTAATAATCTTATGCTTAATGGCAAAAAAAACCTCGCTTTTAAAATTTTCTACGACTCCCTTGATATTGTTGGTGAAAAATTCAAGAGTGAAGGCAAGACTCCTCTTGAGATTTTCAGGCAGGCTCTTGATAATGTCACTCCTCAGGTAGAAGTAAAAGCAAGGAGAGTTGGTGGTGCTACATTCCAGGTACCAATGGAGATTCGTACCGACAGGAAGGTAAGTATCAGCATGAAAAACATGATATCCTTTGCAAGGAAAAGATCAGGCCATTCAATGGCTGAGCGGCTTGCTGCTGAGCTAATGGCCGCATATAAACTTGAAGGCGGAGCTTATAAAAAGAAAGAAGATACTCACAGGATGGCAGAGGCTAATAAGGCCTTCGCTCATTTCCGGTTTTGATTATCTGATTGGCAGAAGAAAAGATGGATAAAAACCTGAAATATACCAGAAACATCGGGATCATGGCCCACATCGATGCCGGCAAGACCACTGCTACAGAACGTATTCTGTATTATACCGGCCGGACTCATCGAATGGGAGAGGTACATGATGGCAATGCCCAGATGGACTGGATGGTTCAGGAGCAGGAAAGAGGTATTACAATAACTTCTGCCGCCACGACAACATACTGGAAATACAAAGGCGAAGAATTTAAAATTAATATTATTGATACTCCCGGTCATGTTGATTTTACTGTTGAAGTTGAGAGGTCACTGAGGGTGCTTGATGGGGCAGTTGCCATCTTCTGTGCAGTCGGGGGTGTTGAACCACAGTCGGAAACTGTCTGGAGACAGGCAAATAAATACCGTGTTCCACGAATTGCCTTTATCAATAAAATGGATCGTGCAGGCGCAGATTTCTTCAATGTTGCCCACCAGATTAAAACGAAACTGGGAGCTAATTCAGTCCCTATACAAATACCCATTGGTTCAGAAGAGGATTTCAGAGGGATTGTAGATCTTATAAGGATGAAGGCAATTGTGTATTACGAGAACGATATAACAGGTTCAAATTTTGAAGTTGAAGATATTCCGGAGGAACTTCTTGAAGAAGCAAATGAATGGAGAGGTAAACTTATTGATTCTGTGGCTGAGGTTGACGATTCAATTCTGGCCAGATACCTCGAGGATCATGATTCAATTACAGTGGATGAAGTATTAACAGCACTAAGAAAATCAGTTAATCAGAGGCTTACAGTACCGGTCCTGTGTGGAGCTGCTTTGAAGAACAAAGGTATTCAGAGCCTTCTCGATGCCATTGTTGCTTTTCTTCCTTCACCCGTTGATATCGGGGCCGTTAGAGGTTTTGATCCCAGGAATGATAACGAGATTACTCGTGAATCTGACGATGAAGGTCCATTGGCAGCTCTTGTCTTTAAAATAGCTACTGATCCTTTTGTGGGCAGGCTTGTATTTTTAAGGATTTATTCAGGAATTCTGAGAGCAGGAGATACTGTTTTGAATGTGCGTACCGGGAAGAGAGAACGGATCAACCGTTTGTTCCAGATGCATGCAAACAAGCAGAATCCCAAAGACAGCATATCAGCTGGAGATATCTGTGCTGGTGTAGGTTTTAAAGACCTTAAAACAGGCGATACTCTCTGTGCTATCCATAAACCAATAGTACTTGAGTCGATGGATTTTCCCGAGCCGGTCATCGGTGTGGCAATTGAACCAAAAACCCAGGTAGATGTTGAAAGGCTTTCACTCGCACTCAGCAAACTTGCTGAAGAGGATCCAACATTCCAGGTAAAAACCGACCCTGACAGCGGACAGACGATTATCCATGGTATGGGAGAACTGCATCTGGAAATACTTATCGACCGCCTGAAGAGGGAATTTAAAGTTGAATGTAATCAGGGTGTTCCGCAGGTTGCATATAAAGAGGCTATTACAACGGCAGCAGAGTTCCGGGAGATATTCAGGAAACAGACCGGTGGTAAAGGCAAGTTTGCCGACATCTCTATTATGCTTATGCCAACCGATGATAATATCAGGGGTCTTCAGTTTATTAATGAAACTAAAGGCGGGAGCATTCCAAAAGAGTTTATCCCCTCAATAGAAAAGGGATTCCGTGAAGCAATGGCTAATGGTCCTCTGGCCGGGTTTCCCCTTGATAACCTTAAAGTAGTCCTTAAGGACGGTTCGTACCATCCTGTTGACTCTGATGCTCTATCCTTTGAGATTGCAGCCAAACAGGCTTTCAGA
Source organism: uncultured Rikenellaceae bacterium (assembly GCA_964596715.1). GTDB lineage: Bacteria > Bacteroidota > Bacteroidia > Bacteroidales > VadinHA17 > LD21. The sequence continues at coordinate 102,196 of CAZQVL010000001.1, forward strand.
AAGTATACTGGCAAATGCAATCCGGTTCTTCTGGAACCTATAATGTCAACAGAGGTTGTTACACCTGAAGAGTATGTCGGTGATGTAATAGGTGATTTTAATAGAAGAAGAGGTAAGGTGGAAGGTATGGAATCCAAAGCAGGCTCAAGGGTTATAAGAGCTAAGGTGCCTCTGGCCGAAAAATTCGGTTATGTTACTGTGCTCAGAACACTTACATCCGGCAGGGCGACTTCAACAATGGAGTTTTCGCATTACGAAGAAGTACCTGAAGAAATAGCAAACAGAATAGTGGAAGTTACAAAAGGGAAAATTTTTTAAATAAATGAGTCAAAAAATACGCATCAAACTTAAATCTTACGATCATAATCTGGTGGATAAATCCGCTGAAAAGATCGTAAAAACAGTAAAATCAACAGGCGCAGTAGTAAGCGGACCGATCCCTCTTCCTACTCACAAGAAGATCTTCACAGTTCTTCGTTCCCCGTTTGTAAACAAGAAAGCAAGAGAACAATTTCAGCTTTCATCTTATAAACGGTTACTTGATATTTACAGCTCAACGCCAAAAACCATCGATGCTCTCATGAAACTTGAGCTTCCCAGTGGAGTTGAAGTTGAAATTAAAGTGTGAAACAGGAAAAGATACTAGATATGCAGGGTTTAATTGGTAAAAAGATTGGAATGACCTCCGTTTTTGATGAAAACGGGAGGAATATTCCCTGTACTGTGCTGCAAGCCGGTCCATGTGTTGTTACTCAGGTCAAAACTGTGGAAAAAGACGGTTATAGTTCTGTACAGCTCGGATTTGACGAAAAGAAGGAAAAACATACCACTAAAGCTGAACTTGGCCATTTCAGGAAAGCTAACACAACTCCCAAAAGAAAGTTGGTTGAGTTTACCGGTTTTGATGCCGGACAGGTTAAGGAGGGCGAGATACTTACAGCTGAACTATTCAGGCCTGACAGGTGGGTTGATGTAAGAGGATGGTCGAAAGGAAAAGGATTTCAGGGAGTTGTTAAACGTTATAATTTTAGTGGTGTAGGCGGACAAACGCACGGACAGCATAACCGAGGCAGAGCACCGGGTTCCCTGGGAGCTTCATCATTCCCCTCAAGAGTATTTCCCGGCATGAGAATGGCAGGACGCACAGGAGGGAAAAAGGTGATGTCAATAAGTATGAGGGTTATTAAGCTTTTGCCGGAAAATAACATGATTATTGTTAAAGGCCCGGTTCCGGGTCGTAAAGGTGGTTACGTAATAATTACAAAATAATGGAATTAAATATTCTTAATATTGACGGTCAAGAAACCGGAAGAAAGGTCAATCTTAATGATTCAATTTTCGCCATTGAACCAAATGACCATGCTATTTATCTGGATACCAAGCAGTTTTTGGCAAACAACAGACAGGGAACTCATAAATCCAAAGAGCGTTCAGAAATAGTTGGAAGTACCAGGAAAATAAAAAGGCAAAAAGGAACAGGTACTGCCCGGGCAGGAAGCATAAAGAATCCGATTTTTCGGGGTGGTGGTCGTGTGTTTGGTCCTCAACCACGATTCTATGGCTTCAAACTTAACAGGAAGGTTAAGCAACTGGCCAGAAAATCAGCACTTTCGTACAAGGCATCATCAAATAATATTATCGTGCTGGAGGATTTTTCTCTGGAAGCTCCGAGAACAAAGGATATTCTGAAAATCGGTAATAACCTGAATATCGGGAATAAAAAATCCATTTTTGTTTTACCGGAACAAAATAAAAATATATATTTGTCATCCCGAAATGTGCAAGGCCTGGAGGTTGTAATAGCCGGAGAATTAAATACTTACACTATAATGAAAGCATCAAAACTGATACTTGTAGAGAGTGCAGTTGACGTTTTGCAGGCAACTTTTAAAAATTAGAAAATGTGAAATATGAATATTTTACTTAAACCGATAGTAACGGAAAAGATGACAAGCCAGGGCGATAAGTTCAATCGCTATGGTTTTCTTGTTGCTAAAAACGCAAATAAACTGCAGATAAAGAAAGCCGTTGAAGAACTTTACGGAGTTACGGTCGATTCTGTAAACACTATGCGTTATGGAGGGAAAGTTAAATCGCGTCATACAAAATCGGGTCTTCTGGTCGGGAAAACAGCCTCAACAAAAAAAGCGGTTGTTACTTTGGCAGAGGGAGACAAAATTGATTTCTACAGCAATATATAAACAGCTTTATGGCAATTAAAAAAATAAAACCTGTAACACCAGGACAGAGACACAAATTTATAAGTGCATTTGATACTATTACAAGCACTGTGCCGGAGAAATCCTTACTTCAACCTCTTAAAAAGACAGGAGGAAGGAATGTTAGCGGTAAAATGACTATAAGATACATCGGAGGCGGTCATAAAAAGATGTACAGGGTAATCGATTTTCTCAGGGATAAAGATGGTATTCCTGCAACAGTTAAATCTATTGAATATGATCCTAACAGGTCTTCAAGGATTGCATTAATTGTCTATAGTGACGGAGAAAAGAGATACATAATTGCACCTGCCGGGCTTCAGATTGGGCAAACACTAATGTCAGGGAATGCGGCAACACCGGAAGTTGGTAATACGATGTTCCTTAGTGACATACCTCTGGGAACCATTGTCCATAACATTGAGCTCAAACCAGGCAAGGGAGGATCTCTGGCACGGAGTGCCGGCACGTATGCCCAGCTCTCTGCCCGTGAAGGCAAGTATGCCACAGTAAAGCTCCCTTCAGGTGAGACAAGGATGATCCTTACAACATGCCGGGCTACAATAGGTACTGTTTCGAATCCTGATCATAACCTGGAAAAGTCAGGTAAAGCGGGTCGTTCGCGGTGGAAGGGCCGCCGCCCAAGAGTAAGAGGAGTTGTTATGAATCCGGTAGATCATCCGATGGGTGGTGGTGAAGGAAGAGCTTCCGGTGGACATCCACGGTCGCGCAAAGGTATACCTTCCAAGGGTTTCAAAACACGTAAGAACAAGAAATATTCTTCAAAACAGATCATTGAAAGAAGGAAAAAATAATTGATATAATATGAGCAGATCTATTAAAAAAGGCCCGTTCATCGATTATAAACTCGATAAAAGGATTCTTGAAATGAATCAGGGACATAAAAAATCAGTACTCAAGACATGGTCAAGGAGATCAGTGATCTCACCTGACTTTGTAGGGCATACTATAGCAGTTCACAACGGTAACAAATTTATACCTGTTTATATTACGGAGAATATGGTAGGTCATAAACTGGGGGAATTTTCTCCAACCCGTACATTCAGGGGACACTCCGGCAATAAATAGGTGATGTAAAGAATGAATAACGAAAAGCAATGGGTGCAAGAAAAAGAAATACAGCTGAAAAGAGGAAAGAAGCCGCAAGGAACAGATATCAGGCAGTCCTAAAAAACTGTCCGACTTCTCCGAGGAAGATACGGCTTGTAACAGGACTGATAAAAGGAATGGAAGTGAACAAGGCTCTTGATATGCTGAGATTCAGTCCTCAGGAAGCATCACGCAGGGTGGAAAAACTTCTCCTTTCAGCTATTGCCAACTGGCAGGCAAAAAACGAGGGAGTCCGGATTGAAGAGAGTGGCCTGTTTATTAAAAAGATCAGTGTTGACGGTGCCCGTACGCTGAAGAGACTCCAGACAGCACCACAGGGAAGAGCCTACAGGATAAGAAAGAGGTCAAACCATGTTACACTGGTGCTCGACAGCATGAACAAGGAAGTTGAAAAAACATCAAAATGATATAAATGGGACAAAAAGTAAATCCGATAGGTAACAGACTGGGAATAATCAAAGGATGGGATTCAAACTGGTATGGCGGAAAAGACTTTTCCAACAAACTGCTTGAAGATACCAGAATCAGAGAATACCTGAATGCACGTTTAGCCAAAGCCAGTATCTCCAAAATCGTTATTGAACGAACACTTAAGCTAATTACCGTAACCGTTAATACTGCACGTCCGGGAATTATAATTGGTAAGGGAGGACAGGAAGTTGACAAGCTTAAGGAGGAACTGAAAAAAATTACGAAAAAGGAGGTTCAGATTAACATATTTGAGGTTAAGCGTCCCGAACTTGATGCTAATATAGTTGCTAATAATATTGCAAGGCAGGTTGAAGGGAAGATTTCTTACCGACGTGCAATAAAAATGTCAATAGCTTCAACCATGCGGATGGGAGCTGAAGGAATAAAAGTACTTATCTCCGGACGTCTCGGAGGTGCAGAGATGGCACGAAGCGAGACCTATAAGGAAGGGCGTATTCCTTTGCACACTTTTCGTGCCGACATTGACTATGCCGTTGCAGAGGCTCATACCAAAGTTGGCCGTATTGGAATAAAAGTCTGGATTTGTAACGGGGAAGTATATGGGAAAAGGGACCTGAGTCCAAATATTGGTGCAAGGAACGCAAAGAATAAAGGCTTGAAGAGAAAAACAAAGAAATAAACTTTTTGTAAGAAAGAATAATCAAATTAAGATATTTGAGTCATGTTACAACCTAAGAGGACCAAATACAGAAGAGCCCAGAAAGGGAAAATGAAAGGAAACGCCCAGAGAGGTAATCAACTGGCATTCGGATCGTTTGGAGTCAAAGCCCTTGAAGCAAGCTGGATCACGGGAAGGCAGATTGAGGCAGCCAGGCAGGCTGTTACCCGGCACATGAAGCGTGAAGGCCAGTTATGGATACGCATTTTCCCCGACAAACCAATAACGAAGAAACCTGCCGAAGTACGTATGGGTAAAGGGAAAGGAGCGCCCGAAGGTTTTGTGATACCAGTTACACCAGGAAGGATATTGCTTGAAGCCGACGGAGTACCCTTTGAAGTAGCTAAAGAGGCTTTGCGCCTGGGTGCACAGAAGTTTCCAATCATTACAAAATTCGTCGTCAGACACGATTACGTAAAGGAATAAAAATATATAGAGATGAAAATTTCGGAAATAAGGGAATTAAGCACATCGGATCTTCTCGAGCGTATCGACACAGAAAAGACAACGCTTGTTCGCATGAAGCTTAATCATGCAATCACTCCCCTTGATAATACTCAAAAAATCACGGATGTGAAGCATACTATTGCACGCCTCCTGACCGAATTGCGTTTGAGGGAGTTGAACAAGAATTCTAAATAGACATATCAGCGATGGGAAGGAAACTTAGAAAAGAACGTATCGGTGTAGTTGTCAGTAACAAAATGAACAAATCTATTGTTGTTGCCGTCAGAACAAAGATTAAACACCCTATTTACAAGAAGTTCATTAACCGTACAAAAAATATGATGGCTCATGATGAGGATAATGCATGCAATATAGGTGATACTGTACGTATTTCAGAGACCAGGCCTTTGAGTAAGAACAAAACCTGGAGACTTGTCGAAATAATCGAAAGAGCCAAATAGTTATGATACAGCAGGAAAGCAGATTGACCGTAGCAGATAATTCAGGAGCCAAGGAGGTTTTATGTATCCGGGTTCTTGGCGGAAGCAAAAAAAGATATGCTACAATAGGTGATAAGGTAGTTGTCAGCGTGAAAAGCGCACTTCCTTCAGGTGAGGCAAAAAAAGGCACAGTGAGTAAAGCCGTTGTGGTCAGGACAAAGAAGGAGATACGTCGCTCGGACGGTTCCTACATCCGGTTTGATGATAATGCAGTTGTTCTTCTTAACAATCTTGACGAAGTGAGGGGTACACGAATCTTCGGACCGGTGGCCAGAGAGCTGCGCGATCGGTATATGAAGATTGTTTCACTGGCACCAGAAGTGTTATAATGTATTTAAATACTTATAGATGCAGAAAAAATTACATATTAAGAAAGGGGATACGGTTATAGTTATAACCGGTGAGTCAAAAGGTCAGAAAGGACGGGTTCTTGAGGTTAACAGGGATAAGAACAAAGCTTTCGTGGAAGGAGTGAATATGGTATCAAAACATACAAAGCCAAATGCAAAATCTCCGCAGGGTGGAATAATAAGGAAAGAAGCACCTGTTCATATCTCAAACCTGATGCTTGTTGATCCCACAACCGGGAAACCTGCACGTGTGGGGAAAAGACTTAATGATAAAAACAAATTAGTTCGTTATTCAAAAAAATCAGGAGAGGAGATCAAGTAATGTACGTACCTGCTTTGAAAACCAAGTATAAAGACGAGATCGTTCCTGCATTAATGAAGGAGTTCAGATATACAACTGTGATGCAGGTTCCCCGATTGAATAAAATAGTTCTCAGTCAGGGTGTAGGTCAGGCTATCGCCGATAAAAAACTGCTTGAATTCAGTGTGAAGGAATTAACAGAAATAACAGGGCAGAAAGCAGTTCAGACATATTCGACAAAAGATATTTCCAACTTTAAGCTGAGAAGGAATATGCCTATAGGTGTGATGGTTACATTGCGAAAAGAAAAGATGTATGAATTTCTTGAGAGACTTATTGCAGTCGCACTTCCCAGAATACGTGACTTCAAAGGTATAAATACAAAATTTGACGGCCGCGGCAACTATACGCTGGGAATTACTGAGCAGATAATTTTCCCTGAGATAGACCTCGATAAGATAGCAAAAATAATGGGTCTGCAGGTAACGTTTGTTACTTCTGCCAATACAGACGAAGAAGGACTGGCTTTGCTCAGACATTTTGGTTTACCATTCAAAAACACTAAAAACTAATTTTATGGCAAAAGAATCGATGAAAGCCCGAGAGGTTAAGCGAGCCAGACTGGTTGAGAAATATGCAGCTAAAAGAGCCAGGTTGAAAGCAGAAGGGGACTATGTGGCACTGAGCCGTCTGCCAAGAAACTCAAATCCGAACAGGATGCACAATCGTTGTAAGATAACCGGCCGTGCAAGGGGATATATGAGACAGTTTGGCATCAGCAGGATTACATTCAGGGAGATGGCGGCATTCGGCCTCATTCCGGGTATTAAAAAAGCAAGCTGGTGATTATTTAATGATTATAAACTATATACTAAATATAAAATGACTGATCCGATAGCAGATTTACTGACCCGAATAAGGAATGCCATTATGGCCGGCCATAAAGTTGTTGAAGCTCCGGCATCCAATCTGAAGAAGGAAGTCGCCAGAATTCTATTTGAGATGGGTTATATCCTGAGTTATAAGGTCATTGACGGAGAAAATCCGCAGGGGATCCTGAAAATTGCATTGAAATATAATCCAAGAAGCAAAAAGTCTGCAATAAAACAGTTACAGCGAGTCAGCCGTCCGGGGCTCAGGAAATATGTCGGAGTCGATGATATGCCCAGGGTGCTTAACGGATTAGGCATTGCCATAATATCAACCTCACAGGGATTGATGACCGATAAAGAGGCAAAAAAAGAGAATATTGGCGGAGAAGTATTATGTTACGTTTACTAATTGGGAGGATAACTTAATGTCACGAATAGGAAAACTACCTGTAAACCTGCCAAAAGGTGTCACTGTCAGTGTTAGTGATACTAATGTGGTAAGTGTTAAGGGACCATTGGGAGAGCTGTCGCAGGCAGTTAACACGGACCTTAAAGTAGAAGTTGCTGATGACAATGTTGTATTATCACGACCATCAGATTCAAAAAATCATAAATCGATACATGGTCTTTACAGAGCGTTGATTGCCAATATGGTTACTGGTGTTTCGGAGGGGTACAAGAAGGAGCTCGAACTTGTCGGAGTTGGTTACCGTGCTGAAGCAAAGGGACAACAACTGGAGATGAGCCTTGGTCTTTCGCATGATATTGTCATTGAACTTCCCGTGGAAGTGAAAGTAGAGACAAGAACTGAAAGAAGGAGTAATCCCATCATTACACTGACAAGTATCGATAAACAACTTATAGGACATATAGCGGCCAAGATCAAATCCCTTCGTCCGCCTGAACCCTATAAAGGAAAAGGTATCAAGTTTGTGGGGGAACAGCTGAGAAGAAAGGCTGGAAAGTCAGCAAGTGTTTAGGGTGTGAAATAAAAACTATGGTAAAATATTAAAGAAGATGGCCTTAACAAAGTTGGAAAGAAGAACAAGGATCAAGATGAGGATCCGGAAGAAGATATATGGCACTGCTGAAAAACCGAGGCTTGCGGTTTACCGGAGCAATAAACAGATTTATGTACAGGTTATTGATGATCTGAACAGAGTTACTCTTCTGTCTGCTTGTTCAAGAGCAGAAGAAATATCCCCCAAAACAGTTATTACTAAGACAGAACAGGCTAAACTGGTGGGGAAAATACTTGCTGATAAATGTAAAGAGAAGGGGATTGAGAGCGTTGTCTTCGACAGAAGCGGATATAAATATCATGGAAGATTAAAATCACTTGCTGATGCAGCTCGTGAAGGAGGATTAAAATTTTAATTGTATATGACAAACGGTATAAGAAAAGTTAAAACCAGCGATCTTGAACTTAAGGATAGACTTGTTAGTATCCAAAGAGTTACCAAGGTTACCAAAGGAGGACGTACATTCAGTTTCTCAGCAATCGTTGTTGTAGGTAATGAAGATGGTATTGTTGGTCATGGACTTGGTAAAGCTAATGAGGTAACAACAGCTATCGCCAAGGGTATTGAAGATGCAAAGAAAAACCTTATAAAGGTACCTGTTATTAATGGTACTATTCCTCATGAGCAGGTTGCTAAATTCGGTGGTGCAAAAGTATTCATCAAACCTGCATCCGAAGGTACTGGTGTTAAAGCTGGTGGTGCAATGCGTGCTGTTCTGGAAAGTGTCGGTGTGAAGAATGTGCTTGCAAAATCAAAAGGATCTTCTAATCCTCATAACCTTGTAAAAGCAACATTTACTGCTCTGCTCGAGATGCGCGATCCTTACTCGGTAGCCGAACACAGAGGTGTCACAATGAATAAAGTTTTTAATGGTTAGTAAACTACATCACGATGGCAAAGATTCGTATTACCCAGGTAAAAAGTAAAATCGGCAAATCCGAAAGACAGAAAAGAACTCTTGAAGCTTTGGGAATCCGTAAATTAAACCATAGTGTTGAACATGAAGCCACACCCCAGATCTTAGGAATGGTGGTAAAAGTCAGACACCTGGTTAAAGTTGAAAATATTTAATGTTTAAGTTATTTTTATTGATAAAGTGATGGATTTGAGTAATTTAAAACCTGCCAGAGGATCATTCAGAAAAAACAGGCGCCTGGGTCGCGGTCAGGGATCCGGTAAAGGAGGCACATCAACCAGGGGACATAAAGGCGCTAAATCCAGATCAGGATATAAAAAGAAAATAGGATTTGAAGGAGGTCAGATGCCACTTCAGAGACGCGTTCCGAAATATGGTTTTAAAAATCTTAACCGCAGGGAATATAAAGGGATCAATATAAGTACTCTTCAAAACCTTGCTGAAAAGAGTAATCTGGAAAAAATTGATCTGGAAGTACTTATAGGAGCCGGGCTGGTTTCCAAAAATACTCCTGTTAAAATACTGGGTAAAGGAACTCTCAAAAGTAAACTTGAAGTACACGCCCATGCATTCAGCAGGTCTGCAGTTGAAGCAATTGAAGCGAAAAAGGGAAACGTTGTAAAATTATAAGTTCATGAGATTGATTCAGACCATAAAAAATATATACAAGATAGAAGATCTTCGTGCAAGGTTGATTTATACCTTAGGAATCATATTATTATACAGGCTGGGTAAATATGTATCCCTGCCAGGCATTGATCCTTCCCAGCTGGCTAGTTTGAAAAGCCAAACCTCTTCAGGTATTATGGGGCTACTCGATATGTTTTCGGGAGGAGCATTCTCACAGGCTTCAATATTTGCTCTGGGTATCATGCCTTATATTTCTGCATCTATCGTTGTGCAGTTGCTCGGAATTGTTTTTCCGTATTTCCAGAAATTACAGAGAGAGGGTGAAAGCGGAAGGCGCAAAATGAATCAGTACACAAGGTACCTTACTGTCGGAATTCTAGTACTGCAGGCACCCACTTACCTTGTTAACCTTTCTGCCCAGCTTCCTGCCAGTGCGTTTATTCTGACAGGATTTTTCTTTAAATTTTCTTCAGTGGTAATACTAACTGCAGGTACCATGTTCGTAATGTGGCTGGGAGAAAGGATTACCGACAAGGGTATCGGGAATGGTATTTCCCTTATTATAATGATAGGTATTATAGCCCGTTTGCCAACCAGTTTTGTATTTGAGGCAGGGGCAAGGATGAATGGAGCAGGTGGAGCAGTTGCTCTGATTGTTGAGATCGTTCTGCTGTTTGTTGTTATTCTTGGTACAATACTGCTTGTTCAGGGTACACGACGTGTTCCTGTACAGTATGCAAGGAGAATAATAGGAAACAAGCAGTATGGAGGAGTTCGTCAGTATATACCTCTTAAAGTAAATGCAGCCGGTGTAATGCCGATTATATTTGCACAGGCTATAATGATGCTACCGATTATTATTGCAGGTTATTCGAGCTCCGGATCAGTATTTGTGGTAGCCTTCTCCAATATGTACGGATTCTGGTATAACCTTGTTACAGCCATCCTGATAATCTTATTTACTTACTTTTACACAGCTATTACAATTAATCCGGTTCAGATGGCCGAGGACATGAAGAAGAACGGAGGTTTTATCCCGGGTATTAAACCCGGAAGAAAAACAGTAGAATTTCTTGATACAATCATGTCAAGAATTACTTTGCCAGGATCAGTTTTCCTGGCACTGGTTGCCGTTTTGCCGGCTTTAGCTGTGAGGACAGGTATAACACCGCGGTTTGCTCAGTTTTACGGTGGTACATCCCTGCTTATTCTTGTAGGAGTTGTTCTTGACACGCTTCAGCAGATAGAAAGTCATCTGCTTATGCGTCATTACGACGGCCTTATGAAATCGGGCCGTATTAAAGGAAGAACAGGTGCTGTTACAGCAATTTAATCAGTTTAAAGTTCTTTGATGTTGTATTTAAAGACAGAGGAAGAGGTTGGGATGTTAAGAGAGAGTAATTTGCTCGTGTCTCGTGCACTTTCTGAGGTTGCCTCATTTATCAGACCCGGTGTTACCACTCTTTATCTTGACGAAATTGCTGAAACATTTCTGCGTGATAATGGAGGGATTCCGGCTTTTAAAGGATATGGTGGTTTTCCGAAAACCCTTTGCACATCTGTCAATGACGAAGTGGTTCATGGTATTCCTTCGGATTATGTTTTGAAAGAAGGGGATATAATATCAATTGATTGCGGAGTTGTTTTGAACGGATGGTATGGCGATAGCGCTTATACATTTGCAGTCGGAGATATTGATGAGAAAGTCAGGCTTCTGCTTGAATACACCAAAGCCTCCCTTGAGGAAGGTGTTAAGGAGGCCATATCCGGGAACAGGATAGGAGATATTTCCCATGCCGTACAAACCAGGGCTGAGAGTGGTGGATTTTCTGTTGTCAGGGAACTGGTTGGCCATGGTCTCGGGAAAAGGTTACATGAGCCGCCGGAAGTACCTAATTATGGCAGAAGAGGGTCAGGGCCAAAGATGGCAAAGGGTCTTGTGATATGTATTGAACCAATGATCAATCTCGGGGAAAAAGAGACAAAACAGATGAAAGATGGATGGACTATCAAAACAGTTGACGGAAAACCTTCGGCACACTTTGAATATGCCGTTGCTGTTAATAAGGAGAGAGCAGATGTGTTATCAACGTTTGAATATATTGAAGAAGTAATAAATAAAAATTAATCGTATGTCGAAACAACCATCAATCGAGCAGGATGGAACGATCATCGAAGCCCTTTCAAATGCAATGTTCAGGGTTGAGCTCGAAAACGGACATGTGATAACAGCACATATCTCAGGTAAAATGAGAATGCACTATATAAAAATATTACCGGGTGACAAGGTAAAAGTTGAGATGTCACCATACGATCTCACTAAAGGACGAATTACGTTCAGATACAAATAAGTAAAATAATTATAATGAAAGTAAGAGCATCTGTGAAAAAGCGCAGCGTTGACTGTAAAATAGTCAGAAGGAAAGGTCGCATTTATGTTATTAACAAGAAAAATCCCAGGCACAAACAGAGACAGGGATAATTTGATTAATTTTGCAACTCATTTAAGAAAAATTTTTTATGGCACGTATTGTTGGCGTTGATTTACCGAGAAATAAAAGAGGTGAGATAGGACTCACCTATATCTACGGAGTAGGTAAAAGTATCGCACAGAAGGTACTTGATGAGGCTGGTGTTGACAGAAATACGAAAGTTCAGGACTGGACGGATGAACAGATAACCACTATCCGCCGTATTTTGAATGATAATTACAAGCTTGAGGGAGAACTTCGTTCTGATACACAGATGAATATTAAAAGGCTTATGGATATTGGCTGCTACCGTGGTGTACGACACCGGATCGGACTCCCTGTCAGAGGACAGAGTACCAAGAATAATGCCCGGACCCGTAAAGGCAGAAAGAAAACAGTGGCAAACAAGAAAAAAGCTACTAAATAAATGAAATATGGCAAAGAAAACCGGAGCATTAAAGAAGAGGGTCGTCAGGATTGAACCTGCAGGTCAGGCTCATATCCATTCATCATTTAATAATATTATCATTACTCTGACGAATAATTCTGGTCAGGTTATATCCTGGTCATCAGCTGGAAAGATGGGATTCAAGGGTTCCAAGAAGAATACCCCGTATGCAGCTCAGATGGCATCGGAAGAGTGCTCTAAAACAGCATATGATCTCGGATTAAGAAAGGTCAAGGTATTTGTTAAAGGTCCAGGATCAGGTCGTGAATCCGCAATCCGGTCAATAAACAATGCAGGAATAGAGGTTACAGAAATCATCGACGTTACACCAATGCCCCATAATGGTTGTCGTCCTCCGGGCAGAAGAAGAGTTTAACATTAATTGTAATTGATAAGTAAAGTATTTAACAGATAGTGCGATGGCAAGATATATTGGCCCAAAATCAAAAATAGCAAGGAAATTTGGAGATCCTATTTATGGCCCCGATAAACACCTGGACAGGAAAAACTTTCCACCAGGCCAACATGGGATAAATAAAAAGAGGAAGAAGATATCAGAATACGGAATCCAGCTGAAAGAAAAGCAGAAAGCAAAATATACATATGGCATACTTGAACGGCAATTCCGTAATACATTTGAAAAAGCTTCAAGAAGTAAGGGAGTTACGGGTGAAGTACTTCTGCAGATGCTTGAGGCACGCCTCGATAATGTGGTCTACAGGTTGGGTGTTGCCCCAACAAGGGCAGGTGCTCGTCAACTTGTGTCACACAGGCATATAACTGTCAATGGTAATATAGTAAATATTCCTTCATACCAGCTTAAACCAGGTGATATAATCGGTGTTCGTGAGAAATCAAAGTCTCTTGAATCTATCATCAATTCACTTTCAACACAGAAATATTCCAAACTTCCATGGCTGGAGTGGGACGAAACACAGATGGCAGGCAAATTCATGAATATCCCTGAACGTACAGATATTCCTGAAGATATCAAAGAACAGCTGATAGTTGAATTGTATTCAAAATAATTATATAAGATAAATTCTATGGCCATTTTATCATTCCAGAAGCCTGATAAAGTAATAATGCTGGAAGCCAACGACAAGTACGGAAAATTTGAATTCCGCCCACTTGAACCCGGTTATGGTATTACTGTAGGCAATGCATTAAGAAGGATACTACTCTCTTCACTCGAGGGCTTTGCCATCGCAACGATAAAGATCGACGGTATCGACCATGAATTCTCCACCATTACCGGTGTTATTGAGGATGTTACGGAAGTTATCCTTAAACTGAAACAAATCCGTTTCAGAAGGACTATTGAGGATATCGATCAGGAAAAAATCGTTGTCAAGATCAGCGGACAGGAAGTATTCAAAGCAGGTAATCTTAATAATGTATTAAGCAGCTTTGAAGTCCTGAATCCGGAACTGGTTATCTTCAGAATGGAACCTGATGTAAAGATACAGATGGAACTGAATGTTATCAGGGGGAGAGGATATGTTCCTGCCGAAGAAAACCAACCTGATGATAGCGAGTTCGGTCTGATAGCAATCGACTCTATTTTCACTCCTGTCAGGAATGTGAAATATTCGGTAGAAAACTACCGTGTTGAGCAGAAAACCGACTATGAAAAGCTGTTGCTGGAAATCGAAACAGACGGGTCAATTCACCCTAAAGATGCTCTTAAGGAAGCAGCAAAAATACTTATCTACCATTTTATGCTCTTTTCGGATGAGAAAATAACCCTTGATTCGGATGATAAGCTGGCCAATGAAGAATTTGATGAAGAGGTTTTGCATATGCGTCAGTTGCTTAAAACCAAGCTGATCGATCTCGACCTTTCTGTCAGAGCACTTAACTGTCTCAAAGCTGCAGAAGTTGAAACACTCGGTGATCTTGTCAAGTTTAATAAGAATGATCTTCTTAAATTCAGGAACTTTGGCAAAAAATCCCTCACCGAACTCGATGAATTGCTTGAATCCATGAATCTGTCCTTTGGAATGGACGTAAGTAAATATAAACTGGATAAAGATTAAATTAAACTGGTTAAGGATACCGAGAAATGCGACATCAAAAAGTTATTAACCATTTAGGAAGAACAAGTTCTCACAGAAAGTCCATGTTATCCAACATGGCTGCATCGCTTATTCTTCATAAGAGGATATCGACAACTGTTGCGAAAGCAAAAGCACTTAAGATTTTTATAGAACCCCTTATTACAAGATCGAAAGAAGATTCAACACACTCAAGAAGGATTGTATTCAGTTACCTGAAAGACAAAAACGCTGTCTCCGAATTATTCAGGGAGGTATCTCCTAAGATAGGGGACAGGCCCGGGGGGTATACACGTATCCTGAAAACAGGTAACAGAATTGGTGATAATGCAGAAATGTGTATTCTTGAACTTGTTGATTATAATGAAAATATGCTTGGAGGTGAGGTTGCAAAACCAAAAACAACAAGAAGAAAAAGATCATCCAGAAAGAGTGCTGCCGGGGATACGGTAGTTGCAAAGACGAAAAAAGCTGTTCCTGAAGAAGAGATGAAAACTGAAGAACCGGAGACAACTCCTGAGGAGAGTACCAGTGAGGAAGAAACAGATAAAGAAGAGAATTCTTAAAAGAATAAAATAAACGTAAAGGGATATTGTCTTTAAGGCATATCCCTTTTTTTTGTATATTGCAGAATTGTTTAATGTAAAAATATATTCCTATGGGTCAAATAGTTAGTGTTCATGCTCGTGAGATTCTTGATTCACGCGGCAATCCGACAATTGAAGTTGATGTAATGACAGCAAGTGGTTATTTTGGAAGGGCAGCTGTACCGTCAGGTGCCTCAACCGGAGAGAATGAAGCACTTGAACTCCGGGACGGTGACAAGAACAGGTATCTTGGTAAAGGTGTTCTTCAGGCTGTACATAACGTTAATAATGTAATTGCGGAGGAAATTAACGGAATGGATGTTACAGATCAGGCTGGTATTGATAAGAAGATGCTGGATCTTGACGGTACTAAAACAAAAAGCAATCTGGGTGCCAATGCAATACTGGGAGTCTCTCTGGCGGTTGCTAAAGCTGCTGCTGTCTACCATGGACTTCCACTTTTCCGTTATATAGGGGGAGCAAATGCAGTTACACTCCCCGTTCCAATGATGAATATCATTAATGGCGGATCACACTCCGATGCTCCAATTGCTTTTCAGGAGTTTATGATCAGGCCAATTGGCGCTCCTAATTTTAGAGAGGGATTGCGGATGGGGGCAGAGGTATTTCATTCACTCAAAAAAGTGCTTAAAGAACGTGGTTTAAGTACAGCTGTGGGTGATGAGGGAGGATTTGCACCAACTCTGGGGGGAACTGAAGATGCTCTCGATACAATAGTAAAAGCTATTTCATCTGCGGGTTATAAACCGGGCACAGATGTAACAATAGCTCTTGATCCGGCTTCTTCAGAATTTTATTCAGAGGGGATCTATGATTATACCAAATTTGAGGGTCCAAACGGACTAAAAAGAACATCGGAACAACAGGTTGCGTTTTTTGAAGAGCTTGTCAGTAAATATCCTATTGATTCAATTGAAGACGGGATGGCTGAAAACGACTGGGAAGGATGGAAGTTAATGACTGAAAGACTAGGTGATAAAATTCAGATTGTTGGTGACGATGTTTTTGTAACCAATGTCGAATACCTCAAAAAAGGTATAGACATGGGTTGTGCAAATTCGATTCTTATTAAAGTAAACCAGATTGGCACGCTTACTGAAACACTTAATACTATTGAGATGGCCCACAGGGCGGGTTATACAACTATTACTTCACACCGTTCGGGTGAGACTGAAGACTCAACAATCGCCGATATTGCTGTTGCAACTAATTCGGGTCAGATTAAGACCGGTTCATGCAGCAGAACTGACAGAATTTGCAAATACAACCAGTTGCTTAGAATCGAGGAGAACCTTGGTGATTTGGCAGTATACGGATTTAAAAAGTAATTAAGTTAATAAGAAGTCAGGTTACACAGAGAAACATTGAGGATTCACGGAATTGCACAGGTATAACCCTTTATTTATGATAATATCAGTTGTTATTAACAATTGTTAATAACTTCTGTTTATATTCCGTGCATAATTATGAAATGTTAATTCATTGTTTTCTGCCACCTTTATCTTATCTTTGTTCTATCAGGTGAGCGATAAAAGACTGCTCAATCGATGTGGAAACGGAAAATGCTACTTAATTGAAACATAATCCGTTTCGGTCAGACCTCCGGGCCTGCACATCAGGAGAGCCGAAGTCTGAACAAAGGGACTCTGGTCCCGGATGTTCAGTAGGTCAGCGAAAACCGGAAACGATCTTTCAAAAACTGAGTCACAGGGCTTCAAAGAAAAAGGGCTTCGGCCCCTGATTATTTGAAAATGAATGCCATCTCCTCCGGGAAATGACACCAGGGTCTGAAAGACACTTCGTCCCGGAAGTCCGCCTCAAAACGGACAAAAGGACAGCATGAAGGTTCTGCTTTAACAGGCATAACCCGAAAGCCATGGGTTGCAAAACCAGATTTCGATCAGGAATTGCGACCGGTCAAAATAACAGTAACCTGATGCTGTGAGCAGCTTCGGTTGCAAACAGTGGATGGGAACTACTCTTAGGAATAGTTCCCATTATTGTTTTATAATACTCAGTAAAATATCCTTTTTTATTTTATTCCGGATCTTGTATCTCCTTATTCAATATCTTTGGATGTCAATCAAAGATTCACTATGGCTTATTCGGGATTGGCAGACTTTATTGCCGACCTTCAAAGAAATGATGAGATACACCGGATAACAAGTTATGTCAATCCGGTTCTGGAAATAGCTGAAATCACTGACAGAGTTACCAAAGTCGGAGGTAAAGCACTTTTGTTTGAAAATAACGGAACTGATTTTCCTGTTCTGATAAATGCCTTCGGTTCCGATAAACGATTATCACTGGCAATCGGAAGAAATAACCTCAGTGGAACAGCAGATAAGCTCGAAAACATTTTTGCCAGAATCTCTGTTACTCCCAGGAATGTCTTAGGGAAGATATCAGATCTTCCCCAACTGCTGAAAATTGTTAATTATCTGCCGGTGCGGCTGAAAAGAAAGGGATTGTGCCAGCAAGTAATCCATAAAAATCCTGACCTCGGAATATTACCTGTCCTTAAATGCTGGCCACACGACGGTGGTCGTTTTATAACCCTTCCAATAGTGCATACAATACACCCTGAAACAGCGAAAACAAATGCAGGTATGTACAGGATGCAGATCCTGGGAAAGAACAGTGCAGCAATGCACTGGCAACGGCATAAAACAGGAGCAAACCATTTCGAAGCCTGGAAAAAGACCAAAAAAAGTATGCCTGTCTCTATTGTGCTGGGAGGCGATCCGGTCTACACTTATGCAGCAACAGCTCCTTTACCTGAAAATATTGATGAATATATTCTTGCGGGATTTTTGAGAAAGAAAAAGGTTAGACTGGTCAAATGTATTACTAATGACCTGTTTGTTCCCTATGATTCTGATATCGTCATAGAGGGCTATGTTGATTCCTCTGAAGATCCTGTTTCTGAAGGCCCTTTTGGAGATCATACCGGATTCTATTCTCTTGTCGACAGCTATCCTCGCCTTCATGTAACCTGTATTACCCATTCCAAAAGAGCTGTCTTTCCTGCAACCATTGTTGGAATACCACCACACGAAGATGCCTGGTTTGCTAAAGCTACAGAAAAGATATTCCTTTCTCCATTAAGAATGGTATTACAACCGGAAATCATTGATTTTCATATGCCTGTGCCAGGTGTTGCACATAATCTCGTGATCGTTAAAATTAAAAAGACTTTTCCGGGCCAGGGAGTAAAAGTTATTAGCTCATTGTTTGGTGCAGGTCAGATGATGTTCACAAAATACCTTGTAGTCGTAAACGGTAATGTGGATATCAGGAATTATAAAGAACTTATGCATTATGTGTTCGACAATACCTGCTTCAGGACAGATCTGGTTTTCATTAATGGTCCTCTTGACGTTCTGGACCACTCATCTGACTCGTTCTCTTTCGGCGGAAAAATTGGAATCGATGCCACATTTAAACATCCTGAGGAGATAAAAGGAAAAAATCAGGATAGTGGCACTTATGAGATACCTGAATATAATAATATTAGTACTCTCTTAAATAATGATATCATAAGTAGTTTTAATATCAATTTGTTAAGTGATAATATACCACTATTGATTTTATCAGTTGATCCTTCACGGGATCCCGGTGTTATCAGGCGGGCTATTAATTTGTTTGAAACAGGAAGCGCCGGAAAGATCATCAGGCTTTTTATTGCTGTTGATCATACTGTCGATTTAAATGATTATTTTATGGTAGCCTGGCAGTTGCTAAGTAATTCTGATCCTTTCAGAGATAATGCTCTGATAACACCTTCATCTCTTTTCATTGATGGAACAATCAAAGCTTACCGCGAAGGCGGATTTCCACGTAAATGGCCCAACATTGTCTGTTCGGATTCTGAAACCATTAATAATATTGATAAAAAATGGGATTCCCTCGGCTTTGACCGGTTCCTTCCTTCCCCTTCGCTGAAATACACCAGACTGTTACGCACAGGGGATGCTGAAATCATTATTGAATAAATCAGGTAGTTTTTTACAGTCACCTGGATTAACTTGTCCAGATTGATGATATACTTGTTATTGGATTCAGACCTTTCGCGAACAAATCTTAAAGGATCTTTTTAATCTTGTCAATAAGCATTGCCGGTTGGAAAGGTTTGCTTATATAATCATCAATACCGGCAGACAGACATCTTTCCTTATCTCCGAGCATTGCATTTGCAGTAATTGCAATTATTGGCACATGTGAGTTGGTACTTACTTCGAGTGCTCTTATTTTTTCGGCAGCTATGAGACCGTTCATTACAGGCATCTGAATATCCATCAAAATCAGATCGTAGCTTGAAGTACCGAACTTATCAAGGGCTTCCTTTCCGTTGGATGCTGTATCGATACTGTTTACCAGTGGGTCGAGTGTGAGAAGTGTGATCTTCCGGTTAATGAGATTGTCTTCAACAAGGAGTATCTTAATGTCTTTAAGTTCTTTGGGTAATTTTTCTTTCTGTATGAGTTCCTCTATTCTAGGGGAGGCTATAGGTTGTTTTGATTTAGGAACCAGACTAGTGAAAGGAAGAATAATGTTCAGGACTGTCGAATTTTCTCCAAGCTCCTGGCTGTAACTTCCACTTCCTGAATTAATAAGCCTTGCAGCATGCTTTCCTTTAGTACCATTTTCATCGATGAGGATACTTCTTATATCAGTCTGTATCCTGAATCCTATCAGGATTTCAGTTTTTGTCTCTTTTTCTTTCTTAAGGTTTATGTTAACTTTTGTTGTTCTTTCCGAATTCGTATCTTCAATAGTATTAAAAAGATCGAGAAATATTTGTTTCAGCCTGATCGGATCGCCCATGCATTCAAAATCGCTGAATTCCTTTCTGTTGAGTATGAAATCTATATTGGCTTTATCTTTAAGGTTGTAGAGTTCAATTGTGTTTTGTATGGTATCAATAAGTTTGAATTTTATATGCTTTCTGGGCTCATAACTGAAACCACCGGCCGACTGCATTGTTAATTCATTAACAGTAGTGACCATATTATTTGTAGATGCAATAAAAGTCTCAAGCAGTTCCTCCTGTTTCTTCTGGAGATCTGAATCCATCAGCATATCAGCAATGATAACAAGATTGTTCAACGGTTCCCGTATTTTATGTGAGAAATCAGTTATCACATCATCTTTCCGCTCATTTGATAAATAGATATCTTTTAGTGATTCTTTTACTTCATTAATAAATAGGGAGGCTTTTCTAATTTCAATAATCCCAAAAAAAGCCCCAATAATCACAAGACCTGCTGCAAAAATGTTCTGATCGAAGAAAATAAAAACTACTGCAAAAACCAGGCACAGGATAGTAACAATTGAATATATCCCAATTATCTTCCTGGTTCTGGTAAAAAACTCTTCGGAAGAATGGTTTAAACGCTCATTTGCGGAGCTTTTTCCTGTTTTTTTGACCATAGACCTTTGTTTGCAGTACTGTAAAATTAATAAAATATATGATATATATACATGATTATTAATAATCGTCCTTCAACATAAAAATTGTAATTTTGTTATTATGGTATAATATTTGAATTGATGTATTAAATAGCCTACAAATTATGAAGATATTATTCAGGATTTTTATGCTGGGTACAGCTCTGGTATATGGCTGTTCTGTTCTTACTTTGACAGGACAGGAAAAGGAGGGAATGGTAAAATATACTCCTGATTTCAGGTTCGTAGACGGAATATACCTTGATTTTGATCAGGTGAAGTCAAATAGTCCTATTCCCAAAGCAAGGATTCTTACTTCCACTGATTACAACGACAAGGATTTCTTTAAAAAGATCCTTGACGGTGATAATATTTACTTCTATGATGGAATGGGTGTAAGACAGGAGGTTGCAGTAAATTCTATCTGGGGTTATTCACGTAATGGTATTTTATATATTCAGATACAGGGGAATTTTAACAGGATTACTTTTGTCGGAAGTATTTGTCACGTTGTTGCCGATGTTACATATTACGATAACAGGAATTACAACTCTCCTTATGGTTACTACGATCCATATTATTCACCTTATTATTCACCCTATTATTCACCCTATTATTCACCCTATTATTCACCTTACTACGGCAACTATTATTCTCCATATGGATCATACTATTCACCTTACAGACATAATATCGCACGGACTGAGCTTAAGCAGTATCTTATAGATTTTGAAAGCGGAAAAATCCTTGAATATGATATTGAAAACGCCGAGTTGTTATTATTAAAGGACAATGAATTATATGAAGAATATGTTAAGCTTTCGCGTAAGAAGAAGAAAAATCTTATGTTTGTATATTTGAGGAAATTTAATGAAAGGAACCCGCTCTACATTCCAGTAGACTAACATAGCATTAATGAAAAGACTTTTTTTTGTTACCACAATCCTGTTTACAGGTTTGATTTTAAAAGGACAGGCTCCATTTCCGAGCAGTGATGAGATCAAACAGTTTACTGCCTCAAAAACCTGTGTAGTTCTCGAAAATGATCCGTTTTCATTCTACAACGCTTATATTAAGCAGGCAATGAAAGAATTCTGGAGTATTACTCCGTATGAATTTATTGAGGTGAGCGATTTTAGCGTGCGACGTCTTGATCCTGCATGGTCTTTTATTGTACTTACTGAAACTAATTTCGAAAAGGATAAAGCGAACTCTCTGTTTAATTTTATAAATCTCCTTCAGGGGAAAGATGTGGATAAACTCGGAGAGATGCCGGAGATATGTGCTATTCCTCTTTCTTTTGCAGGAGAGAATGACCTTGAATACAGTTACAAACTTGGTGCAATACTCTCATTTATGCAGCAACATGCCAGGATGATCTCAGAAGATCCCTCACTGACCGGCAGGAGATATCTAAGATACTATAATAAGAATGTTCCTGAAGTTGTCAATAAGACAATACTCGTCCAGGAGGAGGATCTTTCCCCTGCAATAAATACTATCGAGAAGATCAGAACTATTTATAAGTACAGGATAGAAATCGTTACGGAGGAAGATATTATCAAGGCAATTCAGGAAAAGACTCCCAATACTCTTATACTTCATAAAGTGGGTCCTGTCGGAGA
Organism: uncultured Rikenellaceae bacterium; assembly: GCA_964596715.1. GTDB lineage: Bacteria > Bacteroidota > Bacteroidia > Bacteroidales > VadinHA17 > LD21. The sequence goes on from CAZQVL010000001.1 coordinate 124,394, forward strand.
CAGAAATTCAGGATTTTGTTTTAAGATGCTTATCGGGGCCGATGATGCGGATATGTATTATTATAACCAGCATTCAATTAATAAAAGAAATCCAAACGGGTTATTACCGGCTGATCTGAAACGACTGGCCAGATTCTGATGATGCATCATTTGAAAAACAAATACGTCTTTTTTACAAATACTGAATATCCATGAAAGAGATAAGAGAATTAACAGAATCTGAACGTAACTGGGCAATGTTGTGTCATATTTCAGCATTTGCCGGTTTCTTTTTCCCTTTCGGAAGTATAATTGGTCCACTGATCTGCTGGCTATCAAAAAAAGACGAATCCCTGTGGGTGGATCAAAACGGGAAAGCCTCACTTAATTTTCAGATCTCAATGCTCCTTTATATAATTCTGGTTATACCATTATGCTTAATAATCATAGGAATACCGTTAATTATTTTCCTGGGTATTCTCAAAATAATATGTATTATTATCGGGAGTGTAAAAGCCGCAAAAGGAGAAGAATACAAGTATCCGATAACCATTCCATTCATTCAGTAGCATTTTTCTACAAACATCATATACTCAAGGCACAGATAGTAATGAATCTGTGCCTTTTATTCATTCCCGGGTACATAAATTGATCTGGAGATTTCCTGAATAGGAGATTTTTTTGTATATTTCTCTATTATACCATTCTTTTTGTACTATGGCAGGGCAAGTTAAAAAAAAAGAAAGGGCCTCAAAGGCTGAGAAGAACAAGTTGTATTACGATATTGAACCTGAGAAGCGGAAAAAGCTTCCGCGCAGTGATTATGAAAAGAAACTTAAGAAACTTAAGATTGAACTGGTAAAGCTTCAGGAGTGGATTAAGGCAAATAAGTTGAAGGTAGTTGTAGTTTTTGAGGGTCGTGATGCAGCAGGCAAGGGGGGAGTAATTAAAACTATTGCAGGATGTCTGAATCCAAGAATAGTAAGAATTGTCGCGCTTGGTGTACCGACAGAGAAGGAAAAGACACAATGGTATTTCCAGAGGTACGTAACTGAGTTACCTTCAGGCGGAGAAATGGTTCTTTTCGACAGAAGCTGGTACAACAGGGCAGGTGTTGAAAAAGTGATGGGATTTTGCACAAACGAGGAATATGAGGAATTTCTCAGATCCTGCCCCGAATTCGAACGAATGCTCATCAGATCAGGCATTATTCTTATCAAATACTGGTTCTCTGTGAGCGATTACGAACAGGAAAAAAGGTTCCAGAACAGGATAATAGATCCTACAAAGCGATGGAAGATAAGCCCTATGGATATAGATTCGCGTGATAGATGGGTAGAATATTCCATGGCCAAGGATAAAATGTTTTCATATACTGATACAAAGCAGGCTCCCTGGTATGTAGTCCATGCTGACGATAAGAAAAGAGCCAGACTGAACTGTATAGATCATCTTCTTTCGCTGATACCCTATAAGGATCTTACACCGGAACCCTTAAAACTGCCTCCTCTTAAACATAACAAAGCATATGTCAGACCACCTGTGACCGAACAGACATTTATTCCTGATAAATACTAATGGTACTTCCTCCCCCTAACCCCTCTCCATTTCTATCTTCGTAATTTCTTCTTATTTTTATACATTTGTCAGGTACATATGAATGACGAACCATGCTGCCGAAACCATCAATACCAAAAGGAACAAGAGATTTCACAACCGAAGAGATGCTGAAAAGAGACTACATTTTCGACACTGTCAAAAAGGTTTTCAGGTTATATGGTTATAATCCGATTGAAACACCGGCAATGGAAAATCTCTCAACACTTCTTGGTAAATATGGAGAGGAGGGAGACAGGTTACTTTACAGAATACTCAATTCCGGGGATTTTCTTTCTGATGTCAGTGAGGAGGAACTTTTTAACCGGGAGTATAACAGGCTTTCGTCCTTAATATGTGGTAAGGGATTACGTTTTGATCTCACAGTACCGTTTGCCCGGTATGTTGTACAGCATCGTAATGAGATAGTCTTTCCATTCAAGAGATACCAGATACAGGTTGTCTGGAGGGCCGACAGGCCTCAGAAAGGCAGGTACCGTGAGTTCTTCCAGTGTGATGCGGATGTTATTGGAAGTGACTCATTATTAAATGAGTATGAGATGATCAGAATCATCGATGATGTCTTTGTCAGACTTGGAATTGTTTCAGTTATAAAGATCAACAACAGGAAGATCCTGTCCGGAATCGCAGAATATATTGGTAAAGCTGACCGGATAACTGATATCACGGTTGCCATCGATAAACTCGAGAAGATTGGTATTGAAGCGATTAATGAAGAACTGCAAAGCAAAGGTGTCTCTGCATCTGCTGTCAGTAAGCTTAAACCAGTATTAGTGTTATCAGGCAACACCGAAACGAAACTTAATGAGCTTGAGAGTATACTCCAGGCGTATGAAACAGGTATGAAAGGAATCTCAGAGCTTCGTACCTTATTTGGCTATATTAACGATAGTCCTCTTTCATCAGACATAGAATTTGATCTGACACTGGCACGCGGATTGGATTATTATACAGGTGCAATTATTGAGGTTAAATCGAAAGAAGTAAATATCGGAAGTATCTGCGGAGGAGGCCGATATGATAACCTTACAGGTGTTTTTGGATTGGAGGGAGTGTCCGGTGTCGGTATCTCCTTTGGAGCCGACAGAATATATGATGTTCTTAATCAGCTGAATCTGTTCAAAGAAACAGAGACAGCCGGAACCCAGGTATTGATTGTGAACTTTGGTGCAAATGAAATTAAATATGCCTTGAACATATCTAATATGCTTAAGAGAAAAGAGGTAAGATCAGAATTATATCCGGAGCCTGTAAAGTTAAAGAAACAATTATCGTATGCCGATTCAAATAAGATTCCTTACATTATAATAGCAGGAGAGGAAGAGATAAAGAGAAATCAAGTCAGTTTGAAAATAATGTCGTCGGGTGAACAAAAAAGAATGTCTCTGGGTGAGCTGGAACTATTTGCTGAAAAAGAGTTTAACAATACTGTTTAATAATTACGTAAAGGCCTCCGCTCCTGTAGTTCATTTAATAATTGTACCCTGTACAGATTTTCAGCCTGGTAAAGTCTCAGAACCTTCAGCGGAGGCAGTATGCCTTTTATATTATTATGAAATTCCATTGCCAGTTCTGCCTCCTTAACCTCTAAGCCGATTAGTCTGTCTCCGGTCTCAATAAGTTCCCTGTCACTCATGGTTGGTCCCTTCTGACTGAATAACCTGTTAAGTTCCTGCCTTTCTCGTTGTAATTTATTTTTCTCTGCCTGGTATTCATTATACACCGGCCAGAATTTTTCTGCTTCCTGAGAGGTAAAATTAAGTCTTCTGGTAAAGAAAGCAATCTTATAGGCATTCAACTTTTCCAGGTTTGGATTCTGTGCTGATAAATGCAGAAATCCATATATTGCCAGGATAAATAATAAAACTACTCTTCTTTTCATCTTATATTAATATTTTAATTGTCTGATAAAATACAAATACATCTGTATGATAATATGACATATACGGATTTTATCCTAAAAGATTTTATGATTTAAACCTATAACTGTTCATAAATGTCATTAATATCAATATTTTCAAGTAAAAGATACTCAATAATATCTGTTTTGTCAACTTCCGGCATTTGTTCAAAAAGGATCAGGGAAGCTGCATTTTCTTCAAGCGTTAGTATATCAATGTCATTTATCCATGAGTCTGAAACTTCAATCAGGTCAATATCCGACAGGTTATTTATTTTTTTGTCCGGAACAAACAATTTCACAGTTATATAACTAATAAGTACAAATCCTGCAATTGAAGCAGCTACTGCAAGGTATGATTTGAGTCTCCTGTAAACACTTTCCTTTTTTATTTCGGGGATATATCCGGAGGTTGCTGAAATTATTTTCCTGCTTACCTCATCAAAGTAGTTTTCAGGTACCTTAAATGGATTCTTCTCTTGTATTTTGTCAAACTTTTTCATCATTGGTTTAGATAAGTCAGGGTCAAAAAGGTTTAACTATTCATAATGATATTTTCAATTTTTTTTACTGCATAGTGGTACGAAGCTTTTAGTGCCCCGACTGAAGTTTTCAACACTTTGCTCATATCCTCATATGTCATTTCATCAAAATACTTCAGGTTAAATACAATACGTTGTTTTTCAGGCAGCTGTAAAATGGTATTCTGAAATATTTCCTGTGCTTCGTCGCCATCAAACCACATACTTCCTTCTTTTGAGTTTGCAAAGTAGCCGGCCAGATCGTCTAATGAGGTACCTGAGTATTTCGATCTTTTATTTATTATTATTAAAGCTTCATTTGTGGCAATTGTGTAAAGCCATGTATAAATTGAACTCTCCTTTCTGAAATTGCCTATGTTCCGCCATGCATTCATAAATGTGTTCTGCAGGGCATCATCGGCATCTTCGTGAAGAATTACCAGGCGCCGGATATGCCAGTAAAGTCTTGTGCTGTATCTCCCGACAATAAGGCTGAAACCTTTATTAGCATCCGATTTCAGAAGTTCGTGAATGTCGTTGTCGGCCTTATGATCATTACTCAATTGTGCTCAGATTTTGTCTTTAGATTGTAAAAATATTCAAAGGTTTAAAAATATCAAGACCTAGCAACACAAAGGATAAAAGGAACAATGTTAAAATATATAGATAAGCAATAAGAAGCTTCCCATGTAAACAATTGAATAAAACCGGGAATAATAATAAATTTGTATATATACATATAAATCAGGAAGGACAAATATGGCTTTACAATGCGGAATCACTGGTATAGCTAATGTTGGTAAAACAACTATTTCTAATTGTATTTCCAACACAAAGGGAGAGACCAGTTCATTTGCTTTCAGTGCTACCAGATCAAATATTGGGATTGTACAGGTTCCCGATCAAAGGCTCTATGAACTGGCAAAATTTCACGATGCAGAGAGGATCGTTCACACCACGATTGAAATAGTTGATGTGCCGGGATTAGTGCGTGGATCAAGCAAGGGAGAAGGTGTAGGGAACAGGTTCCTGGGAGATATCAGAAACACAGATGCGCTTATTCATGTTCTACGGTGTTTTGACAGCGATACTCTTCCACATATCGATGGATCTATCGATCCTGTGAGAGATCTGGAGACTATCGATTTTGAGCTGCAGCTCAAGGATCTTGAATCCATTGAGAAGAAAATTGAATGGTTTGCAAGAGCTTTAAGAGCAGGGGATAAAGATGCCAGGCATGGATGTGAGATACTTTACCGTTACAGGGATCATATCAGCAACTATAATAATGCCCGTACTCTGGCTGTAAATGCAGTCGACAGGAAATATGTTGATGATCTGTTTCTTCTTACCATGAAGCCGGTTATGTTTGTTTGCAACGTGGATGAACGATCAGCTGTTACCGGGAATCAATATGTTGAAAGGGTCAGAGAGTTTCTGCACGGGCAAGATGCTGAAATAGTAATAATTGCTGGTTCAATCGAGGCTGAAATTGCTGAGCTGGATAATAAAGAAGACCGTATGGCTTTTCTGAAAGATGCAGGACTCAATGAACCAGGTGTCGATAGACTTGTAAAAGCAGCATACAAAATGCTTAACCTTCAGACCTTTTTCACGATGAATCCCAAAGAGATAAGGGCATGGACGATCAGGCAGGGTTCGACAGCTCATCAGGCCTCGGGAGTTATTCACAGCGATTTTGAAAAAGGCTTCATAAGAGCAGAAGTTATGAAATATGATGATTTTATCTCACATGGTTCTGAACATGCCTGCAAAGAGGCAGGTAAGTTCCATGTTGAAGGAAGGGATTATGTTGTTGAAGACGGAGATATCCTTCATATAAGGTTCAATGTATAAAATCGTTTATGACAAGGTGTTTGCTAATAGGAGTTTTTATATTTGCTTTTTTTGAACCATGGTGTTGTTCACAAAACGCAAACAACGACCAGCGATTATCAGATATAATAAGTAAAAAAGGTCAGGCTGAAGTCTCCATTGCTTATCCCGGCAAAAAAGCTTTTGACCATCTTACCCGCAATATTTCGGTCAGTAGGATAGTAAACAATGAGGTCCACATAATACTATCTGCCCTGACGGCAGACTGGTTTATCACAGAGGGCTTCGATTATAAAATCATTGAAAGGATTGAAGGTAAAGGATTGGTTGGTGCCGGAAGTGTCATTGAGGCGATGGAATGGGAGAGCTATCCGACCTGGAATCAATACGATTCGATAATGCAGTATTTTGCAAGTAATTATGCTGAGCTGTGCAGACTCGATACAATTGGTACCAGTATTAACGGTAGGCTTATTTTTGCTCTTAAAATCTCAGATAATGTCACTGCTGACGAAGATGAACCCTGCGTATTTTATTCGTCTACCATACATGGAGATGAAACAGGTGGATTTGTTCTTATGCTCAGGCTGGCAGACTACCTTCTGAATAATTACGGTATTGACGGCAGGACAAAAAATCTGGTTGACAATCTTCAAATATGGATTAATCCTTTAGCCAATCCTGATGGAACGTATACTGACGGAGATACTATAACTTCACCTACACGGGCTAATGCTGATGGTTATGACCTCAACCGTAATTTTCCTGATCCTCTTACTCCGAATACAGTAAAGCAGAAAGAGACTGTCGATATGATGAAATTTCTGAAAAAACATCGTTTTGTATCGTCGGCAAATTTTCATTCTGGTGCTGAAGTTGTGAATTATCCCTGGGACAGGTGGGAAAGATATCACGCTGATAACGACTGGTTCTATGATATATCAAGGGAATATGTCGATACCGTTCATGAACATTCGGTTGCAGGTTATATGACTGATCTTGATAATGGAGTAACCAACGGGTATGAATGGTATCCGATTTATGGAGGGCGACAGGATTATGTGACCTATGAAGTCCAGGGGAGGGAAGTAACTATTGAGCTGGATGATGATTATATAACTCCTGCAAATGAACTGGCTTCACTGTGGGAGTATAACCGGTCTTCGTTACTGGGATACTTCGAAAATGCATTGTATGGAATTCATGGCCGTGTCGAAGACAGCAGATCAGGGAAACCCGTTGCTGCGAAAATATTTATTGAAGATCATGACAAGGATAATTCTCATATTTATTCCGATACTCTTACCGGTAGTTTTATACGGCTTGTTGAACCAGGGATATGGAATTTAACATTCACCGCCGGTGGTTACCACGATACAATTATTCATAATATTACCGTTAATGCACGTCAGAGAACAGATCTTCAAATACAAATGGTATCGATTTTTAATCCTGTGGATACTACTAATCCTCCAAAACCGTTATTATATCCGAATCCGGCAACATTTTTAATTAAAGCAGTTTTGCCGGAAAGTTTGAGGGGAAGTATAAATATTAAAATTTATGATTCGTCCGGGATGAAGATTTCTGATTATAACACTGAAGCTTTTACAGGGATCCCGGTAACACTTGATATAAGATCATTCCCGGCAGGTGCCTATACTGTTGTATTTTTAAAACGCAGCACAGGAATGTCAATGAGATGCAGGTTTATCATTGCCCGGCGGTTCTGACAATCCATTTTTTATCTCAACATTTGCAGCTGAGCATAAAAAAACTATTTTTACCCCTTTAGTTTATCGTAAGTATAATTAAATGTAGTCTCCGTCAGAAAGGGATAATAAATGATTAGGAATAAGCGGAAAATGATAAAAAAAGGATTTATTACCATATTACTTATTTTATCTGTTATCTTAAATATACAGGGACAGGAAGCTTATCTTCCACCGGATAAACCACGTCTCGTGATCGGGATTATTGTTGAACAACTTAGATACGATCAGCTCGAAAAGTTCAGGGACAGGCTATCGGAGAACGGTATTAAGAGACTAATTAATGAAGGTACTTTTTTCAGAAATGCATCATATGATTATTTGCTCACGCAGGGGGCCCCGGGCTATGCTACCATTTCAACCGGAGCGGAACCATCATACCACGGAATTACTTCAGATAACTGGTATCTCCCATTGAAGAATGAACTGATCTACTGTACCAAAGACATAAGTGTCAATCCTGTTGGAGGTAGTTTTGAAGCTGGATTGCATTCACCTGTGAATCTTCAGGCTTCAACTTTTTCCGACGAGCTCCGGATGGCCACGAAGGGCAAGTCAAAGGTTTTTGCTGTTGGAATCAAAGAGTATACTTCAATTCTTGCAGCCGGTCATGCAGCAGATGGTGCTTACTGGTTTGACAATACAACAGGTTCATGGATGTCATGTACATATTATATGAATGAACTGCCATTTTGGGTCAACGATTTTAACTCTATGAGTTTTTCTGAAACATATCTTAATTCTGCATGGAGCCTTCTCAGGCCAGTCAGGGATTATACTGATTGTCTGCCTGATTCCACTATATTTGAAACAGGGTTTAACGGGCAGAATTATTTTCCGTACGATCTGAAGAAGATCAGTCCGAGGGGAGGAAGGAATGAAAGGCAGGATTTTTCATTACTCCGCGAAACACCTTATGCAGATAGTTTCACAACTAACTTTGCAATCAGGTTAATGGAAAAGGAGGAGTTGGGCAGTGATGATGTAACAGACTTTTTATCAATATGTTATTCATCGACTGACTATATTGGTCACAGGTTTGGCCCCTCGTCTGTTGAGATGGGTGATGCTATTTTAAGGCTTGACCTTGAGATTGAAAGTCTGCTGGCTTATCTTAATGAAAATCTTGGCAAGAAAAATATCCTTATTTATTTTACTTCTGCCCACGGTATATCGGAGATCCCTTCGGTTCTTGAAACCAACAGGATTCCAGCAGGTTATTTTAAACAAAATCAGGCGCTTCAATTGCTCAGAAGTTATCTGAATGCGGTTTATGGTGAGGGCAACTGGGTAAAAGGTTATTCTGAGAAACAGGTTTTTCTTAACAGAACCCTTGTTGAAGACGCAAAAATACCGATTGAGGAAATACAAAAGAAAGTCGCCCGCTTTCTGGTTCAGTTTTCAGGAGTTACAGCTGCATATCCTTATTCAGCATTTGAAACAAATGATTTCGGGAACGGGAATTTGCGTAAGATAGTCAATAACTTCAGTCCACAGCGATCGGGTGATGTTATTGTAATCCTGAATCCCGGATGGGTAGAAAGGGAAGGGGATAGTGTCACAAACCATAACTCTCCTTATGAGTATGATTCTCATGTTCCGTTAATATGGTATGGATGGACAGTAAACCGTGCCTCAGTGACAAGGAAAGTAAATATGACTGATATTGCCGCAACTCTCTCTTCGCTTTGCAAGGTTCCGTCTCCTAATGCATGCTCGGGAGAACCGTTGTTTGAGCTGTTCAGGTGAGTTGTTATCAGGTTTGTTCATCTCTTATTTTGCAGGCGTCGGCCAGAAGGCCGGGGTTCTTTTCGCAACCATTACCAAGAATAACCAGATCAGCTCCTGCTTTAAAAGTTTTTTTAATCTCTTCTTTGTCTTTCAGTCCGCCTCCAACTGCGATCGGGATTGATATATTCTCTCTCACTGAACTTATTATATTTGGGGGTACGGGAGTAATTGCCCCGCTGCCTGCCTCAAGATAGATCATTTGGAGCCCCAGCATCTCTCCGGCTAAGGCCGTGGCAACAACAATATCCGGTTTGTCAGATGGAATAGCCTCAGTCTGACTTATATATTCAACAGATGTTTTTGTACCACACCCCACCAGGATGTAACCAACAGATATTATTTTTTCCTTTACATTCCTGAGGTAGGGAGCAGCAATCACATGATTACCAATCAGCAATTCGGGATTTCTTCCGGAAATCAGCGATAAGAGTAAGATAGCATCAGCTTTGAAACTAAGTTGAAGCAGGTTTCCCGGAAAAAGAATTACAGGTATTGAACATTGCTTTTTAACCTCATCGATGAGATTATCAACGCTGCTAAAGGTGAGACTACCCCCTGTTAAAATATAATCAACCTTTTTTTCAGAAGCTATCCTAAGACTATTCATGAGAGACTCTTTCCCGATCCTGTCAGGATCGAGCAAGAGGGCAACGCTCTTTTTCCGTGGAAAATTATCCTTGTTCATAGTTTTTTTTCGTCCATACTATCGCATAATTATCATATCTTGTATAAAAAAGGTCGAATGAATCCTTAATTTTTTTTGTATGTACTTTCCCTTTTATTTCTCCTGATTCCTTCACTTCAAATGGTTCAATGGTAATATTTTTCATGATGCTTATCCCCTCCTTGTCACAAATTTTATACAATGCTTCTTTGGCACACCAGTGGAGATAGAGGTGATATCTCCGGTTTTCAGATTCTTTTGTGATCTTTTCTTTTCTGTTAATAAATTTGAAAGCAATGGATCCTATGTTTGAACTCATGTATTCCAGGTCTATTCCAACCTTTTCGTTTATACTCAGTAGAATGGCAGTAAGTTTATGAGAATGGGAAATGCTTATAAATCTCGAACCATCTTTCAGAAAAGGTTTGTTATTTTTATTATAGACGATTCTGGCATCTTCTCCCAGTAGTTCCTGTAGTAATGCCCTTACACTCAGAAATTCAAGCTTACGGGAAGTACTTGTAAATCCTTTGTATTTTTTCTTATCATCATTATCCATAACAACTATCTCAAGCAGAGTGTTCAGGTCCTCTTCTATTTTCCAGACTCCCAGAACAGAATACTCGTTGAGGTAATGTTTTGTAATGCAAGCCATTGATCGATATTGTGATTATTTTATTTCCACCTCAGAGTTTCAATCAGATGAAGAATATCTTCTCTGAAAAATTCAATTACCGGTGCAAGGGAATCTGCATTCGGTGCCGCATCAAAATACAGTGATCCTCGCAGGTAATGTCTGACACTGTCTGTTACATAAAACTGAACGGAAGTTGCGGTGTTTCCTTTGAGGTCATAAAGGATGCCGTAGATTTCATGTTCAGTATTGTATATTATTTGTTCATTGATCGCATCAGCTTTAACTATATGGTTTTTAACATTCATCTGGTAGGCCTCTTCCACAAGGCTTCCAAGATTATCCCTGATCTCTTTGTAAGTAAGGTAGATCGTTGCTTTATAACGAGGGAACTCAATATTAAACCACCCTGGTTCCGCATTATTTTCGACATCGAATGATATATGTCCATAAACAGGAAATTCGAAGGAAAACGGGATCATACGGGTTTGGGAGGGATGATCATCATATATACGGTATTCCCTGGCGGGGAGGTCAATCCTGAAATATCCCTCAGGTTTAGGAACGATCGCCTTTCTGCAACTGCAGAATGTACACAAAGACAATATCGTTAAGCAACTAATCTTTCCTGTGATCGTCATTTTCGCCGGTTATTTCAACACGAATTTCCTTTATCCTTCTTTTATCAGCCGATTCTATTCTGAAAGTAAAATTACGATATATGATTTCCTGACCTTTCTTTGGAATTTCTCCCGTAAGTTCGAGTATGAGACCTGCAAGGGTTTCAGATTCTCCCCTTACTTCCTCAAAAGGATCATTTTCAGCTTCAATGATTTTATAGAAGTCATTCAGTAAAATTTTGCCTTTAAAGAGGAATGTCTTTTCATCTATTTTCCTGTACATAATTTCATCTTCGTCGCTTTCATCTGTAATTTCGCCGACTATCTCTTCCAGGATGTCTTCAAGAGTGATAATTCCACTGGTTCCTCCATATTCATCTATTACAACTGCCATATGTATTTTCCTGATTTGAAACTCTTTAAGAAGGGCATTTATTTTTTTTGTTTCAGGAACAAAATAGGGAGGCCTGAGCAGAGACTGCCATTTAAAATTATCAGGGCTGTTAGTATAAGGAAGAACATCTTTTGCGTATAAAATGCCTTTAATGGAATCAAATGAACCAGAGTAGACAGGTATTCTTGAGAAACCGGATTCAATAATCAATGAGATTATTTTATTGAAGGGTGTTTTGATATCAACTGATGTTACATCGATTCTGGGGCACATTATTGCACTGACATTAATGTTTCCGAAATTTACTATTCCTTTCAGTATTTTTTCATCTTCATTAATATCTTCAGATGTAAGTTCAAGAGCGTCAGAGAGATCATCCATGCTGATATTTGAACGCCTGATAAGGGCTCTCTTCTTCACAAAAGTTGATGATAATATCAGCAGAGATGTTACTGGGCGGAATAACTTTTCAAGAAAGATGAGTGGTTTCGACATGAAGAGAGTCATGGAAAGGCGATTTCTTGTGGCATAAACCTTTGGCATGATCTCTCCAAAGAAAAGAAGCAGGAAAGTGATAATAACAGCTTCTAAAATGAATCCCAGCAGGTTCTCGTCTCCAAAGTCAAACAGTCTGGTGCTCAGGAACGCGGCAAGAAGAACTATTGCTACATTAACGGCATTGTTTACTACAAGAATTGTACTCAGCAGTTTCTCAGGGATATTGTATAAATTAAGTACGGATTGGGCTCTTTTTGTTTTTGTGTTTTTAAGTCTTTCAATCTCTTCGGGCGTTATCGAAAAGAAAGCCACTTCCGATCCGGAGATCAGGGCAGAACAAAAAAGCAGGATTCCCAGAACTACTAAGCCGATAATAATTTTAATATCAGGGGTTTGGAAAGTAATTCCGGAAACCAATATCATTGACAAAAGTGGATACTCAGGTCCCAATTGAATTCTTTTTAAGCAAAACTAAAAAGGCAGATCATCTTCACTTTTACCAGGTCCGTTTACATCATCAAATGGTTTATCGGCTTTGAAATCATCACCGTTCAGGGTACCTTTTTTTGAGAAATTTTTTTCGTCCTCACTTTTATTTGTATAATCAGAGGTTTGTGGTTCGTTAATCTCGGTACCCTGAGATTCTTTGTCAGCAGATTGATCCCTGTTACTTTCTGTTTGATTTGAAGCATTGCCTGGAAATGCCTGCTTTTTATCGAGTACAAGAAAAGTATCTGCAAGTATTTCAGTTATATACTTATTGTTACCCTCTTTATCAACATATGACCTGGTTTTAATTTTTCCTACGATATACACCTGTGCGCCTTTCTTGACTGTTTTTTCTGCAACTTCTGCTAATGCCCGCCAGAGAACAATATTATGCCATTCGGTCGATGTAATTGTTTCACCCTGCTGATTTGTGTAGGTTTCGCTTGTTGCAAGAGGAAATGTTGCTTTGGCCACACCTCTGTCAAAATAACGGATAACCGGATCTTTCCCAACATTACCGACAAGAATAACCTTATTGATTGACATATAGTTAGGTATTAATGAATAATTTGTTATACAGAGATGCAAAGTTAAGAAAAAAACGGTGTATTTCAACCCGGCCCTGATAAATACATCGTCATACATATTGTCTGAGATCCAGATGAAGAAGAAAAATTCTATTAACCGTTAATCATTTGGAATTATAAGCCGTTCATAAACCAGTTTTATCTATTTCATTGTAATTAAGGTATTAATATAAACTTTTTTTTAAAATTATTATGTAAGTGTTTCTATTTAAATAAATAATATTCTTATATTTGCACAGTTGGAAAAAACGAATACTCAAAATAATTTGTTGAATTTTAAACATCTCAAAAAATGACTAAAGCAGACATTGTTAATGAAATTGCCAAGAACACTGGTATTGAAAAGGTAACAGTACAGAAAACTGTTGAAGCCTTAATGGAAACTATAAAAGATTCAATGGTAAAGGGGAATAACGTTTATCTCAGAGGTTTTGGGAGCTTCATCGTTAAGAAGAGAGCCAAAAAAACTGCGCGGAATATTTCCAAAAATACCACCATAATTATTCCTGCTCATAATATTCCTGCTTTCAAGCCGGCAAAATCATTCATTACCAAAGTAAAATCACACGTCAAGAAGTAATCCTCCATGCCAAGCGGAAAAAAAAGAAAAAGACATAAAATGGCCACGCACAAACGTAAAAAACGTTTGAGGAAGAACAGACATAAGAAGAAGTAGATCGATCATCGGGTGGTCATATGTAAAAAAATAAACCTAAAGGTCTGATGATCTTTAGGTTTATTGTATCAGTATATTAGTTGTTGAGTATATATTAATTCAGATTAATATAGTGAAGTGGTAAACAAGGATTTAATCATTGATGTTGGCGATTCAGAAGTATCTCTGGCTTTACTTGAGGACAAACAATTAATAGAATTAAACAAGGAAAAGCGCAACATCAAATTTTCTGTCGGGGATATCTACCTTGGTAAGGTTAAGAAGATAATGCCCGGCTTAAATGCCGCTTTTATTAATGTCGGATATGAAAGAGATGCTTTTCTTCATTACCTCGACCTTGGCGCACAGTTCCGCATGCAGCAAAAGTATTATTCAACTGCGGTTCAGAAACAGGGCAGGATTCCTCCATTGGCTAAATTTAAATCAGAAGATGATATTGAAAAAGACGGCAAGATTGCAGATGTTATTAATGCCGGACAGACAGTTATTGTACAGGTTACCAAGGAACCGATTTCGACCAAAGGGCCAAGGCTTGCCTCTGAGATTTCACTTGCCGGCAGGAATGTTGTATTAATGCCGTTTTCCGATAAGGTGTCCGTCTCTTCAAAGATTGAGAGCCTTGAGGAAAAAAACCGTCTTAAAACATTGCTCCAGAGTATAAAGCCCAAAAATTACGGAGTTATTGTAAGGACTGTTGCTGAAGGAAAGAAAGTCGCTGTTCTGGATGCTGAGCTTCATGAACTTGTAAGACGATGGGAATCAGCTTTTCATTTAATAAGGAAAGATACCAGAACACCACGATTATTCATCGGTGAAATGAACAGGATATCCACGATTCTGAGGGATATGCTCAATGTTACCTTTAACAGTATTCATATTAACGATGTATATCTGGCAAATGAGATCCGGAAATATATCAGGGAAATAGCACCCGAGAAAGAGAAGATTCTAAAGATCTATAAAGGTACTCTTCCTGTTTTTGATTATTTCGGAGTAAACAAGCAGATAAAAGCTCTTTTTGGGAAAACCGTGTCATTCAGGCATGGAGCCTATCTTATCATTGAGCATACTGAAGCTCTTCATGTGATTGATGTCAATAGCGGTAACAGATCCAGATCCGGAAATGATCAGGAAGCTAATGCGCTGATGGTAAATATGGAAGCAGCTGCAGAAATTGCAAGACAACTGCGTCTCAGAGATATGGGAGGAATAATTGTGATTGACTTCATAGATATGCAGAATGCTGAAAACAAACAACTGCTCTTTGACAGGATGAAAGAAGTAATGGCCGGTGACAGAACAAAACATAATATTCTCCCACTTTCCAGATTTGGTCTGATGCAGATCACAAGACAGAGAGTCAGACCTGAAATGAACATAGTGACTGATGAGAAATGCCCATCCTGTCAGGGTACCGGTGAAACAAGACCAACCATTCTATTTACAGACGAGCTTGAAAGATCGCTGGCTCTCATAGTTGATAAAATAAAAACAAGGAAGATCCTTCTTAATGTACACCCTTTTGTGGCATCATTCCTTAAAAAGGGATTGTTTCCCTTATACCGGAAATGGAATCTTAAATATAAGATATTGCTTAAGGTGCAGGCTGTTACATCCCATCATATGCTTGAGTACAATTTCCTTGACCGGTTTGGTAATGAGATAGATCTCGACTGATCACTCCTCTTATTTTGAACCATAAGCCACACTTATCCGTTATTTACTGGTAGATTTATTATTTTTACAAATACCTAATGCCATTTTAGTATGCTTCAAAGACTTCTGTATTTGATATTACTTTTTCTCAGCACTCTTAACATCAGGGGTCAGATATTTGATCCTGTTACCTGGGATTTTGGGTATGAGAAAAAAAGTGAGAATCAGTATGAGCTCATTATTACTGCTATAATTGAGAGACAGTCGCATATTTATGCTATGGATATTGAAGAAGGAGGTCCTATCCCGACATCTTTCTCCTTTGACACCATTCCTGATTATATCCTTGACGGAGAAGTCTATGAGGTCACTGCCCCCGCCGAGAAATTTGATGAAGCCTTTGGATTTAAAATAAAAACCTTCAGTGGCAAAGCAGAATTCCGACAGAAAATAACAGCTGTGGCATCCTCTTTTACAGTTAGTGGTGTCGTGAATTATATGGCTTGTAATAATGAAACATGTTCTCCGCCAAAAGATGTGGAATTCTCTTTCAGGATAGGAGAAAGAGCAGGAGACCAGGTTATAGTAACAGAGATTGATAAAAGTTCAGGAGATGCAGTTGGCAGATCAGCAAGCGGATTGCTTAAATTTTTCCTGATTTCTATACTTGCCGGTTTTGCAGGTATCCTTACGCCATGTGTTTTTCCTATGATACCGATGACTGTAGCGTTTTTTTCGAGGGGATCGGAAAAAAGGAGCAAAGCAATCTTTCAGGCAATCATCTTCGGGCTTTCTATTGTTCTCATATATTCCTCCCTGGGAATAATTGTATCACTCACAAGTGCCGGAGCAGGTTTTGCAAATACACTCAGCACTCACTGGATACCCAATATTCTTTTCTTTACATTATTTATATTGTTTGCAGTGTCATTCTTCGGTGCTTTTGAGATTGTGTTGCCCAACAAGTGGGTTACCAGTACTGATTCAAAAGTTGATAAGGGAGGAATGCTTGCCTCTTTCTTTATGGGTTTAACGACAGTAATAGTATCATTTTCTTGCACTGGACCGATTGTGGGAGTTCTCCTGGTTGAAGCAGCCAGCGGCGATGTCCTGCGGCCAACAGTCGGAATGTTTGGTTTCGGACTGGCATTTGCTATGCCATTTACTATTTTAGCACTGTTCCCCTCTGTAATGAACAGAATGCCCAAATCAGGCGGCTGGCTTAACTCGGTAAAGGTTGTCCTCGGTTTTATAATGCTGGCTTTCAGTTTAAAGTTCTTAATGACTATCGATAGTGTGTATTCACTTAAAATCCTTTCAAGAGACATCTATCTTGCAATATGGATCGTAATATTCTCACTCCTTGGAATCTATCTTATGGGTAAGATCAGGTTTTCGCACGACAGTGATATGCCCTTTATAGGTCCCTTCAGATTATTCCTGATTATTGCAGTATTTTCATTTGTTGTATATCTTATTACCGGTTTGTTTGGAGCACCGTTAAAGCGGCTTTCAGCACTTCTTCCGCCACAACACACTTCGAATTTCAATTTTACAGGGACTGGCAGGGGCAGTACTGCTGAGGCCTCGTTTCCGTTGTCTTCCGGTCTTTTTTCCAGTGAACTCTGTTCGACTCCGCGCCATGGTGAAATTTTTGAAATGCCTTTTGGTCTTAAAGGATATTTTGATTATGAGCAGGGGCTTGCATGTGCAAAAGAACAGGGAAAACCAGTTTTACTTGATTTTAAAGGTCATGCATGCGCAAATTGCAAACTTATGGATGCCAGGGTCTGGTCCGATCCTGAAGTACTGCAAAGACTCAGGGATAATTTTGTTATAATCGGTCTATATGTTGATGACAGAACTCAACTTTCTGAAGATGAATGGATAACATCTGAAATTGACGGGAAAGTGAAGAAGACTATCGGGAAGATCAATGAAGATCTTGAGATTTCAAAATTCAAAACGAATGCTCTTCCCCTCTACGTAATAACTGATCATGAGGGCAATCCGCTTAATAAGCCGATGGGAACCAATATGAATATTGAAGAGTATAAAAACTGGCTCGATGAGGGAGTCATGTTGTTTAAAACTTTTTAGAATTTGCCGAATTTAAAGGTTACATTATAACTGAGAGTTCTGATTGATTCAACATCAGCCGAAAAAGAATCTGAGGATCCGAAATCAAACGGTGTGGGGATCCTGTAGGAAGCCCCTAATGCAAGCCTGAAGAATCTTGTAAGATTAAGCTCAATTTCAGCTGCCGGTTCGATCAGAAGGAATGTTGTGGATTCTTCAATCAGGTTTCTGTTGTACTGTGAATCCTTCGATACGTATGAAATACCTCCGGCCCCAAATAAAACAGGGAATGATACATGAACAGGTAATCGTGGCATTAATACAGGTTCAAGATAAAGTCCGCCATAACCTCCGGCAAGAAATACATCCCTGTCGAGTGCAGGTTCATAATGAAATTCATTTATAAATCCCTTTGCTCCCATACCGACTGCTATGGATGAGCCGGGCATCCAGCATATCCTGCCTCCGAATAGCACAGCATGTCTTCCGTCGATAACAGAATAACCTGTTGTAAACGAGCCATATCCACCACCTGATCTGTCACGTCCGAAAAGGGTATTTATTTCCCTGCTTTTATAGTACTCAAATCCCGGATCCTGAGCAACAGAAGCTCCTGATAGAATTGTTATTAAAATAGATGCACAAATTATTTTTTTCATATCTGTACGATTAAATATTTTAAGACAAGTTAGAAAGTATACGATATCGAGATACCTACATCGCCAGGCATAAGTTTTACGAATGAAGGTAATGTTAACTCGATAAAAGGTTTAATATTAACACCAATTATCAGCGGAATTTCCCTTAACCTGTACTCTGCCGCAAGCCAACCATCTGCACCGAACACCGGACAAAATTTTTCATCCTGGAAAGTATACCTTTCTCCAAAATACCTGATATTATCAGTGATAATAAATCCGGTATGTCCTCCAAAACCCCATGCAAAAAAAAGATCGGGGGATATATCGCTGAGTGCTGTTTCATATATTATTCTTAATCCTGTAACTTGCGCACCATTATTCCTGAAGCTCAACATAGCTATATATCCGACCTCTGCATTACCAGCCCCAGATGTGAACTGAAAGAACAATCCTCCGTAGTAGCCTGTCCTCAAACCTGCCTGCTTGCCTGTTTCCTGGCTTTCAACAACTGGTGTAATGAAAATTAACTGGAGAAGAAGTAAAACAAATAATTTTCTCATATTTCAGAATTTTTAACCAATATTCAGAAGGACGATATTATTTTACCGGAGTTGCTTTATATTTTTTATTTGATATAAATACTTCCCCGGGTGGCATTAATCTTTGTTATCCTGTTTCCGGGATTTCGACCTACAATCCCGGAGGTCAGGTACTCTTTCTTTTCTTCATCTAGTACTTCCTTATCTGTTTTACTGATATTATCAGGTATAACAAGGAAAGTATTTAAATGCCTTATTTCCAGATTATACGACGCAGAATTATCAAAAATAAGAGAGATATCAGAGAATGAAGAAACAATATTTATCGTATTGAACCGGGGATCAATCATACTGATATTCAAATCCCCGTATTTTGTTGTCAGGTCAGTCTCATCAGACAGGTTTTCAATTTTAAAATCGGTAAAATATGCATCGCCTTCAATTGATGTAATCTCACTAATGTAGAACTTATCCCTGCGTGATTCAACATTCAGTTTACCTGACTTTGTTAAATCAAATCGTGATGAGACTGAGTTTATTTTCAGGGCGCCGGTAGTTCCCAATTCTATTTCTGAAAATGAGGAGTTGATTTCACCTGATTCGACTGAGTTAATACTGGCATCGCAAAAGTTTAGTCTAATATCCGATCCTTTGCCAAGAGAGTTGGCTTTGAACGATCCGTTGGACAGTGAGAGTGAAAAATTCCCGTAACAGTTTTCAAGATAAACATCTCCATATCTGTTTTCAATCTTCAGGCTAAGGTATTCCGGGATATTGATAAAATAATTAATATGTACCCTTGAGTCATAATCGATAAACTTACCGGTTATTCCTTTAAAAGCTTCGAACAGCATATTGATATTCTGAATAAAGGATGTCTGAGCCCTTACAAGATGTGTTGTTTCAGTTATGTTAACATCTATTCCGTCTAACATTTTTCTTATCCGTGTCTGGTTTGGAGCGTAAGCTTCCACCTCTGCTCTTATATAAGCTGAGTCTTTGTCCCATGATGTGATCTGAATAGTACCGTACTTGTTTGAAACCTCCATTGTTGTTCCCATGTTGACCGGAACTGACTTCGTATAGCTTCGTTTCTCTGATATTGTCTGTGCCGATAATATCCAGGAAATGAACAACAACTGCACAATAGCAAGTGCTTTCTTATAATTCATAATTTCTGCTTTTTTGATCGTCATTTTCATTTTGTTTAAGTACAGAAAGCATGTCTTCGAGTATCCTGATCTTAAGCCTGTAGTTGCAGATCAATGCTTCAATAACTTCCTGGTTATCAACGTTATCCCTGAGATCATTCTTAATCCCGGTACACAGGCTGTCGATATGAGAAATGTCTGAGTTAAGTTCCTGTTCAATTTCCGGATGACCGGTAAGCAAAGGGGCAACTTCAAGATAAAGTGAATTTAAGAGATTGTTGTAATAGATTTCAGTTTCCCTCAGATGGGGATTTGTTTTTCTGAGTCTTGCATCCAGAATTTTTTCATTTGTTAACGGAATGCCGATGTCACTATTAATAAATAGTACGACAGCACTACCCAGAATTATAACAAACATAGCTGCAATTGAAATCCATTTTAACGTGTAATTTTTTCTACTTTTACAACCGGATCTTATCCTATTCCACATATCAGGAGAGGGATCATATTTATCGAGGGCCTCCCTGTTCTTTCTTATTTGGTTCTCCAGTCTATCCATATTTTTAATTTTCTGATAATATTTTTCTTAGCTTTTCTTTTACTCTGGAATATTGTGATTTTGATGTTGATTCAGAAATTCCAAGTATCTGAGAAATCTCAGAATGGTCGTAACCTTCAAGCAAATAAAGAGTTAGGATGATCCTATAACCGTCAGGCAGTTTTTCGATGCCCCTGAATATTTTATCAGTATCATAATCATTGTCATCTTCACCGGTTTGGGTATCCTCGTTTATATTATATACATCATCAGTAAGAGTATCAGAAAGAACCAGGTTAATCTTTCTCTTTTTCAACTGGTTTATACATTTATTAAGAAGGATAGCTTTAAGCCAGGCGCCGAAAGTTGATTCAAATCTGAAGGATCCAATGTTTCTGAAACATTCGGTAAAAGTTTCCTGTAAAATATCCTCGGCATCTTCCCGGTTATTCATCATTCTGTACGCAAGATTGTACATAGTTTTTGAATACTGGTTATACAACCTGAATTGAGCTTTGCTGCTGCCCTTTCTGCACTCCTCTATCAGAGGATTGTGGTTATACAGTTTTATATTATCCACCTGATAAGTTTACGTATTAAAAGACAAAAGATTAATCTGCAGGTTGCATTAAATAATCTTGGAAGTTTTATTTTTCCCTGTAAGGGGAATTACTATAAAAACAGTTATCATGACGATTGCACTGATGATAATTGAGAAATTAAGGATATAATCGCCATATTTCACATACGGAGTCATTCGTGATTCTGCTATAAGGTTACCCTTTAGTGTTTCGCAGGTCCACCAACCGGTTTTTGCTGAGAGCCGGCCTTTAATGTCTATAAAACAGGATATCCCTGTGTTGGCTGCTCTGGCAACCGGTCTTCTTGTTTCAATTGCCCGTATTGAGGCAAAGGACAGATGTTGTTTATACCCCAGGCTGTTTTTCCACCAGCCATCATTTGTAATTATAAACAGCATATTTGCTCCTTCCCTGACATACCCTGAAACATGTTTTCCATAAACAGATTCATAACAGATAATGGGAGCAGCTTTCTCTCTCGATAAAGGTTGCTCAAAACAGATTCTTTTTTCCTGGATACCATAATCCCTGTTTATTCCGCCCAGTGCAGGAAGCAGTTTTCTGATTATCCTGCCGAGTGCAGGAGAAAATTGTGTTTCGAAACCAGCGACCAGTTTCGATTTGTGATATACTTTAACAGTATTACCTGTATCAATTTGCAAAGCTGAATTATAAGTATCATAAAATAAGTCTGATCTGCCGGTTTGCTTTTTCCTGGCGACAACAGGCTCATGTGTTGGATCAGAGTGTCTGAAAGTAACCATACCTGCTACAATAGAGGTATGTGGATTATCATATGCCAGCTCTCTGAGCATTCCTACATATTTATTATCAAATATATCATCCTCATTAACAGGATCGTCCACTGTTGTTTCAGGTGTAATTACCCATGCTGTTTTTTCTGTAATGATCGGTTCAGCCATTCTGATGACTTTTTCCAGCTGTTTTTCAAATGGAATTGTGAATTTCTCGGTATAAGGATCGAAATTAGGTTGAATAATTATAATTTCAGTTTCTTCTTGATCTTTCTCTTCAATATTATAATATCTACATAATGAAATAATTGCAGGTATAAGAATTATGGACACCCATATTATTTTAAAGAGAACACTTTTTCTCTTTTCTGTCTGCGATCCTGTAATAATGACTGCAAGCAGGATATTTGATGTAAGAATCCATAATGAACCGCCGGCAGTTCCTGTTATTTCATACCACTGGATAAATCTGATATCTTTTGATAATCCGTTTCCCAGGTTTACCCAGGGTGAAAGGACATCAGTATAAAGGCATAGGAACTCAAAGGTGAGCCAGAAGGAAATGAATGCGACATAACCTGGAATAATGCCGGCTTTAAGCTTTATTTTATGAGCCAGCCACATGGTGAAGGCCATTAGAAAAGACATCCCAATTATTACACCTATAGCTGCTATAATGCTTATTACACTGATCCATCCTAGAGAAATTATGCAAAAGACCACAAAACCAGGCAGGAGATAAAGAAAAAATGCATTTTCGGAATATTTATTCCGGTTTGCGGACAGATAGTGTTCAATCAGGAAAAAGGGTACGAATCCGATCAGTAAGACAAGTCCGGTACACCAGTCAGTCCATGCCAGTCCCGATATACAACCACCGATAACTGACAACATTACAAGTGTATATTTATTCATGAATCTTCTTATTGACCACTATAATACGCTGGTTTATCCACTTTTTTTATATATTGATGAAATTGGATCTTATTTTGTTGCATTTTGGCAAAATATAATATATTTTTACATTTAAAGATGGTTTTTTGTCAGGATCGTAGGATGAAGCGTATAGTATTTCTTTTAATAATTTGTTTCATTGCGTTGTCTGTTGAAGGTCAGCAGGCAAACTGTCGAACATATATAAAGTTGTAAAACTTTAAGAAGAAGCTTTTACTGTCCAAAAGCAATTTTTCCATTCTTTTCATGGCTGCCCCGTTCACCAACCGGCGAACGGGGCTTCTTGCTATGTTAAAATGTGTTAAATCAACGAAATAGTGAAAAAATCAGGACTATTTTTGATTATCTTGCAGCTACAATAAAAAGGAAGCAAATCATGAAGAAAATAATCGGCGTTTTACTATTGGTCTTATTATTCTCGGGTTGTGGGACAGAAGAGGATAAGCTTTTAAAAAAGGCAGATAAGATTCATTCCTCAATACTTACACTGGATACACATTGTGATACTCCTATGGAAATTCACCGTTCAGATTTTGATCTGGGTGTCAGGCACGACGAGGGGTGTGTTGATTTTCCACGAATGAAAGAGGGAGGCCTGGATGCAGAGTTCTTTGCGGTTTTTATAGGCCAGGGGCCAAGAGATGACTCTTCTTACAACATGGTTCATAACAGAGCGCTCGAGATTTTTGATGCAATACATAACAATGTTGAAAAAAATTCTTCAATGGCTGAGATAGCATATTCACCGGATGATGCATGCAGGTTAAGGAAGGCTAAAAAAATCGCTGTATTTATCGGAGTTGAGAATGGTTATCCCGTTGGCAAGGATATTTCACGGATAAAACAATATTACGACCTGGGAGCCAGGTATATAACTCTTTCTCATTCAAGGAATAATGATATATGTGATTCATCCACTGATCCCAGAGGTCCTGAACATGACGGCCTTTCCGGCTTTGGAGAGGAGGTCGTAAGAGAGATGAACCGTCTGGGTATGATGGTCGACGTTTCTCATATTTCTGATGAAGCCTTTTTTGATGTGTTGAAGGTATCGGAAGCACCGGTAATTGCTTCACATTCATCATGCCGCGCTTTATGTGAGAGCCCTCGTAACCTGACTGATTATATGCTTCTGTCGCTGAAGGAGAATAAAGGAGTAATTCAAATCTGTATTCTCAGCAACTATATCAAACCACCTGAACCAAATCCTGAGCTTGATGCAAAGCTAAAAGAGATCCATGAACAATATGGTGATTATAATGCTTTGTCAGATGAAATGAAAAAACAGATGCGTGATGAATTCAGGGATGCACAGAAGAAATATGAAAAACTTGCTACGGTAAAGGATGTTGTTGACCATATTGATCATGTGGTGCAGGTCATTGGTATTGATTATGTTGGTATCGGTACTGATTTCGATGGAGGAGGAGGAGTGGAGGGCTGCAGAACAGTAGCTGAAATGAAGAATATCACAATTGAATTATTGCAGCGGGAATATTCCAAAGCCGATATTGAAAAAATATGGGGAGGAAACCTGATGAGAGTATTTCGTGAAGTTGAAAAATCAGCTGAAGTCACTCCTTAACTCTTGAATATTTAAGAATTTTCAGCATCCAGTCGGGAAGTGGTTTATGTGGATCCCTTTTACGCAGATTAAGATACCAGCCCAGTTTTTTCAATATAGCTATTTTGTGGGTTTCGACAAACTCTATCAGTGTTCCGTCAGGATCCTGTATATAAGCAAAATGGCCGGCTGCTTCCCCCATATCAAAACTGTTCCCCAGATGACTTTTCATACTGTCAACACTAAAGGGAAATCCTTTATTTTCGCAAGCTTCCCTTAGACCATCCATACCTCTGATGTCGTAACATAAATGTATGAATCCGGGATCACCCCAGAGACGATTTTCATATATCCTTGTCCCTGAATGTCCGGGAGTATTTATCAGTTCAATGACACTTTGCCCGAAAATTTTGCTGAATGGTCCGGTAAATGGTTTGGATCTTTTCAGGAGTATCCTTCTGCACTTTTTATCCCCTCCGGGTATGTTCTGAAGATCGGGAAAAACATCTGTCAGATCATAAACAGGTTCATCGTAACCCAGAATATCGGAATATACAACCATCGATTTTTCAATATCTGAAACACCTATTATAGCACCGTATGATCCTCCTGAAATTTTCTTTTCATTCATAAACCAGTCTGTAGCTTCAACTATTTGGAAAATATTTCCGTAGGGATCTTTTAAGAAAAAACTTTGATTACTGGTGGGATCTTTGACCGGATTTCCCAGCAGGTTTGTTTCGTTTTGCTGATAAGCTGTATAGGCTTCATTAAGTTTTTTAACTTTCATTTTGCAGACAAGAATACCAAGATCGCCTATTTTAATAGCCACCTCTTTTGTTACAGGACTTCTTCCTTTATGTTGCCATATTTCAAATCCTCCTCCGCTTTGCAGGTTAAAGGCAAGAACCGCATGCCTGTGTCGAGGCTTTCCCCCTGTAAAAGGAAGCATCAGAAGTGCTTCAGCATCTTCTTCAAATATCCTGCAATCCATACCAAACTTGTCGATATACCATTTCCATGCTTCTCTGATGTCGTTAACTCCAATTCCCATCTGCTGAATTCCGCAGATTAAATAATCTTTCATTTTATTAAAATATTATGTTGATTTTATTTTATCGGCAATTCTGAAAAACAATGCCGGACAATATCGTCTGATATACAGTAACATTAATTCACCTCTTCCGACCAGTATTTCCCTTTTGTTTTTGATTATTCCCCGTATAATAATTTTTGCAGCTTTCTCAGGCGATATTCCCGCTACCTGTCCGTCATCCATTTTTCCATGTTCTTTCCCTTCGCCGTTAAGGGCATGAAATGATATATTTGTTCTTACCCGTCCAGGTATTATTACGGATGATCTCAGGTTATATTGTTTATTTTCTAGGTAAAGAGTCTCAAAGAATCCATGAATAGCCTGTTTGGAAGCGGAGTAAGCTGCTCTCATAGGAAAACCAAATCTGCCTGATATACTGCTTGTTGCTAGAACATGGCCGGATTTCTGGTTAATCATATATGGCAAAACTGCTTTAGTGAATGCAATAGTACCGAAATAATTGATTTCAAATATTTTTCTGTCAAGCCACATAGGAGTTTCATCAATTCTTGCCCTCTGGCTTATTCCCCCGATATTAATTAAATAATCAATTCTCCCGAATGACCGGATCTGCTGTTTAACAATATCTTTAATTCCTGATGTATCTGAGAGGTCGAAATATACACAGTTAATCCTGTCGGAAAACTCACTATAAGTTCTTTTTACCCTCTGCAAGCCGGGATCATCATTTGATGATGCTATAACGGTTGCTCCCCTCCCTGCAAATTCATATACAAGTGCTTGCCCGATTCCTGATGAAGCTCCTGTAATCCAAACTATCTTCCCGCTGAACATCTCATTTTTCTTCATCCTGTAAGAGATTGACCAGGTTTAACAACTCATTGTGGTTGTTCTTAAGTGAAGAGTAACCTTTATTTTTGGTCCTAATATAATTTTTAATTCTGAATCCTCCTATTATTCTTCGGAACAAGATATTATAGTTCCATGCGAAAATTCCTGCCGCAGGGATAGTCAGGAAAACAAGTAAGGCAAGCCACCATGGAGAAAATATTATTAATGAGAGTATAAGATAGATTGGTAAAAAAATGAATGCAAGGGCGAGTGAAATTAAAAATCTGATAGAGCTGTGAAACTGAGTATCTTTGATTTTTCTTATTTGAAATTCAGGTAATGTAAGGAAGGTCAATGTGAAGATATTCCCGAAAATATATAGTGGGAGTGTGGCTACGAGGCCCAGTAATCCAAATAACAGCCAGCCGAGGGCATGTTTTTTTTGTCCAAGTAGTCTGTAGCTTAATTTCAATTCTCTGGCTTTCATTTTAATTTGAAGGCTGAGGTAACATATTCTGTTGTAGATGACAGGATCAATATCCTTCATGCTGTTCAGGTTTTCGATAAGAATCCTGTCTCTGAACAGTTTAGGATACTTTATGTCATCGCTGAAACGGCCATTTATTATGCTTCTTAATTCATCAATCGCTTCATAATCCTCTTCTGATTCGATGTGGACCATAATCCTCTTCATTTCCAGGGAAACTCTTTTCCTAAGCTCATTAAGAGCCTTTTCAGGACTTTCTCTGTATAACTGGTGGTAGTCTGATACCTCTACAGGTTTTCCATACACAACTGTAAGCACCTGCCTGAACCGGCTGTAGTTAGAGAATTCAATTCCGACAGGAATTATTTTTATCATAAGCATGAAGCCGGTTGCTTCTTCAGCCTGAAATGATACCCTGCAGATACCTTTTTTTAATTGTCTGAGCCTCCTGAAACCAGCATGATCACCTTCAGGAAGAATTACAAGACCATTTTTGTTTTTAAGAACATCAATGGTTTTGAGGAAGATTTCATCATTGGCTTTAAGGGTGGTGAAACCATCCCTGATCCTGTATACCGGAAGAATTTTCAGAAAATATAAAATTGCGGCAATTGTTTTTCTTATGAAAATATCGGCTCGGGCGAGGAATATGGGTTGCCCTTTATGAGTAAAAAGGACTGCAAGTGCATCCATAAGGGCATTCTGATGGTTGGGAGCAAATATAATGTGATTATCAGGATTGATGTTTTCCCGGCCAAGTACAATCACCTTCCTGTAAAATATTTTGCTGTGCCAGAATCCTACAGCATGCTTAAGTAACGCATATCGTGCTGAATACTCTTCTATATTTTCCCTGCCCATGTAAACTGAAAATTTAAATCTCCCCTAATTCTGAAAATCCAGAAAAAATTGAGCTTATATGCAAGTTAAGAAAAATGAAAAGTTTTTGTTAAAACCATGTATTTTTAATATAACCTTGAGATAATAATAGGTCTTTATACTACCTTCTACAAATGCTTCAGATCAGATTTAAGTTTGTTGATGTGCCTTCTCTCTTTCTTGGTCGGGCGACCGGTTCCTTTTTGCCTGTATCCGTTTGCTAATGAATTTTTGATATAGAGTTTTGTTTTTTCTTCTTCCGGTGTTATATCTTCGATAAAGTCTGCAATCATTTTTGGAGCGATCCGCTTTTCGAGAGGTGCAATAACCTTGTAAGTATAGATACCCGGAAGTTTTTTAATTATGATAATGTCGTTTCTTGATACAATCCGGGAGGGTTTGGCCTGAATATTATTAATTATTACTTTTCCTCTTCTGCATGCTTCAGAAGCCATACTCCTCGTTTTAAAGATTCTTACTGACCAGAGGAATTTATCTACCCGAACCGTTTTATTATCAGCCATTTGAATATGCTGTTTTACCCGTTATGTGTTGTGT
This sequence comes from uncultured Rikenellaceae bacterium, assembly GCA_964596715.1. Taxonomy (GTDB): domain Bacteria; phylum Bacteroidota; class Bacteroidia; order Bacteroidales; family VadinHA17; genus LD21. Next base: position 152,642 of record CAZQVL010000001.1, read on the forward strand.
CGGATTTTTTTATCTGAGACGTGACTTTCCCGGCTTTGTTAAAGTTCGTCATAGTTATTTCAGTTCCAACTGTTCCGAAAGATTTTATCATCTCTATTACAATTGAGATCCTTTCACTTATTTTTTCTTTTTCTTCAGGGCTCCAGCTGCCAAGAACATAGTTTACCTGAGAGCCTTTCGAATAGCCGTTACCTATTCCGATTCTTATCCTTGTGTATTCGTTTGTTGAGAGAATTCTGTTTATATGTGCCAATCCGTTGTGTCCACCATCTCCTCCTTTGGGTCTCATCCTGATACTTCCCAATGGCAGAGAAACATCATCGACAATAATGAGAAGGTTTTCCAGAGGTATTTTCTCTTTTTTAAGCCAGAAATTCACTGCATAACCACTCAGATTAATGTAAGTTGACGGCTTAAGCAAGATAAAAGTTCTGGCTTTATATTTTATTTCGCATACGGCACCATAACGTCTGTCTGTAAAACCAATATCGGATGATTTAGCCATGGCATCCAATACTTTAAATCCAATATTATGCCGGGTGTTTTTGTACTCTTCACCAATATTTCCCAGGCCAACTATCAGATATTTCATTGTGCCTGATTTTTATGAATCGAATGAGGATAGTTACTATTTTTCTTCAGCAGGAGTTTCAGCTTCTTCAGCACCTTCTGCAGCAACCTCTTCAGCTTCCTCCTCTTCTTCGGCTTTCAGAGCAACACGCGATATGGCAACTGTAAGGACTGTAGAAATTTTCGGGTCAAGTAATTCGAGTTTATCGAATGACAGATCCCCTACTTTAATAGATTCATGTATTTTAACATCTGTAATATCCACAGTAAGATATTCAGGAATATCATCAGCATAACCTTTTACTTTCAGGCTTCTCCTTTTTATTCTGAGTTTACCTCCGGCCTTAATCCCTACTGAGTCACCGGTTATTACAATCGGGATATTTATGATTACCGGTTTATTGTCAAAAACCTCCATGAAATCAACATGGATGACTTTATCCGTAACCGGGTGAAACTGTATATCTTTCAGAACAGCTTTAAACTCTTTACCATCAATATTTAATTTAACCAGGTGGGATTCGTGTGTATAAATAAGATTTAAGAAACTGTTTTCATGTGCATAAAAGTGGCTGTTTTCTTCTTTGCCATAGATAACGCAAGGAATATTTCCTGCCTTTCTGAGTTGTCTGGCGTTTTTCTTACCCAGTTCTGTTCTGAAGGACCCTTTAATCGCAATAGTTTTCATTTTTTGTAAGTTATTGTGCTACTAAGAGTTATTAATAAAATAACTCCCCATTACACGTTTAATAATAATTAAAAATTTGGCTTGCAAATATAGAATAAAGGTATCAGAATACAAAACTTGTACTTATTGACTTGTTCAGATTAACTGCCTGTATCGTATTTGCAAAAATTTCAGCTATCGAAAGCACTTTAATTTTATGGGATTGTCTGGGTAGTGGTATTGAATCGGTTACAACAAGTTCCTCGATAGGTGAATTATCAATTCTCTCGGGGGCATTTCCTGACAGAACAGGGTGAGTAGCAAAAGCCCTGATACTTTTAGCACCGTATTCCTTCATCTTTTGAGCTGCAAGAACCAGTGTTCCTGCAGTATCCACCATATCATCCACAATAATTACATTTTTGTTCTCCACGTCACCTATTATAGACATTTCTTCGACTACATTGGGTTTTTTACGAAGTTTATAACATAATACCATTTCTGACTGAAGATGGCGGGAATAAGCATTGGCTCTTTTTGATCCTCCCATATCGGGTGCTGATACCGTAAGGTCATCAAGTTTAAGATTCAGGATATATGGAATAAATATTGCTGAACCGAAAAGGTGATCGACCGGAACATTAAAGAAACCCTGTATCTGGTCGGCATGAAGATCCATGGTTATTATCCTGTCAACACCAGCAGTGCTGAGCAGATCGGCTGATAGCTTGGAACCGATAGAGACTCTGGGCCGGTCTTTCCTGTCCTGTCTCGCAAATCCATAGTATGGAATAACTGCTATTACTTTGTATGCAGAGGCTCTTTTTGCAGCGTCGATCATCAGAAGAAGTTCAAAGAGGTTATCGGCCGGAGGATTTGTTGACTGAACAATGAATACCATTTCTCCTCTTACTGACTCGTCAAAACATGGTTGAAACTCACCATCGTTGAATTCAGTAACTGAACTTTTGCCGAGATTAATACCCAGTTCATCGACAATTTTCTGGGCCAGATCTCTGGAAGCTCTGCAGGAGAATACTTTCATTGGCGCCTTTCCATACATTTTCTTAAGATTTTTGCTTATTTGAACTATGATTTTTGTCCCTACAAAATTAAAAATTCCGACCAATATCAGATACCATTTGAAAACTTGTTAAAAGATTTGAAATGTATTTGAGGATTTCATTCCTTCCTGTCCTTTTTACAGATGAAGTGATAAAAGTTACAGGAAGCGAATCCCAGTTTGTCAGCATTTTATTGTTATACAAGACGATTGCCTTTTTAAGGGCATCTTTGGAAAGTTTATCGCTTTTAGTGAATACCCTGACAAATGGAATGTGATTAATACCAAGAAACTCCATAAACTCAAGGTCTGATTTTTGAGGATTAAGCCTTGAATCAATCAGTACGAAAAGAGTTACAAGATTATCCCTGTTAAGTATATATTTCTCAACTGATTTTATCCATCTGTCTTTTAGAGTGACAGGTACCTTGGCATAGCCATAACCTGGCAGATCAACGAGAAACCAGCTTTCATTTATATAGAAATGGTTGATTGTTCTGGTTCTTCCTGGCTGGCCAGATGTTTTTGCCAGTCGCGGCCGGCTTGTAAGCATATTGATTAACGATGATTTTCCGACATTTGATCTTCCGACAAATCCAAACTCAGGTTTTTCCGGTGAAGGACATTGTTCAAGAGAAGTGCTGCTTTTAATAAATTGAGCGGAACGGATTATCATTAGTCCTTCTTATTTAAGATCATCATAGGGCAATTCTATCTTTTTGTATGCCAAATAGTTATTACTGTATCTTGTCAGGATGACGGCAATTATTCCGACATAATCAGTCTGGGGTGATCCTGTCTTCTTAAAATCCAGATAGGCTTTACCGTTCGTGGTATTAAGCAACTGACATTTTGACGTATCAAAGACTCCATTATAAAATTCACTACGATAAAATTTAACTTTTGTCGCTTTATTTGACAATTCAAGGTTAATTCTTACAGTTCCTCTAGAGTTGTAATCATCACGGATTGTGCTTACAATTTCCGGGTAATCACTGTCAAGTCTGCCTTGCGTGGTGTACTCTTCGAGGAATGGTGTTCGTAAGCCTTTATTATACCCGAGTTTAGCCCTTGTTTTACCGGTTCTGTAATACTGTATCTGAATTCCGTCCATGGTATCATTCTTATAGGGTGTTGACCTGAATACTTTTCCATCCGGGTAATACCACCTCCCTGAGTCTTCCCTTAGTCCGTTCTCGTACCAGAAGGTTTGATACAATCTTCCGTCCTGGTAATAGGTTTTCGTTTCACCATATCTTATTCCGTTTTTAAAGGTGACCTCCTTTAAAAGATGCTCTCCGCTGTAATATTGCTTTATTCCTGTATAACCGGTATCAGGAACAGCCGCTGTGGTATCAGTACCGGCTTCTGATTCTTTAGTTCCGGAGCGTCTTCCCGTGCATGCTGATACAACAGCAATGAACAATATGATTATTAATGAACCAGGTATTACTTTCATGATATTTAGGTATTTGATTAATAAATATTTTATGTACTCACAAAAATTTCTAGCAAGGTTGACTCCGGAGCGGGTTCTAATAAAACATCTTTGATCCATGCCGGCAGAAGAATAGTATCCCCCTTTGATGCCTCTTCTCCATTGTTATCCCATTTTATCACAAATCTTCCGTCAGTACAAAGGTACACAACAAATGAATCGATAAGGTTATAATCTTTCTTAAAAGGTTTATTAAAATGTATGATGTTGGTTGTGAAGAATTCGCAACTTACTAAATTTTCGGATTCATTCAGGGTAAGGTTTTTCCTGATTTTGTTTTTACCTGTTGCTGAAAAATCAATAGCATCCAATGCAAGGTCAGTATGCAATTCCCTCTTTTCTTCACATGTATATTCTCTGTCCCAGTCAAAAATCCTGTAAGTAATATCAGATGTCTGCTGAATTTCAACCAGCACAATTCCGGCACCGATAGCATGAATTCTTCCTGCCGGAGTGAAAAATGTATCTCCGGGTATTGCACTTTCAATATTCAGGAGATCTGTTATCTGCCCCATGGCAAGAGCTTTTGAATATAATTCCTTTGAGATCGGTTGTTTAAATCCGGTATATATTTTTGCATCCTCTTCACTTTCGAGGATATACCACATTTCCGTTTTCCCATATGCCTTATGCCTCTCTTTTGCCATACTATTTCCCGGATGTACCTGGACTGAAAGATTTTCTCTGGCTTCTATCAGTTTGATAAGCAGAGGAAATTCATTTCCAAATTTATCAAATACCGAGTCGCCGGTAATATCACCCATGTAAACTTCAATCAACTCCTCGATATTATTGCCGGTAAGAAACCCATTACGGACAACCGACAGATTATCAGACACAGCTGATATTTCCCAGCTTTCGCCGATTTTATTCGATCCTGGAGCATTTTTGCCATAATGTTTTACAAGCGTATTACCTCCCCAAATTTTTTCTTTCAAAACAGGTTTGAATTTTAACGGATATAGTTCTGACATCTGACAATCTTTTAAATCAACTTCAGGTACCCTGCACTTTAGGCACTTTCCATTACAAATTATTATTTTTGATGAAAATTCACTTCTGTAAAAATATGAATTTATGCTGATAGTTGGAATAGCTGGCGGAACCGGATCCGGTAAAACTACTGTAGTAAACAAGATCATGGAAGTTTTTCCAAATAATGAAGTAATTGTCTTACCCCAGGATGCCTATTACAGGGACAACAGTCATATACCCTTGGAAGAAAGGCAGAAAATAAACTTTGATCATCCCGATTCTGTTGAATTCCCGTTACTTATTAATCACCTTAAAAGACTCAGAAAAGGTTATTCAATTGAAATGCCTGTTTATTCATATCTCACATGTGTAAGAGCAGAAGAGACCATTACTATCAGACCTGCAAGAGTTGTTCTGGTGGAAGGCATATTAATATTGACAGATAAAGGTTTGCGGGATATGCTCGATATTAAAATTTTTGTTGATGCTGATGCTGATGATCGTCTGGGACGGGTTATACAACGGGATATTGTTGAAAGAGGTCGTTCAGTTATGATGGTACTTGAAAGATATCAAGATACAGTAAAACCATCTCACCTTCAATTCATTGAACCGTCCAAACGCTATGCCGATATTATTGTTCCCGGAGGAGGGCAGAATCAGGTTGGAATTGAACTACTTATTTCTATTATTGAAAAACACTTGTTAAAAGAAAAATCATAAAATTATGCTGGAGAATATCAGACCTGATGATATATTATTCATCGATATCGAAACAGTACCTGCTGTGAGCTCTTATTCTCTTCTCGGCCCGGAAATGCAGTCTCTCTGGGACAGGAAGTCAAATCAATTTCGGTCTGAAGATGAGTCTGTAGAAGATGCTTATGAAAGGGCGGGAATCTATGCAGAATTCGGGAAAATAGTCTGTATATCAGCCGGTTTGATCAAAGAAAGGGATCCCTTCAGTTTCCGGCTTAAATCTTTCTACGGTGATGATGAGAGATCTCTTCTGATGGAGTTTACCTCTATGATATCGAGGTTCTCTAAAAACAAGGAGGTGCTTCTATGTGCCCATAACGGGAAAGAATTTGATTATCCTTATATAGCCAGAAGATTGATTATTAATAAGCTTAAGATTCCTGAAATTCTGGATAACGCCGGTAAGAAGCCATGGGAAATTAAACTGCTGGATACCATGGATCTTTGGAAATTCGGAGATTACAAAAGTTATACCTCCCTTGATTTGCTTACTTCAATCCTTGGTATCTCAACACCCAAGGATGATATTGACGGAAGTATGGTGGCAGCTATTTACTGGAACGATCGTGATATTAAAAGAATAGTCAGGTATTGTGAAAAAGATGTTCTGGCTGTTGCCCAGGTTTTATTACGGTTTATGAATCTGCCACAGATTGAAATAGACAGGGTTGAATCTGTTACTTCTCTGTAACTAATAGTATGTTATAAAGTTTAAAAGGTTCTCTGTAATTGCATCGGGCCGGTCTGCATGAATCCAGTGCCCGACATGCGGGACTTTTATCAGCTCTGCAGCCGGGAATAATCTTTGAATATCCCTGAAATCGCTCTCAGGAAGATAATCTGAATCTTCTCCTTTAAGAAAAATTACAGGAAAACCGGTTATTTGCTGACTTTCGCTATCCGGACGATCGATTCCTTCCATGATATTATTAAGGTTTTCAAGGAGAGCAGCTGCATTTATTTTCCATCTGTAAGAATTATCTGAGGTCCTTTCCAGGTTCTTTAGGGTAAAACTTCTGATTTTTGCAGATCTGACCAACGAAGCCATAACTGATTCGGCTTCTTTTCGTGATGATATTTCTGAAAGATCAACTGCAAGGATAGCATTAAGTATCGCAACATGCTCTTCAAAAGATTTGTTGTAGGTGTTTCCGGCAACGAATGGCGAGATATCAGCAACCAGAAGACCACTTAATTTCTCAGGCCACTTCATCGCAAAACAGACAGCAGTCTTGCCTCCCATGCTGTGCCCTGCAAGGAAAAACTTATCAAGATGAAGATCATCAACCAGTTCCGCAAGATCATCTCTCATGGATTTATAGTTATGTACATTACTGTGAGGGGAAAGACCATGATTTCTCTGATCAGGAAGGTAACAGGTGAAGTAATCACCAAGTTTTTTCGCAATTGACATCCAATTGTCAGAAGATCCGTATAAACCGTGGAGTATTATCAGTGGCGGACCGTGACCATATTTTCTGTAGAATAACTTCATTAAAATAGCATAATCAGATCAATTGCCTCTTGTACATCTGTATAGTGTTCTCAAGACCCAGATAGAGTGCATCGGAAATAAGTGCATGTCCGATTGAGACTTCTTCAATCCAGGGAATACACTCATGTAAATATTTAAGATTGTCAAGGTTAAGATCGTGCCCTGCATTAAGTCCCAGACCTGCATCACGTGCTATTTCAGCAGCCCTGATATATGGACTGATGGCTTTGGAGGCGTCAGAGTTAAAGCCTGATGCATAAGGTTCTGTATACAGTTCAATCCTGTCGGTTCCTGTAAATACAGCATTTTCAATGTTAACAGTTTCGGTATCAACAAAAAGCGATGTTCTTATTCCCTCTTTCTTAAATATTGAAACAACATTTGAAAGAAAATCCCTGTTTTTTAAAGTGTCCCATCCGGCATTAGACGTTATTGCATCATGTGAATCCGGGACAAGAGTTACCTGGTCGGGTTTGACTGAAAGGACCAGATTGATAAAACTGTCGGATGGAAATCCTTCAATATTGAATTCAGTGATGATTACAGGTCTGATCTCGAGAACATCTCTGTATCTGATATGTCTTTCATCAGGACGTGGATGGACTGTAATTCCGTCAGCACCGAAAAGTTCGCAATTGATGGCTGCTGTCTTAACATTGGGGATATTACCTCCCCTTGCATTTCGTAAGGTTGCAATCTTGTTTATATTAACACTTAACTTTGTCATTTACAATAATAGTATTGGAATAACGTAATCTTATTGTTGTGCAAAATTAAAACAACTGGCTTTTTTTTTATTAATTTAGATGAAAATTAAAATTATTACTTTCTCATATGGTTGCTAAAGATTTGATATCAGATGTAGTACCTGCGCTTAAAACTTCTGATCTGGGACAAACTGCATTGAACTGGATGGAGATTTTCAGAGTGTCTCATCTTCCTATTGTAAATAATCAGGACTTTCTGGGTCTTATCTCTGATACTGATATCTACGACATGAACCAGCCAGAAGAACCTGTTGGTAATCATTCACTTACATTGTTAAAACCTTATGTTACAACCGAGCAGCACCTTTTTGAGGTAATAGGTCTGGCTTCAAGACTTAAACTATCGGTTGTCCCGGTTCTTGATTTTAACAACCACTATAAAGGAGTGATAACTACCAGTGATCTTATACGGCACATTGCAGGTATTTCGTCATTAGATCAGGCTGGTGGAATAATTGTCCTGGAGCTTATTGAAAGAGATTATTCATTGACTCAGATTGCCCAGATAGTTGAAAGCAATAATATTAAGGTTCTAAGTATGTATATTACCTCACCCCCGGACTCGACAAGGCTTGAGGTAACTCTGAAAGTGAATACTAATGATTTAACATCGGTACTTAAGACTTTTGAAAGATATAACTATGATGTTAAAACATGGATTACCAGTGATGATTCCATGGACCGGTTCTATTCCGAGAGATTTGACCTCCTTATGAAATATCTAAATATGTGAGATAAAATGCTTGAAAGAGTTGCTATTTACAGTAAGGAGAATAACGCAAAGACTAAAGAAGGAGTTGCCGGATTGGTTAAGGAGTTTTGTGAAAGAGGCATTGGAATACAGATTTACCAAAGATCCGGAAGTAAATCAGATTATAAAGGTGATAATAGGATCGAAAGGTTTACAGAACTGAGTGACCTGTCGATGTTGCCCGACCTGGTATTAAGCGTAGGAGGAGACGGTACTTTTCTCGAAGCTATACTTAAAGTGAGCGTGTCGGGTATTCCTATAGCAGGTGTTAATACAGGCCGAATGGGTTTCCTTGCCAATATTTCCGATGAAGAGATTGGCCATTCAATTGATATGCTTTGCAGGGGGGAGTTCGAAGTTATTGAAAGATCTATGCTTGAAATATTCGAACCACCGGAATTATTTGATAAAGAGTCCTCCATTGCTTTGAATGAAATAACAATACAAAAAGCTGACTCACGTATGATAACCATCAACGTTTTTGTTGACGGGACATATCTTAATACATATTGGTCTGACGGTCTTATAGTCTCAACAGCTACAGGATCAACAGCCTATAACCTGAGTGTTGGAGGGCCGATTTTGTCTCCTGAGGATGAGAGCATAATTATTTCTCCCATCTCTCCGCATAACCTTACTATAAGGCCTATTGTTATCTCAGGGAACAGTAAGTTAAAAATGATTATTGAAGGCAGGAGTGAAGAATACCTGGCAACCTGTGACTTCAGGTCAAAAAGGATTCCTTTCAGTAAAGAAATACATATTGTCAGATCACCCACGAAACTCAAAACAGTTATGCTTAAAGGAAGAGATTTTTACAGTACTTTAAGGAATAAGCTGATGTGGGGTGCTGATAAAAGAAATTAGATTATTATATTTGTATCAGGAAACTTAATTTTAGGAGTAATGAAGCGTTCAGTTTTATTATTAATCATTTTCTGCCTTACAGCTTCCTTCTCAGAAGCTCAGCTATGGAGATATAAAAGATGGGAAGCTGTCGGAGCTGCAGGTGCCTCACATTTCTTCGGAGATGTAGGAGGCTTTTCCAGATCCAGTAATTTATTAGGATTGCGCGATATAACCTACAGGCAAACAAGATTTGATATTAATGGGAATCTTAAGTATCGGATTACCAGAACCATAAATGCAAGGATTAGTTTTACTTGCGGATTACTGCATGGAATAGATGAGAGAGGATCGAACGAGGGAAGAGATTTTGAATCTAGGACATTAATATTTGAGCCAGCTCTGTTAGGTGAATATTATTTTATCAAAAACCAGGCGGAAAGCAGTTATCTTTTTCTAACTGGAAGAAAAGATTTATGGACACTTCTTTCATCACTTGATTTTTATGCATTTGCAGGGATTGGAGGAGTAAGTTTCAGTGTTAAAGGAAATGATAATCTGGTAAATCATGGTATGGAAACAGGAGGTTTTTCTACAGTTATACCGGCCGGAATAGGAGCGACGCTAATCTTTTCTCCCAATTTCAACTTTGGCTTTGAGTTTGGGGGCAGATATACATTTACTGATTACCTTGATGGCTATACTTCACAATTTTCCAGCGCAAATGACGTTTATTATTTTTTAAACCTTACTGTAACGTACAAGCTGAAGACTGGACCCAAGGGGTGGCCCTCTTTAAGATAATAATGAGCTGGATTCTTTTTAATGGGAAAATTATACTGGTTTATAATCATTATTTGTATTTCCGTAACAGCTTCCGGGCAACGTAAAGCTGATTTTGGAGTTTTTGCCGGAGTGTCAACTTATATGGGGGACATAAATCCAACCAGATTTATGTACTCTCCCCTTCCGGCAGGAGGCCTGTTTTACAGATATAATTTTCACCCCAGACAGGCTTTACGGACAAATTTTTTTGTTGGCGGACTTAGGGCTGATGACCTCGATTTTAATAACGATTTTCAGATTTTGCGTGCTGCATCATTTTCAGGTTATATAGGTGAGTGGGCTCTTCAATTTGAATTCAATTTTCTGCCATATTCGACCCAGGGTAAAAGGTGGAATTATACTCCATATTTTGCTGCCGGGGCAGGTATTGCATTTATAAATACTACTGACTTTACCTACCAACCTGTAATCCCATTCTCAGTTGGTTTTAAGATCAATATTTGTAAAAATATAGGATTGGAAGCAGAATATGGTTTTCGTAAGACTTTTTATGATAACTTTGACGGCTTGAAAGATTTTGTTGACCCATCACACTACATATGGAGCCACAACAACGACTGGTATTCATTTGCAGGTATTGCCCTCACCTGGAAAATATATAACAGGATGACAGGTTGTCCGACTTATGATGATGTGGATTCAAAAAGGAAACGCTAGCTATGTCGTTAAAGGAACGGATCGAAGATGAGAAACTGCCGCTTCATGTTGCCATTATTATGGATGGAAATGGCAGGTGGGCCCGTCAGAAGGGTATGGACAGGATCTTCGGTCATCAGCAGGGGGCAAATGCGGTAAGGGAAGTCATTGAATGTGCTGTTGAGCTGGGAATTAAATATCTGACTCTTTATGCATTTTCCACTGAAAACTGGGAAAGACCCGATGAAGAGGTTTCAGCTCTGATGAGAATTATGGTTAAATCGCTTAATGATGAAACTGATACTCTTATTAAAAACAATATCCGGCTTAACGCTATCGGTGATGTAGACAGACTGGCTGATGATGTGAAGAAAAGGTTGATGGAGACAATAAATCTTACTTCAAATGCCACCGGACTAAATCTTATTATTGCTATGAGTTACAGTTCGCGGTGGGAGATATGCGAAGCAATCAGAAAAATATCAGCTGAGGTCTATAACAGGAGACTCGACCCGGATTCGATTAGCGAAGATACTTTTGAAAAATATCTGACCACTTACGGGGTACCCGATCCTGACCTTATGATCAGAACCAGTGGAGAATTAAGGATAAGCAACTTCCTGTTATGGCAGCTTGCTTATACCGAATTATACTTTACTGAAATACTTTGGCCTGATTTTGGCAAGAATGAATTTTGTAATGCTATAATTGAGTATCAGAAAAGAGAAAGACGATTTGGAAAAACAGGTGAATAGCTTTCAGGTAAATGATGAAATAAAATGGGGGTAAGTAAATTTAAGAGGATAATTGCAACGCTATTACTGATTATTGGAGGATTATCACTGCATAGTCAGGAAAAGCAGGAAATAGCAGATTTTTCATCACCCGAAGATTATATTATTGGAGGAGTAACCATTTCAGGAGTCAGATACCTCGATTCAAATGCTTTGATAGGTATTTCCGGATTACGAAGAGGGCAGGAAGTAACCATACCAGGTGAGGCAGTTACGCTGGCCGTTCAAAAATTATGGCAACAGGGTCTTTTTTCAGATGTCAGGATTACTATTACAAAAGTAGAATCTGATACAGTTTTTCTTGATATTTTTCTTCAGGAAAGGCCCAGAATATCATCAGTAAGGTTTAATGGACTAAGAAGTTCTGAAGTCCAGGATCTCACCGAAAAAATAAGCTTACCTGTAGGATCGCAGTTATCCTCATATATTCTGGATAATACCAGGAAGATTATTGCCGACCATTTTATTGAAAAGGGATTTCTCAATACCTCAGTTGATTTTATTCAGAAAGAAGATCCTGAGTTACCCAATAACGTCATTCTGACTATTGATGTTGACAAGAAGGATAAAGTGAAGATTGCCGATATCACTTTTATCGGGAATGAAAATTATGATGATAAGCGACTTCGACGTGTAATGAAGAACACAAAGAAGAAGAATCTGAATTTCTTTAAAGTTTCAAAATATACTGACGAAAAGTTTGATGAGGATAGAGAACGGCTTTATACTTTTTATAATGATAACGGCTTTAAGGATTTTACTATACTTTCGGACTCACTTTCCCCTGTGTCCGAGGACCGTGTTGATCTGGTTATAAGGGTAGACGAAGGTTACCAGTATTTCCTCAGGGATATCAAATGGATCGGAAACAGCGTTTACACCAAAGAGGATCTTGACAGAAAATTCAATGTAGAAAAAGGATCCGTATATAACCAGTCACTTATTTACGACAGGCTTAATGGTACCGGTGGGGCCCAGGATGCAGTAAGCTCACTGTACCTTGATTATGGCTATCTGTTTTCCAAACTCATTCCTGTTGAAGCTAAAGTAGAAGACGATTCTATAGATCTGGAAATAAGGATATTTGAAGGGGATCAGGCCTATCTTAATAATATTATTATTACAGGAAATACAAGAACTAATGAACATGTTGCCCGGCGGGAATTATACACCCTCCCCGGTGATCTGTTCAGTAAGGATAAAATAATCAGGTCAATACGACAGCTTGGTGTTCTTGGCCATTTTGATCCAGAGAAGATCAATCCTATACCCCAAGCCGATCCGACGAATGGTACAGTTGATCTGCTGTATAAACTGGAAGAGAAGGCAAATGATCAATTTGAGGTATCAGGTGGATGGGGGGCAGGAATGCTTGTCGGGACTGTTGGTGTCAGGTTCAATAATTTTGCAATGCGCAATTTTTTCAAGCTTAATCGCTGGAGACCATATCCTTCAGGAGACGGACAGTCACTCAGCATAAGAGCACAGTCGAACGGTCGTATATACCAGTCTTATAACATTTCTTTCGTTGAGCCGTGGCTTGGAGGTAAAAAACCCAATACCTTCTCAGTATCATTTTACAGATCACTGATGACGAATGGCAGAAAGAAAGGAGAAGACGGCCGCCAGTCAATGACTATTGATGGTGCCTCTATTGGTCTGGGTAAACGACTTGAATGGCCTGATGACTTCTTTTCCTTATATGGAGAGTTAAGTTATCAGAGATATAACCTCAATAATTACAGTGTTTATCGTTTCCTTTTTGAAAACGGCTCTTCAAATCTTTTCAGCCTTACAGCAAGAATTACAAGGTTTTCAACCAGCCCTAACCTTATCTATCCCAGAAGCGGAAGCACATTTACACTCTCATTGCAGGCAACACCTCCGTATTCGTTAATCAGTGGAAGGAATATGTTGAATGCGCCTGATGAGATAAAATACAACTGGATTGAATTTCATAAATGGAATTTCAAAGCAGATTATTATTTTCCTGTTACAAGGGATGATAAACTTGTCTTAAACAGCAGGTTTGCTTTTGGATACCTCGGTTTTTATAATAAAGATATTGGCCCTTCTCCCTTTGAGAACTTTTATATTGGTGGCGACGGGATGACAGGTTATAGTTTCTATGGCCGTGAAGTGATTGCTCTGCGGGGTTATACGAATGGATCACTTACCCCGAGCGACCCTGTCAGAGGTGTTACATCAGGTAATGTATATACGAAGATCACTTTTGAACTGAGATATCCTATTTCCCTGAATCCGCAGGCAACAATCTTTGGTCTGGCATTTCTTGAGGCCGGAAGAGCCTGGTACCAGCTTAAGGATTATAATCCTTTCAAGATGAACCGCTCTGCAGGAATAGGCCTCAGGGCTAACCTTCCGATGTTTGGCCTGCTCGGAATCGACTGGGGTTATGGTTTCGATGAGGTTCCGGAACCAGATAATTATCCAAACTCAAATAAATCACAATTCCATTTTGTTATAGGTCAGCAGTTTTGATTAATAAATTTTAATATTTGTATCATGAAAAAAATAGTAATAATAATAAGCGTTATGATCCTGACTTCAGCTGTAGCTGTTGCTCAGAAATATGCATTTGTTGACTCTGAATATATACGTAAGAATATACCTGCTTTTACCAAAGCACAGGATCAGCTTGATCAACTTTCACAGCAATGGGAAAAAGAAATAGCTGACGGATATGCTGTGGTCGAACAGATGTATAAAGCTTATCAGAGTGAATCTGTGCTTCTCTCACAGGAAATGAAAACCAAAAGAGAAGAAGAAATAATCAATAAAGAAAAGGAGATGAAAGAGCTTCAGAACAAGTATTTTGGAATGGAAGGGGAACTCTTCAAGAAAAGGGAAGAACTGGTAAAACCTATCCAGGATGAAATAATAAATGCGATAAAAACTATTGCTGTTGAAGGCAGTTATGCAGTCATCTTCGATTCAGCAGCTGGTGGCAATATCCTGTTTGCTAATCCCAAATATGATATCAGTGATGAGGTGCTGGAAAAATTAGGTTATAATAATTAATTAATTACTTTTATTGAAATTTTAAATTAATTTACTGATATGAAACGATTTATTGTAATAACTCTTGTCAGTCTGACTGGATTTATTGGGCAACAAACTATAGCACAGAATCTTAAGTTTGGTCATATTAACAGGACCGAACTTATACAAGCATTACCCGAGTTTGACTCGGCTACAGTTACTCTTGAGAAATTACGGACTCAGTTTGTAAATGAACTTGAACTTTTGCAGGTTGAATTCAATAATAAGTATGATACTTACTTGAAAGAGATGAAAAACTATACAGATTTAGTCCGGCAGACCAAGGAACAGGAGTTGGCAGACTTTCAGACCAGGATGCAGAATTTTCAGAATAATGCATCAACACAACTTCAGGAACAGCAGGTTGAACTTTTTACACCTATAACACAGAAGGCCGATAAAGCAATCAACGATGTGGGGAAAGAAAATGGATTCATTTATATTTTTGACACTTCAGGAGGGCAGGTAGCCTATTTTGATGAATCCAAAAGTATTAATGTATTACCACTGGCGAAAACGAAACTTGGACTAAAATAACTGAATTCAATAAAACATATGACCATCTTGATGGGGATGGTCATTTTTTTAATATAGTATTGAAGTGAGTGAACGACCAATAGGAATATTTGATTCAGGAGTTGGAGGACTTACAGTGGCCAATGCAATCAAGCAGACATTACCGGGAGAAAGTCTGATATATTTTGGTGATACGGCTCACCTCCCATATGGAGAAAAATCAGCTGAGTCGATAAGGTTTTACTCGCGTAAAATAACAGAATTCCTGCTCGGACATAATGCTAAAGTAATTCTTGTGGCTTGCAATTCAGCCTCTGCTTCTGCTTTTGACTCCTTGAAAGAAGAATTTCAGGAAAAGACTATACTTATAGACGTAATTGATCCTGTAGTGGAATATCTGAGTACAAGAAAGTTCAATAAAGCAGGTGTGATTGGTACCAAAAGAACTATCAGTTCAGGTACTTATAATAATAAACTGAAGGAAAAATCACCAGGCACTTCTCTGGTATCGATGGCAACTCCGCTGCTTGCCCCAATGATAGAGGAGGGATTTATCTTTGACGACATTAGTAACGCAATAATACGTACATATCTTTCAGATGCTTCATTGTCCGGCATTCAGGCTTTAGTACTTGGTTGTACTCATTACCCTATTATCAAAAACCAGATAAGCAGATTTTTCAATTTTAATGTTGAAGTAGTAGATTCAGCTAAGATAGTCTCTCTGATGCTTCGGGATGTCCTTGAAAAGAACCATTTGTTAAATGATTCAGGAATTGTGGAAGATCAGTTTTTTATTTCCGATTACACTCCCAACTTTGAGAAAATTGCCAGGATGTTTTTTGAGAAAGAAATAAACCTTAAGAAAGCTGACATCTGGAGCTGATTTATTATGCCGTTTTAAACCTGTATATGTAGCACTACCCTGTTAAACCAAAACATGATTAAAATCATAGAGATTGATCATTTTTAATTTGAATTTTTAAATTTTTAAAGGTTAAATTTGTGCTTTATAAGCAGTTAGTTCAGCAGTGGTTCTTACAATAAGTTAACATGGGCAAAAAATCGAAAGTTATCGAAAAAGAGGAAGTGGTAATCCGATTTTCGGGTGACTCAGGTGACGGAATGCAGCTTGCAGGTACTCTTTTTTCCGACACAGCCGCTCTTTATGGTAACGATTTGTCCACATTCCCTGATTACCCTGCTGAAATCCGGGCTCCGCAGGGCACTGTGGGTGGAGTGTCAGGATTTCAGGTACATCTGGGACGTTCTGAGATTTATACTCCGGGAGATTTTGCAGATGTACTTGTTGCTATGAATCCTGCGGCTATTAAAGCCAATGCAAAATGGACCAAAGAGGGGGGTACAATAATATATGATCAGGATAATTTTACTGAAAAAAATATCCGGAAAGCTGGTTATGACACTGATCCCATAAAAGAAGAAAATCTTAAAAACTACAATGTCATTGCTGCCCCTGTTTCATCTATGGTGAAGGAGGCTCTTAAAGACTACGGGCTTGATCCAAGGTCAGTTCTCAGGACTAAAAACATGTTTGCGCTTGGAATGGTTTACTGGCTTTTCGACCGGAGACTGGATTATACAGAAAAGTTTATTGACAGGAAGTTCCAAAAGAAACCTCAAATTGCTGAAGCAAATAAGATTGCTTTAAGGGCAGGGTATTATTATGCGGAAACAATAGAAGCACTTACTCCGGTTTATAAAATTAGTCCCGCTAAGATTGCAAAAGGCACATACAGGAACATATGCGGTAACACAGCAACAGCATGGGGATTGATAGCAGCTGCTGAAAAAGCAGGATTAAGACTATTTATTGGTTCTTATCCTATTACACCGGCTACCGGGATTCTCGAGGAACTTGCTGCCCGGAAAGATCTTGGTGTAAAAAGTTTCCAGGCTGAGGATGAGATTGCCGGGATATGTACAGCGCTTGGAGCAAGTTTCGCCGGGAACCTTGCGGTCACCTCCACATCAGGTCCGGGACTGGCACTTAAATCTGAAGCCATTGGACTTGCAGTTATGGCTGAACTGCCTATTGTAATCGTGAATGTTCAGAGAGGGGGTCCGTCAACAGGTCTCCCTACAAAAACAGAACAGGCCGACCTCATGCAGGCTCTTTACGGTCGTAGTGGTGAATCTCCTGTTGTCGTCATTGCTGCCAGTACACCCTCAGACTGCTTTAAATATTCTTTTGAAGCTGCAAGAATTGCAGTAGAACATATGACTCCGGTATTGCTGCTTACCGACAGTTTCCTTGCTAATGGTTCAGAACCATGGCAAGTACCGGAAATGAAAGATCTTCCGGCTATAAATCCTCCTTATGCAGGCAAAAGTGAATTGCCGTTTTTGCCCTATGAACGTGATAAAGTAAAGTTTTCAAGATTCTGGGCTGTGCCTGGCACACCGGGATTAGAGCACAGGATCGGTGGTCTGGAAAAAACTATCAGGGGAACAGTGTCATATATTCCGGAAAATCATGAACGAATGGTAAAACTGAGGGCTCGTAAGGTAGAAAAAGTAATCGAAAAGGTACCCGATCTTAAGGTTTATGGCAATAACTCCGGCGAATTGCTGGTTGTAGGCTGGGGTGGCTCTTACGGATATCTGGCAACAGCAGTTCGTGAACTGCAATCAGAAGGATATAATGTAAGCTTTGTTAATTTCAATTATATCAATCCATTACCTAAAAATACCGGAGATGTATTCAGAAGATTCAGGAAAATAGCAGTGTGTGAATTAAATATGGGACAATTTTCAGATTATCTGAGGATTAAACACCAGCAGTTTTCCTATGAACAGATAAATAAGGTTCAGGGACTTCCGTTTACAGTAAGTGAAATAAAGGAAAAATGTGCTAAAATACTGGAGGGTAAGTAATATGGCCGGGATAAAGGTTGATAAATACAGTCCGAAAGATTTTAAAAGCGATCAGGAGGTCAGATGGTGCCCGGGTTGTGGCAATCATGCAGTGCTTAATGCAGTGCAGAAGGCATTGTCAGAACTAGGCATTCCGAGAGAAAATTTTACATTTATTTCGGGGATCGGATGTTCATCCAGATTCCCTTATTACATGAATACATACGGTTTTCACGGTATTCATGGACGTGCATCTGTAATTGCTACAGGTGTGAAAACAGCCAATCCTGCGCTGTCTGTCTGGCAGATCACTGGAGACGGAGATGCCCTTGCTATCGGAGGAAATCATTTCATACATGCTATCCGGCGAAATATTGATATTAATATTATTCTGTTTAATAACGAAATATACGGACTCACAAAGGGACAATACTCCCCAACCTCTGAAAAGGGACTGGTTACCAAAACATCTCCATTTGGTACAGTGGAAGAACCCTTTTCAGTAGGTGAGCTGGTTATAGGAGCAAAAGGCAGATTCTTTGCGCGGACAATCGATGCAAATGTTACTCTTTCGACCCAGATTTATATTGAGGCTGCAAAGCACAAAGGGACCTCAGTGATTGAGGTTCTTCAGAACTGTATCATCTATAATGACGGAATTCATGACTTCATCACCGACAAAGAGGTCAGAGATGACAGGACTGTGATTCTCAGGCATGGTGAGCCCATGATTTTTGGCAAGAATGGTAATAAAGGTCTTATCCTTGATGGTCTTAAGCTCAGGATTATAACGCTTGGTGAAAACGGATTTTCCGAAAAGGACCTGCTGATACATGATGCATCGGAACCTAATCCGGGGATTCACTATATGCTTGCAAATATGAGATATCCCGATTATCCTGTTGCACTGGGTGTTATAAGAGCAGTCCCGGGTCCTACCTATGAAACCGCACTGGAGAATCAAATTATCGAAATTCAAAAGAATGCCACCGTTAAGTGCATGGATGATCTCCTTAAAAGCGGATCGGTTTGGCATGTTGATTAATTCAACTATGAATCAACGCAAGCAATATAGAATGGATTTATAATTCGTGCTATCGTATTCATTACAGTAATTTTAGTAATTTTAAAGGTTAATCTTATAGACTTCAGGCCAAATGGAGCGATCGGGTTATAAGAATCTTGAATACAAACGCCTTCTTCATGAACAAAAGGAGCGGTTGAAAGAATTGGGCTGCATTAACCAGACAACCCGTATTCTGAAAGAAGGTAAACCTGTTGAAGAGACCCTCCAAAAGATAGTACTGCTATTACCTGCAGCCTGGCAATATCCTGAATTTACAGTTGCACAAATCAGCTTCATGAACAGGCAATTTGAGTCGAATGATTTTCAGGAATCATCCTGGAGAATGGCTCAGGAGTTTATAACTATTGACGGGGAGCAGGGATTGATAGAGATCTTCTATACAAGGGAATTCAGTATGGAAAGTGAAGGTCCGTTTCTGAAAGAAGAAAGGGATCTTATTCTGAACATTGCAAGTCTGATAACAGGATATGTAAACAGTTATAAAGCACGTGATTTTATTCGAATTGCAAGTCCTCCGGTTCAGAAAGAGGAAGATTATAAAAATGTTCCGAGTAAAAAATTATTGCAGAGATTTCTGGATCGTCACAATGCTGAACGTGATGTCTTTCATGATCTCCAGCCTTTCAAGGTAAAAGAAATACTTCTTGTTGCTAACCTTTATGATGCTTACTCTATAGAAGGTGAAGGCAGATTTTCTGATTATATGCTTGGGGAATATTTCCATTTAAGCCTCACATCACTTCCGAGAGTGACAGGGGTTTCGAGTGAGGAGGAGGCTTTTAACCGGCTGAAGACCAGGCATTATGATATGATAATAATAATAATAGGTGTTGATAAGGAAAGCCCTATGATACTTTGTAAAAAAATAAAACAAAAATACCCTTACATACCCATCTTTATTCTTCTGAACAAACCTGATGACATTGAATATGTTAAAACGCAACAAGCCGGAGGAATACCTTTTGATAATTATTTTGTCTGGACCGGTGAATCAAAGGTATTCTTTGCAATGGTAAAGTTACTTGAAGACAAGGTGAATGCCGATAATGATACTCGGAGAGGATTAACCCGGGTTATTCATGTTATTGAAGACTCCGCAGATTTCTACTCAAGTTATCTGCCAATGCTTTATACGCTGGTTTTTGAACAGACGAGGAATCTTATCCAGGATGTGTCAACGGATGATTTGTATAAAATGCTAAAGCTCAGAGCACGGCCCAAAATTCTTCTTACGTCAAATTATGAAGATTCCCTCACAGTTTTCAACAAGTACCGCGAAAGCCTGTTATGTGTAATCTCCGATATGAGATTTCCTAAGGAAGGAATTCTGCACGAAACAGCAGGCTTTGATCTCATAAAGCATATTAAGAGTGAGCTGCCGGATCTGCCAACAGTACTTCAGTCATATGATCCCGACAATGCGAAATATGCCTTTACACTTAAATCGAATTTTATTAATAAAAATTCGAAAACCCTTTTACAGGATATTAAATCATTTATCAATTATTATCTTGGTTTTGGACACTTTGTTTACAGGGACAACCAGGGCCGGCAGATTGCAGTGGCCAAATCAATGAAAGAATTTGAGTCTTACATTGAAACTATCCCGGAAGATTCACTTGCCTATCATGCCATGAAGAACCACTTTTCACTATGGCTTATGGCAAGGGGAGAAGTAAAGATTGCCAAAATGATTAATCCTGTTAAGGTTACTGATTTCAGCAGCCTTAAGGAACTAAGGGAATTTCTTATTGATATTATCCGGAAGAGGCGCAGGGAAATGAATAAAGGTAAAGTCATCAATTTTGAGGAATCTGCTGCAATTGATGAAACTAATGTTGTCAGTCTTGCTCCGGGATCACTTGGAGGGAAAGGCCGGGGGCTGGCTTTCATTAATACTCTGATATACAGCTTTGAACTAGGTCGACTGTTACCTGGTATCAATATCAAAACACCTGTTACTGCAATTATAGGAACTGATGAGTTTGATATGTTCATGGAACGTAATCATATGTGGGAAAAGATAAAAGAAGAGAATGATTATGGTGTTCTTCAAAAGTTGTTCCTTGAAGGAAGTCTGAGTCATACCCTGGAAAAGCGCCTCAGGATATTTCTAAAGCTTTTGGGGAAGCCTTTAGCTGTAAGGTCGTCAAGTTTATTCGAGGATTCGCTTAGTCAGCCATTTTCCGGCATTTTTGGCACATATCTTCTTCCAAATAACCATCCGGAATATGAGGTCCGGTTTAAACAGTTGACTGATGCTATCAAGCTTGTTTTTGCTTCCATATATTCCAGAAATGCACGAACCTATTTTGAAGCAATCTGCTATAAGATGGAACAGGAAAAAATGGCTGTTGTTCTCCAGGAGGTTGTTGGTCAGAGGTTTGAAGATACTTTTTATCCGCATATAAGTGGCAATGCCCAGTCATTCAACTATTATCCCATTGCACATATGAAACCTCATGACGGATTTGCAGTTGTGGCAGTCGGGCTGGGACAATATGTAATGGAAGGTGAAAGAGCTTTCAGGTTTTCGCCTGCTTACCCTAAACTCGATATGATCTCAAAGGATGATATGTATAAAAATTCTCAGGTGAACTTTTATACGGTAGATATGGCCAAGAAAGACCTGAATCTTCTTGAAGGTGAAAATGCCGGCCTTATTACTCTTAATATCAGTACTGCTGAAAGACATGGCACATTAGAACATTCAGCATCAGTACTAAATGTTGATAACGATACGATTATTCCGGGGCTCGATTCATCAGGTCCGCGAGTTGTGAATTTTGCAGATATTCTTAAATATAATTATATCCCGCTGGCCTCTACACTGAGCACTATTCTTAAGGTTGTTACTGAAGCCTGTGGTACTCCTGTTGAAATTGAATTTGCAGTTGATCTCACTAAAGATGAAGCAGGTCATACTTCTTTCTACCTGCTTCAGATAAAACCACTGTTGGGTAGTGGTGCAAGTTATAAAATTAATCCTGAAGAGATTAATCATGATAACCTTCTTCTCATCACAAATAAAAGTATGGGAAACGGCGAGATAAACGAAGTAAGGGATATTATTTATGTAGAGCCTGAAAAGTTTGACCGGATGAAGACCTCTGATATGGCCGATGAGATTAACAGTATAAATGAAAAGATGCTTAGAGAAAACCGCAGGTATGTTCTTATGGGACCAGGCAGGTGGGGGACAAAAGACAGGTTTATCGGGATCCCTGTGATGTGGCCTCAGATATCAAATGCAAAAGTTATTGTTGAGATAAGTTTTCCCGATTTTCATGTTGATGCATCTCTCGGTTCTCATTTTTTTCATAACGTTACATCAATGAATGTAGGTTATTTCTCAATAAACCAGGATTCACCTGACGGCAGGATTTACTGGGAGAAATTAAAGAATCAGAAAGTTGTGGAAAAGGGTAAGTTTTTCCGGCATATACAATTTGAGAAGCCTCTCCTTATACGGATGGATGGCAGAAAAGGAATGGCAGTAATTTCAATGAATCATTAAAATCAATCGGTCAATGACAATCATTGAAGGAATACTTGATCTGCAAAAATATGATTTCACGGATACATCTTTTAATCTTCTGATGCAGAAGAGGATTCACCGTGTACTCATAATATGCAGTAATTATGATAATTATATGCTTGAGGAGGACGGCAGGATTGACGAGCAGATTTTCAATGAATATGTTTCACTTAATCTGAGATATCCGCCATCTTGTATCCAGACAGATAATGCTGATGATGCATTTAAGATACTTTACGAAGGGAATATTGATCTTGTGATTTTAATGCTCAGCCTTAGAGGTACTGATGTATTTGGTCTTGCGAAGAAAATAAAAGCCGCATATGAAACTATTCCGATCGTTGTGCTTACATATTTTTCAAGGGAAGTATCTCTGCGGCTGGCTGGTGAGGATCTCAGCGCTATAGATTATGTATTCTGCTGGCTTGGGGATGCATCACTTATACTGGCCATCATTAAACTTATTGAGGACAGGATGAATGCGGATCACGATATCGAAAATATCGGTGTTCAGACAATAATCCTGGTGGAAAATTCAATAAGATATATTTCATCTTACCTGCCTAATATATACAGAATAGTACTGTTACAGTCGCTCGATTTTCAACGTGAGGCATTAAATGAACATCAAAGGATGCTTAAAATGAGAGGCAGACCAAAGATCTTGCTGGCTACCAATTACAACGACGCGCTTGCCCTTTATAACAAGTTCAGATACAATGTTCTGGGAGTGATTTCGGATATCAGCTACAAGAAAGATAATATAAATGATGAAAATGCAGGAATTGAGCTTTGCAAGGTTGTTATGCAGGATGATAACAATGTACCATTCCTTCTCCAGTCATCAAGCTTGGTACACAAAAAGGCAGCGGAAGAACTGGGAGCCGGTTTTATTAACAAGTATTCAAAATCATTGTCACTCGAATTAAGGAACTTTATTATACAGAATCTTGCTTTTGGCCCTTTCGTTTTCAAGAATCCAGATACCATGGAGCCGATAGCAATTGCCACCGATCTGCAGAGTCTTCAGCAAAAATTACTTACTGTTCCTGATAAGACACTCGATTATCATGCAACGCGTAATCATTTCTCCAAGTGGTTAAATGCAAGGGCACTTTTTCCTGTCGCTCAACTGTTTAAGTACATAAGGAAAGAGGATTTTGAAACCATGGACGAAATGAGACGATTTCTCTATGTGGCTATTTCAAGTTTCAGACTGGGGAAGGGCAGAGGTGTAATCGCAGAGTTTGACAAGACAAGTTATGATGAGTACCAGATTTTTTCACGTATAGGTGAAGGATCTATTGGTGGAAAAGCAAGGGGTCTTGCGTTTATAAACAGGGTAATAAAGGATAACAAACTGTTCAATAAGTATTCAGATGTATTGATTACAATACCAAGAACGGTTGTACTGAGTACGGATATCTTTGATGAATTCATGGACCATAATAACCTGTACTCTGTTGCATTATCCGATCTTTCCGACGATGAATTACTTAACAGGTTTATTATTGCTGAACTGCCGGTCAGGGTATACCAGGATTTCTATGCATTTCTGTCAGTGTCGAGGAATCATCCGATAGCTGTCAGATCATCAAGCAAGCTTGAAGACTCACATTATCAGCCATTTGCGGGCATTTATTCAACTTATATGATCCCAAGGGTAGCTGATAATAAAATGATGGTCAAATTGTTGTCTGATGCGATCAAGGAGGTTTATGCTTCGGTTTACTATAAAGGAAGCAAGGCATACATGACAGCAACGGCAAACGTAATCGATGAAGAAAAAATGGGGATTATTCTTCAGGAAGTGTGTGGAAACAGGCATGGTAATATTTATTATCCTACTTTATCAGGAGTTGCCAGATCGATAAATTATTATCCTATTGGATCCGAAAAAGCTGAAGATGGAACAGCAAATATTGCTTTTGGCCTTGGTAAGCTTATCATAGAGGGAGGTTTGTCTCTAAGGTTTTCACCCAGACACTCAAAGAAGGTTCTGCAGCTCTTTTCTCCTGAAACTGCCCTGAGAGATACACAAAAGGAATTCAGGGCACTCGATCTTAATATTAACAGTTTTGTGCCCTCTACAGATGATGGAGTAAATATCCGAAGGATTAATATCAAAGATGCAAATAATGAAAGTGCAATGAGATTTGTTGCATCGACCTACGACCGTAATAATAATATTTTAAGGGATGGGATTAATAATCCCGGTCAATGTGTGATAACTTTTTCCAACATACTGCAGCATAATTTATTTCCACTGGCAGAAATACTCTCTGAGCTTCTTGAACTTTGCCATAAAGAGATGAATAATCCTGTCGAGATTGAATTTGCAG
Source organism: uncultured Rikenellaceae bacterium (assembly GCA_964596715.1). Taxonomy (GTDB): domain Bacteria; phylum Bacteroidota; class Bacteroidia; order Bacteroidales; family VadinHA17; genus LD21. The sequence continues at coordinate 177,732 of CAZQVL010000001.1, forward strand.
CCAATCTTGAAACACCAGCAGGAACACCTAGAGTCTTCAATTTTCTGCAGATAAGACCATTTGTGCATACAGATGAATCATACAACATAAACCTGAAGGATGTTACTCCTGACCAGACTATTATATACTCGGTTTCTGCACTGGGAAATGGTGTTCTGAAAGGTATTAACGATCTTGTTTATGTAAAGCCAGATTCTTTCAATGCTAAGTATAACAAGGAGATTGCAGTTGAAATTGAAAAAATCAACAACTCATTTATTGAAAAAGGAGCCGGATATGTTTTGATAGGTCCGGGAAGATGGGGTTCAACAGATCCCTGGCTGGGTATTCCGGTTAAATGGCCTCAGATATCTGCAGCAAGACTCATTGTGGAATCGGGTTTGAAAAATTACAGGATTGATCCCAGCGAGGGAACACATTTTTTTCAGAACCTGATTTCATTCAGGATAGGATACTTTACAATCAATCCTTATATTAATGAAGGTTATTATGATGTGGAATATCTCGACAACCTGAATGTTGTATATGAAAATAACTTTATCAGGCATGTCCGTTTTGAAAATCCCCTTGAGATTTTGATTGACGGTAAAAGTCATAAAGGAGTGATACTTAAACCAGGGAATATGGATACTTGAAGTCCGGAGTTACCAAAGCTAAAAGTTTGAAAAGACACTTTTTAGTCTGCAGTTTAAAATTTGAAATTTAATTAGGGGAAAGATGCGGAAGATAATTATTCAGGTAGTAAGAACTTTCTCATAGGTCTGCACTTTCAGTGTGGATATCACTGGTTATCTTTTTAATGAGTCCCTGGAGTACGGAGCCCGGTCCTGCTTCAATAAATGAATCAGCTCCGTCAGCTATCATGTTGATTACACTTTGTGTCCACCTTACAGGTGATGTTAGTTGTAATACCATATTGGTTTTGATTTCTTCGGGATCTTTTGATGGTTTTGCACTAACATTTTGGTAAACAGGACAAACAGGCTCACTGAAAGAGGTTAATCTGATAGCCTCTTCAAGCTCTTTTCTTGCCGGTTCCATAAATGGAGAATGGAAAGCTCCTCCAACTGCAAGTTTAACCGCTATTTTGGCGCCTTTTTCCTTAAGTTTTTCTATTGCTTTGTCTACACCTTCAATTGAACCGGAGATTACTATTTGTCCGGGACTGTTGTAATTAGCCGGCACAACGATATCTTCGACCGATGAGCATACTTCTTCAACAATCTCATCTTCAAGACCGATTATCGCAGCCATTGTGGTAGGAGCAGCTTCACAAGCCTTTTGCATGGATGCTGCTCTTGCTGATACCAGAAGCAGTCCGTCTTCAAATATAAGTGTATTGTTAGCAACAAGGGCCGAAAACTCACCCAGTGAATGACCTGCAACCATATCCGGTCTGAATGAGTTACCAAGTACAGCAACAAGAATTGTTGAATGAAGAAAAATAGCCGGCTGGGTTACTTTAGTCTGTTTAAGATCTTCTGTTGTGCCTGTGAACATAAGGTCTGTAATTCTGAAACCAAGTAGGGCATTGGCACGTTCAAACATCTCTCTTGCCAGGGGTGATTTATCATAAAGGTGTTTCCCCATTCCAGTAAATTGTGCTCCCTGTCCGGGAAATACATACGCTATCATCGAAATATTTTTAATGCAATTTTGTACCGATCAGATGCATGAACTCCTCCCTGGTCTGAAGATGATCAAGGAATATTCCGGTAAATGCAGAAGTAGTTGTAACGGAGTTTTGTTTCTGAATACCCCTTATTTGCATACACATATGCTGAGCTTCAATGACTACCGCAACTCCAAGAGGTTTAAGGCAATCCTGAAGACAATCTCTTATCTGAGTGGTCAGTCTTTCCTGTACCTGAAGCCTCCGGCTGTAAGCCTCAACCACCCGTGCTATCTTACTAAGTCCGGTTATATAACCATCAGGAATATATGCTACATGAGCCTTACCGAAGAAAGGAAGCATATGATGTTCACACATGGAATAGAGATCAATATCTTTCACCAGAACCATTTGTCTGTACTCTTCCTTGAATTTTGCCGAATTAATTATAGAGCAGGGGCTCTGATAGTACCCCATTGTCAGAAAACTAATTGCCTTGGCAACTCTTGAAGGAGTACCTTTAAGACCTTCCCGCTCAGGATCTTCCCCAATAAGTTTGAGTACTCTGTAATAAATCGACGACAGTTCATCAATGGTTTCCTCATCCCAGGATTCAAGTTTATTGTATCCTGTAGTTATAGTTTCAAAACTATTAGTGATGGATTCAATTCTTTTAGCCATAATATTCTATAAAATTATTTTCAGTTTCTTCAACTTTAATACAATGGAGATGAGCACCAGCCTTTTCTATATATGGTTCGAGTTCATCCCAGATTGCAATTGCAATATTCTCTGTTGTCGCAATCTTACCTTTCATGAAATCTACTTCGAGATTTAGGTTTTTATGATCGATTTTTTTGATGATCCGTTCCTGTATTATTTCTTTCAGTTGTGTTATATTCATAACAAATCCTGTTTCCTCTGACATCTCACCTTTTACAGTCACAAATAAAACATAATTATGTCCGTGCCAGTTCGGATTTGAACACTTACCAAAAACCTTCAGGTTCTTATCATCAGGCCAGTCCTGCCTGAACATCCTGTGAGCAGCACTGAATCTTTCTCTCCGTGTTAAGTAGATCATATGAAAGGGAGATTATAACATAATATCAGCCAGCAAAATTGATCTTTTTAATTCATAAAAACAATATATTTATCCTGTTCTTTTGTTTAAGAAAGGCTTTAATAAATAATGATATTACAGATACTATTGGTTTCTGCAACAGACGCTGAGGCTGATGCCCTCAGAAAGATCCGTGGCATAATCAGGTTGCCTCATGGGATTTACAAATTGGATAATTATGAAATCAGTATTCTTGTAACTGGGGTAGGATCTGTTTCAACAGCATGGGCGATGAAACAATGGCTTACAACAAATTCCAGACCTGATCTAGCCATAAATGTAGGAATAGCAGGGAGTTACAGAGATGAAATTAAAATTGGGGACATGGTTATGCCGATTTCAGATTGTTTTGCAGACACGGGTATTGAAACCAGCAGTGGTTATCTGACCCTTGCAGAAGCAGGGCTTAGTGATCCGGATAAATATCCTTTTACAGGAGGTCAGATAATTGCCAGCAACAGGTATACAGATAGTATCCGTAAGTATCTTAGGCCGGTAAGGGCTATTACTGTTAATACTGCTACCGGATCATTAGCAAGCATCCGAAGATTATGTGATAAATATAATCCAGATATTGAAACTATGGAAGGTGCGACTTTTTTTTATATTTGTGCCATGGAGGAGATACCTTTCATTGCAATCAGGGGAATATCAAACAGAGTTGAACCACGCAACAAAAGAAACTGGAATATTACCCTGGCCATAAATAAATTATCATTAAGACTAAAAGAGATTTTATTAACATTTGATTAGGCATATGAAATTAACATTGGGTTTCTCGCCATGTCCCAATGACACATTTATTTTTGATGCAATGGTTCATGGCAGAATTGATACTGAAGGACTGGAATTCGATTATTTTCTTGCTGATGTAGAGGAGCTTAACAGGAGAGCATTTAACTCAGATATTGATATAACAAAGATCAGTTGTTATGCTTATGCTTATACTGCAAATAATTATCTGATTCTTGATCCGGGCAGTGCTCTGGGATATGGAACAGGGCCCTTGCTTATAGGTAAACGCAAAATTAGACATTCAGAGATATCAGGATCAAGAATTGCAATACCGGGCCGATATACCACCGCCAATCTACTTTTCAGTCTTGTCTGGCCTAAAGCTCATAATAAAACCGAATACCTCTTCTCCTCCATTGAAGACGCTTTGCTTAATGATGAAGCTGATGCCGGATTAATTATCCATGAAACACGATTTACATACCAGAGAAAAGGACTTCATAAGATATCTGACCTTGGAGAGTACTGGGAAAATCTTACCGGATTACCTGTTCCACTTGGCTCAATCGTAATAAAAAGAAATATTCCGGACGATATTGCACTGAAAGTCAACAGAATACTTCGCAGAAGTATTGAATATGCTCATGAAGATTCTTTCGCTTCATACGAGTTTGTTCTGGACAACGCAAAGGAAATGGAAAGTGCGGTTATGAATAATCATATTAGGCTCTTCGTAAATGACTATACTTTAAACCTTGGTGCTACAGGAAGGAAAGCTATAAAGGAACTTTACAGGATTGCAACCGAAAAAGGAATTATTCAGGAAATACCCGGGAATATTTTTCTTACAACTAAATAATATTCTTCCGACAACAATAATTTCGTTATCTTAAATATAAGCTCATGAGAAACATTGTCTCTTTTTTAGTACTGGTTATCCTGGCCGTCAATACGATGGCACAACAGGGTAAAGTTATTGATCGTATTATGGAACTCGGACAGACCGACAACCGCACTATGCATCACCTTGATGTTATAACGAATCGTTTTGGAGGACGACTTGTAGGATCTGATGCCTACGAGAATGCTTCACTATGGTGTACATCTGAGTTTCGCAAGTGGGGAATGGAGGTTATACTGGATGAGGCTGGCACTGTTCCTGTTGGATTCAACCGCGGACCCTGGTTTGGCAGGATGCTTTCTGATAATGGTATGATATTGCATTTTGCTACTCCTTCGTACACCGCTGGCACTAAAGGTGTTCAGCGAGGTCATGTGCTTATGGAACCAAAGAGCCGTGAAGAATTCGATAGGATGAAAGGTGTACTCAATGGTGCATGGGTATTGATATCCGGTAAGAACAACGGCTGGCCGATCGACTATTCATTTAAGGCTGACTCTATACGGGCAAAGATACTTGCTGAGAATGATTCGATAGCCAGAATAAACAGGGAGATAGTGAGAGAGAACAGAAGTAATCCCGGTAAACCTCAGAAAGAGCTTTTACCGCTTAAGGATGAACCGGCACTTTTATACCGCCAGATGCGCGAGGCTGGTATCCTGGGTATAATAAAGTCGTCAGAGGTGCCAATCAGAGCGTTATATGACCGGAACAATATTGATAGCATGACCTTTGAGACTCTGCCAACAGTATGCGATATAAAACTTGATGAATATCAGTATGCTATTATAGAACAGATGGTCAGGGAACGAAAATATTTTCTCCTTGAGTTTGACATACGAAATCATTTCAAACCGGGTCCGGTCTCTTATCATAATGTAATTGGTGTGATACGTGGAATCCGGTATCCTGATGAGTATGTAATGATGGGTGGCCACCTTGATGCTTTTGATGTCGCTACCGGAGGCGTAGATGATGGTTCCGGTGTAACTCCTGTCATGGAGGCTGCCCGTCTGATAATGGCTGCAGGAGGCAAACCAAAACGTACTATATTAGTTTGCCTGTGGGCTGCAGAAGAGTTCGGTCTTTATGGTTCAAAACACTGGGTGGAAAATAACAAGGAGAAACTTCCGGCTATCTCAAACTATTTCAACCGGGATGGAGGCCCTACAGTTGCAACCGGTCTTACTGTGCCTGAAGCAATGTATGATGATTTTGAAATGATATGTAAACCATTGAACTCAATAAATCCCGACTTCCCCTTTACTCTTAACAAGCGTACACAACCACCACGTCCAAAACCAACAACAGCCCACGGATCGGATCATGCTTATTTTGCCATTAACGGAGTACCTGCATTATCGTTTGAAATCCCTGATATAAAAGGGTATAACTTCAATTATAATGAAATCTGGCACACTGAACGGGATACATACAATAAAAGTATACCTGAATACCAGGAACATACATCCGTGGTGACTGCAGTAGTAGTATATGGCCTTGCAAACCTTGACCATCTCCTTTCAAGAAAAAATCTGTACTCTGAACCGGAAGATAAGAATCCTGAAAAGTAAGATTCTTTTTCTAATTTTACAGTTGATAATAACATCAATTCAAATATGATACTAAAGGAGCTTATTCTTAAAACCAGGTCATACAGGCGGTTTAATGGAACACACAGGATTGATATTAAAACACTCGAAAACCTGGTTGATCTGGCAAGGGTTTCAGCATCTGCTGCTAACCGTCAGCCTCTTAAATACCTTTTGTTCAATACACCTGACGATTGTAAAAGGATTTACCCTTCAATTGCATGGGCTGGTTATCTTAAGGACTGGCCCGGACCCGGTGCGGACGAAAGACCCTCAGCGTATATTATAATGCTGGGTGACAGATCAATAACCGAATCTTTCAGTTTTGATCCTGGTATTGCAGCTCAAAGTATCATGCTGGGAGCCACTGAAATGGATTTGGGTGGTTGTATGATTGCCTCAATTAAGAAGGAGGAACTAAGGAACGAGCTTGATATTCCTGAAAAGTACGAGATACTTTTAATACTTGCATTGGGCAAGCCTGTGGAGCATGTGGTTATCGATGAAATTAAAGAAGGTGATATTAAATACTGGAGGGATGATAAGAATATACATCATGTGCCTAAACGAACTCTAAATGAATTGATTATAAAGCTATAATCCGCCAATAAGTTTGAAAAGAATCCGTTTAATATTGCTTATGATTATTCTGTGCATACAGATACTTAACTGCCAGGAGGGTAAGAAGGAAGAAGTAATGCTCCTTTTTAACGGGGTAGTAATGGATGCATCCACTCTTGTACCGCTTTCAAATTCCCAGATATTCATCAACAGGTCATTTTACTCGGTAAGTGAAGAAGATGGGACTTTTGCATTCTGGGTTAAGAGAAATGACACAGTATTATTCAGCAGGCTTGGCTATAAATCAACAGTATTATATGTAAGTGATACACTCTCGGGCCGCCAATTTAATGCCGGAATCTATATGCAATCTGATACTTTGTCAATTGGGGAGGTTATTATTGTACCTCGACTTGCAAACCTGAGATCAGAAATTATGAATGCAAAACCTGAACAAAATGCCGAAATAAATAATGCCAGGATTAACGTTGCCGTATCGGCCTACCAGGGTCTTCACAGCCAAAGCAGGCTTGGAGATCCTGCCCTCAATTACGAAGTCCTTCGTCAGAAGCAAAGGATAGAGGCCTATGAAAGAGGCGGGATACCTTCGAATAAAATGGTGGGGATCAGCCCTTTAATCTTATTGCCGGCTGCGTATTTACTTATCCATGGTTTGCCTGAGAAACCTACTCCTTTAAAGCCGAGTCTTACAAGGCAGGAAGTGGATCAGATACACCAGAAATATCTTGAATCTTTAAGAAAAAAAACGCATTAGCACCCGGCACCTTTTATCCGCTGAAGCTTTAGCGAAAGCGGACAGCACCCTATCTATCCTTTATAGAATATTGCTCTAATAATATGGCTTGCCATTTTCGGATTTTCTTTCAGGCGTCGTGTAGAATATCCAAACCAGTCTTTTCCGAATGGGACATAAACTCTCATTGTATGCCCATTATTTGAAATACTGTCACGTAACCGGGGTGTAACTCCATATAGCATTTGGAATTCATACATGTGTTTTGGGACCAGGTATTTTTCAATCAGCCGGTAAGCTCCTTCAACCAGAGGTTTATCATGAGTTGCAATACCTGCATGGATCTTATTACTGAACATAAACTCAAGATCTTCAAGGAAATGCTGATTAACCTCTTCATATTTTTTGTAGGCAATTGTTTCCGGTTCTATGTAGATACCTTTGCACAATCTGACGCTTAACGGGATTTCAGCATTGTTAAGATCTATTAAATTCTGAATATCGTTCATCGTTCTCCTGAGATATGCCTGAAGAACCAGACCAACGTTTGCAGGAAATTCTTCCCTGATCTTCCGGAATATTTCAATTTCCATGTCGGTACAGGGTGAGTCTTCCATGTCTATCCTGATAAAACTGTTTATTGAGGCGGCTTTTGCAACAATCTCACGAATGTGATTATAGCAGATATTTTTATCAAGTAAAAGACCAAAGCTTGTTGGCTTAACTGAAAAATTTCCATCAATGCCGTTTTCGGTAACTGCCTCAATAAGATCAAGGTATTCCTGCTTATTGGCTTCTGCTTCATCGATAGTCTTGATAAATTCTCCCAGAACATCAAGAGTAACTTTTATTTGTTTATTATTAAAATCTTTCGAGACTCTTATTGCATCATCAACCGTTTCACCTGAAATATAAGGTCTGGAAAAAATCCATATAAATTTCTTTGGGAAATAGGGTAATATTGACGCAATTAGTTTATTAAACATTTTATCTGTTTTCTATTAGATGTTAATTGAAAATGCAATGTCGTAGATTTTCTGTTAAACTCGTTTAAGATACTAAGAAAATTGATTATAACTGGCTATTAAATGATCTTTGTCACAGGATTAGGATGATATCAAACAGGAATTTCTTTATTTTGATAAAAAATTTCAAATAATGCAACCATTTATTAAAATGGCAGGTCTTAAAATTGTCCTCTGTTTATGCTGAGCGACCGTCAAATAATTGAAGGATGCGCAAAACACGACAGGAAGGCGCAGCAGATACTCTATGACAAGTATTCACGGTTCCTCCTGGGTGTTTGTCTTCGGTATGCTACTGACAGGGCTGAAGCTGAGGATATTTTACAGGATAGTTTTTTGAAGATCTTTTTCAGTATTAGGGATTTTTCAGGAACAGGTTCTTTCATAGGCTGGTTAAGAAAGGTTGCTGTCAATACTGCAATTACACATTATCATAAAAACCTGAAATACAGGTATCATATTGATATTGAGGACTATGTATCGGCTGAAACTGGTGTATCCAGCTTTGAGGAGGATTTTTATACTTCCGATGAATTGTATAAAATTCTCAATGAGCTCCCGGCTGGCTACAGAATGGTCTTTAACCTTTATGCAATTGAAGGTTATAAGCATAAAGAAATAGCCAAATTACTGGGAATAGACACAAATACATCAAAATCTCAATACAGCAGGGCCAGGGCAGTGATCAGGGAAAAACTGGAAATACTGCGGAGATTGAAAAGTAACTATTCTGATAGTAAATGATATTAAAAACTGATTAATAAGATTCAGTGAAAGAAAAGAAGGAAGATAAGAACCTGCGGGATTTATTCAGGCACAAGCTTGATAATATCGAGATTACTCCCGGCGCATCGGCTAAAACCGGGCTGATGCGCAAGCTTGGAAGGAAGGAATTCCTGCGCTTTATTCCCGGAAGGTTCAATATATATTATCTTGGAGGCATCGTAGCTGCGACTGTAGCAGCAACAGCAATACTTATTTTTTCGGGATCTGAAGATGATAAAAAAAGTGAACGTTCACATGTACCTCCTGTTGATTTAATGATGGAAGATTTTACGGATTCTATGTATGTTTCTGAGGAGAAACAGATTATTCAGGATTCCGGGATCAGTAAAACGACAGAAGATATATCTGCAGAATCTGCGGTTTATGACCTTGAAGAAAGATCCTCCGAAAATATTAATATACAGAGTAAACAAAAAAATACGATAAGAGAGAAGGATTACTTAAGTATTTCAGATATTACCGGATCAATTTCAAAAAGTAATCTGTTAATAGATACAGGTGCTGACAGGAATAATCTTAAGAGTAAGTTATTAAAGAAAGAACCACTTTTTGAGCCGTCTGTAACCTCTGGCTGTACCCCGTTAAAGATACGTTTTATAAGTAATTCAGGCTCGTCCTGTTCTTTCCACTGGAGTTTTGGCGATGGGGGATATTCAAATGAGAAGGATCCTGAATGGATATTTGATATTTCCGGGGAATATAAGGTTACTCTTAATGTCTTGCACTCTGATGGTTCAAAAGAAATATCTTCTGCTGTTATTACAGCTTATCCCAAACCTGTTGCCCGTTTTGAAATGCTTCCGGAAGATGCAGTTATTCCGGACGATGAGATACAATTTATCAATTATTCAACCATTGCTGTTAAATCCAAATGGGAATTTGGAGACGGAGCTGCTTCAGATCTCTTTGAGCCCCGTCATAAGTATGAAAAATCCGGTAATTACACAATCAGATTGATAGTATATTCCGAATATGGCTGTGCTGATTCAATTGTTTTAGTAAATGCTTTTGCAGGTTCAGGTAGTTTTATTGATTTTCCTAATGCTTTCATACCTAATCCGGGAGGACCCACTGGCGGATATTATTCTTTCACAAGTGATGAGGCTGCCAGTATATTTCACCCGGTGTTTTCAGGAGTCTCGGATTATCAACTGAGAATTTTCAGTAAACATGGTATTCTTATTTTTGAGAGCAACGACATTAATATGGGCTGGGATGGTTATTTTAACGGGCAGCTCTGCGAACCGGGTGTCTATATCTGGAAAGTCCGTGGTAGTTTCAGGAACGGTGAACCTTTTACAAAAATGGGGGATCTGACTCTTCTGAAGGATAGTCAATAATTAGGTTGGATCATCTAAAAAAACTGTCCATTAATCTGCTGCTACCTGCCAGAATCTTCATTCTATGATAATATTTGTTTACTAAATTGTTCATAAAGTTGTCACATTATGAACAAAATTTCGTAAAAGGGTATATCAATATTAATTTCATTTGATTATTTTCGTCACTGAAACCTAACAGTATTGAATTTGCCGAAGAGAATAATATATTCGCTAATACTGTCACTAATGTTTTTTCCAGATAGTTACGGACAGGATCCTACTTTCTCTCAGTTTTATGCAAATTCACTTTATTTAGCTCCCTCTTTTGCAGGGGCGACAGATGAATACAGACTTGCTATTAATTACAGGAATCAATGGCCTGCAGTGCCGGGTGTCTTCCATACCTACAGTATATCATTTGACAAGGCTCTGGTTAACTTTAACTCCGGTATCGGAGTGCTAGCTACCTATGATGTAGCCGGCTCAGGTGATCTGAGTACTACAAATATTGGTTTGCTCTATTCTTACGATTTTCAAATAAGTAACGAGTGGCATATCCGGCCGGGAGTTAATTTCAAGTTTTATTACCTCGGGCTTGATATCTATAAGCTTATTTTTAACAGCCAGATGACAGGAAGCGGTACTGTTCCGTCTGTTTATCCACCTCCATTTGATAATGTTGCCGATGTTGATTTTGCTACATCAGCGCTTGTATATAACGACAGGATCTGGGGTGGTATTACATTTGATCACCTTCTGGTTCCTAAACAATCCTTTTATGGTGAAGAAGCGAATCTCCCTGTAAAGGTGAATTTATTTGGAGGAATTCAGATTTTAAGAAAGACAAGGTTAAAACAAAAACTTCAGGAAGTTCTTTCTGTTGCTCTAAATTTCCAGAAACAGGCAAAATTCTATCAGTCAGATGTTGGATTGTATTACTATAAAGATCCACTCATTTTTGGTATATGGTACAGGGGTATACCGTTTGTCACATCTCAGGCAGGAGATGCAATCATTGGATTGATTGGAATTAAAACTGACCAGCTTCATATAGGGTACAGTTATGACTTTACTATTTCAAACCTTATCAGTTCCACTTCCGGAGCACATGAGGTCTCTCTGGTATATGAATTTACTTCTCTTATTGTCAGCAAGCAGGGTCGCAGGAGATACAGAGCAATACCCTGCCCCGAATTCTGAGGCCGGCATTTTTATTTATATTTTTGTTTATCTTTAAGCCTTATTAATGTTCAATAAATATTGATATTGCAATGAAGAAGCTATCGGTTATATTGTTTGTCGTACTTTTTTTAGCTGTGGCAGCTCTGTTCATCCTTCATTTTACATCAAACAACAAAAAGAATGGCGGCATTGTTGCTGATACCGCTTATAAGATACCTGATCAGGGTATTGCCTACGTAAATATTGATACGATCATTTTTAATTTTGAGATGTTTTATGACAGGAGGGAAGAATTACTGGGAAAGCAAAAGAAAGCTGAGAGTGAGCTTAATTCGAAAGGCAGTCAGTATGAGAAGGGAGCAAAGGATTATCAGGAAAAAGTAAATAAAGGTCTGATAACAAGGGCAACAGCCGCTGAGATGGAACAGGCACTTCTTCAGCAACAACAGGAACTGATCAACCTGCGTGATCAACTCCAGTCTGACCTTCTTGAAGAAGAGCAGGTTATGAACAGACAGATAATAGATTATATAACCAGATTTCTTGAAGAGAACCATTCGGAATATAACTACCGGTACATACTTGGGAAAAGCTTCGGCAGTGTGGTGCTATATGGTGATGAAGCACTCGATATTACTAAAAGGGTGCTTGATGGTCTGAACGAAAAATACAAAGCCGAGAAAAAATAATTGATTATGGGTTTTGCCTCTGCCTATCTCGAAACCAGGGCAATATTTCCGGAACTGATTAAAGAGGCACCTGATAAACAGACAGGAATAATTGTTGTTGTCCCTGCCTGTAATGAATCCGGGTTAAACTGTCTGCTAAATTCACTTGCTTCATGCTCTGAACCTGACTGCAAGGTCGAGGTTCTGGTTTTTGTTAACGCTCCGCCGAAAGCAGATATTGAGACTCTGCATAACAACAGGAAAAGCATAGCCGGATTATACAGATGGAGGACTGAAAACATCAACTGCTGCTTCCGGCTTTTTGCCATAGAAGCGGATACATCTTCAGTATCAGGATGGGGAGTAGGGCTTGCAAGAAAAACCGGAATGGATGAAGCTGTCAGAAGGTTTGATAAAATTGGAAGATCAGATGGAGTTATAGTTAGCCTTGATGCAGACTGCCAGGTTGAAAGTAATTATTTTACAGTTCTGTGTGATGAGCTGTTGAAAAGAAAAGACAGATCAGCCTGTTCAATCTATTTTGAGCACCCTCTCTCAGGAAAGGAATTTCCGGAACATAATTACAGATCTGTGACACTTTATGAACTACATCTGCGGTACTATTTTCAGGGTATTCGCTACTCCGGTTTTCCATATGTTTTTCATACAGTTGGTTCTGCACTTGCTGTGAAAGCCCTACCTTATATAAGGGTTGGAGGTATGAATCGCCGTCAGGCAGGGGAAGATTTTTATTTTATTCAGAAGCTTGTACCTGGTGGAGGTTATTGCAGTCTTAACTCAACAACAGTATATCCATCGCCAAGAGCCTCCGGCAGAGTGCCTTTCGGTACCGGTGCAACAGTTCTGAAAATGGTAATGAACAACCAGGAGAGCCTTTATTCTTATAACTTCCTTGCTTTCAAAGACTTGAAAGTATTGTTTGGTATGATTGAGCAAGTATTTAATTGCAAATACTGTGATGAAAGTTACCAGTATTATAAATTACCGGCCAGTGTACAATCATTTATCAGCGAAACAGAATGGAGGGAAAGGATTCAGGAGATTAGAGGAAATACCTCAGGATTGCAGTCATTTCAGAAAAGATTCTTCAACTGGTTTAATATGTTTAAGATTGTCAAGTACCTGAACCATGTGCATTTACATTACTACAGGAAATATTCTGTTGAAGAGGCAGCCTGCGAATTACTCGAAAGTATCGGGATAAAATTCACTTCAAAAAATCCGGCAGAGTTACTTTTGGTTTATAGAAAGCTTGAAAAGGAAAGGTATTAATTTATTAGTGTTTAAGGTAACTTTTTATGTCTCCCGTATGATACAGCAATCTGTGGACGTAATAACTGGCATTAGAATTTGTCCCTTGTTATCTCTCTATCTTCTGATGGAGTTATAATTATATAAAGATCTTCATCAGGCTTTTTCATTTGGTATTGTTCTCTGGCAAACTTTTCAAGATTGCGGTTATCTGTTTTTAATTCATGAAGCTTTCTTTTATCTTCCTCTATGCGTTTCATGTAATACTCCCTTTCGGAGCGGAGTTTACGGAGGTTCCTTATTTCCTTATATCTGGAGATCAGGTTGTTTGAATCGAGAAGTAAAAGCCAGATGAGAAAGATAATAATAGTCAGAACATATTTGTTTCTGAGCACTGGAGGGATTTTTTCTATGAACTTAAACCTTATTATCATAATACAAACCTACAACTTTTTTTTTATCCGCCACTCATCAGGTAGAGTATCTGAACATTGTCACCATCATGAATAACAGTTGAAGCATATTTAGTTTTTGAAATCAGAACGCCATTAATTTTAATTATTCTCATCTTAAAGGATAATTTTTTTAATGCAAGTACTTGGTTTACAGTTATAGTCTCTTCTGTAAATTCCTCATTTCTGTTATTCAGTATAATTCTCATTGAGCTTTTACAAAGTTATTCAAGTTCCATAAGAATTTCAACTACAACATTTGCCTGCATGTTAGCAACTATACCTACACGTGGAGCCATAGGAGGCAGATCATCAGACATTTCGGACGATTCATCACCACAAACATAAAGGGTATCATCGATTTTCCTGTACCTTATAGTCTCATTCATTCCCCATCCGGCCATTCCTGATCCCACAACAAGGGGAATGCCGGGTAATGATATTTGTACAGTTTCAATGAGCATCTCTTTCATGTCAGCTTTGTCAAAAGCTTCTGCAATTACGTCACATCCGGAAAATATTACCGGGATATTTTCCTTATCAAGCCTTTTCTGATGAATAATAACAAAAACATCCGGATTTATACGTGCAAGACTCTCCTTCAGGGCAATCGTTTTCATCATACCGATCTGATCGGTGAAATAGTATTGCCGGCTAAGATTATTCTCCTCAATTATATCAAAATCAGATATTACGAGAGTTCCTACACCGCTTCGGGCAAGGGCTACAGCACAGTTTGATCCAAGACCTCCGGCACCTGCAATGCCAACCCTGAATTTTCCAAGATGTCTTTGAATTTCGGAGAATCTCATTATCAGTTATTTTTCTGTCATAAAGATATTTACAAATATAGGTTATTTGAAAAAAAAAATAGTGTATATATTAAATCCGGTTTTATACCATATTGATTATTATCATAGTAAAGGCTGCGTAAATATTTTACCTTTGATATTCTTGATAAAAACATTTCAATCATGGATGTTACGCCGATAAAAGCACAGCATAGGCTGTTAAAAAGATGGGATTATACCTGGACACCATTAAGTAAAGGTTATACCGATAAGATCCTTTATATCAATGTTGGTACAACAGAGATAAAGGAGAAGGATGTGCCTCCTGTTATGAAAGAGAAGTTTATTGGAGGCAAAGGCTATGGTCTGAGACTTCTCTGGGATGCAACGAAGCCTGATACAAAATGGGATGATCCCGAGAATGAGATAATTATTTCATCAGGTCCGATAGGCGGGATCACTCAATACTCGGGAACCGGCAAATCTCTGGTTGTAAGTATATCACCTCAGACTGATTCCGTAATGGACAGTAATGTAGGTGGTTTTTTCGGACCATTCCTTAAGTTTTCAGGATTTGATGCAATTGAGATTCAGGGCAAATCCGAAAAAGATGTGATAGTGTTTATTGATGGCATAGATCATAAAGTTGAAATATATGATGCACCTGCAGAAGCCATTGATAGTCATCTTCTTGCGGAACAACTCACAGAGATCTTTTCTGATAACGAGAATGAAAGGAAAAACATCGGAGTCGTTTCCTCAGGTTCTGCTGCGGAACATTCATTGATAGGGATGCTGAACTTCAGCTTTTTTGATCCGAAACGTAAAAAAGTACGATTAAAACAGGCTGGCAGAGGTGGTATTGGTACGGTATTCCGTAATAAGAAAATCAAAGCACTGGTATGTAAAATACCGGGGGTGAAGGGTAACCTTAATAATGTTGTTGATCTTGAGGCAATTATGGAACGGGGCAAAAGATTTAACAGGGAAATACGCGAGCTTGATGACAAACAATGTCAGATGCGTCAGGTTGGTACAGCACACCTGATGGAGATAATGAACGACCATGATTTATTGCCTGTAATGAATTATAAGTATGGCAGTCATCCCGATGCATTCAGAATTGATTCATCAGTGTGGAAGAGTTATTTCACACAGAATATACCTGATGGTTGCTGGATTGGATGTAATATGTCGTGTAGCAAGGGTGTTGATGATTTTGTGATTAAGACAGGTCCTTTTAAGGGACAGAAGGTAATCGTTGATGGACCTGAATATGAAAATGCAGCTGGCCTGGGTGCAAACTGTGCTATATTTGATCCCCGGTATGTTATTGAAGCTAATTTCTATTGCGATAACTATGGAATATGCACAATTACCTGGAGCACTGTTACAGCCTTTATTATGGAATGTTATCAGAATGGCATTCTTAACAGGCAAAGGACAGGTGGCCTGGAATTGACTTTTGGTAATGCTGGAGAAGCTCTTGAATTGCTTCATCAGCTTGCCCGTGGGGAAGGATTTGGAAAGATTGCCGGTTTAGGGGTCCGCAAAATGAAGGAGTTGTTTATCAAAAACGGATGGGGAGATGCAGGTTTCCTTAACGATATAGGAATGGTGAACAAAGGTCTTGAGTATTCACAGTATATGTGCAAAGAATCGCTGGCACAGCAGGGTGGATTTGCAATGACCAACAAAGGCCCTCAGCACGACGAGGCCTGGCTGATATTTATGGATATGGTCAATAACCAGATACCCACTTTTGAAGACAAAGCTGAAGCTCTTCATTATTTTCCAATGTTCCGGACATGGTTCGGACTGGTAGGTTTATGCAAGCTTCCATGGAATGATATAGAGCCGGAGAATAATGCAGAAACAGATGAACCTGCTAAAGTGCCAGAGCATGTGGATAACTATGTTACTATTTATAAGGCAGTCACAGGA
The DNA here is from genome assembly GCA_964596715.1 of uncultured Rikenellaceae bacterium. GTDB lineage: Bacteria > Bacteroidota > Bacteroidia > Bacteroidales > VadinHA17 > LD21. Next base: position 194,452 of record CAZQVL010000001.1, read on the forward strand.
AGGGAGTTTGACAAGAAACGCCTGGTGGAAGACTCTGAAAGAGTATATAATTTCCAGAGAGTGTTTAATCTGCGCAGGGGATTCGGTACCCGTATACATGACAGGCAACCATACCGTGCAGCAGGTCCCGTTACAAAAGAGGAATATGAGTCGAGAGCTGAACGTTACGATAAGCAGCTTATTGAAATAATTGGCGTTGATCCTGCGGGAAAGAGTACGGAGGAAAAGATGAAAATATTGCGGAATTACAGGGAAGATCAGTTTGAAAAACTTGTTGATGCCGTCTATAAGCGTCGCGGATGGAATAATAACGGTGTCCCAACCATAGAATTCCTGAAAAAGATCGGGATGGATTTCCCGGAAGTGATCGATGTCGTTAAAGATTTTCAGTAGTGTCTGGTAATCAGTTCATATTATCTGACAAAGGAAATTTTTCAAAAAATGAGATACATACTACTTGTCATATTTTTGAATATTATTGTAGTACCAGGTTGCAGAAATAAGACTTCCTCAGGAACAAAAGAAGTGATCATTTTTCATGCAGGTAGTCTTTCAATACCTTTCAGGGAACTGGCTAAGGTCTATGAACAGAAGAATCCGGGAATAAAGGTGCTTCTTGAACCGGCAGGAAGCATTGTTTGCGCAAGAAAAATAACAGAGCTTAAACGACCATGCGATATTATGGCCTCTGCTGATCATGCAGTGATTAACAATCTTTTAATTCCTGACCATACCGATTGGGGTATCAGCTTTGCAACAAATGAAATGGTGTTGTCATATACAGATAAATCCCCGTTAGCTTCAGAGATAAATTCTGATAACTGGTTTGATATAATATCATCAGAAAAAGTTGTCTATTCACGCTCTGATCCTGATTCTGATCCTGGAGGTTACAGAGCAGTGCTGACTATCAAGCTGGCTGAAAAGTATTATGGAAGGAATGGTCTTACGGAAAAACTTCTGAAGAAAGACAAAAACTATATCAGGCCCAAGGAAGTTGATCTGATTGCCCTGCTTGAATCTAGTGCTGTTGATTATGTTTTTATTTACAGATCGGTTGCAGTACAGCATAAATTGAAGTACATAAGCCTTCCTCCTGAGATAAATCTCTCAGACCGTCACTTTGATTCGTTATATAATACTGTATCTCTTGAGGTTGCCGGCAGTTCTCCGCGTAGTAAAATGAAAGTCTCGGGTGAATATATTATTTATAGCCTGACAGTTTTGCGTGATGCCCCACTGAAAGAGGAAGCCCTTGATTTTGTTGAATTTATTATCAGTAATGAGGGGATGGATATATTACGCAAGAATGGCCAGAATCCAATTATTCCTTTGTTCACAGAACAACCTGATAAGATTCCTGCCAGACTTTTGCTATATTTAAATCAGGATAAACCTGAAACAGTTATATGATAATAAGGTACAATCCATTTAATTGGGTACTGCTTATACTCTCCTCGCTGGTTCTTCTGTTTATACTGGCACCTTTGACGGGATTATTATTAAATACTGGTCCCACGGAGTTTTTTGAGACGGCAGGTGATCCGGAGGTTCAGCAAAGTATATGGCTGACTCTCTGGGTCTCTTTTGTGGCTACTCTGGTTTCAGCACTGGGTGCTGTTCCTCTTGCATGGATCATGGCACGCAGGAATTTTCCTCTTAAAAATATTGTTCAGGGGATCATAGATCTGCCGGTTGTACTGCCCCACACAGCAGCCGGAATAGCTGTTCTTGGTTTTATATCAAGAGATGGTGCCCTGGGCAAAGCAGCTGATGCATTAGGCCTCAATTTTGTAAATAATCCTTCGGGTATTGCTTTTGCGATGGCCTTTGTCAGCATACCTTTTCTTATTAATTCTGCCCGCGATGGTTTCGCTGCAGTACCTGAAAAGCTCGAAAAAGCTGCTTTGAATCTGGGAGCAAGTCGTTCGAGAGTATTCTTTACAATTTCACTTCCTCTGGCGTGGCAGAGCATAGTAACCGGATTTGTAATGATGTTTGCACGGGGAATGAGCGAGTTTGGAGCAGTTGTTATTGTTGCTTATCATCCGATGATTGCTCCTGTTCTCATCTACGAAAGATTTACGTCTTACGGACTTAATTACGCCCGTCCTGCTTCTGTTCTTTTCATCCTGGTAGCTCTCGCAGTTTTCATTATGCTGCGTATTTTTTCAGTGAAGAAAAAAGTGATTCATTTGACACCTGATGCTGAAGCTTGAAAATATAAATAAAAAATTTGGTCAGTTCGCACTTTCTGATATCAGTCTTTTTATTCATGAAGGTGAATATTATGTATTGCTGGGAAGATCAGGCTCAGGTAAAACCAGGCTTCTGGAACTTATTGCAGGCCTTACCACACCTGACTCTGGTTCAATATGGCTTGAGGGTGAGGATATTACCAGATGTAAAATTCAGAAAAGGAATATAGGTCTTGTCTTTCAGGATTATGCAATTTTTCCTAACATGACAGTTTTTGGCAATATTGCATATCCATTGCATGCAAGAAGAACCGACAGCAAAACCATAATCAACAAAGTGAATATGGTAGCCGCTGAGATGAACATAGCTCACCTTTTAAAACGCCATACTCCTCATCTCTCAGGAGGTGAAATGCAGAGGGTCGCTCTTGCCCGCACACTGATTACTTCACCCAGGCTTGTGCTTCTTGATGAACCAATGGCTTCAATCGATGCCAGTCTGAAGGACGACATACGCAGGGTACTCCGTGAGCTCAACAGAAAGGGGCATACAATAATTCATGTAACTCACGACTACAGGGAAGCTGTAAGTCTGGCTTCGAAAGTCGGAGTGATCCATAACGGGCATATTATCCAGGAAGGTCCGCCCGAAGGAGTTTTCAGAAAACCGGTTAACAGGTTTGTGGCAAGATATGCCGGAATAAGAAACTTTTTCAAAGTGGTTTTCAGAAATGAGAATGGTCACTGGAAAGCTGTCTGCAAGAATAAACTGATTTTTAACCTTTCTGATAATTCGTATCCTGATGAAGGACTTATGATACTGAGGAGTGAAGATATAAAAATATTCAATGAAAAGCCTTCTGGTAAACATGATAATTGTTTTATGGGGACAGTAAGGGATATTATTCCTTCTGAGTACGGAATGGAAATAATGGTGGATGCAGGTGAAAAATTCTATATTGATGTGTCACAGGAAGTTTATAAGGAGCTACAGATAAATGAATTATCGGATGTCTGGATCTCTTTTCCCGCTGAAGCAGGTATTGTACTTCAAGGTACCAATTAAGGGCAAGAATCATAAAAAGGATTTAGTAATGATACAGTTTGAGGAAGCATATCAGATAGTTTTAGATTCTTCTTTTAATACAGGTTCAGAGGAGATTTGTTTTGCTGAATCCACTGACCGGATCCTTGCAGAAGATGTGCTGAGCGATACAGATAAACCTCCATTTAACAGATCAGCGGTTGATGGTTATGCCTGTAGCAGGGATGACCTTAAAACAGAGCTCGAGGTTATCGAGGTTATAGCAGCAGGAAAAATGCCTGTCATATATCCGGGGAAAAACCAGTGTTCAAAAATCATGACAGGGGCAGTAGTCCCCGAAGGCTGTAATATTGTTTTTATGGTAGAAGATGCGGAGCTGCTCCCGACAGGTAAAGTAAAGTTTAAAGGTGGTTTCACCAAAGATAATATATCATTAAAAGGTGAAGATGTCAGGGCCGGAGAATGCATCCTTAAAGCCGGAAGAGTAATCAAACCTCAGGATATAGCCGTTATGGCTTCAGTGGGTCATACCAATGTTAAAGTTAAAAAGAAACCAAAGCTGGCAGTACTGAGTACCGGAAGCGAACTTGTTGAACCGGAACAAATACCTGCCCCCGGGCAGATACGAAACAGTAATGCATATCAGCTTGTTGTTCAGGCTCAAAGAGCAGGTGCCATACCTGAATATTATGGTATTGCACAAGATGACGAAAATGAGACCTTTAAGATTATTACAAAGGCAATATCCGAAAATGATCTCGTAATCCTTACCGGAGGGGTATCAGCGGGGGATTTCGATTTTGTACCATCTGTTCTGGAGAGAGCAGGAGTAACGATCCTCTTTGCCCGGGTTGCTGTTCAACCAGGGAAACCAACCACCTTTGGAATACACTCCAAAGCACTGGTCTTTGGACTTCCCGGAAATCCAGTTTCATCATTTATTCAGTTTGAGATGTTAGTCCGCCCGCTTATCCATAAAATGATGGAGTCTGACTGGAAGCCTTTTAATATAGTTCTTCCTATGAAAGATAGTTTTTCAAGGAGATTTACTGATCGTATGGCTTTACTTCCCGTTATCATTACAACCGACGGATTTGTATCTCCTGTTGAATATCATGGCTCAGCGCATATTTCTGCCCTGCCTGAGGCAGATGGAATAATTGCAATGGCAATAGGAAAAAACACTTTGAAAAAAGGAGAATTGGTTAATGTACGACAGATTTAACAGACTAATCAATTATTTGCGTATTTCGGTTACTGACCGGTGTAACCTGAGATGCAGGTATTGCATGCCTGAAGAGGGGATCAGACTTTTGCGGCATGAAGATATCTTATCATTTGATGAGATTACGGATATTACTGAAATTGCTGTGGCCAATGGAGTGACAAAGGTCAGAATAACAGGGGGCGAACCACTCGTCAGGAAAGGAATTGTTACACTTGTGAGGATGCTTTCAGCTATTGAGGGAATAAAAGACCTTTCAATGACAACCAACGGAACCCTTCTCGGACAATTTGCTGATGACCTCAGGAATGCAGGACTTCAGAGAGTTAATATAAGCCTTGATACTGTTGATCCGGTGAAATATACGTATATTACAAGAACCGGAAATCTCAGAGATGTTATTGAGGGTATTGAAGCTGCGAAAAAAGCTGGTTTGTTTCCCGTTAAAATCAACTGCGTGATCAAGGAGTCAAAAGACGAGGAAGATGCCCGGGGAGTAACGGAATTTTGCCTGGACCAGGGCCTGGATATAAGATATATAAGACAGATGGATCTTGATAAAGGATATTTTACTACTGTCATGGGAGGTAGAGGAGGAGATTGTAGTGTTTGTAACAGGCTGAGACTCACTTCAAATGGATTGATTAAGCCCTGCCTTTTCAACAATATTGAGTTTGATGTACGGAAACTTGGTTACGAAACGGCTTTAAAACTGGCAGTAAAATATAAACCTGAGTGCGGATCAAATAACCCGGCTGGAAGATTTTATAATATTGGAGGATAAGTTACCATGAAAAAACTGACACATACCGATAAAAAAGGTAAAGCAGCAATGGTGGATATAGGAAATAAGGAAATCTGTCTGAGAATGGCCAAAGCCCGCGGGCATATAACTCTTGCAGAAAATACATTGTGCCTGATTAAAGATAATCTTTTAAAAAAAGGTGATGTACTTACCGTTGCCCAGCTTGCCGGGATTAATGCAGCAAAACAGACTTCTGATCTTATACCATTATGCCATAATATTGTGCTTGATAGTATTAAAGTTGAGGTACTGACAGATGATTCAGGAATTACAGCAGTAAGTGAAGTAAGATGTACAGGACGTACCGGGGCTGAGATGGAAGCTTTGAGTGCTGTGAGTATTGCATTACTGACAGTTTATGATATGTGCAAAGCGGTCGATAAACATATGGTTATAGATAATATTTCACTGTTGGAAAAAACTAAAAAATGAAACTTCCTGAAAAATTTGAGATCCTTATTGTGACTCTAAGCGACAGGGCACATCGCGGAGACTATAAGGATCTTAGCGGTCCGAAGATCAGGGAGAAAATATCTGAATACTTCGATTCCATCAAATGGAGATACAATATAAGAATGAGCCTGATACCGGATGATGAGTTAATACTGAAAGATCTTCTTAAAAATGCCGGGGATACCTTCAATATTATTTTTACAACCGGGGGGACAGGAATCGGACCAAGGGATATCACAGTTGAAACAGTATCACCTCTGCTCAAAAAGGAGATTCCCGGCATAATGGAATTTATCAGGATCAAATATGGTAAAGAAAAACCAAATGCTCTCATAAGCAGGGGCGTGGCAGGTATTCTGGGAAATTCACTTATTTATACTCTTCCCGGTTCGGTAAAAGCAGTCGAAGAATACATGACAGAAATTCTCAAAACATTGGAGCACACTGTTCTGATGCAATATGGAATAGACAGCCATATAAAGCACTAACCGGTTATGCGGTTAAGAGTGTTGATCACTGATGAACCAATAACCCTGTCGTAGCGGTCACGCGGATTTCTGTAATAAATAATAACAACGTAATCATTCTCAGTTTCATAATGACTCCCTTCAAAAATTGTTGCAGAACCGGTTGAAGTTCCGTCTTTCAGGAAGGTGTATTCATAATTATACCATCCCTGTTTAAACAGGATAGTGCATTCATATTCTCCCCTCTCGTTGTTATAGATCATAAGATTGCTTTTATCCAGATTCCAGTTGTTAAAGGCTCCGGAAACATACATATTTCCACCTGATATCATATATTTTGAAGGGAGGGTGAAATACACTTTTACATAATCTGCATCTATATCCGGATCTTGTCCTTCCTGTACACCAATGTAATATTTACCGTTAAAATCCTGCCAGTAAAAATATGGTTTGAATTCCCTGTTCTCAGAGGGGTGGAGGAAAATATGATAATTCGGGAAAATATAATCGATACTTTTTACAAACTCTGACTGATGCCTGATACTTCTGATATCAAAATAACGGAATTCATTTCCTCCTTTAAATATATTTTTGTCGGATAAAGAGGTGTATTTAAGCTCATTATTCCCGAAGAAATCGGGTTCTAAATTTTCTTTGGCAATATTCCAGCGGCCATTCTGGAGAATAAAAGCATAGATATTCCTGTAGGGATCATTAATACTGAATCCGGAGTAATCAATGTTTATATCGACCTGTTGACTGGTATTAATATCAGATGTCATCTGGGGTCTGTGTATGTTGACATCTATTCTGACAGCATCTTCGGATACAATGAACCTCCGGGTAATAACAGGATTATCCGGCTCACCGTAAGGATAGATCATCACTATATAATTTCCCGAGCGGGTGAACCGCACCCTGTCGTTGGGAAAAGTAAGTTTATAATGGATATAATTTACAGTGGTATTAAATGACGGCTTATAATCTTCAAGCTCATTCTCGGGGAATCCTTCAAGATATTCGTTGGTAAAAATATCGGACTCTTTCCAGTCTTTATCGCAATGGATAAAGGTATAATAGTATGTTTCTTTCTGTTCCCCCAGAAGATCAAAATGAAGATTCAGCTTTTCTGTACTGTTAAACTTCAGCAAAGGATATGAAAGGTTCCACCCTTCTTTGTAGAACCTGACGGTTTTAATATTTTCGTCATAAGTATGATCAGTAAAGATAAGCTGGTCGATGCTACCTGAAGTCAGAGGGACTATCCGGATGAAAATATTAGAAAATAATAATAATAAACCCGTCATAAAATTGCAGTTTGATAAATTGTTAACAAAAATAATGCAAAATCAGGTAATCAAATAAAGCACTTTATTAAAATTATCCACAGGTATTTTTACTTTTGTATTTCTCTGTTAATTATTTAACAGAACGATTTACAGTCGAAAAAATTTCAGATACAATTTAAAAATGTCCACGTTAATCAAGTTAAAGAAAGGTTTGGATATTAAAATAGCAGGTTCTCCGGAAAAGATCATTCATAGTGAAGTTCATCCTGCTTTTTATGGGGTTAAACCAGTTGATTTTCCGGGTCTTGTTCCTAAACTTTGTGTAAAACCAGGGAATAAGGTTATGGCCGGCACCCCGCTGTTTTTTAACAAACACCGGCCTGAAATCAAATTCACCTCTCCTGTGAGCGGGACAGTAATATCGGTTACCCGAGGTGAACGCCGCAGGTTACTGGAAGTTGTCATTGAGAAGGCCGGGGATGATTATGTTAGTTTTGGGAAATCTGATCCGGAGACTTTAATCCGTAACAAGATTAAAGAACGTCTGCTTGAATCAGGTCTGTGGCCTGCTGTAAGACAACGTCCCTATCATATAGTTGCGAATCCGTCGGATATTCCGAAAGCTCTTTTTATATCGGGTTTTGATACAGCCCCACTAGCACCGGACTATAATTTTATTGTTGATAACTCGTCAGCTTCATTGTTCAGAACAGGTATAACGACCTTGTCAAGTCTTACAGACGGAAAGACTCATCTGGTGCTTAATGCAGGGGGAGATACTCCGGAAATCCTGAAGAATGTTTCAGGTGTTGAGGTATCACATTTTTCAGGTCCTCACCCTGCCGGAAATGTTGGTATTCATATTCATCATCTCGATCCCGTAAACAAAGGTGAAATAGTATGGTATGTTAATATACAGGATGTTTTTTCCATTGGACGCTTGTTTGAGGAGGGTATATATAAACCGGATAGGTTAGTGGCCCTGACCGGGTCAGAAGTGATACATCCTCAATACTATAAAATACGCTCAGGAGGTTCGGTCACTCCAATGGTCAGAGATAATGTAAAATCGGGTAACCTGAGATATATAAGCGGTAATGTTCTTACGGGATCAAGAATTGAACATGATGGTTACCTTGGATATTATGATTCCCAGATTACAGTTATTCCTGAAGGTGATTACTATGAGTTTTTTGGATGGGCTAAACCGGGGATTAATAAATACAGTTTTTCAAAAGCATTTGCCTCAAGTTTTTTCCCCGGAAAAAGTTACCGGCTGGATACAAATTTTCATGGAGGTGAACGAGCTTTTGTTATCACCGGGCAATACGAAAAAGTTGTACCAATGGATATTTACCCCATGCAGCTCCTGAAAGCTATATTATCCGCAGATATTGATATGATGGAAAACCTCGGAATTTATGAAGTTTCTGAAGAGGATTTTGCATTATGTGAATTTATCTGTCCTTCCAAAACAGAGATACAATCCATAGTAAGAAAAGGTTTGGATCTTATGATGAAGGAAATGAGTTAAAACCTGTGATTTAAATTATAATGGATTCCTTAAGAAAAAAGATAGACAAGCTAAAACCTCATTTTGTAAAGGGTGGGCGGTTTGAAAAGTTACAATCGGTATTTGAAGGGTTCGAATCATTCATGTTTGTCCCCAAAAAGGTGACATTTAAAGGATCACATGTCAGGGACAGTCTCGATCTTAAACGCACAATGATAGTTGTAATAATTGCACTGATTCCTGCTTTGCTTTTTGGTGCTTACAACACAGGATTGCAGCATTTCAGATCGTTAGGACTGGAAACAGGTGTGATGCAGAATTTCTGGTTTGGATTCCTCAGAATACTTCCGTTGATTGTTGTAAGTTATGTAGTCGGATTGGGTATTGAGTTTATTGCGGCCCAGATCCGCGGACATGAGATTAATGAAGGATTTCTTGTTACGGGGATGCTTATTCCGTTAATAGTGCCTGTTGATATTCCTTTATGGATGCTTGCTCTTGCAACAGCTTTTGCGGTAATAATAGGAAAAGAGGTCTTTGGAGGAACAGGGATGAATGTACTTAATCCTGCTCTTACTGCAAGGGCTTTTCTTTTTTTCAGTTATCCAGGCTGGATGACCGGTGACAAAGTATGGATAGAAGGGATGATCAGGGGGCAAAATATTATTGATGGCTTTTCGGGTGCTACGCCAATGGCTCTGTCTGCAGCTTACGAAACTGATAAACTGCCTTCTTTTATGGAGATGTTTATCGGAACAATTCCCGGATCGATAGGCGAGACATCAACAATTGCCATACTGATTGGTGCCATTATTCTTATTGTAACAGGTATAGGGAGCTGGAAAATCATGTTAAGCGTTCTGGCAGGTGCTCTTGGAATGGGATTGTTCTTAAATGCTATAGCAGTAAATCCATATATGGAACTGCCTGTATATTATCATTTTGTAATGGGCGGCTTTGCCTTTGGTACTGTGTTTATGGCAACCGATCCTGTAACTGCATCACAAACAGAGACAGGGAAGTGGATTTATGGTCTGCTGATAGGAATATTCTCTATCATATTCAGGGTACTTAATCCTGCATATCCGGAAGGTGTGATGCTTGCAATACTGCTGATGAATGTCTTTGCACCACTCATCGACTATTTTGTTATTCAGTCAAACATTAAGAGAAGGCTCAGACGAGCCGGAGTTGCTATTAATAATTGAATAGGTTATGAAACAATTCAGTAACAGATATATTTTCATATTTTCATCAGTTATGGTGATAATTGTTGCTACACTTCTTTCACTTGCCGCTACTTTGCTTCAGCCTCTCCAGGAAAGAAACCTTGAGATTGAAAAGAAGAAAAGCATGCTTGAATCAATTAAAATACCCGTTGATAAGAAAAATGCTGAGGAATTATACAGCAAATATATTAAGGACAGTTTTGTACTCAATTCAAAAGGTGAAATCATACCGGATGTAGATGCATTTACAGTAAACCTGAAGAATGAACAGAAGAAAACTGCTGAGGACCAATATCTTCCGGTATTCAATGCTTCCCCTGACGACGGCGAAAAAGTCATCATTCTGCCAGTTGAGGGTAAAGGCCTCTGGGGGCCGATATATGGATATGTGTCGTTAAAGTCTGACTTTAATACGATATATGGAGTTACTTTCGATCATAAGAGCGAAACGCCGGGGCTGGGAGCGGAAATAAACACAACCTCATTTGAGAGTATGTTTAGCGATAAGCGGTTATTTGAAGGAGAGGAATTTGTATCGGTTGATGTAATCAAAGGAGGCACGGATCCTGATAATCCCCATGGTGTTGATGCAATCTCCGGTGGAACAATTACGAGCAAAGGGCTTGAAAAGATGCTGTCAGACTGTCTTGTTAAGTATAATGACTATTTATTAAAAAACAGGAAATAACAAATGAACAATCAGGAAAAAGAACCAATGTTCTCGGCTAATAATCTGAAGCTTTTTACCACTCCGTTAAGCAGGGGAAATCCCATTACAGTACTGGTGCTTGGCATATGTTCTGCCCTGGCAATAACGGTTAAGCTCAAGCCATCGCTCGTTATGGCATTGTCTGTAACTATTGTGATGGCAATATCCAATGTGGTAATTGCTATCATGAGGAAGTACATTCCGGAAAGGATCAGAATAATTGTCCAGCTTGTGGTTATTGCTACTCTTGTAATTCTTGTTGATCAGTTTCTGAAAGCCTTTGCATTTGATGTGAGCAAACAACTTTCGGTTTTTGTGGGACTCATTATTACTAACTGCATAATAATGGGTCGTCTTGAGGCTTTTGCCCTGGCGAACAAACCCTGGCCATCCTTTATTGATGGACTTGGTAACGGAGCAGGTTATGGAATTATACTTATTATAGTTGGCTTTTTCAGGGAATTTCTGGGATCAGGTACAATCATGGATTATCCGGTAATGGAAAAGCTGGGTATTTATTCAATTGGTTATGAGAATAATGGAATGATGATACTTCCTCCCATGGCACTGATAGTTGTTGGAATAATAATATGGTTTCAGAGAAGCCGGGATAAAAGTCTTGTCGAGAAAAGTTAATAACAACTGGTTATGGAAAACTTACTTAATATATTCATCAAATCGATCTTTGTCGATAACATGGTTTTTGCTTTTTTCCTTGGTATGTGTTCATACCTCGCTGTGTCAAAAACCGTGAAGACATCGATAGGTTTAGGAATTGCAGTAATATTGGTTATACTGATTACCGTTCCTGTTAATTATCTGATTGAAAATTATATTCTCAAGAAGGGGGCTCTTGTATGGCTTGGAGAGGGTTTTGCAGAAGTTGACCTGAGCTTCCTCACTTTTATCGTTTTTATTGCTGTGATTGCTGCCATGGTACAGCTTGTTGAAATGGTTATTGAAAAATTCAGCCCCGCTCTCTATAATTCTCTTGGTATTTTTCTCCCGCTCATTGCCGTTAACTGTGCTATTCTTGGTGCGTCGCTCTTTATGCAGGAACGTGAATATCAGTCCATTGCAGAGGCTACAGCTTTCGGCCTTGGATCAGGAATAGGATGGATGCTTGCAATAGTCGGAATCTCTGCAATAAGGGAGAAACTCCGTTACAGCAATGTCCCTGATCCTCTCAAAGGCCTCGGTATAACATTCATTCTTACAGGGCTTATGGCAATTGCATTCATGGGATTTATGGGGATAAAACTATAATTGAAAAATCTGGATCATGACATTAGCCATTTCAACTGTTGGGACAATATTATACAGTATCATTGTATTCCTCGTTATTATTCTCCTTCTTGTTATTGTCCTTCTTATTGCAAAGGATAAACTTTTACCCAAAGGGGAGGTTACCCTGAAGATAAATGATCGCGACCTCAAAGTGTCTCCCGGATCTAATCTTTTATCCACACTTTCGGGTAATGATATCTATCTTCCATCTGCCTGCGGCGGCGGGGGAACATGTGGTATGTGCAAATGTCAGATTATTGAAGGAGGGGGATCAATCCTTCCAACCGAGACCGGATTTTTTACAAGGAAAGAACAACTTGATCACTGGCGTCTCAGTTGTCAGGTTAAGATCAGGGAAAGCATGACAATCAGAGTCCCGGAAGCTATTCTGGGAATAAAAAAATGGGAATGCGAGGTGGTATCAAACAGGAATGTTGCAACATTTATAAAAGAATTTGTTGTTAGACTTCCTGATGGTGAGGAACTTGATTTTGAATCCGGGGGATATATTCAAATTGACGTTCCAAAATATGAGACAACTTTCAGGGATTTTCCTATCGACGAAGAGTTCAGAAGCGACTGGGATAATTACAAAATGTGGGATCTTAAAGTTAAAAACAGTTCTGAGACTTTCAGAGCTTATTCAATGGCCAACTATCCTGCTGAGAAGAACCTCATAAAGTTAAATATCAGAATTGCCACACCTCCCTGGAATAATTATAAAAACCAGTTTATGAAAGTTCCGCCAGGAATTTGTTCATCTTATATTTTTTCAAGAAAACCAGGAGATAAGGTTATGATTTCAGGTCCGTATGGAGAATTCCATATAAAGGATACAGATAATGAAATGATTTATATTGGAGGGGGTGCAGGAATGGCTCCACTCAGATCTCACATATTTTATCTGTTTCATACCTTGAAAACAAATCGTAAGGTATCTTATTGGTATGGGGCAAGATCTCTCCGGGAAGTATTTTACGAAAACGAATTCAGGGCTATAGAAAAGAAGTTCCCGAACTTCACTTTTAACCTTGCCATGTCAGAACCTCTTCCTGAAGATAACTGGAAAGGATATACCGGATTCATTCACCAGGTTCTTTATGATAACTATCTTGGAAAGCACGAGGAACCTGAAGATATTGAATACTATTTCTGCGGACCCCCTGCCATGAATGAAGCTGTATTAAAGATGCTTTATAACCTTGGAATACCCGAGGAAAACATCTCTTTCGATGATTTCGGAATATAGTATAATATATCTTTGTGTAACTCTGTGACTTCTCTGTGTAGCTCTGTGAAAGTTTTTATTCTTTTGTATCACAGAGAAACACAAAGAACCACAGAGGTCCATAGAGGTAAAAATTATTAAACCAGTTTAATACTTTGGTGAAACGAAGGATAATAAATACAGTTTTCATTTTTCTGGTTTTTCTTTTATCGTGTAGAGAGAAAAAACCAGTTTTTTCAAATTTTACTGGAGTTACTCAGGGTACGACTTACAGTATGGTATTTGAAAATACAGGTAATATTACAACAACTGAATTGCAGGCTGAAGTCGAGAAGATTCTTCATGATTTTGATATGTCTCTTTCTCTATATCAGGATTCTTCAACAGTTTCAAGGATCAATCGCAATGAGCGGATATCTGTTGACTCTTTTTTTCTTGGTGCCTTGAGTAAAGCACAAAATGTATCTGCAATGACTGATGGAGCATTTGATGTTACTGTCGGGCCTATGGTTAAAGCATGGGGATTTGGTCCGGATGCCCGAAAGAGTTTTACCGAGGCTAAACGCGATTCTTTAATAAAGCTTGTGGGAATGGAAAAGATTGAAGTGATAAATAACAGGGTAATTAAATCAGATCCGGGTATTATACTCGATTTTAATGCTATTGCGCAGGGATATTCAGTTGATGTGATTTATAGTTTTTTTGAAAAACTAGGCATAAGCAGTTTCCTTGTAGAAATTGGAGGTGAAGTAAGGGCTAAAGGTGATAAGGATGGAAATTACTGGAGAATAGGTATTGACAGACCTGATGATAATAATATGATTCCCGGGAATAACCTGCAGGCAATAATCAGAATAAAAGACAGGGCACTTGCCACCTCCGGCAATTACAGGAAGTTTTTTGTTGAGAATGGCATAAAATATTCCCACACTATTGATCCCCGTACAGGTTACCCTGCAAAAAACCGGCTATTAAGTGCTACAATAATAGCTGATGACTGTGCAATTGCTGATGGAATTGCAACTGCCTGCATGGTGATGGGTAAAGATGAAGCTATCCGGTTTATCCTTGACAATCCACAGTTTGAGGCTTACCTGATTTTCTCAGATGAAAATGGCTATTTCAAAACATGGATTAGTGAAAGTCTCAAAGCTTATATTTCTGAATCTGAAGATTAGTAATGTTAAAGTTTGCAGTTTGCAGGTTGTATGCTTGCCTATAACATTCTGTCATTACATGTTGGACAACCTGGAAAACCATCTGTAGAGTGGCAACCGATATCTGTATTTTTGGCACATGTAATTCCTTTTTTTCTCAACTCTTTGTTCCGGCCAACATGTATCTCAGGAAATCTCCCGCGTGATTTAAAAAGAACTCTTATGCCAAGGCCGACGAATGCAATGATCAGGAAGAGAGCGCTTAATATCATCAGTTTTATAAATACCACGGTATATTCTTTTGAATAATTTGTAACTTTACAGATAACAGATAGAGGAACCTATTAAATAAGAGAACTTCTTCAAATATACGAATCATTATTCGGTATAAATTAAACAACCTCCTGAATATTTTGTTTAATGTTTGGCAGAATTAAATTTCTTAACTGATATGAAGCAAAACAGTAATCAAGCACCCGCCAATTTGAATAAAGAAACAATACTTTCTGACTACCGGCTTGCCAACCTTAGCCGCAACCTGAGTGTTATAGGTCGGCGTGAAGTTCTTTCAGGTAAAGCCAAGTTTGGAATCTTTGGCGATGGGAAAGAAATAATCCAGATAGCTATGGCTAAGCAGTTCAAAAATGGAGACTGGCGATCAGGTTATTACAGAGATCAGACCTGGATGATGGCAATGGGTCTTTATGATGCAGTTGAATTTTTTCATCAGCTTTATGGCAATACCGACAGGGAGATTAACCCTGGTAGCGGAGGCAGGGTTTTCAATAATCATTTTTCAGTTCCGAATATTAATCCCGATGGTACATGGCGTGATCTCACAAAACAGAAGAACTCTTCATCGGATATCTCTCCTACAGCAGGACAAATGCCAAGATTGTTGGGATTAGCCTATGCATCAAAATTATTTCGTCAGAATAAAAACCTTCATCAGTTTAAAACACTGTCCTTACAGGGGAATGAGGTTGCTTTCGGTTCCATAGGCGATGCCAGTACGTCCGAAGGTCATTTCTGGGAAACGATAAATGCAGCTGGGGTTCTGCAGGTCCCCTTAGCTGTTTCGGTTTATGATGATGGTTATGGTATATCTGTTCCCAAAAAATATCAGACCACAAAGGGAAGTATATCCGATATATTGAGAGGATTTGAAAATGAACCGGGTAAGCCCGGCATCCTGATTTATAAGTTCAAGGGATGGGATTATCCGGGGCTTGTTAAGATGTATGAGGAAGGTATTGAGATTTGCCGCAGAGATCATATACCGGTAGTCTTCCATATAGAGGAAGTAACACAACCGCTTGGTCACTCCACTTCGGGCTCACATGAAAGGTATAAAAACGATGAAAGGCTAAAGTGGGAAGAGGAATATGATCCCATTAGAAAAATGAGGGATTGGATAATAAATCAGGGGATTGCTTCAGGTGATATACTGGATAAGATTGCTTCAGAAGCCGAAGAGGAAGCAAAGGAATCAAAGAAGAAGGCTTGGGAAATGTTTCAGGATCCTATCAGGATTGAGCGGGATGCACTGGTTAAAATAATAGGAGACCGTAAATGTACTTGTAGTGAGGAAGTTAAGGAGGAGACTGTCGATAAGATAACCGATGATCTCAGAAAAGTCCTTTCGCCCATCAGAAAGGATAATTTTATGGCTGCAAGAAAAATACTCAGGAATGTTTGTAATTCATGTCTGGTCGCTGATAGTCTTAATGAAGAGTTACATGGATGGCTCAAACGTAATTATGAGGATGCAGAAAAAAGTTATAATACCTTTCTTTATAACGAGACTCCAACTTCAGTATTAAATGTATTGCCGGTACCTCCGCAGTACTCTGAAAATTCACCTGAAGTGCCGGGCAGACAGATCTTAAGGGATAATTATAACAAACTTTTTGAAAAATATCCTCTGCTCGTTACATTTGGAGAGGATACGGGTTATATAGGAGGTGTAAACCAGTCGCTTGAGGGACTACAGAAGAAATACGGAGAGCTTCGGATAACAGATACAGGGATCAGGGAGGCAACTATTCTTGGTCAGGGTATTGGGTTGGCTTTAAGGGGAATGAGGCCTATTGCCGAAATTCAGTATCTCGATTACCTTATGTATGCTTTGCAGATACTCAGTGATGATCTTGCCACAACTCATTACAGGACTGTGGGCAGAATGATAGCACCGTTGATCATCAGTACTCGCGGACACCGGCTTGAGGGAATATGGCATTCAGGCTCACCGATGAGTATGCTGATCAATTCAGTAAGAGGTGTATACGTTTGTGCACCCAGAGATATGACACGGGCAGCCGGATTTTATAACACATTGCTTGAAGGCATGGATCCTGCAATTGTGATTGAGCCGCTCAACGGTTACAGGCTAAAAGAAAGAATGCCTGACAATATAGGGGAATATCGTATTCAGCTCGGCATTCCCGATGTACTGAACGAAGGGACCGACCTGACCATAGTAACTTACGGATCAACAGTAAGAATAGCTTTAGAAGCTATCAGACAACTTGCATTCCACGATATTTATGTAGAACTGATTGATGTACAAACACTTGTTCCATTCGATACAAACAGGATTATACTTGAATCTTTAAAGAAAACAAACAGGGTGCTGTTCCTTGATGAAGATGTTCCCGGCGGTACAACCGCATTCATGATGCAGGAAGTGCTTGAAAAACAGGATGGCTGGCATTTTCTGGATAGTCCTCCGGCAACCCTTACTGCAAAAGAACATCGTCCGGCCTATACTACTGATGGTGATTACTTTTCAAAACCAAATGCGGAAGACATCTTTGATAAAGTATACGAAATAATGAGGGAGGCTGTTCCGGAAAAGTACTAACCGTTTTAGCCCCCCTGGCCTCGTTGGCCCCGTTGGCCCTCCTGGCCTCCCTGAAGGGGGACCAAAAATATGAAATTATTCTTTTGATAATTTGTTTTAATTTAGTTTTTTTACTGTTCATTTAGCAGTTTTAATATTTCGGAATAATAAAAATGTGTAAATTGTAACGGTTTTTACTAACAAACTGAACCTTCATGTTTTGAAATACATATGACTTTAAGGAAAAAATCATCAAAACATGTAGGCAGGTAATCCGGTCTTAATTTTTTTTTGCGGATGAAAACAGAGCTCGACTTATTTGCCATATTACCTGGAGATAAGATACCGGAGAAAGGAAAGATACTGATTTCCGAACCCTTTCTGCCTGATACCTTTTTTAACCGTAGTATAGTCTATCTGACTGAACATACTCCGGAAGGTTCAGTAGGTTTTATACTTAACAAAAAACTGGATATTAAAATCAGTGATGCTGTTAACGGTTTTGAGGGATGGAATGAGAACCTTAATATGGGTGGGCCTGTTGCACCGGATACTCTTCATTATCTTCATAGTCTGGGAAAAATGATTCCCAAAAGCGTCAGGATTGATGATAATATTTACTGGGGAGGTGATATTGATACAATTAGGAAGTTGATAAAGTCGGGAACAATAAAACAATCTCAGATCAGGTTCTTTCTTGGCTATTCGGGATGGTCAGCGGGACAACTGGACCGTGAACTAAAGGAAAACTCCTGGGTTATACTGAAAGTTAAATCTGAGGTGGTAATGAACAGCAGGGGTATTGATACCTGGAAACGGGTGCTAAGAAGTTTTAAGAATAAATACAGGATGTGGGCTGATTTTCCCGAATCACCCGAAATGAACTAATTTATACATCATTCAGATTAGTATCGATTAAGAAATTTTTCCGATGTAATTACAAACTACGCTGCGCTTATAGATCTAAATATAAAACCAAAACGCTGAGCGTAGTTTTTAAGTACACTCAGATAGGTTAGATATGTAATATTTTGTACACCAGTTCTTTCAGCAGGTCTCCTGGTTCTGTTCCCGGATCACCGTAACCTTTTGATTTCATGTCGTATGTTCGCAGCAGGTTTATGATCTGCACTGTTTTTGACACATTGTATTTCATCGCTGACGACTCATAATCCTTTACAAAGTATGGATTGATTTTAAGAGCTGCAGCAACATTGTTTTTTGACCTGTCGGTCAGGTAATGGTATGTAAGTAATTTACTGAAAAAACTGAAAAGCGAGGCGATTGTTAATGTAATTGGATTGTCTTTGGGATTGTTGGAAAAATAACGGACAATCATATTTGCTTTAAGAATATTTTTATCACCAATTGCTTTTTGTAACTCAAAATTATTATAGTCTTTACTGATACCTATGTTTTTCTCAATCAGTGAGGTGGTGATGACCGGCTTTCCTGTTGGAAGAGTAATTATCAGCTTATCCAGTTCGTTAACAATTTTATGGAGGTCGGTTCCCAGATATTCAGTAAGCATAGCACTGGCATTTGGATCAGTCTTAATACCTCTTGTCATCAGATATCTTTCAATCCAACCCGGAATCTGGTAATCACGTAATTTAACAGATTCAAAGTAGACTGCCTGGTTATCAAGTACTTTAAAGAGTTTTGTCCTTTTGTCGAGTGTTTTGTATTTATAATTGATTACCAGTATGGTTGACAAAAGCGGATTCCCAAGGTATAAGATCAGATCTTCGATTTTTCTTAAAGTCTGTGCTTCCTTTATGATCACAACCTGGTGAGTTGACATCATTGGGAAACTTCGGGCAATCTCGATTATTTCGTGGATGGTTGTATCATCACCATAAATTATAACCTGGTTAAAAGATTTTTCCGCATCTGACAGGACATTTTCTTCAATATAGTAAGTTATAAGGTCTATATAGTATGGTTCCTCACCAGCCAGAAAGTAAACCGGTTTAAAAATCCGTTTCTTCAGATCAGAGATTATCTCTTCGTATGTGGTTGCCATATTCAGAATCTGAGGTGTTTAACCGATATTGCATTATCTTTGATCTCTCTAAGTGCGTCAATGCCAATCTTAAGGTGTATTTCAACATATTTATCTGTTACTTTCCGGTCACTTATCTCGGTTTTAATCCCGGTCGAGATCATGGGTTGATCGGAAACCAGAAGCAATGCACCTGTGGGGATTTCATTGGCAAAACCAACAGTAAAAATTGTCGCAGTTTCCATATCAATCGCCATGGTCCTTGTCTTTACAAGGTATTTTTTGAACCTGTCGTCGTACTCCCAAACCCTTCTGTTGGTAGTATATACAGTGCCGGTCCAGTATTCTTTTTTATGTTTGGTAATTGATGCAGAGATAGCGCTCTGTAGTTTAAATGCAGGAAGTGCCGGTACTTCAAGCGGAAGATAATCATTGGAAGTACCGTCACTGCGGATGGCAGCTATCGGAAGGATCAGATCACCAAGCTTATTCTTTTTTTTAAGACCACCACATTTTCCGAGAAATAAAACCGCATTAGGAGCTACTGCACTCAGTAAATCCATAATTGTTGCTGCATTCGGGCTGCCCATTCCAAAGTTGATAATAGTTATTCCCTCCGCTGTTGCACTTGGCATATTTTTGTTTTTACCTTCAACAGGAACATTATGCCAGTTTGCAAACAATTCAACATAATATAGATAGTTGGTCAGAAGAAAATATTTGCCGAAACTCTCAAGTGTTCTTCCGGTATACCTTGGGAGCCAGTTATTAACAATATCTTCTTTGGTTTTCATATCTTGCTTCAAGTTGAAATTATCTCAATATATTTGTAAGCGGACAATTTTGCTTTGTGAGCCTTCTGTCATGTTTTCAGTGCCTTTAGGGTTAAATCCATTTTACCACAAAATAACACAAAGTACATCACAAAGGTGCACAAAGTAATTATTGAAGGAGGAATACTGTTTAGAAACCTCATTTTCAAAAGTACAAAACTAAGTTGAAAGAGTTAAATCTGCCTTCATATTCATTCAGGATAACCGGAGAGGAAGGATCAGAGATGATTTTTGATCCATTAAGGAAGCAATATGTAAGGCTCACCGATGAGGAATGGGTACGGCAGAATTTTGTACAGTACCTGATTCACGAAGGAAATTACCCGGCAGGACTTATAATTATAGAAGCTTCTATTGGTCTCTACAGGACAAAGAAAAGGGTAGACATTCTTGTCCACGATCGTTCCGGTAAGCCTGCCATGATAGTTGAATGTAAATCAACTGAAGTAAAGCTAAATGATGAAGTATTTGAACAGATAGCCACATATAACTTACAGTTCAGGGTACCTTATCTTGTTGTTACAAATGGCATTGTTCATTATGCCTGCAAAATGGACTATGAAAACAAGGAATTTGAATATTTGCTTGTTATACCTCTTTATGAAGATTTGTTAACTTAAATTAGTAATATGCTCAGTGTAACCTGTGCAGTAATAAGAAATGAGGATAATGAGGTTCTGGTCGTGCAGAGAGGGGAGAAGACTGACCATCCTTTAAAATGGGAGTTCCCGGGAGGTAAGCTTATTTCCGGAGAGTCTGATGAAGATTGCATTTTACGTGAAATAAGAGAGGAATTGTCTTTAGAGATAATCATCTGTAAAAGACTTGCTCCTGTTTTACATGACTATGGTCATAAACAAATAACACTCATTCCGTTTATCTGTGATACACTGGATGAAGTGCCGGTATTATCTGAACATGTTGATTACAAATGGATATCGCCTGAACATCTCAGTTCATTAGATTTTTCTGAGGCAGATATTGTTGTGGCCCAGCAGTATCTCAATTGTGTTAATAAATTAACAGTTACAAAAGAGGAAATTACGGAGACAGATCAGCCTTTGACAGAGGACAAAGAACTTCAGAGGATGATTAACAGTATGATAAGTATAAAAGAGGTCGATTGGGTGGCAACATCGGCTATTGAAAATTCTGTAATTTTTCGTAAACTTCTTGATTATTCTTTTAGTAAAGATAAAAAACTTGCTTTCCGGGCTTCATGGACACTGACCAAAGTCTGTGACAAGTTTCCTGAAATGATTTATCCGTGGCTGACCAGGATTATAGAAGAATTGCCGCGGATTGACAATGAGAGTGTTCAGAGGTCATTTCTGCGGATACTCTCTTTTGCTGATTTGCAGCAAATAAACCAGAGGTATCATGGGATTCTTGCGGATTATTGTTTTAATACTCTGAACTCAGGTTATTCAACTATAGCAGCAAAAGCTTATTCTATGGAAATTCTGTATAAACTTGCAAAGTTATATCCGGAGCTGGCCAATGAGCTTGCTACATCAATAAGTATGCTTCGGGGAGAGGGCTCCGCCGGGATAATTGCGCGAGGCAGAATTATTCTTAAGAAGCTTGCGGAAATCAGTTCAAATCAAGGATCCAGTCAGAAATAATCTTAAGTACTTCCGGGGAAAAGGTCTCTTCTATTTCTCCGTATTCTGTCGGCAGCCCTGTTTCGCAATGCTGGAATAAATGGTTCAGTCCGGGCAGACTAATTGTTTCCACGGACTTGTTACCTCCTTTTCTTAAACTTTTCTCAATTGCCGGCAGATTAACATCAGCTACAACCTGAAGATCTTTTTCTCCGTTCAGAGCCAGCACAGGGCATTTAACTTTTTTCCAGTAAGTTGCCGGATCAGTAATGATAAAATATCTAAACCATGTATATGACATCTTGTTAAATATTGTTGCTAACTGCTTGATACTTTTTTCAATATCCTCTGGTGAAGTCTTTTTCTTCATAAGGATTTTTTTATACACGGCATTAATTTTTTCTTCGGCCTTATCATTATCAGGCTCTTTTTTAAGAACTGCAAAAAGCTTCTTATTTGTAGCAATAGCCTCTTTTATCTCTTTTTCCCCCATTCCCATAGCCTTGCTAATATCACTGTTTTGCCTGTGAATAATTTCTTCTCCTTTAACACCGGTACCTGCAAGGGATACAATAAATGCTATCTCATAGTTTGATGAAGCAACAATAGGTGCTATAAGTCCTCCTTCGCTGTGGCCAATCAGCCCGATGGTTTCATGATCTATTTCCGGTCTTGATTTCAGATAAATGAAGGCAGCTTCTGCATCGGTAGCAAGGTCGGCCGTCGTGGCGGTTACAGCATTACCCTGAGATAAGCCAACACCCCTGTCATCGTAACGAAAAACTGCAATTCCATTGCGGGTAAGATAATCAGATAGTACCAGGAATGGTTTATGCCCCAATAATTCCTCGTTCCTGTTTTGAGAACCTGATCCTGTTATCAGGACTACAGCAGGGAACGGACCATCACCTTCAGGAACTGTAAGGGTTCCGGCAAGCTTTATGTTGAATTTATCATTTGTGAAAGTGATCTCCTCTGAGATGTACGGAAATGGTGGTTTTGGTTCCTGGGGTCTGTTAATCGTAAATATATCTCTCAGCCTGGTAAGGTTCAATGTAAATGTCCTTCCTGCCTGAGTCCATTTTCCTTCAATTATTGTGTCGTTTTTAATTTTGCCGTTATATTCTGCAAGAAGAGCCCCGGCGGAGATATTAATACTATCACCGGTAAGGGTCACAGGGCCGAGTTTAATATTCTTCGCACCCTGGTCTGGACTGTCCATAGTTGCTACAAGACTGTCATTTTCAATAACTGACAGGTTGAAAACAACCCTCAGGGAGATGGCTGAAACCTCTATTTTTCCAAGCCATGAGCCTGTAATAGATTGTTTATCAATATGATATTGTGCTAAAGTATGCTGTTGAATCAGGATGATTAAGGCAATAATGGCAAGATGTTTTTTCATTGTTGATTGATTTAAAAGTTTAAAAATAGTTCTTTTTAAATTAATTGACTTGTGGTAATCAATAACAAAAAGCCAAATACAAAATATTATTTATTTTATGTTGTTAAATTCCAATCACTTCCATTTTATTTCAAACAACTTTTCAAGTTATTTACTTCTTTAGTACTTTTGCAAACCAACAACAGACAAGAAATGAGAATTGTTGATGTCAAAGGGCAGCAATGCCCGGCTCCTATTATTGCAACAAAAAAGGCGCTTAAAGAGTCAGAAAAAGGTGAAGCTTTTAAAGTACTTACTGATAATCAGACATCTCTTAACAATCTAACACGTTTTTTAATGGACAATAAGACAGAATTTTCAGTAGATGAGGCTGATGGTGTATGGACCCTTATAATTACAAAAAATGTATCTGCGACTTCCATAGCCGAAGTTGAGAACTATTGCACTCCTGCAGCTTCAGTTTTCCCGAAAGGTGATTTTGTCATTGCCATAACTTCAGATAGGATGGGCGATGGTTCTGATGAACTTGGCCATTTACTGATAGGAAATTTTATAAAAACCATAAAGGATCTGGATTTATTACCCCGGAAGATTATTTTTTACAATAAGGGTGTAACTCTGGTTTCTGATGAATCCCCTTTTCTTAGACACATTAAGGACCTTGAGAAAATGGGAGTTGAATTGCTTATCTGTGCTACTTGTGTAGATTATTATTCCCTCGACGGGAAAATTGAAGCAGGAATATTAAGTAACATGTTTGTAATTGCGGATGCCCTGGCCTCAGCCGGAAACGTTGTAAGGCCGTGAAACCGGACCTTCTTCAGATGGTTGAAAGTGGCGGTTGTTCTGCCAAAATCTCACCAAAACAGCTGGAAGAGATACTGAAGCGTCTTCCATTACCTGACGATCCTAATATTCTTGTTAATGTAGAAACACATGATGATGCAGGCGTATACCGGGTAAATGATGATCTGGCACTTGTCTTTACTACTGATTTTTTCCCTCCGGTATGCAGTGATCCTTATGAATTTGGACAGATTGCCGCAACCAACTCAATAAGTGATATATATGCAATGGGAGGTGATCCGGTGATTGCACTCAACATTATGATGTTTCCTGCGGCAAAACTCCCCCTGGAAGTATATGCGGAAATCCTTAAAGGAGGGTCCGATAAGGCATCTGAAGCAGGTGTAAAAATAATAGGAGGACATACAATAGACGATTTTCCTCCGAAGTATGGACTGGCAGTTGTAGGATATATTCATCCTGACCGAATCATTGCCAATACCGGAGCAAGTCCGGGTGATTCTATCGTTCTGACAAAACCTGTCGGGACAGGAATTATTCTTGCCGGACAACGACTCGGAATAACTGATGGAAACGATATTGCTGAGGCTAAAAAACTTATGAAGCAACTAAACAGGCAGGGTGCTGAAGTAATGAAAAAATATTCCATTAAAGGAGCAACCGACATCACGGGATTTGGTCTTGCCGGTCATGCGTTAAAGATGGCTAAAGCAAGTAACG
Source organism: uncultured Rikenellaceae bacterium (assembly GCA_964596715.1). Lineage (GTDB taxonomy): Bacteria > Bacteroidota > Bacteroidia > Bacteroidales > VadinHA17 > LD21. The sequence continues at coordinate 219,273 of CAZQVL010000001.1, forward strand.
TAAGCATAAACATTAATATGAGAAAGGTTTCCCTGATCGGTGGCACCTACAACCTGGTTGATGAAGGGTGTATACCCGGAGCTTCCTTCAGGAATCTGGATTTTGTTGAGAATGATTCTCATTTAGGAAAGAATCTCGACTACAATCTGAAAATGATAGCATGTGATGCACAGACTTCAGGCGGATTACTAATAAGTGTACCTTGTGATAAAACTGAAGCGCTGGTCAAAGATCTTCATGAAGCCGGTTTACAGTATTCAACCATAATCGGTGATGTTTCAGAAAAGAAACATAAATTCCTGTATCTGAAAAACTAAAATTGCCCGTAATCTGCCATCCTACCTCCTTTTCCGTTTCGCGTAATCTTCGCTTCGCTTCGATCTCCCCCGACGTTCACTTTGTTCAGTCGGGGTTTCCGCTACGCTCCAACTTTCACCTTTCACCTTTCTCCTTTCACCTTTCTCCTTTCTCCTTTCTCCTTTCTATTCTCACTTACCTCCTTCTTGTTCTCATCTTATCCTTTTCATTTACCGGATTTGCATCCATTACCCACATACCCCTTCCATGAGTGACTATGACGATTATGTTATCACGTGGATGAACAGCCAGGTCGTGTACATATGAGAATGGCAGGATTCCAAGAATATCCCACTTTTTTCCACCATCTTTGCTTACAAATACTCCACCATCGGTTCCGGCATATAGTATATCTCTTATGACCGGATCCTCGCGGATTGTATTGACGGGTCCTACCGGAATATTACCGGAGATATCCAGCCATGTATCACCAAAATCTGTTGATTTCCAGATATATACCTGAAAGTCATCATCTCTGCGGCCTGTCTGAGTCATGTACACAGTACCCATATCGTATTTTGATGCAACAATACGTGAAACAAATTTCTCCGGAACAGCTCCGTTTCTGATCTCTGTCCATGTTTTGCCTCCGTCTTTTGTTCTCCATATGCGGCCATCATCTGTTCCGGCATAAAGAAGTCCGAACCGGAGTGGAGATTCATCAAATACTGATATTGTCTGATAACTGATATCACCCATTTTGGCTGGATCATTATACGTAAGATCCGGGCTGATGAACTCCCATGTATCACCTCTGTCTTTCGACATTATCAGATACTGCATGCCATGGTAAACAATATCCGGATTATGTGTAGAAACAAGTGTAGGAGCAACCCATTGACCTCGCAACGGAGCTTCTCCTGGCAGCAATCCGGGCATAAGGTTTTTAGTGTTTTGAGGATAAGTGTCAAATTTTGCCCTGGAAAGTCGTCCGTAATAACCGCTGGCATATATTGTATTATTATCGACCGGATTTACAGCATGTGTAGTACCTTCTCCTCCTAGTATATTTTCAAACTCAAATGCAGGCACCCTGTCACGGCCTCTTGAAAGGTCAACTGTTCCGTAGTAGCTGCCATGATCCTGTATTGATCCGAAAACTCTGAAAGGTGTGCTGAAATCATAAGCCAGGTTAAAGAATTGTATCAGCGGAAGTTCTTCTATGGGGTATTTCCAGGTTTTACCTTTATCATAGGAAATTGTCAGGCCGCCATCCTGAACATTGAGCAGGTAATTTGAATTTGCGGGATCGATCCATAATCCGTGATGATCGACATGAGGGCCCCGTAGTGACTGAAAAGTCTTCCCACCATCGGTCGACTGGTTAAGCTGAAGCCCCATAGTATAAAGTGTGTTCTCATTGCTGGGATCGACTCTTATCTGGCCAAACACCCAGCCGTATGTTGCTGAATGTCTCTCCATGAATGTTTTTTGTTCCGGAGTAAGTCCACTGACCTGAATCCATGTATCACCTGCATTTCCGGTACGGTAAACGGTAGCTCCTTTAATTACATCAGTTCTCTGGCGACCGTAAGAATCCAGATCACCCGGCTTGGCTGCATACGCTGTTTCATAATTATCAACATAGGCATAAAGTACTTTTGGATTTGATGCAGCAATATCTATTCCTATCCGGCCAAGTTTATTTGGAGCAGGAAGACCGGAGTTGATCTTTTTCCAGTTTCTTCCGCCATTGGTTGATTTCCATATACCATTATTTTTGGTTGTTTCATAAGTTCTTGGATCATTCCATTTAAGACGTATACGTTCCCATGTCGTACAGTAAACAGTGTTTGGGTTTCGTGGATCAAGAACGAGATCGTAAACACCGGTATTTTCATCAACATAAAGGATTTTAGTCCATGTCTGGCCACCATCAGTGGTCTTGAATAATCCACGATCTTCGTTGGGTGTCCATTCATGACCTGTAGCTGCAACATATACAATATTGGAATTTCTTGGATCGATCCTTATACGGCCAACTGTAAAGGTGTTCTCGAGGCCCATCACATTCCATGTTTTGCCACCATCAGTTGTTTTAAAAACACCGCATCCGGCATTTGAACTTCTGAAAATATTTGCCTCACCGGTTCCGACCCATACAACATCCGGATTATTGGGATCAATTGCTATATCACCAATCGAGGCGGTTGGCATCTCTTCAAAAACAGGTTCAAAAGTTGTTCCCTCATTAATCGATTTCCACACACCTCCTGTTGCTGATCCTATCCAGATTGCATAGTTTTTTCCTCGTGGAGAGATAGCCTCAACATCAGTACATCGACCGCTTATGTTTGTTGGACCAATGAACTGCCATTTGAGATCCTTATAGGGGGATGTTTCTTTCATTGCTGTCTGTTTCTCAAACAGTGCAACTTTCTCTTTTCCACTTAATATCGGACTTTTTACCTGTCCAATAAGATTGGATGCAATAAAGACAATTGCAGAAAAAAGGATAAGAAAGCTTTCATAATGTTTTTTTTGTGTATTCATGTGGCAGGATTTTTGTGTCACTCTGTGTAAGTTCTTAAATATTTGAAATTACAATTTTTCAATCGAAAATAGCCTCGAATATTTTACGTTTTTTAGCTTTGAAGCACATTTCAATCTGGCTTCTTGTATTCCGGTTCGTGGAGAGTGGCGGCAGTGAATTAATTGAGAAGAAATCGGCATCAAGGGTTTCTGTATTATCCCTGAAACTGTTTTCAACCAGTTCACATTCCACGAAAATCTTATAAATAGTAAAAGGGAAAAGGGAATTGTTGTGTTTGTTTGCAAGCTGGATAGCAATTATTCTTTTTGGAATAACATAAGCTCCTGCTTCTTCAAAACATTCTCTGATAACCGATTCACTAACAGAAGTATTTACGTCAGCCCATCCTCCGGGCAGAGACCAGGCTCCGTCAACTTTTTCCCTTACCATCAGTATTTTATTGTTTTTAAATACTGCCGATCTGATATCAACTTTTGGAGTCTGGTAACCGGTTTCGGAAGCAAACAGATTTCGTATTTTATTATGGTCAATATCAGTATATTCATGCATAATCTCAATAGAAAGATCTCTGATCTTTTCATAACGGTCGAGGTCATATCTGTCAGTACAAAAGGTCAATCCTGCCTGAGCTATTGCCTGAAGCTGTGAGGCCCATTTGATCCATTTTTCTTCCATATGATTTTTTATGTTTTGAATTTTAAATATAGTCAATAAAGCTGTAAATTTGATATGTAAAGGCATAATGGTATATCGGCATAATGGCACATCGGCGGAAAGTGCGAAATAATTCCCCTTTCAAGAGGGACAGGGGTATGTAAGAACAATATTATTAAAATCAACTAAAAGAAAAATATTATGAAGAAGTGTAGATTATTATCAGTTATTATGCTTTTGATGTTTCTGCAGGTTACAGCCTGCGGACAGGATTATAAATATCTCAGTGATCCGGAAGGATTGAGTGGAATAACTATTAGCAATGGTATTGAAAGTCCTGTATCGGTTAAAGTTGTTTATGATAATTATGTAAAGGTGAAAGGATTTCAATCAGACTGGGGCTTTTCGATTGTTATTGAAGGACTTGATAAGGGAGTGCTTTTTGACACAGGAACCAATCCGGAAATTTTTGAATCGAATTTCAGAAAAATGGGAATAGATCCTGCCGCAATTGATTTAATAGTCATTTCCCATGAACATGGTGACCATACCGGAGGCATACCGGCATTCGTAAAAATGAAGAAAAACATTCCGATACTGTTTCCGCATTCTCTTTCAGGGTCATTCAAATCCCGTATGGTTGGATTAGGTCTGGAACCTCTGTTGGTGAAAGAACCGGTTAAAATATGTACAAACCTGTATAGTTCAGGGGAGTTTTCAGGGCCAATACCTGAACAGGCTCTGGTACTAAACACAAAAAAAGGACTGGTTGTAATGACAGGTTGTTCACATCCGGGGATTATCAAAATGCTGAAAGAGATAAAATCAACATTCGGGAAAAATGTATATATGGTTTTCGGCGGATTTCATCTGATGCAGAAATCCGAAAAGGAGATGAAGGCGATAATCGCTGAAATGAAATCTCTTGGTGTTGTTAAATGCGGAGCTACACATTGCACAGGAGATAGCCAGATTAAAATGATCAAAGATTCTTTCGGAGAAGACTATTTCGAGCTTGGAGTGGGAAACGTTTTTATGATAGACTGATTGGATAACAAAATAAAATAACTTGCAGCGAGGAACAGGAAACATGCTGTCAAAAAGAATAATTTCATCAGTTATAATTCTGTCAGGGTCTTTTTCATGGATTTTCTCACAATCAATCCTTCAGCCTAACTATGCATTAAAAAGTCATGAAACACTTGAGATCAGGAAGATTGAAACAACTGAGAAAGCAACTGTTTTTTATATGAGTATTGAGAACCGGACAGCCGGAGGGTACTTCTGTGCCGACAGAAATATTTTCATAATATATCCTGATGAATCACGAAGCAAGTTGATCTCATCAAATGGTATTCCTGTTTGTCCGGATAAATATAAATTTAAAACAATAGGAGAGAAGCTCGATTTTGTTCTGAGATTCCCGCCCCTGAAACAAGGTACTGAGTGGATTGATCTGATAGAGGATTGCACAGATAACTGTTTTTCGTTTTATTGTGTTATACTTGATCCTGATTTGAACAAGAGTATTGATGATGCTTTTCATCTTTTTGAAAATAAAGAAGATACAAAAGCTATGGCCAGTTTCATAAAGATAGCAGAAGAGACAGATAAAAAAAATCCTGGAATTGAGGGATTACTGTATATTAATATTATAAAACTGGCTAAAGAGACAGGGGACAATTCACTGGCATCAGAATGGTACAACCGTATGCTTTCATCGGGAGCACCAAGGCTTCCTCTATTTATTAAATACCTTAATTCTCAGGGGATAAAGTATTAAAAGGAGCAATGTCCCCCAGCCCCCCAAAAGGGGAGTAATACTTTACAATCCTGGCGGGAGACTATTATTTAGGGATTAAGGGGCAATAGACAAAAAAGGGGACTGTTGAAACAGTCCCCTTTTATACTGAAATACTATTTTTATCTGCTTCCGAAAAAGAAATCAAGTCCTACTGCAACAAGCCAGACATTTTTTTTGTAAGTTTCTGTGACAGGAATCTGTATTGGACCAAGATCATGACTAAACCCTTTGGTTCCGTCTTTATATTTTGTATATTGGCCACCCAGGTTAAGATCTAACATAGGTGCGATACGTAAACCAATGCCCCCGCCAAATGAGTTGGAATTGAATTCATATGTGAGGTCACTATTATAATTACTGTTTGCACCTGAAAAGGTACCAAGCCAGCCAGCGCTGAAACATATCTTATCAGTCAGTCCAAGCTCTGCTCCAAGAGCAAACTCGGAAAAATTCTTATCGATCATGTTGATATTAACATCTTCATATCCATCATAATCAACATTTTTGTCAAAATAAATATTCATACTACCAGTAACCAACAGTCTTTCAATCGGTCTGTATTCGATACCAGCAGCCAACATGGCAGGCATATCGGCAATGACTTTTTCTCCGTCAATGAATTCCCCACCACCTGATTTGTCATTGAAAACTTTTGTTGTAAGTTCAAGCTTTGTCTTGAATTCATATTTTAGAGCAATGTTCAGGTTGTCCATTGGTGAGATGTTCACGCTTAGTATAGGTGAGTAGCCCATTCCTGTTTCTTCAGCATCTAATTCAATGTTTTGTGTTGCAGCTGCATAGTAAGTCATTTCCGTTGCACCGTCAGTAAATTCCGGTGCTGCGATACCAAGAATACCCTGTGCCAGAGCAATGGTAATACCTGTGGGATTTTGTCCAGCTGCACCAATAATCTGCTGTATCTCACCAATCTGTGCAGGAGTAAGGCCTACCGTTTGGCCATCCGATAGAAGTACAGTTCCGCCACCACCATCGATTATAGGTTGTAATCCTGCATAATAAGCTGTTGCACCTGCAGCTAATGTGTTAAGGGTTGTGGCACCTGATGTAAAGAAGTCACTTGCAAGCACCATGCCACCAGTATATGCTGCCCCAAAAGCAGGATAATTTGGATTAACCATGATGTTTTTCAGATATCCGTTATAGGTATTTTTAGCTGTCACCAGGCGGACACCTGCAGCAACAGACAGCATGTCGTTTATTTCGTAGGAAACGTTTGCCTGGTAGCCAAAATATACAGAAGTGCCCTCAAAAAAGATATCTGCAGAGTATTGTGTTGTCGTGATGCCCTGGCTTGCCAGAAGCGGAACAAGATCAGAAACATCCATCTCAAATGAAGGCAAACCATCATCATAAGTGGCCCCTCCGCCACCTCCAATCGGATTGAATCCGGCAGATAACGCAAATTTACCTGCTTTAAATGCTGCATATACACCAGGGAATACAGGTGCACTAACATCACCAAGATATTCTTTTGGTGTACCAGTCAGGTAAGTATAGTCATTTAAAACAGATTTTGTCTGTCCGATTGTCTGATTGTTTATGGAAACATAAAAACCATTTCCGAGTTTTGTTAATCCGGCAGGATTAAAATACACAGCATCAATGCTGGTTGAAGCATTACGGCTCTGTAATCGTGTGTACAGAACACTCTGGTTAGTATTGGTAACCAGTCCGCCGGCAAATAAACTACCGGTGATTACAGTTCCGATAATCAAAGTTAAAATTCTTCTCATAGGATAATTTTTAGGTTGATAACTCTGAAGCACCCTACTTTCTTTCTGTATAATGCTCCAATTCATTTAACATTAGATCATGTAAATTAAGATAATTCAAAGAACAAAAGCAGTATCAAATTTAGAAAATTATTTCAAACCTGCAATAGGTCTAAAGTAGTAAATTGATAGTAAGTTAATTATAAGAGGGTTTGGATATTATTCGAAAAAACCTTGCTGCTAAGACAGCGAACTCCGCTTTTAGCGGGGTAAACTCCGTGAGCAAGACAGAAGGCACAGCCGACGTCACGACCTACTTTTCTTGTAAGAGAACAAACTCCTCAAACAACCCGTAATCGATCAAATGATAGCTATTCCCTGGAGGGTAGGATTTAACGTTCCGCCAGTTCCAGGGTGATGCGTATCCTGGCGGAGGATTGTTATGGTGCGGACCAAGAAGATTCTTCAGGCTTCCGATCACTTTTATTTCTATCTTGTTTGATCCTTGTTTAAGCAAACCTGTAACTTCTGACTGGTATGGTGGAAAAGCAATAACTCCTGCAGTCTGGTCATTTACACTTACTTCAGCAATTGTTCCCTTCCAGCTTGGTAGAACTGCAAAGTATTTTCCTTCAGGTGTATCAATATTGAACTCTCTGGTATATGTAATCCCCCATGAATAGAATGGCAATCCCTGATCTTTCCAGCTTCCTGCTGTAAGTGATTTAACTGGAGCTTCTATTGTCCAGCCTTTACCGGCAGGTTTCACGGAAAAGTCACCTGTGATATAAACAGGTTCAATTTCAGCATTAACCTTCATAGGTGAAGTTTTAAGAGTGATGGTGTTATCTCCTTCCTTCACGAGAGTTCCTATATTGAAAACACTGAAAGACCTGTCGAGCCACCATTTCCCGGCTTCCGGCTTAACCTCAGTTCCGTTAACTGTAACTATCCATAAGTCAGGGCGTTCAACCACTGCTTTAAAAGAAGAGTAATCAAAGTCACCTTTTATGTTGAAATGATAAGCAGCTGTAAATCCGGTATTTGATCCAAAAGTGTCACTATCAACAATATTGGTTTTATACTGTACCGAGTGGTTCCACGGATTCCCGTTCTTAAAATCATAATATTTATAGATTTTATCAGCAGCATCGTAGGTGTGGATATCTGAAACCGTTTCATTACCTACAGTAATATCACAGAAATCGATTGTAAGGGCATTATCTTCATCACTGGTAACAATCATTGGCAAGTCTGATTGTAATGGACTAAGATTCAATGCCTTGGAAGGCACATCAAAATCAAATTCATCATTTGAAGGAATATATAAAAGAAGACTTCCTGCGGGGGGTATTGTAAAAGCCAGATTCAGTTTGTCTCCATCATTTTCATAGGGATAACCATTGATGTCACCTGTCAGGGTATTCATTTCAACTACATCTTTTCCAACGACTTTGAGCATGCCATTAATGTCACCTGTCAGGATGGAATTTACGAGGAAGAGTAACTGCCCGTCTTCCATTATCCGCCGGTGATGGTAAAGCAATCCCCCCGTAAAATCCGTAAACTCAATATCCGGAGTATATAAATGTTCTGATATAAAATCACCTGACAGTTCTTCTCCAAATACTATTCTGTCAGAATTGGTCTCAAAGAATGTCATCAATTCTGCATTCTCTGATCCATCGACAAGAGTCGGGATAGAGAAGGTAATTATCGTTCCCCCCTCTTTTACGAATTCTTTAAGAAGTCTGAAGGTGGTAATGTCAAGGTTTTCAGTTAATGGCGGGATTACAACTTTTAAATAACTACATTGTCCGACAATGAATTTTCCATCTTTTACGGAACCACGATCCTTTATTATATTTTCTGAACCAAGATCATATTCTACCTGGCTTTTCTCAAGTTTTGTTACAAACGACTGGAATGACTGACCTGTTTCAGTTACTCTTGGATTTCTTTTGACATAAGAGTCATATAACCATGCAGTAGTTGTAGGTTCGAGCACCAGGATATCGTTTATCTGCTTTCCTGATGAAAGTGCCAGGGATAATCGTGCATAATGGTCATTCAGATATCTATAATTATCCCACCATGGCTCGTGATAAGTAAATGAGACAGGATAATCATATTTTCTCGCACCCTGCAGGGTAAAATGGGAGAGATGTTGGTTCATAAGGTTAACTCCGAGAGCATATTCCCAGTCGCCGTTTCGCTTCATTTCTGTGAAGGTTATTTCCCAGCCTGAGCCTCCGTAAGTCTCGCTCAGCTTCCTTTGGCTACCGGTCTGGTTAGCAGCACTTGCCAGCTCCTTGACAGACCTGACATTGCCGAACTGTGCTCGTGGAGTGGAATCATTCCACTGGTTAAAGAGCATGTCGATTCCCGGAATCTGGTGCCAGGCATACATTGCCATATTATCTCCACCAGGACGCATATTAGGCCACTCATGTTCCCAGTAATGGCCTGTAAATTTTAATCCTTTCTCCTCGCAATACTCATACCAGGGCTTTGACCACCTGTCGATAAAAAGCTGCAGCAGAGTCTGTGTATAATTATGCCGGATCTTTTTGTAGTTCCCGGTATCCTCGTACAGGGAAGGAAGATGTTGCTTAAGATCATAGCCCCATTTTTTCTCGAAAACTTCAAACAAATCGGGCGTCCAGCGAATACCTCCGGGGGAATTAATATGCGGTTCATCGGTGAAGGTGCCGGGAATTGTTTTACCAAATTCAGCACCGGCAGATTTTTCATAACCGGTCATTGTGATCTCAATGAATTTTTGAGTAACACCAGGATATAGCAGGTCGACGTACGAGAAGCCCCCGTACCATTCCGATTTGTCATTATAGCTTTTTGAAAAAAGAAAATAATTCCCTTTTTTCCCTTTTTCATCTGAAAGCGACGAAGTAATGTCTGTATAAGTACCATTTTCCTTTTTCAGGCATAAAAAGTATTTGTCGGCTGTATCGGGTAGTAGTTCGGATCTGGTCATCCTTAATCCCTGTCCCTGGTTGTATGATTCAGGCATTTCAGCCGGTACATGTCCTCCTCCAAAGCCGCTTGGATAAGAATTCTCGTCGTAGATCCAGACATTCATATCCAGCTCTTTTCCTTTTTCGACCGTATACTTAAAGAGCTCGAACCATTCATCCGATAGATATTCGGTAATTAATCCCGGCCGGGGATGAACGAATACCTGGCGGCTGCCTGAATTTTTAAAATCATTCATAAAATGATCAATCTCCTCCCTGGTTATTTCGGCATTCCATACAAAGAAGGGAGATGTTGTGTATTCCGCGGGAGGTTCTGCAAACAGGGCAGAGAGAGAATTAAAATCATTGATTTTTACCTCGCTGGTAGTGTTTTTTTTACATGAGGTAAAACATATTACTACTGTCAATGCTAAGATTACTGGTCTAAGAGTCGAAGATTTCATGGTATTAATGATTTTAATGGTTACTAGTTGCTGGGTGCTCCACCTCCGCTACGACCTACGCTGAAGCTTCGGCCGTCAAGGAAAGCTACGGTGGACACAGTGGGTGCTTGGTGTAATAACAAAGCGTGTCCGGACTTCGGTCTTCTGACTTCTGACTTCAACATACCTGAACAACCTCCATCTCAAGTAATTCGCCCAGCTTCCTGATCTTAGATGCTATATGTCCTATCCCGGAAGCACAGTGATGAGCAGGTCCAAAACTGTTCCATTTATTGACAAACTCCTTTATTCCGACAGGGAACGTGTAACGGCTATTTGTGTTGCCGATTTCAAGTATTGGACCGGGCACCGATTCTCCTTCTGCAACCAGGAGCATCAGCTTGCCATCAGATTTCTGTACAACGGCCAGGATTGTTACATCACCATGTTTAACTGACATCTCAACGGATAATCCTTTTCCGACTTTTCCGTGATAAACTTCAAGCGGTTTTACTTTGGTCTTGCCTTCAGCTATTGCAATATGTCCGGGACCATCGTGACCCATAAGGACGACATCGTCATTAAAATCGAGAGCATAATATTCAGTGAACGAGCCTCCTGCACCAAAACAATCCATTATCTTCATTGCCTGCACATTTTTTATTTCATATTCGCCGGCAACCGGGATACCGCGGGCGGTAAGAAGCGAATTGGCCAGGATTATTGAGCTTAATGTCTCCTTATTTTCCAGAATTCCTGAACCGCTGTAGAAATAAGCCAGCGAACCAAGATCATGTTTTTCGACAAGCCTGTCGAGAGCTACTGAAGTGCAGGCAGCTTTTTTGAGCTCCTCCTCGGGGCAATCAGGATGAATGTCGAACTCATTGTAAAACAAATTTATGCGGTTGCCAATTTCTAAATCGGAAACCTCTCTTCTCAGGGCTGAAAGCTCATCAATTTCTATAATTTCAATGTGTCCCCCGAAATGAACAAGCTGGGTTGTCAGGTCAGAATAAACATCGAGCATTCCACCATAATAATGACCCATACAACCCATTATGTTGTGCGACATTCTTTTCTTCACCCGGGCCGCCTCAATCCATTCCGATACTTCATGCCACACTTCATCATCGCCATGAAGCACACCGGTTATCTGATGAAATTTAATTCCGGCCCTTATGAAAACATTAGCTATTTCAGGAACAGGGCAGGCAGAGACATTTGCCAGCCATTCCCCCGTCATCCTGGTTCTGTTATCAAGCTTATTAAACCTAGGATAATCAATAGCTTTTTCGGGAGACAGGTTTAGAATTATCACAGGTACCTTGGCACGTTGTACAACAGGAAGAACGGTAGAGGAGAGTGCATAGGTTGTAACATAAAGGAAGATAAGATCAACATCAGCTTTCCTGAAATCGTGACCAGCATCCAGGGCTATGGCAGGGTTATCGATCAATCCCAGATTAATGATGTCTTTATCAAATCCCTTTAACTTGGTATTTACTTCATCCAGGTAACCTTCAAGCCGTTCTTTAAGACCTGCAAACTGAGGCCAGTACGCATCAAGCCCTATTCCGAAAAGGCCAATTTTTAATCCGTATTTTTCTTTCATGGAAGAAAGGTAATAAAATTTTTGTGTGCATGTACTCACCCCATTTGGTTCCCCCTGAAGGGGAAAAAATCTACTGGTTTATTGGATATTTGCTGAATAGTTTAAAATTTCCCTGACAACCTTAAACTGAAGTTACGTTGAGGCTGGATGTCACCCGGGCGGCCCATATATTCGGTGTTTGTTAAATTTTTTGCGGCAAATGATAATGTAAACCTGTCATTTATCCTGTATCCCGGTATGGCATCAATAGTTATATACCCTTTATTGTTATTTTGCCAGTAATCTGAAAAACCTGGTAAAAACTGTTCACTTGTTACTGGTCTTAGGAAGACATCATCAATATTCAGGATTTTTGATCTGATATTGATGTTTAAGCCAAGGTCAAATTTCTTCCAGTGTGAATTAATATATAGCTTTCCTGAATGCTTCCTCCTGTATTTAAGGTAAACAAGAGAATCCTGATAATTTGTGCTGACATCTCTTGGATGAATGTAAGCATAGCCACCTGCGGCAGATATTGTTATCTCATTAAACTGGCTTTCAAGTGCAAATTCAAACTCTGTACCATAAATCCTGGCTTCCTCCATATTATCTGCTCTGAAACCTATTCCTTCATCAGGATATGATGCAAAATAGAATTCAATTAGATTTGAATTTTGCATGAGGAAGAGCGAGAGATCGGCCTGTCCTGCGATTTTCCCCAACAGAAATCCTTGTTTTACACCTATTTCCGTATTCCAGCCTTCTTCAGCCAGAATATCAGGATTTGGAATTATCTTAATTGATCCGAGTGTTGTTGATGCAAATTTTTCAGCAATGGAGGGGAAACGGTAGCCCTGACCGAATGAGGCTCTCAGGAATGTATAATCTGCAGCCTGCCAGTTTAATCCTGCTCTCAGAATGGGAACAAGTTTGTCGCTAATGCCATCAAGTGAGAAATGTTCAAGACGAAGTCCGGCCACGGCTTTCAGCCGGCTGAGAGGTCTTATTTCGAATTGTGTAAAACCTGCAAGATTAAGTCCGTAATGATCACCGAAAAAATTCGATTTTACTTTGCTATAATTCTCTGAAAATCCGGCTGTAAGATCAAGGAACTCAAATAATCTGTACCAGAGCTGATATTCAGAATAAACTGAAACGGCATCGCTGTTGTTTTCTTTATTCTCGGGCAGTCTGTTCCTGGCTGAGTGGAACCTGATTTTAAGGTCATGCCTTTGGCGATCATTTTTTCTCAAAGAAATGAAAGGATTGACTGAAATGAAATCGCCGCGGAATTCTGCTGCTGTCAGTTCAGATTGCTTCAGGGCACCAGTGACAGCATTCTCCCAAAGTATAAAATCTGTTTTATGGGTCATTCCCGAGCTGATATTCGCTCCATAGTTCAAACCCTCAATTTTATTGCTGAAATGTTTCAGCTTTAAGGTCACTCGGCCCAGGTTCTCCCCATTGAGCCTTCTGTATCCTTCATCTGTCATTAAGTGTCCGCTGATACCGATATCTGTTTTGCCGAATTTCCGGAGATGAGAGAATGAAGTGTTAGTAAAGATCCTTGGAGTATCCCACCATATCCAATCTTTGTTTTTTGGTCTGCCGAATATCCCGATCTCTATATAAGACTGAGTAACAGGAGTATTTGTTGCATCGGCAGTACGGAAGTTAATAACACCATTAAGTGCGGAAGAACCGTAGAGTACAGAGGAGGCTCCTTTTATGATCTCTATCTGGGAAAGATTTTCAAGGGGCAGGAATTGCCATTTAATGTTTCCTGCATCTGCTGAAAGGAAAGGCAGACCATCGATAAGTGCAAGCACCCTGCTGCCTGCACCGTATGCATACCCGCTTCCGCCTCTGATTGATGCCTGACCGTCGAGCACCTCAATGCCCGGATTCTTATTTAACAGTTCCTGGGCGTCTGTTATATGATTGGCGGAAAGGAATGATTTGTTTATAATATCCACTGATACACTCAGATTGGCAATCTTCTGTTCAATCCTGTTTGCACTGATGACGACCTGGTCGATCTCGCTTATTCTCATTTCAAGACTGATATCGAGGTTGACCGTTTCATCTTCATCAATGGTGACTTCTTTTGTAGCAGTTTTATAACCAATGAATTGAAAAGTAATTTTAATTCTCCCCGATACATCTCCGATTAGGTAATTACCATCCTCGTCAGTTGTTGTTCCAAGGTTCTTTCCATAAATGACATAAACACCGGAAAGAGGTTCGCCTGAATTATTGTCAATTACTTTTCCCTTTATAGTTCCGCCAATATCTGAAGCTATTAAGCTGCAGCTAAATAAAAGCAGAATGGCTGTCAGGTAGTAACGCATCACTTAGCCTTGAAGGTCAATAGGAGATTAACCAGATCTTGCGGATGGGATTGAAGGGTCACGTCAATGGTTAACTTGAGTGATTGGGTTGTTAGTAAAATTATGTCAGCGTTTATGGGGACAGGAAGAGATGCGGTGATTATCGTGATCTCGGTTTCATCAGTATTGAATCTCCATTGTCCCGTAAATTGACCAAAGTAACCTGTCCCATCCTCTTTGAATTTTGCATCCCCTGTTAATTGTTTGATGATAACGCCCACACCGGTGGTATCGGCTCCGGTTGCCACAATGGATTCGGTAGTCCAGATCGGCGTGGTGAGAAGTATGAAACGTTCTGATTCTTTGTCCTTCTTGCATCCGAACACTGCAAGCAAGCCTGAAATGATCAATATTAATGCAAGGTTTTTCATAATATGTGATTTGTATTGAATTAAAGGAATCTCTTAAGACAACAAATAACAATGTAATAACCTTCGTAATTATTATATTATACATCAAAGGTAGCAAATAATTCCCATAACACATTTATGTGCACATACCCTAACGCCCTAACACCCTAACGCCCTAACGCCCTAACGTCGTTAGGTCGTTAAGCCGGTAGGTTGTTAAGACGTTGAGATGTTGAGTTGGCAGGTAATTGCACCGTTGCATAGCTGAACGGTTATACCTTGTTATATCTCTCTTATTTTGATGTTCTTGAATGATACCATATTGCCATGATCCTGAAGCAGAATCCTGCCTTCCTCAGCTTCTCCAAATCCCGGTATATTTTTGAATTTGCTTGCAGCTACAAGTTCCTTCCATGCGGGAGTGGATCTGTCGTATTCGAGGTTTAATTGTCCGTTCAGCCAGTGTCGCACCTTGCTGCCGTTCACAACTATTATAGCCCGGTTCCACTGGTTGGCGCCATTATCACGTTTGTTTGCCGGCGCAATCAGGTCGTACAATCCGGCAAGGGTTCTGTTTCCTTCAATGCCTGCTTTGGCGTCGGGATTTTGTCTGTCGTCCAGTATCTGGTATTCACAGCCTATTGATGCACGCGATCCGTTATCAGATTCAATATCAACGAAATACTTGATACCGCTGTTCCCTCCTGTGGAGTATTTAAAATCGACTATCAGCTCAAAGTTTTTAAACTTATCAACAGTAACGATATCGCCGCCCCCGTCAGTGCCTTTTGTCTCAGGATTCAGGGTAAGAGTTCCCTCTTTTATTTCCCATCCACCTATGGGGAACGTTTTTGATTTAGCGTTCATCCAGCCTTCTGATGTAGCCCCGTCAAAAAGAAGCTTCCAACCTTCCTCCTTTTCTCTTTCGGTAAGTTCATTATCGAGATAACTGTATTGTGGTATCACCGGTTCATAGGGAGTTGCATACTCTGCCGGATCCTCTGTGATTATCCTTATATTTTTCCACTTAACCTGCAAACCTACCCTTGAGGAGTCCCTTCCGATGCCATGAACCTGAAGTGCAATGAAACCCGATGGTGTCATTCCGTCGATAAGATCAGCACAGGGAACTTCGTTTATCCATGTTCTGATTGATTTACCAATAGCTTCGACCCTGTAGTGGTTCCATTCCCCGACTTTAAGTGCTTTCTGCCCTTCGGGATTTTTATCGAGTGTATATAGCCATCCTCTTCTGGCCTCATCATAGATACCTCCTGACCATGCGCGCTCCGATGGATCCATCTCTACCTGGTAGCCATGAACACGTCCGTTCTGGTAATCAGCCCTGCTTTCGCTTCTGATCTGGACACCGGAGTTCATCTGAGGATCGAACCAGGTATCGAATTCAAGAATGAAATCACTGTAATTCTCTTTCGTACAGAGAAAAGAGTTTGGAGAATTCAGTACGGTGGTTCCGACAATTTCACCATCAATAAGTTCAAAAGGAGCAGTGCCGTTCAACTGTTCCCAGTTACTGAGATCATCTTTGATAAGGTTTTGCCATTGTCTGTCGCTGCTGCATCCTGATAAAAGGAAAGAAAGCAACACTGCATTAATAAAAATAAGTTTTTTCATAGGTCAATTAGTTTATTTGATTATAGTTTATCAGGAGAAAATAATTTTGATCAATAAGTTCTATTTCAGTTTATTTATATCCCATTCAGGATACCATCTGATAACCGGATTACCGTCTTCCCATTCAACAGGCAGCCATATATAACGGCTGTCGGCAAGATTCTTAGGGGTCCATCTGTCGCCCATATAAATGAAAACATTCTTTTTACCATGAACCGGAAGAACAAAAGTACTCTGTGAACCAAAGGTAATCTTGTTTTCCTCTTCGGTACCTCTGCAAGGATTACCTGTGGTTGTCCAATCACCGGTTACCTTTTTTGCAACTGATAAACGCGCAGGATTAGGTCTCCAACCAGTGGTTCCGGATGAGAACATATAATATTTTTCTTTTGAATAGAATATGGCAGGAGCTTCATTTGATTCCCCCGGGAGGACTCGATAATATTTCCCTGTGAAGTAGAGATAATCGTCAGTTAATTCTGAAAAGTGAAGTGTTTGATTTTCCTCTGAAGAGTGAATATGGTAAGCCTTCCCGTTTCTGTCAGCAAAAAGTGTCATGTCACGAGCCATCTGTCCCCCTTCAAAATCGCGTCTGAGATAAAGTCCCTCCTTTACAGCTTTTCTGAATTCATCTGAATTTCTTTTCAGATCGCTTTCATTTACAACAGCTTTTTTTTGCTCCTCAGTGATATTCACCGGCCAAACACCTGCATTTGGTCTTAAGCTTCTGAGGTATTTATATGGACCTGTAATATGGTCACTGACAGCAACTCCTGTGAGTGCTGCCCTGTATCCCTGACCTCTTAGTTCGTGATGAAACCACATTACAAACTTCCCTGTGTTTTTGTTGTAAAGTACTTTCGGACGTTCAATCACGCAGCCGGGCTGAAGCAGACTCGTAGTATCGTTTATCACTCTCAGGGCCAATCCTTCATTTTTCCAGTTCAGCAAATCATTTGAGGAATAGCAGCCAACACCATAATTAGTCAGGTCTTTTTCTGCCCGTGGAAGTCTTGATTCACCAAACCAGTAATAGGTTTCATCATAGAATAAAATACCTCCACCATGGGCATTAATGTGATTACCTTCAGTATCAGGCCATAATTCGCCGGGCTTAATCAATGAATTACCTGGTTCCTGACAATTGATCTGAAAGAAAGCGTTGGTTAATAACGCGGACAAGATTATTCTAGTAAGGTTACTCATCATGGTAGCAGGTTAAGTTTATTTTATTAAAACCCCTTTCTTTTTCCCCCAGAAGGGGAAATAGTAGTAATTCTGAGGTACATTTTCTCTCCTGTGGCGGGATACCACACCAAACGGCGGGGAGGGGGTGTGTGTCAACCGTTTTCATCAAATCCTTTACTATTACCCTTCTCCTCCCTTGGCGGGGAGAGAGGTGTGTATTACAAAGATAATTATTCGGTTTATCTGAGTAGTATGTTTAATTAAAATAGTTGATTCAATACCAATCTTTCTTATTTTTGAACGAATAAACTTCAGGAAGTATGAAAAAACAAGAAACCCTAAAAAGACATTTCTTACTAATATCATTACTGATATTTGGTTTTGTATTGAAGGATTCATTCTCACAGCCCATTGTCGGTCTCGATAACTGGTTTAACCGCGAGACCAATGCCAAAACCGGGCAACTTTACCATTATTTATGGACAGATACCGAATGGAGCGGTTATTCACGCTGGGGAGGGATTTTTACCTCAAAAGGTGCAATTATTAAAACCGTTGAAAAACCTCTTCCCTCAGTGCTTGAAGGGATAGATATATATATCATTGTTGATCCTGATACCACAACAGAATCAAAATTACCTAATTATATTCTGCCGGAGGATATTGAGGTTATAACCAGTTGGGTCAAAAAAGGTGGTGTACTGGCTATTCTTGCCAATGATGCACCGAATTGTGAATTCACTCATCTGAATCAGCTCGCTTCCCGTTTAGGGATGAAATTTAATCATGTAACCTTACATCCGGTACCCGGAACAGACTTTGAAATGGGAGCCTGCACCAATCTGCCTGATCACACCCTGTTCAAAGATGTTTCAAAGATTTATATCAAGGAGGTCTCGGATATCAGACTGTCGGGTGATGCAAAAGCAATTCTTACAGAGAATGGAAAAGTACTAATGGCTGAAAGCAAATATGGGAAAGGGTATGTGTTTGCTATTGGTGATCCATGGATCTATAACGAATATATTGACCATGACCGTCTGCCGGAGAGCTTTCAGAACCGGAAAGCGGCAGAGAACCTGACAGAGATGTTGTTGGGGAATATAGGAAGGAGAATCAGTACTATTACTGAACAGCCTGTCTCCAAAGAACAGACCATGTCAGCCATGGTCCTTGCTAACAGGTACTTTATGGATAAATGGCCTGATGTCGGAAAAACGATCATTACTGAACGTGAACGTCCGAGTAACATCTGGACCCGCGGAACTTATTACGAGGGATTAATGGCTCTGTATAAACTCAAACCAGATCCCTCATATTTGAACTATGCCGTGAGCTGGGGGGAATTTCATAATTGGGGTTTGCGCAACGGTATAAAGACCCGGAATGGAGATGACCAGTGCTGCGGTCAGACATATATTGACCTGTACCTGATGGATCCTTCAATAGAAGAAAGGATCAGGGATATTAAAGCCTGCATCGATAATATGCTTGCCACTGATAAGATTGATGACTGGAGCTGGATAGATCTGCTACATATGGCTATGCCGGTATTTGCCAGGCTGGGAACCATCTACAAGGATAACAGGTACTTCGACAGGATGCACGAAATGTATCTGTACACCAAGCTGAAACACGGAACTAACGGCCTTTACAGTACTGAAGATCATCTTTGGTGGCGCGATAAGGATTTTGATCCTCCCTATACCGAGCCTAATGGAGAAGATTGTTACTGGTCGAGAGGTAACGGCTGGGTCGTTGCTGCACTGGTCAGAACTTTAGAGTTCTTACCTGAGGATAATCATTACAGGAAAGAGTACCTCAGGACACTTAAGCAAATGTTCAAGGCACTTGTTAAGGTTCAGAGAAGTGATGGTTACTGGAATGTCAGCCTTCATGATCCTACCAATTTTGGAGGAAAAGAGCTTACAGGTACTGCTATGTTTACCTATGGGATGGCATGGGCTATTAATAATGGAATAATCAATAAAAAGAAGTACCTTCCTGTTGTAAATAAAGCATGGAATGCACTTGTAACTGAATCAGTCCATCCTAATGGTTTTCTGGGATATGTTCAGGGAACAGGCAAGGAACCAAAAGACAGCCAACCAGTAGGTTATGATAATGTGCCGAACTTCGAGGATTTCGGTCTGGGCTGCTTACTCCTCGCCGGATCAGAGGTGTACAAAATTAAATAATATCTCTGTGTTTCTCCGTGACTTTTTAGTGCCCCTCTGTGTAATTGGAAATTTTAAGAACTTACACAGAGTTACACAGAGGAGACACAAAGTAACACAGAGGTTTATTCAACTAACACTTATTGACTAAGAAAAACTTGTATGAAGAGTTATTTTATTGTAGTTGCTCTGTTTGTCTTATTATTTAATTCTATTTATTCACAGGGAGTTCCGGAACGCCGAATGGAAAAACTCGACAGGGGTATTGTTGCTGTCAGAACAAGCCCCGGGGAGGTGTTTGTCTCCTGGCGACTTCTCGGCACTGATCCGGGTAATACAGGCTTCAATCTCTACCGGGGTAATCAGAAGCTTAATAAAAAGCCTTTAATCCAAACCACATGGTTTATTGATAAAACAGCTTCAGATGAAACATATTCGGTCAAGGCTATGATAAATGGAAAAGAGGAACCTGTCTCAGCCTCCTGTGGAGTATGGAAACAGAATTATTTAAAGATAACTCTGAACAGGCCTCCTGGTGGAACAATGGAACGGGAGGTTGTTTCAGATCGTACTAACCGACCAGGCCGACCTGCAGGCAACCAGCCACAGGCTGCCAGATCCGACAGACCTCAGGTGGACCGCCGGCAATACACCTATTCACCTAATGATGCAAGCATTGCCGATCTTGACGGAGACGGACAGTATGAGATTGTTCTGAAATGGGATCCTTCAAACGCCCGCGATAATGCCCATGATGGTTATACTGCAAGTGTAATGATTGATGCTTACGAGCTGGATGGCAGTCAGTTATGGCGTATTGACCTTGGGAAGAACATCAGGGCCGGGGCTCACTATACGCAGTTCCTGGTCTATGATTTTGACGGTGATGGTAAGGCAGAGATGGCTTGCAAAACAGCTGATGGGACTGTCGATGGCAAGGGAAAGGTAATTGGTGATCCGGATGCAGATTACGTTAACGAAAGGGGAAGGATCTTAACAGGTCCGGAATATCTTACAATATTCAATGGTGAGACAGGTGAGGCCATGAAGACAGTGGATTACATCCCCGGACGTGGTGATGTGTGCGGATGGGGAAATAACGAATGTATCGGAAACCGGTCCGACAGGTTTCTTGCGTGTGTTGCCTGTCTCGATGGTATTCTTCCCAGCATTGTTATGTGCAGGGGTTATTACGGAAGGCTTACTCTTTGTGCCTGGGACTGGCGTAATGGAGAACTTTCTCAAAGATGGTTTTTTGATTCGGACAATGGTTATCCTGAATATATGGGTCAGGGTAATCATAACCTCAGTGTTGCGGATGTTGATGGAGACGGGAAAGACGAAATAATTTACGGATCAAGCGCTTATGATGATGATGGTAAGCCTTTGTATACCACCGGAATGGGACATGGAGATGCGATGCACCTTTCCGACCTGGATCCGGAGCGTCCCGGTCTTGAGGTCTGGGCTGTAAAAGAAACCGGGGGGTGGGGTTCTGTCCTTCACAGCGCAAGAGATGGGGAAATACTCTTCCGCGTTCCCGATAACAGTGATGTGGGTCGTGGCAATGCAGCAGATATTTACCCCGACCACCGAGGCTTTGAGCTTTGGTCATCGGCTACAAGAGGTATTTACGATGTTAAGGGGCAGAAGATAACAAGTTCAATTCCGTCGGTGAACTTCAGGATCTACTGGGACGGAGACCTGCAGGATGAACTGCTTGACAGATCGTATATTGATGACTGGGACTATGTGAATCATAAACCTGTAAGACTGCTTGATGCTTCAGTGTATGGAGGAGCATCAATCAACGGTACAAAAGCTACTCCTGTAATCAGTGCGGATTTGCTTGGTGACTGGCGCGAAGAGGTGATCTTCAGGGGGAGTGATAATGCATCGCTTCTGCTGTTTACAACCATTATGCCAACAGACTACAGAATGAAGACTCTGATGCATGATCCTGTTTACCGGCTCGGCATTGCCTGGCAGAATGTTGTTTATAACCAGCCTCCACACCTGGGATATTATATCGGTGATGGGATTCCGATTATGAAATAGGAAGATACGCCATACATTGCGTGGTTCCACAATATTAATGTAAAATAATAATGTTATGAGAAAATTGCAAATTATTCCAATACTGATTCTGGGTTTAATTTTTGCTTATTCATGTAGTCCTGATTCTGAACTAAGAGAAGCTTCTCCAGAATCGGTACAGGTTTCTGCCGAACGTCTTTCCCGAATTGACAATATGCTTCAGCAGTCCATCGACAGCGGATGGATAGCCGGAGCCGCCGGGTTTCGCGTTTGTCGTTTTTCGTTTAGAGTTCATTGTTAAGGGTTTAGTTGATGCTGCAATTTTAGTCCAGTGTATTTATTTAACTTCGCAACGTATTAAAATACGGCTTTTAATACGTTGATGTTACATCCTTGACCCGTAGGTTTTTAAAAATCAGTGGAATATTTGCATGAAGATTTTGTAAATTTGTCAGCAGGACAAATAAAAGAGCTTTTACGTATACCTGAACTTCATGCAGATCCCACTTAATAATTTCGAGAAATACATCAATGAAACAATCCTTGACCGCGGATTAACATACTTCAAAAACGGACATATAACTTCTCTCGAAGAGTTATCTCCCGGCGAATTTGAGGCTGTTGTCGAAGGAACAGAAGACTATGAGGTAAGATTGAAAATACAAAATAACAATGTAACTGAATATTCCTGTTCCTGCCCATACGACTACGGTTCTGTATGCAAACATATTGTGGCGGTAATCTACTATTTACAGCAGGAAGAAACCGGTTTAAAACAATCTTATAAAGGGAAAAATAGTACAGGAAAACCTGCAACTAAAAGAAAAACTGTTTCGGAGCAGGTTGATGAAATGCTCGGTTCGCTCTCTCATGACGATTTAAAAACATTTATTAAAGGGCAATGCATCACTGATCCGGCTTTCCGGAGATCTTTTTTTTCAGGTCTTTTATATAAAACCTCGGCTGAATCGCCTGAAAAGTATCGCGAACAGGTGAAGAATATTCTCAGAAGCGCTAAAGAACGTGGAGGGTTTATTAACTGGTCTCGCGTGGGAATGGTTGGGAAAGCTGTTAATGCAATGCTCGATATAGCCATGAGGCATGTTGATTCCGGTAACTATCTGAGCGCTTGCTATATCTGTTTCCCTGTGGCTGAAGAGATGGTTAAAGCCCTCGACTTTGCCGACGACAGCGATGGAGATATCGGCAGCAATATCGAAACAGCATTTGAAATACTTGCTGCTATCTCGTCGTCTGAAATACCTGAGGAAATAAGAGTATATCTGCTTGATCAGGTCCTGAAACACTATAAGAAAAATATATTTTCAGGATGGGACTGGCAGACCTATCTGCTGGATATTGCTGTACAAGTTGTAAAAACTGAAAAGGAAGCTGAAGTAGTTTTTTCGCTGCTCTATACACATACACATTCGGAATACGAGAGCGAACAAATGACCAGGTTGGAATACGAGCTTATCAGAAAGATAAAAGGAGAGAAAGAAGCCGAAAAGTTTATCGAACAGAATCTTGATAATTCAGATCTCAGGAGAAAAGCAATAGAGAAAGCTTTAAGGGATAAGAATTTTGAGAAAGCAAAATCACTTGCAAATGACGGTATTAAAAAGGACACAGATGATAAACCGGGTCTTGCTAAAGAATGGTATGACTGGCTGCTTCGAATAGCTCTTGCTGAAGATGATAAGCCTCATATTGTTGAATATGCACGATATCTTTTCATTGACGGTTTCCGACACGACCAGGATTATTATGGTATCCTGAAACAATATACTAAACCTGCTGAATGGAACAGCTTTGTTGAAGGACTTATTGATGAGATCAGAAGAAAAGACCGTTGGTCGAATATTGATGTAATCGGGAAGATTTATATAACCGAGCAGTGGTGGGACAGACTTCTTAAACTTGTCAGGGAAACCCGTCATCTTCCTTATATACAGCATTATGAAAAATATTTGTCAGACAAATACCCTACGGAACTGGCTGAGCTTTATGAAAAAGGTATAACTGATTACCTGAAAAGAATGACAGGTAGAAATCATTATCAGGAAGCCTGTCGTTACATGCGTCGAATGGTCAAGCTTGGCGCCAGCAATCGGGTCAAAAACCTTGTAGCATCCCTTCGGAAAGAATATCCGCAAAGGCGAGCATTAATAGATGAACTTAACAAAATCTAAAAAATTACTTTCCCATACTTTTTTGCTCTGTATACCAAGCACTGTGCTCTGAGCTCTGAGCTCCATGCCCCATGTCAACACTCACTTCTTCTTCACCGCCGTTATCGTCACAGGCCCTATTATCCCTGACTCCCTCGGCTCCCACGCTGATGCGTCAAAAATCCCGTTTTTAGTGTTTTGCCGTAATCGTGCAGCCATATTGATATTATAGAACTTCTTCCACTTAATATTATTACGGTCCATATATGCAATACCGTTGGCCATAAGGTTTGAGACTTTTACTTCAAGTGTATTCCTTGCTCTCAGCGCTTTCTTTTCAACTATCAACTGATAATCCGGACCAATCAGTATTCCAGCTTCTTTCCCATTAAGAGTCACCCTGGCGCTCTCACATACTTTACCCAGATTGATACTCCATGCATCTGCCCTAACTGCTGGTTTATTAAAAGAAATGGTATACCTGGCAGTTCCTGAAAAATTCTTTACCTCCTCACCTCCAAACTCAGTCCAGGAAACAAGATTGCTGATTTTTCTTGAGGCAGGTAATACAGGACCGCCTTCAATAAAATCAACTTTCCACGACCCATCAATTACTACAGGGGGTGAAGCTTTTTCATAAAATGTATATTCTTTTCCTGAGATAGGAGTGCCGAAGGTCTCGATTATTAGAGATTCAAAGGGATTGATCTTCAAATAAATCTCATAGGATCCATCCGAAGAGATCCTGGTATCCGCCAATCCAAAGTCACCGGTCATGGGATTGAAAAGCGCTGCTGATGATGCTTTTCTGCAGAGCGGTAACCAGCCCTCAAATGTATAATTCCCATGGTTCAGAACAAAATAATAATTGCCGGTTTCACTTTTTCGCCTCAGGAACTTAATTCTTTTATCAGTCATTATTTCATGGACAATACCCGCTTCTGACAAAAGCAGACCAAGATCATTACCTGACAGGATATTACCTTTACCAATAGAAGCTTTCTTTAAATTCTGATTTTCAGCTTTGACAAAATTGATTTCCGATTTCAATTGGGTAAACAACCTGCCTTTTGATTCATAATCATTAAAACCTGAAATATTCACTGGCAATCCATCATAAAATATAATACAGGCTCCTTCTTCCGTAAGCTCCATAAGTTTTTCAAAGGTCTCCAGCGGTATATATTTTGAACCTGGAACTACAACAGTTCTATATTTTCCTCCTCCGGTTTGAATCAGACCATTAACAGATTTCATGTTTTTAAGTTGCTTATCGGAAACAAAATCATATGCAAAGCCTTTTTCAAGCATATATTCAGCGGCAGTCTTGAATGGAGTGTCGTTAAACCTCTGACTGATACCGTCGAAATGTTCAAGCAGTCCACGGCCGTAATCGGAAAAGCGATCATATATCGGGAAATAGAGAAGAACATCATTATCGGGTTTTCCTCTCTGTAAGAATGATTGTACCCGCGCAACATAATTATTCAATCCCTCAAAATCGTTCCAGATACTGTTGGATGGATTAAACTCAACTGCAGCATAAAAATGGAATCCCGGCCATAGTTCATTAACAGGAGAGAAGCATGTGCCGTGATAAAATATATGATTGATACCCCCCAGGAAAAAGAGGTCGAGGGCCTTTTTAACATCCGACAGACTGGACGAGAAATGTTCATTAAGCCATGTTGCCGCCTCTGCCGAAGCATACTTTTTCCCTGTCACATTGGCTGCTGATGATGCAAATTTAAACCGTGTTATCTCGTTACCTTCTGTTTCAGGTATATCGCTGGCAGCATACAGATCGAGTATGTTGCCGGGTGATCCGTGTGACTGGTTTCGTGTTGTCTTGCCCTGTTTATTTGCCCAGGTTGTCCAATGTATTGTGAATGTTTCAAGGATGAGGTCGGAGATTGTCTCTCTGTAATCGCAAAGGACACGTTCATTCTTTTCAGGTGTATCATTCTGGAATAGAGCAGGAAGATGATCTCTCAGGTCATAACCTCTGCGCGTTATGAATTCATCAAATAACAGAGGTGTCCAGTTTGACTCTCCACTGGCATCATCTACCTCGTATGAATCGTTGAAATAGCCTCTGAGCGGTTTGAGATCATAGTCCTTAAATATTTCATCAAAGTGTTTCAGATAGTTGTCGATTGCCTGTTCTGAGAAATGATCTATCACGTCCCCTTCTCCTCCGGGACCGGCTCTCTCGGTCATTTTACCATGCCATCCCTGGAAGAGAGCATAGAGTGTCCAGGTACCCTCGGGTGCAATCCAGTCAAGCCTTCCATCAGCATCCACTTTATCCGTAAGATCTATTGACTTTCCATGGTCGGAGTATGCTATCAGTACCTGAAGAGGGAGAGGCATCTCAAACCTTATCTGGTCAAGAGCATAAAGCTGCAAGTTTTCGTTTTTACTGATGGGATAAATAAGTTTTGTTATATCAGGTCGCTCGCCAACCGGTCTGACCAGTGGCTGCTGTACGAACTCAATTTTCTCATTAAGAGATTCCCCTGGTTTCAGCGTGTAAGTTTTATAATTGATGTTTTTACAGGCATCCCCCGGATTAACCCACGGTCCCCCGAAAGGCCATCCCGATGCATTAGCAAGTTCAATACCCATATCAAGTCGCTCACTCTCTTTCAGGGTATGCATAAACATCTCCATCCACCTGGCTGACAGGTAGTTAATAAACTTGTCTTCCTGCCCTTTAACGCCATATATTACAGCTATTTCCATCCCTCCCAGACCGGCTTCATGGTATTTTTCCATGTTAGCCGTTATGTCGGCAGGTGTCACAATACTTCCCGGCCACCACCAGCGCGTCCAGGGTTTGTTTTCACGTGTTATCTCCGGCCATGATAGCTGCTGTGCATTTAAAGCCTGGGAGAAAAATAAAATCAGAATGAGAATTTTCTTAACCATATTTCAGTTTTTTTCTTTGTGGTCCTTTGTGTATCCTCTGTGGACCTCTGTGTAAGTTCTTTTTATACTTGTTTTGTCCCTCTGCCCCTCTGCCCCCCTGCCCCTCCCGCGAAGCGGGAGGGGCAGGGGGCATAATATCGGGTATCCCGAAATAGAACCACAGTTTATGTTTTT
>CAZQVL010000001.1:246479-258449 GCA_964596715.1 uncultured Rikenellaceae bacterium
CATAATATCGGGTATCCCGAAATAGAACCACAGTTTATGTTTTTTCACGCCATTCATTTCTGTTAGTTTACCTGCAGGACCGTAAACAGAAGCATCCGTAGTTAAGCCGGTTGCCAGTTTAGAACCCAGTGCCGGAATACAATCAAGGAACGAGATATCTCCTGGTGGCAGTTCAGGATATGATTTTGGTCCGGTAATTCCATAAAAATCATAAAGACGTAGGAACAATCCCCTGTCTTCTGAAGCCATTAATATCTTTCCCTGCGCTGTGCTTAACTCCATCCATGTAAAGTTGGAGAAATAGCCTTTGAATTCCGGGTAGAAGAATGGATATGCGCCGGTCTGGGTGTCATTATAAATACTTGCCCATACATTATTTGTAACTCCATGCATTCTGTTCTTCCATACCCGGTAGGGCCCGTCACCAAGCCATTTAGCTCTGATCACCCAGTTCTCGGGATATGAAAAACTTATACCGGCAAACTGGTAAAGCCCATTCAGCTCATACTGGTATTCAAGACTTAACCAACCGGAATTGTACATCTTCCATCGTGCTGTTTTAAGATCACCATCATACTTAATTTCAACTACATGCCCGTCATCTTCCGCAAAATCCATGAAATAAGTAACTGAAGAAACACCCGTTGTTATTACAGGTCCGTCACCGAAATTAATATTTGTCCTGTTATTATAAGATACTCTGATAATTCTGCCGTCTTTCTTATTGAATGTTACTGACGTCCCGTTTGCTCTCATTGTAAATGTAGAATCTGTACTGGTGGTACTGACAGTCTGATCCCCTTTTAAAGAAATAAAATCTGATATAATATTTTTATTAGTTTTGATTTGCCACGTCCAGCTATATATCTCGTTTTCAAAAGGATCTGTAGCAGTCAGAATGATAGCATCCCAACCTTGCCATCCTTCAGGCAGGTTTATTTCAATATTACCTTTTGTGCCTGGTGCGATAGCCGGAGCATTAATAATCTGCTCCGATACATTTTTATAACCTGTCAGCCAGTCTGACGGTTTGTTGAAATTAACCATTTTATATTTAAAGGTACATTGATTCAGGTTGGTAAAATGATATCTGTTTTCGACGGGAATATTACCATTGAAACCTTCAGGTAATTCCTTCATGGTGATGTGTACCGGTGAAAAGATTTCTCTTATGGCGAAGAAACTTCCCTCTTTTTGGCGATGTGGGCCCATTACTCCGTCCGGACCGTTCACTTTGTCGACATCAATAAAACCATTCATATCGGTTCTCACAAGTCCTTCATCGACCAGTGCCCAGAGGAAACCTCCTCCCGAACGGTCGGAGTTATAGAGCAATTCCCAGTAATCAGCAAGGCCTGATCCGCCTCCTCCATCATCCTGACAATGAAGGAATTCAGTAGTCATAAAGATAAGTGAATCTTTGAGCAGACTGGCAGCACTGGCATAGTTTTCGTAATGGTTACAGTCGATACCATTGAAGTGATTCCCCGGGCGATGATGGGGATGGATAACATCGCGTTTTGAAGGATCATAGATCAGGAACTCTTTATCAAGCTCTTTATTTGTTCCTCCTTCGTTGCCGTTAGCCCAGAAAATAATTGAAGGGTGATTAACATCGCGTATTGCAGTTTCTTTTACTATTTTTCTGCCTACAGGAGTATCATATGCACGCTGCCAGCCGGCAATCTCATCGAGCACATATAATCCCAGCGAATCACAAATATCAAGAAAATCGACATCCGGAGGATAGTGACTCATACGTACGGCATTCATATTCATCTCTTTAATAAGCATAACATCCATAAGACATATCTCACGGTTCAGGGTTCTCCCGCTTTCAGGCCAGAAGCTGTGCCGGTTAATACCCTTCATTTTTACTTCGGTTCCGTTTATATATATTCCGTCTCCATGACGCACCTCTATCGTACGAAATCCAAATTTTTGAGTTATCTGGTAAAGTGTGTTCTTTCCTGATCTTAGATAAATATTTACTTTATAAAGGTTAGGGATTTCACTGGTCCATAAAGCAGGTTCTGTAACTTTGCATTTCATGGTAAGCATGGAATCACCCGGGGAAGCAGTTAATATTGAAGTTCCGGCTGTTCTGCCTTCAGGTTCTACTATCTCTGCGTAAAGAGTTCTTTTACCGGAGAGGTTTACAGGAAAAAGATCCATCGAAAATGAACCGTCGGCCCCGGCATCAATTGCAACTCTTTCGATGTGTTCTTCAGGAAAAGCTTCAAGGTACACAGGACGGAACAATCCCCCGAAATTCCAGTAATCGCCATATCTTTCAGCCCTGTTAACCGATTCATCTGCGGATAGCTTGCTGACGATTACTTCTAGCAGATTATTCTGTCCGAAGACAATTTTATCGGTAATGTTGTATTTGAATTGATAAAATCCACCCTGGTGAATATCTCCGGCAAGCTTATCGTTGATCTTTACTTCAGTGTCTGTCATACAGCCGTCAAAAACAATATTAACAACTTTTCCTTTCCACCCCGCAGGGATCATAAAGTTCAGTTTATACATGCCCTTTTCACTGGCGTACTTGTAATCCGGACCATATGAATATCTGCTCCTCCCATACTCATAATTACCGAAACCCTGTTGCTCCCAGCATGAAGGTACTTCAATAGTTGTCCAGTAACCGCTGTTCCTGCCGCCTGTACAGTAAAACTCCCAGGTTTTAGTGTCTTTATATCCTTTTCCTGAAAGGTAAATTACCTGTTTCTGGTTCTCCATCGCACCTGAATTCAGGAGCATACTTAATAATAAAATGCTGGTTGTAAGTAGTTTGTAATTCATTTGTATTTCTATTAATTAATTACCAATTTATCAAATTTTGCCTCCCATCCCCTCTGCTTTGCTTCGCTGACCTTGCTCCGCCGTCTTCGTCGGCTGTAGGTCGACTTCGACGACCGAAGCGGCTACCATCGGCCGCCAAAGGCTTGCCGACGGCGCGGCGCGAAGGCGAAGAGCTACGCGAAAGCGAAGAAGAGGGAGCAAGGGGGGCTATCTGTTATTTCTCCAATCCGTTCCTAATGGATAGAACATTACTGCTGAGTCGTTTATTTCTATCTGGTAATTTCTGGTCAGTTTTATTATTTCAGCTCCGGCCAAGATAACCGGACCATACCCATGGGCTGCTGCAACATTGACCGGTCTGTGATAGTAAAAAGCCGGATCAAATGCCATTCCTGTTCCAACACAAGTTCCTTCCACCTGTCCCTTATCGTTCACTCTTGTCTGGATGGCATTCCATCCAAGAACAGCCATTGGTCCATATGCCTGCGGATCGATCCATCCTTTGTTAATGGCATGTGAAATGCAGTAGGTGAAAATTGCGGTTGCAGAAGTTTCTAAATAGGAATCATTCCTATTTAGTAATTGGTGCCAGAACCCCGTTCCAGACTGATAGGAAGCGAGTCCGTTGATATGAGCGCGGAGAAGATCAAGTATTTCTGATCGTTTCGGATGGTTTTCCGGAAGTGCATCAAGTAGCTCGGTCATTGCAAGCAGAGCCCACCCGTTGCAACGCGCCCAATAGAACTCTGGATGGACATCCATATCCTGCACCCATCCATGCATGAATAGCCCCTGGCTTTTATTGAACATTCGCAGCGAGAACTGAATAACTTGTTTTACAGCATCATCATAGTATTTTGTGTCACCTGTCAGCTTACCCGTCCGGGCAAGTGCAGGAACGCTCATATAAAGATCGTCGAGCCACAAGGTATTGGGAAGCGGGCGGTTACGTGCAAGAGTGCCGTCGGAAAGCCGGAACTGTTCTGTCGAAATATACTTGATATAATTATCTATTAAAGGCCGAAGTGCCTGGTTTTTAACAATATCATATGTCTTTATCATCGCCGCACACATCGACCCTGCATCATCAAGAGCCCGCGGATCGAGAACAGACCGGACAGGATTACCCTGCTGTAAAGTTGATGACAACGATTTGTAGTATTGCGACATGGCACCGATAAGATCCATTCGTCTTAATGTGTACTCAGTGAATTTTTTATCACCCGTAACTTCTCCGGCAAGTAACATTGCTCCGTAAGCAACACCCCATTCATAACTGATAAGCCTGAATACACCCTGTTCGAAGTTCGAGGATGGAGTCAGTCTGGTCATATCGGCGATCTCTTTTTTTATCTCACGATCAACGATCCTTGCAGGTGTCGAAATATCAAGGTAATTATGAATGCGGTTAAGAACCGCGATCACATCTTCTGTTTTTACAGGTCCATAGGGCACCGGGTAATCGGGCTGCATTGCATGAAGCGGTGTGTTAACATCGGTAACAATCGCCTGTTTGTTCTGTGACAAAGCGGATGTTGTAAAACAGAAGAGCAGGAGGATTGGAATAAGAGATTTCATAATAGTTGAAATAAGATTTAAGGAATAGTGATGAACGGAAAAATATCTGTTGCCAAAACTTCTTTATAAAAGTAAAGGTAGAAAATGAGCTTAAAAGAGACAATGATGAAGGCTAATTTGTTTTAAATTTGATGCTACCGGTTAGTTCTTTTCGCAAATTGCATTTTAAAAAATTAAATAGAAAAATAATGAAGCAGTTCATTTTGTTTTCACTGTTACTTCCGGTCTTAATTACTGGCAAGGCACTCGCTCAAAAAACTGAAGTACTATATTTATCAGGCACTGATAAAGACCATACTGCACAATGGGATTTTTTTTGCACCAAAGGCAGGAACAGTGGAAAATGGACAAAGATCGCTGTTCCTTCCAACTGGGAGTTACAGGGATTTGGTAACTACAGTTATGGTCGCGACAGACAGCTTTCAGATGAGCAGGGATTGTATAAGAACAGATTCAGAGTGCCATCCTCATTTAACAACAAGCGGATTTTCATTGTTTTTGAAGGTTCCATGACTGACACTGAAGTAAAAATCAACGGTAAATTCGCCGGTCCTGTTCACCAGGGAGCCTTTTACAGATTTAAGTATGATATCACTTCACTCCTTAAGTACCGTTCCGTTAATCTGCTTGAGGTAAGTGTAAGTAAACAATCGTTAAACGAGAGTGTTAACGAGGCTGAACGTCAGGCTGATTACTGGATCTTCGGGGGAATATACCGGCCTGTTTATCTAGAGGCTGTTCCAAATGAATATATCGATCATATTGCTGTTGATGCCCAGGCAGAAGGGAAGATTTCAATCGACCTTTATCTAAACGAAAATTCAGGGGATAAGATTGCTGAGGCTCAGATTCAATCACTTGACGGGAAACCGGTTGGGAAACCTTTTTCAATAGGTATCACTGCCGGAAAAAACCATGGCATTCTATATGGGTATCTTTCTAATCCCTTTCTCTGGAGCCCTGAATTTCCCAACCTTTACCAGGTGCAGGTTAGTCTTAAGGAGGGATCTGTGGTCAGACATCAGATTGTTCAGCGGTTCGGATTCAGAACAGTGGAGGTCAAGCAGAATGACGGCATATATGTTAATGGTGTGAAAATCATGTTCCGCGGTGTTTGCCGTCACAGTTTCTGGCCTGAATCAGGGCGAACAACAAGCAAAGGGCTGAGCATCATTGATGTAAACCTTATGAAGGATATGAATATTAATGCTGTAAGAATGAGTCATTATCCGCCTGATCAGCATTTCCTCGATGTATGCGACTCACTGGGATTATTTGTTCTGGATGAACTGGCAGGCTGGCAGGCCTATTATGACACTGAGACTGGTAAAAAGCTTGTAAAAGAGATGGTTATCCGGGATGTTAACCATCCATGTATCATTTTGTGGGATAACGGAAACGAAGGAGGATTTAATCCGGAGTTACGGGATGAATATGTCAGGTATGATCCACAGAAACGGAAAGTCATTGAACCCTGGTCAACCCTTAGCGGGATGAATACAAGACATTATATACCATATAATTACGGTTTAAATACCTTTTTTAACGGCAGGGATATCTTCTTTCCGACTGAACTGCTTCATGGCCTTTTCGATGGAGGTCATGGAGCCGGATTAGAGGATTACTGGCACCTTATGATTTCAAAACCGCTTTCGGCAGGGGGTTTCTTATGGGTATTTGCAGATGAAGGTATAGTAAGAAGGGATATGGGCGACTCCATCGACACAAAAGGTAATCTTGCACCTGATGGTATTGTTGGTCCGTACCGCGAGAAGGAAGGAAGCTTTTATACAATCAGGGAGATCTGGTCGCCAATTCAGTTTGAGAAGAGAATTATTACAGCGGAATTTGACGGAAAACTGAAGATCGAAAACAGGTTTTTATATACAGGCCTTGATCAGTGTAAATTCACTTGCAATCTTGTAAGATATTCTGATACAATGCCGGCAAAAGAAGCAAGAAGACTTATAAATCAAATACAATCACCAACTGTTGCTCCGGAAGAAAAAGGCCTGCTCGATTTAAATCTGCCGGAAAACTGGAGGGAATTTGATGCCATTTATGTTACAGCCACAGATCCCTTTGGCCGTCTAATAAACAGATGGTCGTGGAATATAACTTCACCCCGGATTATGGCCGGACGGGCAGTCAGATCAGGTGTAGGTACTGTTACAGCATTGGAGACAGACGATTCAGTTGTTTTGTCATCAGTAGATTTAGCAGTAACCTTCAGTAAAGCAACAGGCTTGATAACGGAAGTAGTGAAAGGGGGAACGGTTATTCCATTTAATAACGGTCCTGTTTTTGTCGGAATAAATCCTGTTTTCAGGGAATTAAAACATTATGCTTCAGGAAATAATTATGTTATTGAAGTTGTTTATGGGAACAGACCTCAATGTCATGTTAAATGGACAATGCATCCGGGAGGATGGCTGCAGCTTGATTATGATTACAAGCCATCCGGCCAGTCTGATCTGTTCGGGATCACTTTCTCATTCTCCGAAGATCAGGTAAAAGGTGCTTCCCTTATGGCTAACGGGCCTTATCATGTGTGGAAGAACCGGATGAAAGGAACCTGTTTTGGTGTTTTTGATAAGGAATACAACAATACTGTGACGGGTGAATCGTGGGATTATCCGGAGTTTAAAGGATATTATTCCAATTTCTATTCAGTGCAGATCAGTACTACAGGTTTACCGTTTACGATTGTAGTTGCCACGGAGGATCTCTTTCTTCATCTTTTTACTCCGCAGAAGCCGAAGCATGCGGCAGGGAGTGTAACTCCGGCATTTCCAGAGGGAGATATTTCTGTACTTCACGGGATCAGCCCCATCGGCACAAAATTTTTATCAACTGATATGATGGGTCCTCAGAGCCAGAAGAATATCTACACGGCAAACAGAAATACGGAACCATTGAAGGGAACGTTGTATTTCAAGTTTGGGGAATGACTCCCATCCCCCCTGCTTTGCTTTGCTTAAGCTACGCGAAAGCAAAGAAGGGGGGCTGATGAGTAGCAAATATTTAAGCTCCCTTCTCCGCCATCGGGAGCAGGGAAAATAAGAAGGAGCAACCAGTAACCGATCAGGAGGCTCCAGAACCAGACTATTCTCCCTTTAAGCCTGGTATTCATGAAGATTAACCCGGCAAACATCCAGGCGAGACCGATACGTCCAAGAACACTTCCGTAGCGGAGTTCCGCTAAATTGAATCTCACACCATTCAAAAACGGGCCAGCCGGTGAGAGTTGCGAGAGCAGCAAATATATTTTCACCTCCCATTATCCAGAACATATCAAAGCCTCGTAATGCATCAAGCGAAACGAGTCTTCTGGCTGATGGTTTATGCTCCTTCTCCATACTTCATTATATAAATATTGTTTTCAGTCCTGGTTATTTTTTTCATCGTCACTTTCAATCTTCGCAAACTGAAGAGGTCTCCGAAACCATGATGTCCTGTATGCACCATAAAGGACACCGGCTGAAAGCCAGCACAATCCTGCGATCTTGGCTTTATAGCCGAGGCTGAGCCAGAGGTAAAGGCACACTGTAAATCCAAGAACTGGTACTATGAAATTGACAAAGGTCTTGTGTTTGTTACGAAGAAAATTGCGTACAAAAGATGAAACATTTACTCCCATAAAGGCGATCAAAGCTCCGAAGTTCAGTAACTGAGCTCCCAGCGGATAGGTAAGCAGGAATGCTCCGCCAAGGGTTACAGCACCAACCAGGATTATATTCTTTGATGGTACGTGCGTACGTGGATTAATTGATGCAAAGAATTTGTGGGGAATGGCGTTATCACGTCCCATACCGTATAGAAGGCGGCTTGCTCCGAGATGAGCACCGGAACCGGAACCTATTGTTGCGATTATCAGGGCAAAGTTAATTGTATGGAAGAGCCATTGGCCACCGGCTCTGCCCGCCACGTAAACGAATGCGGTATCCTGGTCAGGGAACTTTGTTCCGGGCCAGACCATCTGGGCGGTAAACACCTGTATTGATGCAAGTACACCTGTAATAAGGCATACAAGAACAGTAGCCAGCAGAATATTACGACGGGGATTATGTACCTCTTCAGACAGTGTTGAAATGCCATCGAAGCCAATATATGTAAGAACTGCAAGCGATGCACCTGCCGAGACAGCAGAAAAGGAGAAAGTCTGAGGATCATAGAAAGGTTTTGTCCACGCACCTGCAGCAGGAGGATTCAATAAGAGATAACGAATTGCTGAACCAAGGAAAAGGACAATAACAACTCCCAGTCCGGCAGCAATGATTGCATTAGTACGGGCACTGGATTCGATGCCACGGAGATTCATGGCTGTAAACAGAATAGTAAAGGCAACAGCATAAACAGCAAAAGGTACTTCAGGAATTATGTTCATTGCTGCCTTGCTGATCCAGATGACACAGATAATAGGATTCATCACATAGTCGAAAATCATACCCCAGCCTACAAAATAACCAAGAGAGGGATGAATTTCCCTGGTGACGTAGGTGTATGCTGAACCGGCATTGGGATAAGCATTTGCCATACGCCCATAACTGATAGCAGTGAATAGCATTGCTACCATACCAATAAGAACTGTAACAACAACATGACCATTAGCCAGATTTGCAGCTGCACCGAATAACGGCATAGGAGCCGTGGGTTGAATAAGGATAATACCGTAAAGCACCAGTGCCCAGAGTCCTAGGACACGTTTTAAACCGGGGCCTGAAACAGAGGAAGTCTGATTACCACTCATATTAATTGATTTATAAGAAAATTGAAGGTTATGATTCTTAGTTCATAGTGAAAATAAAGATAATGCTAAATAATTAATTTGAAATACCCTGGCCAAAACTAGTTTGATTTATGAGTATTATCTGATTATTTGCGATCGGGAGAATTCAGATTGATCTGGCAAAAAGACTGAATTCTTTTGGATTACCTTAAATTTTAATTTATTAACTTTATTACTTATAAAGTGATTTTGTATCTATAATAAACATTTGATATGAAAACCCGTAAAATGTTCAGTGTTGCCATGATTTTTTTCCTTTCATTGACCTGCTTTGCACAGAATACTGCAGGAGGGAAGCTGTTTCTTAGAGATAACTGGGCCATACAGTCCTCCAGTGAAATAAGATCAGATGGTAAAGCTATTTCGACGACAGGTTTCCGGACTGAGGGATGGTATCCAACTACTGTTCCCACTACTGTACTGGCTGCATTGGTTGCCAACAATGTATATCCTGATCCATACTATGGAACCAATATTAATAAACTTCCGGGTACTATACCCGGAAGAAACAGGGAAATGCCCGAGGAAAGTCCATTCAGGGTTGCATGGTGGTATCGTACGGAGTTCAGTCTTCCTGCCGACTATAAAGATATGCATACATGGCTTAAGTTTCACAGTATCAATTACAAAGCTAATATCTGGTTAAACGGCAGACTTATTGCAGATACAACCACTATTGAAGGAGCATATCGCCTCTTTAACCTTGATATTACAAAAGAGGCTTTGCCAGGTGAAAACAATTGCCTTGCCCTTGAGATATTTCCCCCAAAAGGGATGGATCTTACCATTACCTGGGTGGACTGGAATCCCACACCACCTGACAGGGGTATGGGTATATGGTATGATGTATCTGTTCATGCAACCGGTGCTGTGGCAATTGAAAATCCGCATGTGGTAACCAGGCTGAACCTGCCCACAAGTGACCAGGCGAGACTCACCATCACCGCTGAACTGCATAATGCAGAAATTAAACCAGTTACTGGAAATCTGAAGGGAATAATAGAAAATATTACATTCTTCCAGGAAGTAACCTTAGGAGCCGGGGAAACAAAGCTGGTAAGTTTTCTACCTGAGGCATTTCCTCAACTGGTAATTTCAAATCCCCGACTCTGGTGGCCGCATACAGTAGGGCCCCAGAACCTTTATGACCTTAACCTTGACTTTGAGGTCAAAGGCAGAACTACAGACACAAAAAAAGTTCGCTTTGGTGTACGTGAAATAACTGCATGGATGAACAATTTCGATTCACTCCACACAAAGGTTTTTCAGGTAAACGGTAAAAACATAGTTATAAGGGGTGGAGGTTATGTACAGGACCTTATGCTGCGACCATCCGACGAACGGACAGAGGCAGATCTGATGTATGCCAAACATATGAACCTGAATGCCCTGAGGATGGAAGCTCCACGGGGCTCTGACTACCTGTTTGAAAGATGCGATGAAGAAGGAATACTGCTGATGGTAGGCTGGTGTTGCTGCTGTTCCTGGGAACGCTGGAGAAACTGGACTCCCCATACAGGTGATATAGCCGAACTGAGCTGGAAAGATCAGATTGTCCATCTGCGTAATCATCCTTCTGTTTTTACCTGGCTTTACGGAAGTGATCATTTTCCGCCTCCCGATATTGAAAAAAGGTATATCAAGGTGTTGGATGAATATGACAATACACGGCCTTTTGAATCATCAGCCACACAGGCCTCCAGTACCATTACCGGTCCATCAGGTGTGTGGATGGGCCCATATCCGAAGGTATATGCATATTTCCCGCCTTCATACTGGTACGCTAAACTTGAGTTCAATACAGAAGCAGGTCCGTCGGGTGAACAGATACCTCCAATCGAGACTATGAGGATGATGATGCCAGAAGAGGACCTGTGGCCTATGAGTGAATCATGGGATCTGCGTCTGCATAAAGCATTCTATCCGATTGCCAGGGCAGCTTTTGAATCACGGTATGGCAAACCAACGAGTGTTGAGGAGTATTCCATGAAGTCGCAGGTGTTTCAGAATGAGGCAGTAAAAGCTATGTTCGAGGCTTTTACGGATAATAAATACCGGTCGAGTGGAATAATTTACTGGATGTATAACTCCGCCTGGCCCAAGATGTACTGGCAGTTATATGACTATTTCTTTATGCCGAACGGAGCCTTCTACGGGGCAAAGAACGCCTGCGAACCACTTCATATCCAGTATTGTTATGATGACCATTCAGTAAAGGTGGTAAATTCTTTTTATAAAGATTTTACAGGATTAAAAGCATCCTTTAAAATTATTGATTTCAATATGTCTGAAGTCTGGTCGGGAATAATGGATGTAGCTGTAGGTCCTGATGAGAGCAGGAAAATCCTTACTACACTCGATTTTCCTGAAGATATTACCGGAATATATTTCCTGAAACTACAATTAAATGATTCTTCAGGAAAGCTTTTATCATCAAATTTCTACTGGTTAAGCTCTGAAGGAGATGAAAAGGCCGATTTTACAGACCTCAGTAAACTGCCTAAAACCAGTCTGAATGTTAGTATTCAGGCATTACAACAGGCTGGCGATAAATCCCGGCTTACAGTTACTATTGAGAATCCGGGCACAGCACTTGCCTTTGCGGTGAATCCTAAAATTCTGAAGCTGAACTCCGGAGAACCAGTATTGCCTGTTTTCTGGGAGGACAATTATTTTTCGCTTCTGCCGGGGGAAAAGCGAACACTCCAGGTTCAATTCGACTCGAAGAATCTGGATGGTGAAAAACCCTTACTGAAAGTTGACGGATGGAATGTGAACCCGATAGAGATGGG
>CAZQVL010000002.1:0-178683 GCA_964596715.1 uncultured Rikenellaceae bacterium
TTTTTGAATAGGTATTCATAACGCTAAATTTTTGATTTAGAACATTATATGATTAGGATAATCTAATCATTTTATAAAGTTACATTATTTAGATAGCGGAAGCATTTTTTTTTTATTCCGCTCCCGTCTTCCTCATAACGATGTTAAAACTAAAACTCCAGAATTTGCCCATCATCAATAAGCTGTTTTCTTATCTCATCGTTTGTAAGATCATGCATGCCTTTCCTGTTCTCAAGAGCCAGTGATGCAACAGTATACATATTCATGAGCAAAGAGGATTAGTGATTATGAATTGTGCTTAACAGGGAAAAATCTTCACCAAAGCTTCGGCGGACAAAGGTAGTGAAGGTACGGTGGGACAGTCTTTAATCTCAAAATGCTTAAGATCACGGTTCCCTGATGGTTACAGGGAAAATTATTTAAGACTGGTTAATATTGTCTTTATAAAATAAAATTGACTTTTGTTTTAAAATGGTTTTAAATTTGTTAAGCAAAGTTTTAAACAAAAGATTACACCTTTTTAAGATAAAGTTATTATACTGTTACTTTTCAAGGGATTATTCCTTGAATAAGATTATAGAATCAAAAATAAAATCATCATGAAAAAAGCAATTTTAATTATTATTACATTTCTTTTAATTGTCAACTATTCCTGTGAGCAAAAGATTGATGTTGAAAAGGAAAAAGAAGCCATTATTGCTCTTATTGAAGAAGAAACAGCTTCGTATTATGCCAGCGATTTTGAACGCTGGAGTGCAACCTATATTCAGGATTCAACCAATATAGGAATGAATGCTTTAAAATCCGGATTTAGTTTTAATTCCGGATGGGAATCGGTATCCTCCAATGCCAAATCATACATTGTGGGGGAAAAGGAAGCATGGAAAGAAGTAAAAACACCCATCAGAATTAAAGTTTATGAAGAAAGTGCCTGGATCGTTTTTGATACTGAACCTTTCAATAATAATGGTGAATCTGAGGGAAAGCAATTGGTAGCCTGCTTTCTTGAGAAAGATGACGGCTCATGGAAAATTGTTTACCGGAACGTAATAGGAGCTTACAGCTATTATCAAGCTGATAATTTTCTTATAAACTCAATTAATTATGCAAAATCGCTCGGAAAGAGTGTTGAGGATTTCGGCGGCTTCACAGGAGATCAATACAAAACCAGCTGGAATAAAGAGGCTGGTTATGATGGCTTTGTGAATGGTGCACTTAATAACTGGCGTAGTGTTGTACCTGAGGGAGAACTTAACATTCTGGAACAGGATGATAGTCATGTTGTATTCAGTGCTAATAATATGTTAACTGGATTAAAAAGCAGTGGACCTCAATTCAATGTAACCTACGATGATTATCTGACATTTTACAGAGTAGCTTATGAAAAGATCGCTGATTACCTGGGCGCTATTTACACACAGGAAACAACTCAGGATGGAGTGGTAGTTACCATTACTAAAAAATAGGTTTTAAAAGGAGGCGAACAGCCTCCTTCGTTTTGTCAAACAAAGGTCATGATGCATTAAAAACAAAGCGTGTTAATGTAGTTGCAGTTTTGCCCGCCGAGAGCTAACTTTTTTGAGGGATGGATGCAGTTGAATTCTGAAACAAATCCTGTGTGATAAGTCTTATGTACCAAGCATTATCAGATTAAATGGTTTGATGATGACCACAACCTCCCTGGCAGCTGTTATCCAGTACAATACAGCTATTGACAGGATTGTTTCGAATATCCGTTTCAGGTATAATCCACGCGATGGTAACTATTTTTTTCATTGTTTGTGTTGAAGGATTAAATACTAACCTGATGAGGGAGATCCCAAAACTTCCTTTATCAACAGGGAGAACGTTGCTTTTAAAATATCCTTATCCGGAACCACGGCTTTAAAGCCGTGGTTCATCAGTCAGGTACCTGAGGCGGGCTTCAGCCCTGAGATTCTTATTGTGGTTTATGAAATGGCCCGTTATTTGATACCTTTGTATAAATTTTCTGGCAAGTGAGATTTGTTTTTTCAATATTAATATTATTTATTTTTTTAGCCAGACTATCAGGTCAGTCTGATACTGCCAGGCAGGAAAATGATACTCTGCCCGATCGTTTTTACATCCTTAACAAGGTTGAAAGGAATGGTGTTGTCCTGCCCGAAGTTGAAATAAAGGAGGTTACAATTAGAGGACGGCCAGATCGTTCAAACAGATCTGCTTTCAGGCAATACCAGCGACTGATCTATAATCTGAAGAAAGCATATCCCTACGCTGTTATAGTAAGAATAAAACTGGGACAGGTTAACGAAGAACTTCTAGCACTTCCTGATGATAAAGAGAGAAGAAGATATCTGAAAGATGTTGAAAAAAAAATATTTGGCGAATATGGGGATGATATAAGGGATCTGACCATCACCCAGGGGAAACTGCTGATAAAACTGATTGACAGGGAGACACAAAATACTTCCTATGAACTCATAAAAGAGTATCGCGGAAGTTTTTCTGCTGTCTTCTGGCAGTTTATAGCAAGGATCTTTGGTACTGACCTTAAAGCTGAGTATGATCCTTACGGTGAAGACATGCTTATTGAATTGATAATTAATGAAATTGAAGCCGGCATATTGTGAAACGCCTTTTCATTGCGGTTAAAGTTGAAGCAGATGGGACCCTGCTTCGAGTAATCTCAAACCTGAAAGCTTTACTCGGTGGTGAAAACATAAAATGGGTCGATCCGGGAAATATGCACCTGACACTTGCATTTCTGGGGGATACTGAAGAGAAAAGGATAAAAGCACTTACACTGGTTCTGAAAGATGCAGTCACGGATTTACACAAATTTGATTTTACAATAAAAGGATCAGGAGTTTTCAGGAATTACAGGGACCCACGTGTAATATGGGCAGGAATAGAGCAACCGGCTGATCTGGAATCTCTTTATGAAAAGATAAAGTCCGGCTTTGATGAAACAGGTTTCATTACTGAAGAGCGGCACTTCAGGCCTCATCTAACACTTGGAAGGATAAAATCAATTAAAGATATTGATAACCTGAAAGCGGTTATCGAAAAGTATTCTGATTTAGAAATCCAGAAGGTGAATGTGGAAAAGGTGATCCTTTACGAAAGTATCCTCCTGCCAACAGGGCCGTTATATAAACCTGTAGCCAAATTGGGATTATCATAGACTGGGTCCTCGGTCCTGGTTGCCGGTTGCCGTATGCTGACAACCATTTGCAATCGGTGCCATAGGGATCACAACCGAGCAAAAGGCACGGATTACAAATCCGCGCCAGCGGAATAATCAGCATGTCATAAGATTTGAAGACTGACCCGCCAAGCACCAAGCACCAAGCACCAAGCACCAAGAACCAAGAACTAATCACCAACCACAATCTTTCTGTACCATAATTTTTATATTTTTGCCACCTGAAACTTCACTACCTGATTATTCAATGACAGATACATTCGAAGCGAGCGGTAAAAGAAAAATGCTTGTGGAGGAACTCCGGAGGAAAGGCATTACTGATGAGGAGGTGTTAAGAGCAATAAGTAAGGTTCCACGGCACGATTTTATGGATCCTGCATTTCTGAATCATGCTTATGTTGATAAAGCTTTTCCCATCACTTCAGGTCAGACAATCTCACAACCTTACACGGTGGCTGTTCAGACCTCCCTGCTTCAGGTAAAGAAGAGGGATAAGATACTTGAGATCGGCACCGGTTCAGGTTACCAGGCTGCAATACTTGCCGAAATGGGAGCCAGAGTATATACAATAGAACGTTACAGGGAGCTATATCTGAAAGCACAGAGAACACTGTCATCACTGGGTTATACAGCCCATTTCTTCTTTGGCGACGGTCATGAGGGTCAACCACAATATGGTCCTTTTGACGGGATCGTCATTACCGCTGCTGCACCGGAAGTACCTGAAAAACTTCTGGAACAGCTAACAACAGGAGGGAGGCTTGTTGTACCACTTGGGGATTCCTATTCCCAGGTTATGACACTTGTTCAACGAACAGGTGAAGATGATTTTGAATATACCTCCCATGGAAGTTACGTATTTGTTCCGATGCTAAGGGGAACCGTTAATGGAAAATGATTTTATATGGAAATATTTAAACTTGTTTTTTCTCCAATTGAAGTAAATACATATATTCTTGCCGATCAGTCAGGCATATGTGCAATATTGGATTGTGGCTGTTATGATGAAAAAGAATTCAGAAAGCTGACAGATCTTATCGACGAAAAGAATCTGACGCCGGTACTTCTTCTGAATACACATTGCCATCTTGATCATGTTTTCGGGAACAGGTTTATTCTTGCCAGATATAATCTCAGCACCTTTTGCAGCAGGGAGGAAGATAAGAACAGAAGGAATGCCGCACAGGTTGCAGCGATCTTTGATCTGACAATGCCAACTCCCCCGGAACCTGGAGCTTTTTTGGCGGATGGTCAGGTGATTTCATTTGGAGATATTGAATTGAGAGTCTCACAGGTACCAGGACATTCAAAGGGCAGTCTGGCATTTTACTCTGAAAAAGATGAAGTTGTTTTTACTGGAGATGCCCTTTTTGCAGGAAGTATTGGCAGAACCGATCTGCCTGGCGGAGACTATGAAACACTTATCAACAGTATCAGGGACAAACTGTTTGTTCTTCCCCCGGAAACAATTGTTTATCCGGGTCATGGCGACCCGACAACTATTAAAAGGGAAATGAGAACAAATCCATATTTTAATTTACCCTGATCCTTTTCATTTTTTAAACATATTCTTATTGCTATTTTCGCACATCTCTAAACCCATTCCTTATATTATTGTTTATCAATAAAACAGAATACATGATATCAGATAGATTTGTAAACCGCCACACTGGTCCACGCGAGCATGAATTGCAACAAATGCTGAAGGTTATCGGAGTCAGTTCTCTTAAAGAGCTTATTA
The DNA here is from genome assembly GCA_964596715.1 of uncultured Rikenellaceae bacterium. Lineage (GTDB taxonomy): Bacteria > Bacteroidota > Bacteroidia > Bacteroidales > VadinHA17 > LD21. The sequence goes on from CAZQVL010000002.1 coordinate 4,929, forward strand.
ATAAAGCTGTCCCTCAGAATATCAGACTTGAAAAACCTCTCAGGCTTCCCGAAGCCATGAGTGAGTTTGAATACCTGAATCATATAAGAAAGCTGGGTTCTAAAAACAAATTGTTCAGATCATTTATAGGACAGGGATATTATGGTGTTGCCCCTTTATCGGTCGTTATCCGGAATGTACTTGAGAATCCTTCGTGGTATACATCTTATACCCCATACCAGGCTGAGATATCACAGGGCAGGCTTGAAGCTCTTCTGAATTTTCAGACGATGATTATTGAACTTACAGGCATGCAGATAGCAAATGCTTCTCTCCTTGATGAATCGACAGCGGCTGCTGAAGCCATGATAATGATGTTCAATGCCAGGTCGCGTAGTGCCGTAAAGGCTGGTTCCAACAAATTTTTTGTTGACAGTGACATTTTCCTTCAGACACTTGATGTGCTTGAGACGCGTTCAAAACCACTTGGAATAGAGTTAGTTAAAGGAAATTACAGGGAAGCAGTGTTTAACGAGTCGACATTCGGGGCATTAGTCCAGTATCCGTCAGCCTCAGGGCAAATAAGAGATTACAGGGAATTTGTTGAAAAAGCTCACGCATCAGGTGTGCTGGTGGGAGTAGCAGCCGATCTGATGTGCCTGTCACTTCTTACACCTCCCGGAGAATGGGGTGCCGATATTGTTACGGGGTCAAATCAGCGTATGGGCCTTCCAATGAGTTTCGGGGGTCCTCATGCAGGTTTCTTTGCAACACGTGATGAACTGAAGAGAAACATGCCGGGCCGTATCATAGGGGTCTCGGTTGATGCACAGGGAAATCATGCACTCAGGATGGCACTGCAAACAAGAGAGCAGCATATCAAACGTGAAAGAGCTACCTCAAATATATGTACTGCACAGGCCCTGCTGGCAACAATGTCCGGGATGTATGCCCAGTATCATGGCCCTGAAGGGCTAAAGAATATCGCAACACATATCCACAGGTCTGCATGTACTTTAAGCGATTCTTTAACAAAGCTTGGCTATATTCAGTTAAACACTCAATTTTTTGATACGATAAAAGTTGTCCTGCACAAAGGAATCACAACTGAAGATATCAGGAGTACAGCACTTGAATCAGGAATGAATTTCTTTTATCCTGGTGATGATACGGTCAGCATCAGCACTGACGAAATAACAACCTTAAACGAGATCAATAAAATTATTAACATATTTGCAGGATCTGCAGGTAAAAAAGCTGAACCGGTAACCTCATTTTGTGACAGTAATTGCTTTGAGGATAAGTTCATCCGAAAATCGTCATTCCTCAAAACAGCAACCTTTAACAGTTACCATAGCGAAACAGAGATGATGCGTTATATCAAGATGCTCGAAAGAAAAGATATATCGCTTTCGCATAGTATGATTTCGCTAGGCTCCTGTACGATGAAACTGAATCCTGCCAGCTCTATGTTCCCGTTGAGCTGGCCTGAATTCGGAAATATTCATCCGTTTGTTCCCGTGGAACAGGCTGAAGGTTATTATCAGCTCATGGATGAACTGGGTGAAGCGCTTAAGGAAATAACAGGTTTTTCAGCAATATCTTTCCAGCCAAATTCCGGTGCAGCAGGTGAATATACAGGTTTGCTGGTTATCAGGGAGTATCACAGGAGCAAAGGGGAGGGGCATCGTAATGTTGCACTTATACCATCATCTGCACACGGAACCAATCCGGCAAGTGCTGTCATGGCAGGTATGCAGGTTGTAGTGGTTGAATGTGATGACAAAGGGAACATTAGTATTGAGGATCTGAGAAGGAAAGCGGAAGAACACAGGAATAACCTGGCATGTATCATGATTACCTATCCGTCAACACATGGAGTTTTTGAAGCGGAGATAACACAGATGATTGACATTATACATGCCAATGGCGGACTGGTTTATATTGATGGTGCCAATATGAACGCTCAGACAGGGCTTACCAGTCCGGGTCATATGGGTGCTGATGTGTGTCATCTGAATCTGCATAAAACCTTTGCTATACCTCACGGAGGCGGCGGACCCGGAATGGGTCCTATACTGGCTAATGACAAACTGGCTGAGTTCCTGCCATCACATCCGATAGTTAAAACGGGAGGCAGTCAAGGGATTACGGCTGTTGCCGGTGCTCCCTTTGGAAGCGGACATATTCTGACAATTTCCCATGCCTATATAATGATGATGGGACCTGATGGTTTAACAAAAGCTTCTGAATATGCTATTCTTAATGCTAATTACATATCATCATCCCTGAAAGGTTTTTATAAAACACTTTATACAGGCACAACTGGTTTTGTGGCCCATGAGATGATACTCGATTGCCGTAATTTCAAATCAGAGACCGGAATCACTGAAGCCGATATTGCAAAGAGGCTTATGGATTACGGATTCCATGCGCCGACACTCTCATTCCCTGTGCATGGCACCCTGATGGTTGAACCAACAGAATCTGAATCGCTTCAGGAGATGGATAAATTCGTCGATGCACTAAAATCAATATGGGCTGAAATTCAAGCAATAAAAGAGGGCAAAGCCGATAAAACAGATAACGTACTTCACAATGCGCCTCATACTGTGAAAGTAATAACAGCAAATGAGTGGGACCACAGTTATGACCGGCAGAAAGCTGCCTTCCCTCTCAGATGGGTGGTCGAAAACAAGTTCTGGCCTTCTGTGGGGCGTGTTGATGATGGTTACGGCGACAGGAACCTCGTATGTACCTGCGATCCGATAGATTCATATAGAATGGAGACGTTGAAAATGAAGTGATGATTCCTCTGTGGTTCTCTGTGCCTGCTCCGTGCTCCCTGTGTAACAAAAAAGAACTTTCACAGAGTACACAGGGAAAGCACGGAGGATCACAAAGCTTATCAATTGATGTTCTGTAGCTATAGGTTAAATAAATTTTTTTCTCTTAAAATAAATTCTCAATTTTATTGCCGGTAAGATTTGGGTAATTAAATCAAAAGTATATGCGTAATTCATCGTGGGATGATCTGATCAGGATGATCAACGGTAAAAAGCTGAATTACAGGCCGGTTGGATTTATAATTGACAGTCCCTGGATCCCCGGCTGGTATGGAATAAGCACGGTTGATTTTTATTCATCGGATGACCTCTGGCTGAAATCTAACCTTAAAGCCATCAATACCTTCCCTGAAGTATGGTTCATGCCGGGATTCTGGTCAGAGTACGGGATGTGCACCGAACCGTCAGCTTTTGGATCAAGGATGATATTCCTTGAGCAAAACCTGCCTCATGCCGAAAAGGTTATTAAGGATATTTCTGAAGTTGAAGCGCTTCCACAACCTGATGTAAAGACTGATGGATTACTGCCTTTTATGATCAGCAGATTGAGGAACAATGAGGAGGCTATAAAAAAAGCCGATCACCAGGTAAGGTTTGCAATAGCAAGAGGACCTTTAAACATTGCAAGTTTTCTGATGGGGACTACAGAGTTTATGATGGCGCTGGCAATGGATCCTGAAGGAGCACATAAACTGGTAAATAAGATTACAGATTTCATATGCGACTGGTTAAGATGGCAGAAAGAATGTTTTCCATCTATCGACGGGATTTTGGTACTGGATGATATTATCGGTTTTGTGGGTGAAACTGAATTCAAGGAATTCGTTATCCCATACTTCAAAAGGATCTTCAACTGCTTTGAGTCAACTGTCAGATTCCTGCATAACGATGCCGAAGGTTTGATAACTGCCGGATTTCTGAATGAAATGGATGTAAATATGTTCAATTTCTCTTTCGAACACACACTGGGAGAGATACGCCGGCTCGCCGGACCTGAAATTGTGCTGGTTGGTAATATTCCGCCACGGGATGTGCTGGCGGCCGGCACTCCTGAAGATGTAAGGAATGCTGTTGGAAAGGCCTTTACAGAGACAGATGATTATAGTCGGATTATCTGGTCGGCTGGCGGCGGAATGCCACCTGATGTGACTGATGATAATATCCGGGCTTTTATGGATGCTGTGAAAAACCATTAAAATTATGATATAATGAAAAAGTTATTTTTATTGTTTCTGCCTGTCGTAATGATGATTATCTCATGCGGAGGAGGTACACAAAAAAAATCAGATGAATCCATGGCAACAGATTATCAGGTAAGATTAATAACAGTTGATCCCGGTCATTTTCATGCAGCCCTTGTACAGAAAATAATGTATGAACAGGTATCACCAGAAGTGCATGTATATGCTCCTGAAGGACCTGACTGTAAGCAACATCTTGACAGGATCAATTCATATAACACCAGGACAGATAATCCAACATCATGGGAGGAGATTGTCTATACCGGAAGCGATTTTTTTGAGAAAATGCTTGCAGAAAAAGCTGGTAATGTTGTAGTATTATCAGGTAACAATCTTAAAAAGGCGGAGTATATCACAAGTTCAATTAATGAGGGGCTGAATGTTTTAGCAGACAAACCAATGATCATTCTGGAGGAAGATTTCCCGAAGCTGGAAGAAGCATTCAGGGTGGCTCAGGATAAAGGCATTCTGCTTTACGATATTATGACAGAAAGATATGAGGTGACCACAATTCTTCAGAAACTTCTTTCGCAAAGGGAAGAGATTTTCGGAACGCTTGCAACCGGCACTGAAGAGGATCCTGCGGTCACCAAGGTAAGTGTTCATCACTTTTCAAAGATTGTCTCCGGTACTCCGTTGATCCGTCCGGCATGGTTTTTCGACGTTGAACAGCAAGGTGAGGGGATAGTAGATGTCACAACACATCTCGTTGACCTCATTCAGTGGGAGTGTTTTCCGGAACAGATACTGACTCCCGGAGATATTAATATGATTGAGGCAACAAGATGGCCCACTATTATATCAAAGGAAGAGTTTAAAGGAGTTACCGGATTTGATGATTTCCCTGCATTTCTTCAGAAAGACATTAAGGATGATAAGCTTAATGTTTACGCCAACGGTGAGATGACTTATCAGATAAAAGGTGTGTACGCCCAGGTATCTGTTGAATGGAAGTATCAGGCACCACCCGGAGGAGGAGATACTCATTATTCGGTAATGCATGGTTCTCAGTGCGATCTTGTTATTAAACAGGGAGCGGAGGAACAATTTGTCCCTACTTTGTATGTTGAAAATGTAAAGGGAATATCGTTTAATGAGTTTAGCGGAAAACTTGAAAATGTACTTGAAACACTTCCTTATGACAATCTTAATATTGAAAAAGTAAATAACAACACTCTTAAAATAAATATTCCGGCTGAATACAGGGTTGGACACGAAGAGCATTTCGGTCAGGTTACCGCAAAGTTTCTTGAATATCTGGCAGCTGGTGAATTACCCGGCTGGGAGGTGCCGGGGATGATTACAAAGTATTATACTACAACAAGTGCCCTGAAAAAAGCAAAAGAGAATTAAAGACTCGGTGATTAAGGTTTTCAAAACCTCAGTCGGTCCCGAATCTTCGATTCGAGGATCCTCGAAAAAGCAAAAGCTTTTTCGGGACAGTTCGCAGTTTTCAACCTTCCTGACTGACCTTTGTTCCTCAGGTTGTCGGGATTTCGGCTTAGCTGCTCAACATACCCAATGCGGTTATACGAACAGATCCTCAATAACCATTGAGTAGAGTTCCGATAAAGGGATTCCTGCTGCCTGTGCCTGTTTGGGAACCAGGCTCTCCTCTGTCATACCTGGTACTGTATTGATTTCAAGGAAATAGGGCTGTTCACCAATTAAAATAAAATCAACCCTTACAATTCCTTTACAACCAAGCAGATCATAAATTTCCGAGCTGAGTCTCTGAACATCCTCCTTAATCTTTAAAGGAATGTTTGCAGGTGTTATCTCATCTGATTTGCCGGGAGTATATTTTGCTTCATAATCAAAGAATTCGTTCCTGCTGATTATCTCGGTCACAGGAAGGATAAGTGACCGGGACATGGTTTTTACCACTCCACACGCCATCTCTCTTCCTTTCATGAAAGCTTCGATCATGACCTCATCACTCTCTTTGAAAGCTTTTTTAATGGCAGGTAACAGATCTTCCTTTTTTTTTACCATGGAAACACCAAAACTTGAACCGCTGTCGTTTGGTTTAACGAAACAGGGAAGACCAGTTTTATGGATTATCTCCTCGGTGTCAGGCTTCTCTTTTTTTCTTAAAAGGATTGCCTCAGCCATCAGGATGCCATATTCCTTCAGATAGAGTTTACAGGCCTGCTTATTGAAGGTCAGTGCAGAGCAGAAAGAATCACAGCTGGTATATGGAATCTGCATCATGTCGAAATAACCCTGCAGTAATCCGTTCTCACCTGGAGTACCATGTATGGCAATGAAAACCGCATCAAATCTTATCCTGTAGTCATCAGTAATAAGTATGAAATCGTTTTTATCAACTTTATGATATCTTCCCTTACCGTCTTCCCAGTACCAGTTGGTTCCACGAATCATAATGATATAAACTATATACCTGGAGGATAAGACTTTTCTGACCTCTTTGGCGCTTCTCACCGATACCTCATATTCTGACGAATCACCTCCTGCAACAACTGCAATTGTTCTCATATGGATCGAATGAATTCAAAGTCCTAATTTAACAATTAATCAGACATTGATTATATTTGGTAATTAATTATAAAACTTTAAAAATGAAAAGAGGTTGTTTAATAACAGTTATTATAGGTGCTATTCTGGCACTCGTTGTTCTGGGGATAGTCCTCTGGGGTACAAAAATCTACAACAACATGGTAGCAATGAGCGAGGGTGTTACCAGCCAGTGGGGTAACGTCGAGACCCAGTATCAGCGCAGGGCAGATCTAATACCAAATTTTGTTGAAACAGTGAAAGGGGCTGCTGATTTTGAGCAATCTACTCTTACCCAGGTTATTGAGGCAAGGGCAAAAGCTACGTCAGTAACCATCGATCCGGCAAATATGACAGCAGAGAACATGCAGCAGTTTCAACAGGTACAGGGAGAAATCAGTTCGGCGTTGTCGCGGCTGATGGTAGTTGTTGAAAAATATCCGGAACTGAGAGCAACCCAGAACTTCAGAGATCTTCAGGTTGAACTGGAAGGAACCGAGAACAGGATTGCAACTGAGAGGAGAAACTTTAACAAAGTGGCTTTAACATATAATTCATATATCAAACAATTTCCGCAGAACTTTCTTGCCGGAATGTTTGGTTTTGCGGCAAAACCTTATTTTGAAGCGGATGAGGGAACTGAAAAGGCTCCTGAAGTAAGGTTTTAATACTACTTCAAGTTATGGAAATAAAGGCATCGAAGTTTTTTAGTAAAGATCAACAGTTACAGATACTTACAGCTATAAGGGAGGCAGAAGAATCCACTTCCGGTGAGATCAGGATTCATATCGAAACATCATGCAGTGAGGATGTTCTCGACAGGGGAGCCTGGCTATTTATAAAGCTGGGGATGCATAAAACCGCAGCAAGAAACGGTGTTCTTTTTTACCTGGCAATTAAGGAAAGGAAATACGCAATACTTGGAGATGCAGGGATTAATGCAATTGTTCCGGAAGATTTCTGGGATAATGTGAATATGTTGCTTCAGAAGAATTTCATAAAGGGGAAATTTACTGAAGGTCTGGCAGAAGGTATTTTTATGGCAGGTCAGCAGCTTAAGATTCATTTCCCTCATATGAAGGATGATATCAATGAACTTCCTGACGAACTGTCATTTGATAATCCTGATCTTTATTGTTGAAAAATGAAATACAAATTACTTTCATCACTTCTGTTGGTAATCTTCCTGAGCTCATTCTTATCAGGAAAAGCTACCGGGCAGGATTTTCCTGATAAACCTGTTCCCCCCAGGCTTGTAAATGATTTTGCAGGTATCCTTGATAAAGCCGAAGCAGATGCCCTGGAGCAAAAGCTTGTTGCATTCAATGATTCCACTTCAACACAGATTGCAATAGTATCGGTTAATGACCTGCACGGATACGACAGGGCTGATTATGCACAGCAACTTGCAGAAAGGTGGGGGATAGGACAAAAAGGACTGGATAACGGAATTCTGATTCTGATTAAACCAAAAACCACTGAAACATCAAGAGGTGAAGTATTCATTGCTCCGGGGTATGGGCTGGAAGGTGTGATACCTGATATAGTCTGTGGAGAAATAGTTGATTATGAGATTCTTCCGGCATTCAGGGCTGGTGAATATTATGAAGGGCTTGATAAGGCTACCAGTATCCTGATGTCACTTGCAAGTGGTGAGTTCACTGCCGACAAGTATAGCAATCAGAATAAGAAGGATGCAGGAGCTGTTGTTTCTTTTATAATATTTATAGTAATTGTCATCATCTTTATAATAATCAGCAAATCAAGTCGATCGAACCATCACAATATCGGGCGAAAGGATTTGCCGTTATGGATTCTTCTTGGGCTGTTGGGGTCGGGCAGGAGTACGCATAAAGGGACCTGGGGTGGATTCTCCGGTGGAGGAGGCTTCGGCGGCGGTGGTGGCGGCTTCGGAGGTTTCGGTGGAGGCAGCTTTGGCGGCGGTGGCGCAGGCGGAAGTTGGTGAAATGACAGACGACAGGGACTGCCGCCTATAGCCCGTAGCCCGTGGCCTGTAGCCATCAGCCTATTTAGATACTCTTCCGGAGATATAGTGCCTCCATTTATCGATGACCTGTTGCATATCATCAGGTAGTTCAGAATCGAAGAAGAGCCTTTTCCCGGTAACAGGATGATCGAAAGAAAGAGATTTAGCGTGGAGTGCCTGTCGTGGCAGTATCTTAAAACAGTTTGTTACAAATTGTTGGTACCGTGTAAATATTGTGCCTTTTATTATTCTGTCACCACCATATTCATCATCGTTAAAGAGCGGATGCTTTATAAAACTGAAATGGACCCGTATCTGGTGAGTACGACCGGTTTCAAGCTTACATTCAACGATGGAGATATATCCGAGATCCTCCACCACTATGTAGTGAGTTATTGCAGGCTTGCCCTGGCTGCCATCATGAAAGACCTGCATTATCTTCCTGTCGCGGACATTCCTGCCAACATGTCCTGTAATAGTCCCTTCGGGGGGATCGGGCATACCCCAGACCAAAGCCACATAAAGACGATCGGTGGTACGTTCATAAAACTGCCTTGAAAGACGGTTAAGGGCGAGCTCGTTTTTTGCTATAACCAGGATACCTGATGTATTTTTGTCGATCCTGTGAACAAGCCCCGGTCTGAGCTCACCTGACTGAAAGAGCGGAAGATCCCTGAAGTGCCACATAAGGGCATTAACCAGGGTGCCTGTATAGTTCCCGTAAGCGGGATGAACAACCATTCCGGGATCCTTATTAACTACAATAATATCATCATCCTCATAAATGATGTTAACAGGAATATTTTCCGGGATAAGTTCTATTTCACGCGGAGGTGCTGGCAGGACAATCTGAATGAGATCATCAGGTTTTATCCTGTAACTGGATTTTACAGGATTGTTGTTAACTAGTATATTGCCTGCAATAGCTGCATTCTGTATGCGGGTTCTTGATGTGTTCTCAAGTTTTGAAAACAGGTACTTATCCAGCCGCAGCAATGACTGACCCGGTTCGACTAAAAACCTAAAATGTTCGAAAAGTTCCTTCTGATCTGTTAATTCTTCCTCTGCCATCACAGGAATTATCTTGTCTTGACCAATCGGGTGTAACTAATGGGTCTGCCGTTTAAACTGGTAACAATAATATAGAATCCGTCGGGAATGGAACTTATGTCAATACGTTCATTGAGAGGAGTTTTTAATAATTCACGCCCATGCAGGTCAACAAATATAAGATAAGCTATGCCATATAAAGAGTTTTCTCCATGATCAATATTAATAAAGTCTGATGCAGGATTAGGCCAGATCCTGATTTTTTTATCAATTGAATGATAAGTGTCATCAATTGAGGTTATTTTAAGGGGCTCACCCACAACAGGTCTGATCATTATGCTGCCGTTAACCTGCGACTGGTTCCATGAACCATTCAACCAGTAAAACTGTTTACCTCCATGTGGCGTGTTCACATCAAATCCGGCATTTAAAAAAGTTTCGGAACGCTGTTTCCAGCCCACATAAAAAATATCATCCACCATAATCCCGTCGGGGAGAATATATGTATAAAATCCGTTGATATTTTCTCCCTGAACGACCATTACCTCCTCGCGGGTGTAGATCAAATCCCCTGGAATTCCGAGATTATCATTCCAGATCATCAGGTCAAATGATCTCAGGTTTGCATTAAGATAGCTGTCGTTAAAACAGATGCTTATTGCTCTCAAAGTGTCCTGCATAAAAGACTTGAATCTGTATGCTACCATTGCTTTTATTGAACCGAGTCCGTTTATCCCGTATCCCCCTTCTGAGGAACCGTCATCAAAAGCAAAATAATTACTGAAGGTTTGATAATACGTTACAGTATCATTCTCTTTAGGATCAAAATCATCAGTGATAATAGTGGCAGTGATACGGAACAGGGCAGAGTCGTTATTATCGGTATTAAAGGTATATATCAAGTTCGCATTGTAATCTATGCTGGTTAGAGGATTGATGTTGGTTGCTCCGGCAGAGAAACTGTGCGACTGAATATTTTGGTATTCATCCCATATTTCAAAATTCCGGGTAACGTTTCGTATGATTGAGTCATTGTTACGATAGCGGATTGGTATAAATGACCCCATTTCCTGGAGATAGACCTGCTTAAACTGTTTCCATGGCATTGATTCATGTGTTTTCAGAACAGATCTTAATCCGGTTCTGAAAGCAACATCTGCATAAACCGTATCGCCTTCATTCCTGTTTCTGTCGAGAACAACATAATCAATATTCCAGTGATCGCAATTACCGGTCATGGAAGGATCGTTGGGATTAGAGCTGAGGCTGGCATAATTAACAAACCGGAATCTGAATCCTTTCATGAGAAAGCGTGGCTGGACTATTTTTATGATGACCGGTTTAAAGTCCTGGTGAGATACTCCGGAAGTATTCCATACAGAGTACCATACAGCTTCTTCCGGGGCAAAAAACTGTAATGTAAGTGAATCGTTTTCTTCAGGCAGATCAGCCAGACCACCAGGCTGATAAAAGAAGCTTAACCATATGTTTTCCGATGACGGGTAATTAAGATTAAGAGGCCGCGATGTAAGCTGGTCGGCTTTAAATCCGGATGAAGAAGCTTCTTCATACAACCTTCCGTTATCATCAATAGCATCGAAAGTTGCAATACCGGTTGTTATCTGTCTGTCTGAATAGGTATTGTTTATGAAAACAAAATTGTCAGTCCATTTTGTTTGATCAGGGAAGAGTGATTTACCTGAGAAATCATCGGTAAAAGGAAGCTCGAGAGTATCATCATCAGCTAATCCTTTTACAGACAGAACATGATCTTTTTTCCTGGTGATCTGCTGGTTGGACTGTAATCCTGTAACAACTTCCTGGGCAGTTAAAGTTTGCAGACTGAAGATCAGAAGAATAATATATGGAATAGTCTTATTAATCATCAATTGATTCTGACGGCAATACTAAAGGTTGGTCCTCAGATATAGTGTCAGTAATTATTAAAGTTGAATCGACCGGCAGTTTTGCTGAATCGGTTGTCAGCCACAGGTAAATGGCAGATCCAAGCTGCATGGTTAAGTCCTCTTTATACTCCGGATTTTGTTTAAATACGAAAGCATTCAGAGAATCATCCCCTGAGGTAACGGTATTATCGTAAATATATGTTCCCAGGTTAAGCGAGGCTCCAAGGATTTTGTTTCTGGCAGGTTCCAGGTTCATGCCTACCAGATCGGGAACAGGTGTACGCTGGTTACTTAGTCCTTTTCCAAGCACAAGATCAATAACTGAACCCTTTTGCAATGAATCACCCTCATTAACCGCTATTCCGTTGCGCAACTGTCTGATAACCACATCTATAGATAGGTCCGGAATATATTTGAGCGTCCCCATTTCAAGACCTGAGCTTTCAACAAGAGAAATAGCCTGTCTTTTCGGAAGATTAACGAGGTTGGGCATGGCCACCATTTCGGGATGAAAAGCATTTATTATAAGAACTATATTTCTCCATTTCTTAACTTTGAATCCGGGTTCAGGATTCTGCTCGGTAACACAACCACGAGGGACAAGGGAAGTATAGACAGAATCAATAATCTGATATCTCAGTTTACTCTTTTTAGCGAGCTCGGTGGTCTCTTCCATATTAAGGCCAATAAAATCCGGGACCGGTTTGGCCTGCCCGTGTCTGGTGTAAAAATTCAGCCATATAAGCAGTATAATAACTATTCCGACTGCAATGACAAATGCCAAACCAAGGTTTATAAAAAATATTCTACTCTTGAGAAACTGTTTCAGGCTCATACCGGTAATTTGAACTTTAGATATAACGCAAATGTAAGGATAAAATTATTTTAATTACATAGAGTTGCACAGAGGATGCACAGACCTGTCAGCCGAAGCGGCAGCGAAGGCAGGGAATCAAATTATGTTATAGAGGGAATCTCTTTCAACAGGTTCGTAACCGGCTTCATGGATCAGTTTGCGTATTTCATCAATAGTCATTGTCGGATTTTTATCCCCGGCGCCAGCCATGGAGTAAATCCTTGTAGTATCATCAATAGTCCCGTCAAGATCGTCTACTCCGAACAAAAGAGTGAGTTGTGCAGCTTTCTTACCGGTCATTGGCCAATATGCTTTTATGTGAGGGAAATTGTCGAGGTATATCCTTGAAACCGCATAATTTCGAAGATCTTCAATTATGCTGACTTCGGGAAGATATGACATAGTGTTATTTGCATTCATGAATTTAAGAGGTATGAAAGCATTAAAACCTGATGTTCTGTCCTGAAGTTTTCTGAGTCTTTCCATGTGCTCAATTCTGTTTCTGAACGTCTCAATATGACCATATAACATTGTAGCATTGGATAGTATATCCAGATTGTGAGCTGTTTCATGGATTAAGAGCCAAAGCTCTGACGAGGTCTTCTCAGGGCAGATCTTTTCCCTTAATTCTTCATCAAATATCTCGGCACCTCCGCCAGGTATCGAATCAAGACCATAATTACTTAACTGACGCAATCCTTCTTCGATTGAGAGCCCTGCTTTGCTGATCATATAATCGAGTTCGATAGCTGAAAATGCCTTTATGTGTAAGTCCGGTCTGTGTTGCCGGATCCTTTGAAGCAATCGTCCATAATAATGTAAGTCGTGAGAAGGATGGACACCTCCAACTATATGTACTTCGGTAACCTCTTTATTGTCAAAGCTTTTTACCATGTCGAGCATTTCATCATGACTGTAGTCCCAGCTTTCCGGATCACCGGACTGCCTGTGATACGAACAGAACAGGCAGTTATAAATACATTTGTTTGTAGGCTCGATATGAAAATTGCGGTTAAAGAAAGTCAGGTTACCATTATATCTTTTCCTGATGAATACTGCAAGATAACCGAGAAGAGGTAAATCTGCCTTACTGTAGAGTGTCAGGCCCTCCTCGGGACTTATCCTGATTCCCGCAATAATTTTTTCTGCTATCAGTTTTATCTCTTTGTTTTTAATATAGTCAGAAAATCCTGGCATCAGGGTAGTATATTATTTATCTGGCAAAGTTAGATAAAAAGGTGTCCTTTTTGGAGACACCTCATTTTATTGATTTAGGTCTGGGAAATTATCCCTTTATTCTCATTTCGGAAGAGACCGAAAGTTTTTTTCTTCCTTTTGCTCTGCGTGCATTAAGCACCCTTCTGCCGCTGGGTGTGGACATTCTTTCACGGAATCCATGCTTGTTGATTCTCTTTCTGCGTGACGGCTGAAATGTCCTTTTCATCTTGCTTATTGTTTAATTGACTGTACTGTATTTATATGCGACCGCAAAGATAATATTTTTTTCAAACTCAGACAGGCAGATAGATGATTTTTTTTGTATCAAAGAATGGTTCATCAAAAAAATCGCTGATATTCCATACAGTAACTTTATCCCTGAGAGAACCCAGTTCATGATCCGCATTACCTCCTTTCAGGTAAATGATCCCGTTTTTCATTCTGTTTTTGCTACTCAGTGAAATGTTTTTAACTACAAGACTGACAAACCCGGGAAATTCAGCAACAGCTCTACCGGTAATAAAATCATATTGTTCTTTTTCTTCTTCGACTCTTTTTTTTATTGCCCTTGCATTTGCCAAACCGAGGGTTTTGATAACTGCATTTACAACCTTGATTTTTTTCCCAATGGAGTCAAGCAGGATAAACTCTGAATCAGGGAACATTATCGCCAAAGGTATTCCCGGGAAGCCTCCCCCTGTTCCGACATCAAGGACCCGGGTATTCTGAAGGAATGAAAAGACCTTTGCAACAGCCAGTGAGTAAAGAACATGGTGAAGATAAAAATCATCCATATCCTTTCTGGATATTACATTTATTTTACTGTTCCATCCCTCGTAAATCTCCTTTAGGGCTGCAATCTTTTCTATCTGATGGTCTGAAAGTGATGTGAAATATCTGAGGATATTTTCTGGCACTACCTGTTACCTGTTTTAATAAAGATATTGTATAAAAGTGATTTAGCCCTGTATAGCTGGGCTTTTACTGTTCCAATCGGGAGGTTAAGCTCTGAAGATATTTCTTCGTATGAATATTCCTTATAATATCTGAGTTCTATAAGTGTTTTGTACCTTGGTTTCAACTGGTTGACTATTCCTCTGAGAACAGCTATCTTCTGGTCGTTGATCAACGCTTCTTCCGGATCGGGAAGGTCTGACTGTATATTAACAGTCAGATTGTCGATATCATCCTGCCACTGATCGATTGGGGCAGGAGAGCCCTGTTTCTTTCTGATAAAATCAATACAGTTGTTAGTTGCAATTTTAAAAAGCCATGTACTGAATGCAAAATCGGGAGTGAAGGAATCAAGGTTACGGAAAGCTTTTCCAAACGCTTCAATTGTAAGATCTTCAGCATCAGAGGTATTATTGACCATCTTTAGAAGCATGAAATAAATTGAATCCCTGTATCGGTTCATCAGGCTGGCAAAAGCCTGTTCACTGCCATTCCTGGCCTTTTCCACAAGTGTCAGATCATTTCTTGCCTTTTCCGATAATCCATCTATTATTTCCATCTGCGTTTATCAGATCTGTTCCGGAGATTGCTCGCATATACAATTCCTGTAATTAAAGGTGAAAAGATATCAAAAAATAATGAATAAAAAACAAGACCAGGCTCCTCCAGCTTTTTCCTTATAAGAGCAAAGACGATTAACTGAATTATCAACCTGATCCCGAAAACTGAGGCAACATATGGTAATAGTAACTCGTAAGCAAGCAGAATGGCCAGGGAAACATAAAAAAAGGTCCGTGAAAGAGGTTCAATGAATAACAGGAGTCTGTTCCCGAATTTATAATACCGTGCTGTTGTCAGATGCCTTCGCTTTTGTTTGAACCATTCCGAAATAGTGGCAGCGGGAACCGATCTTGTATGGGCCTCTCTCCTGAACTCAACACATGTATTCTTCTTCGTGGCATTATGATTAACAAACAAATCATCATCACCCGAAATAAGATTATAATGTGAACCATATCCTTTGTTTCTGAAAAAAACCGCGCGTCTGTAAGCAAGATTACGCCCGACACCCATATATGGAATACCACGGACAGCCATTCCAAGATACTGCATTGCTATGGTCATACTGTCATAGCGAATATACTTATTTAATAAACCTTTGCCTTTAAAATATCCTCCGTAGCCAAGAACAAAATCAGTACTTTCGTCAAAATGGGAGGTCATTTCTGCCAGCCACCTGTCAGATGCTGGTTGACAATCGGCATCTGTAAAGAGAAGGATATCATTCTTTGCAGCTTTTATCCCGATAAATTGAGCAAATTTTTTATTATGTGTAAATTTTGGATCTTTATTTACTGTTGACACTCTTAGATGTGAGTACTTGGTCAGACATTCACCAAGTACATCAAAAGTGTCATCATCTGAACAATCGTTAACAACTATAACCTCATAGTCGGAATACTTTTGTTCGAGAACTGCAGGCAGAAATTTTCTGAGGTTCTCTGCTTCATTTCTGGCACATATTACGACCGAAACAGCCGCTCCACTCTTATTATCTCCACGACTCCTATATAATCCGGTTGCCAGATAAAAACAGAGGTAATAGATTACCTGGATAAATGCAGACAATCCTAAAGTTAAAAAAACAATGGAGAGGAAAATATTATCCTGAAGTATCATCTGGCTTTTATATATGACAACAATATTAATAAGATAATCTGAATAATTTTATAATGCAATAAGGATAAATTACCTTTGTGCTGCCAAAACCGGATTATTATATGTTTGCAGTTCAGAGCAGGGATAAAGAGACCATGGCACGAACAGGGCTGATGAGAACCACCCATGGTGATATTCCCACTCCTGTTTTTATACCGGTCGGTACTGCCGGAACAGTTAAAGGGATACTTCACAGGGATCTTCTGGATGATATAGGTGCGAAGATAATTCTTGGGAATACATACCATCTTTATCTCAGGCCAGGGACAGATATTCTGAAGAGGGCAGGAGGCCTTCACCGGTTTATGAGCTGGGAGCTACCTGTTCTGACCGATAGCGGAGGATATCAGGTGTTTTCACTGGCAGATAACAGAAAACTCACTGACGAAGGGGCCCTGTTCAAATCGCACATAGATGGCTCCAGTCATATCTTCACACCTGAGAATACTATTGATATACAGCGTATTATTGGGGCCGATATTATGATGGCATTCGATGAGTGTACTCCTTTTCCATGCGACTACAGGTATGCAATAAAATCTGTTAATCTGACTCACAGCTGGCTCGAAAGAGCAGTCAGAAGATTTCATGAAACTGAACCTTTATGGAGTAACGATCAGGTTTTGTTCCCAATTGTCCAGGGAAGCACTTTTGATGATCTCAGAAAACTGTCGGCCGAATTTGTTGCTTCAGCTGGCATGGAGGGTAATGCAATAGGTGGATTATCTGTAGGTGAACCTGCGGAGGAAATGTACAGGATAATTGAGATCGTGAACGGTATCCTTCCCGATGATAAACCAAGGTACCTTATGGGTGTGGGAACTCCCGTCAATATTCTTGAAGCAATTGAAAGAGGCATAGATATGTTTGATTGTGTAATGCCAACCAGAAACGGCAGAAACGGAATGCTCTTTACCAGTGAAGGAATAATTAATATCAGAAACAAAAAATGGGCTTGTGATTTTAATCCGATTGATCCGGCGGGGCCTTCATCTGTGAGCCTTCACTATTCAAAGGCATACCTCAGACATCTTGTGATCTCAGGCGAAATTCTGGGTGCCCAGATCGCAAGTATTCATAACCTGGCATTTTATTTGAGACTTCTTAAAGTAGCAAGGGAAAAAATTGAAGAAGGTGATTTTAAGAGATGGAAAGACTCAATGACAAAAAAACTTTCAGAACGTCTATAAAAAGCCTGAAAGTAAAAATTATTGATATATATATAATCAGGAAGTTTCTTGGTACTTTCTTCTTTTGCCTTGTACTGATCCTGGCCATAGCTGTCGTTTTCGATTTTGCCGAGAAAATTGATAATTTCATGGAAAAAGAGGCTCCTCTGCGTGCGGTAATATTTGACTATTATCTCAATTTTATCCCTTATTTTGCAACTCTCTTTGCCCCGTTGTTTGTATTTATATCGGTAATCTTTTTTACCTCAAAAATGGCTGTTAATACCGAGATTATTGCTATCCTGAACAGCGGGTTGAGCTTTAAGAGAATGATGTGGCCGTATTTTATCTCGGCACTAGTTATTGCAATCTTCACCTTCCTTCTTACCAATTTTGTAATCCCTCATGCTAACCTTAAAAGAATGGATTTTGAAGATAAGTATTACAGGTCATCAAGCCGGAGAGTTCAGGTAATGAATATTCACAGGCAGGTATACAAAAACATCCTTATCTATATGGAATCGTTCAATCCTTTAAGTAGCTCAGGTCGTAATTTTACGATTGAAAAGTTTGATGAAGAGGGCAGGCTTCAGTCAAAGCTTTCAGCTCTCTGGGTAAGATGGGATACGGCAAAGGGTAAATGGACCGCCGGTAATTATTACGTGCGCGAGATAAAAGGAAATGAAGAGATCATAACAAGAGGGACAACCATTGATACTACACTTATAATAAGACCGGATGATTTTTCACGGGATCCCGGCTTTGTGGGTACAATGACATATGAGGAGCTTAATGATTATATAAACCTCCTGGAACTTCAGGGATCGGATGAGATCAGGCTTTTCCTGATTGAAAAACACCGGAGGTTTGCAAGCCCTTTTGCTGTTTTTATTCTGACTCTTATAGGAGTATCCCTCTCCTCAAGAAAGGTAAGAGGAGGTATTGGTATGAACATAGGAATAGGACTTGGATTAAGTTTTTCTTATATACTGTTTCTTCAGTTTGCATCACAGTTTTCCCTTAAGGGAAACCTTGGTCCAATGCTCGCAATGTGGATCCCCAATATTATTTAT
Source organism: uncultured Rikenellaceae bacterium (assembly GCA_964596715.1). Classification (GTDB taxonomy): domain Bacteria; phylum Bacteroidota; class Bacteroidia; order Bacteroidales; family VadinHA17; genus LD21. The sequence continues at coordinate 23,445 of CAZQVL010000002.1, forward strand.
TCATTTATAGCACTTGCACTCTACAGAATTGCCCCAAAATAGTATATAAAATCATTCAATTTCCTTAAACTTGAGCCTTCAATCAGGAAATGTCCTACAAACGATTAACAATAACTCTCAAACAACAGAATAAAATGCCACTTGGAAAAAAAATTCGTGAATTGCAGGGGTACTTGATGTTGATTCATCAGATAAAGCCGCACGATTCATCCGTTACTGCAATGCATTCAATATACCGATAATAACACTGGTCCATCTTCCGGGATATCTTCCCGGTGTTGACCAGGAACATGCCGGGGTGATAAGGCATGGAGCAAATGTCCTTTATGGTTACAGCGAAGCCACAGTTCCCAAACTGACTGTTATCCTCAGAAAAGCATACGGTGGAGGTTATATTGCAATGGGATCACGTCACCTGCGTGCTGATTTTGTTTTTGCATGGCCTACTGCCGAAATAGCTGTTATGGGACCCGAAGGGGCCGCCAATATCATTTTCAGGAAAGAGATCATGTCATCTGATGATCCGGATGGTATGAGAAAACAAAAAGTAGAGGAGTATAAAGCTAAATTTGCAAATCCATATGTCGCCGCAACTCGGGGGTATATTGATGCAGTTTTTGAACCTGGAGAGACCAGAAAATTACTCATGCATGCCATTGAGATATCTGAAAGCAAAGATGTTTCAATGCCCTGGAAAAAACATGGACTTCCTCCATTCTGATCACCGAAAGTAAAAAGTAACATCGTGCAACTATGGAGAAACAGGAGATTCTCGGAATACTCAATATCGACAACAGTTTGTATAAAACGAGGATAAACCCCGGATTTGCAAACAGAAAACCTTATGAACCGGCTGATCATCGCATCGTTACAAGTTTTATACCTGGTACTATTCTCGACATCCACGTACAAGCCGGACAGACAGTTAAACAGGGCGATGCCCTGATGATACTTGATGCCATGAAAATGCAGAACATCATTAAATCATCTGTTGACGGAAGAATCAAAAAGATAGCGGTGAAAAAGGGAGATAAGGTATCAAAAGGGTGTATCCTGCTGGAACTGGAATGAAATTCGCTTCACCATATGGATGAGATTATAATAATCCGTTATAAATCACGTATTTTCTTATTTCGCTCGTAACTTCTGGTTTATCAGCAAAGATACCATACACAGAGGAACCGCTTCCCGACATCGAACTGTACAACGCTCCTGAATCGTACAGTGCTTTCTTAATCCTGGCTATAATTGGATATTTACTGAAAATATAATTCTCGAAATCGTTGAATATTATATTTTTCCACTCTTCTACCGGACTTTTGACAGAATCGGACAGGAAAGTCTCAGTTAGTTGAGGTGTACATTTATTATAGGCGTTCCGGGTGCTTATAATAATTCCAGGATTAACTAACAGCAGACGGTAACCATTAAGAACTGGATTAACAGGTCTAAGCACTTCACCCCTGCCGGTTGCATAAGAAGGCAGGCTGTCAATAAAAAACGGGCAGTCACTTCCGAGTCCGGCAGCAATACTTCTCATTAATTCAGAATCTAATGAGAGCCCGAAGCACTTGTTTATAATTTTAATTGTACTGGCTGCATCGGATGAGCCACCTCCGAGTCCTGCTCCCGCGGGAATAGCTTTATGCAAATGGATCTTCAGCACAGGTACAGTATACTTTTCACGTAATACTGCGATGGTTTTTATGATAAGGTTCTCTTCAGTTTTTACCCCAATGTTCATGCCTGTAATAGTTATTATATCTTTCATTGCAGGCTCTTCAGCTACAACCAGTTCAAGGGCATCGCAGAGGTTAACCGGGTAAAATACTGTTTCAATATCATGAAATCCGTCAACACGCTTGCCGGTTATCCGGAGCCCCAGGTTTATTTTTGCTTTAGGAAAACCGATCATACTAATGTATTTCATGCAAAAATACCATATGGTTTTCAATTAATATCATCTGATCAGATTTTTTGGCTTTTCAACAAGTTTTTAACATCAATTTGTTTGTAATAAAGAGAATCCTTTTTGATAATTACATAGTGTTATTCATACCTTTGAAAATATTCCGGAGTGAGTACATTTCACCTTCTAATTAACAATAAATCAGCAACATAGAATTGATGGCAAAACAAAAAACAAGTGGTCGTCCGGTTACTACAACACTTCCTGATTTCGGGAAAGTGCCACCACAGGCTATAGATATGGAAGAGGCTGTGCTGGGAGCAATAATGCTGGAAAAGGAGGCTGTTATTACTGTTCTTGATATTCTGAAACCGGAGAGTTTCTATAAAGAACCACATCAGAAGATATTTAAAGCTATCTCTGATCTCTCTTCAAAGGAATATCCGGTCGATCTTTACACCGTTACAGAAGAACTAAGGTCTCAGAACGAACTTGAAAGTGCAGGTGGCCCGGTATATCTTACCCAGCTCACTGCAAAAGTTGTCTCAGCGGCCAATGTCGATTATCATGCCAGGATTGTGGCACAAAAACATATCCAGCGTGAGCTTATAAGAGTGGCAACTGAAATACAGAGCAGGTCGTTTGATGATACTTATGATGTTACAGAACTGCTTGATTATTCTGAAAATGCACTTTTTCAGATTGCTGAAGGAAATATCAAACGAGAAGTTTCGCCAATCAATGTTGTTATCAAGGAAGCAATAAGAGAGATCGAGGAGGCAGGAAAGAGGGAAGATGCCCTGGTTGGCATACCTTCCGGTTTTACAAAGCTTGACCGTCTTACCTCAGGCTGGCAGAAATCGGAGCTTATTATTATTGCTGCACGTCCTTCAATGGGAAAAACCGCTTTAGCACTTTCAATGGCGAGAAATATGGCTATTGATCATGGGAAAAAGGTAGCGGTATTCTCATGTGAAATGTCTTCCATACAGCTGGTAAACAGGCTTATAATAGCAGAAACTGATATTCCCGGCGATAAGATAAAGAATGGCCGACTTACCGAAGATGAATGGAAACAACTTGACTCCAGAATAAAAAAACTCGTACAAGCTCCCATCTTCGTTGATGATACTCCCGCAATCTCGGTTTTTGAACTAAGAGCAAAATGCCGTCGGCTGATGGCCCAGCATAAGCTTGATATTGTGATAGTTGATTACCTGCAGCTTATGTCGGGACCAGAAAATGCAGGAAGCCGTGAACAGGAAGTAAGTAATATTTCGCGGTCACTGAAAAGTATTGCCAAGGAGCTGAACGTTCCCATTCTTGCATTGTCGCAGCTTAACAGATCAGTTGAGATGAGAGGTGGAACTAAACGACCGCTACTTTCCGATCTGCGCGAATCAGGAGCTATTGAACAGGATGCAGATATGGTGGTATTTATCCACAGGCAGGAAAAGTTCGGGATTCCGACATTTGAAGACGGTTCATCTACCAGAGGAATTGCTGAGATTATCCTTGCTAAAAATCGTAACGGCCCTGTGGATGATGTGAGACTGAGATTCCGTGAAGAAAAAGCACAATTTGTGGATATTGATGATTTTGAGATAGATACAAGTCCAGAGATAAGGGAAGGAGCCCAGAGCATCACTCTCGGATCAAAGATGAACACTGATAACTTCAGAAAATCCCGCGGAGGCTTCAATGATGAATTCGACATACAGAACGAGCCTCCTTTCGTATGATACTAATTGAACCTGAGTACGATTTTTGCTCCGATGCTTCTATAATTAAAGTTATCGAATCCGATATAGACTCCTATCTCAGCAAGGAGAAGAACCTCACTCATGCTGTAACCGATTTCTGTATAACTTTTATGGTACCGGGAGACAAGGTATGACAGGCTGAGGTTTTCACGCATAAGTGTATTACTGAGTCCGGGAAGGAGCTTCAATAAAAAGTAAGGTGTGGTATATTTCAGATGAAGTTCGCCGAAAAATTCTGGTGTGCTCAATGAATAATAATCAGGAAGCATAAATGCATCTTCGTAATTATCAATCAGCAAAAGAAGTGGCTGGGCATTAAAATGGAAAAAATCATAATATGTTAAGTTGGTATTATCCAGAAATCCACCTGTGCTCAATCTCCAGCGAAACTGACTGAATGCACCTGTTTCAGTTCTTTTTGACACATCAAATCTTATCATATCAAAGTGTTTGATGTTATCTGCAAGTTCTTCAAACTCGTTTATACCATGTTTCCATGTAAGGCTGAATGTTGGCCAGTCTGAATTTGCAGGGATTTTGTTTCCGTTGCTGATCCGGTATCTCTGCTTTGGTGTGAATGTGATATTTGTTACAAATTCACCATGTTTCTGGTCGCTGAGACTGAACACTGGATTAGCACCGATCTCAAGATACTTGTTATCAGGGATATTGTCAGAGTATTCCCGGGATGAACTGATGAGGGAAAAATCAGTAGTGTTCTCAAGAACTCTCCTGTCATCATAACCAGCTCTTAATTCAATTGTTAATCCATTAACTACCTCAGTTCTGTAACCTATGATCATGTATCTGCTTTCATATAGTTTAAGATAGTTGCGTTTAAACAGAAGTGATGTGGCAGTATTTAACAGAGGATTAATACCTCCTCCTGTATTAAAATCTTTACTGGTAATGCCTGTCCGGATAAATATCTGCTTTTGTTTCATCCCGTTAAAATTATAATTTGTGTTTATACGCCACATCAGTGCTTCCCGGCTGAAAGCCCACCGCACGTCGGGATAAAGTGAAAGAGACCTGTTACCTTTCCATGATTTTGATATTCTGAAATCGACACCATAAACAAAACCGTCAACTGTATTAAATGACAGGTTCTGGAGGTCAACCAGTCCGCCGTTTGTGAATCTGAATCCGGTAGTATCTGACCAGGTATGGCCAAACATGATGTTTCTTAATGTAATAAATACTCTGCTTTTCTTTTTTACTGCTCCTATTGTATCAGTTACCGGTCTTCCCTTCGCTTCCAACAAAGCTTTTGTGCTATCACTGATTCTAAGGCTCTTTATTTCAACATCAGATAGTGGGATCGGACGTATCTCAGTCCAGTAGCTGCTGTCTTTCTTGGCGGCATCTTTTTCAATAATGCAAGTTGTATTATCTTTAATCTCGAGATTTTTTCTGATACTGTCCTCAATACTTTTCTCCGACTCCTTTTTCATTAGTTTGGAGAGCCTCATCATGTCGCGGTTCGACAATTCTTCTTTTTGGAGGATCTTTTCTATTTGCTCGTCCGGTTTTTTCTCCGTTGTATCATAAGCAGCATATCTCCTGGTATAGTCAGCAGTCAGAGATGAAGGTCTCTGGAGTGCTTCGTTGGGCCTGACCTCCCTGTATTTTACTGAACTGCTGTATCCTACATCTGCTTTAAATCCGATTATGCTAATGTTAATATCAAATTTATGGCTGACAGGCATCCATATCTCTTCCTGCACTGGTATGTATAACTGCTGTAATCTGATCGTTCCTATGATGTTTTCATTGGTAAGATCAACACTGTGAAGGCACCACAGATCTTCTATTATATAAATTGTCCCTTCAAAGAGCTGTTGACTTTTTCTTTTCGGGATCACTTCTATTTTATTAATAATGAAGTTACCCTGGGGTGAAGCTCCCAGATATCTGAAATTATAATGAATAAACGCTTCAGGAGAAAGTGGTGAGATTGCGACATCCGCAAGAACCGGCTGGTATAAGCTTGCCTGGATATAATCCATAGGGGATATCTCATTTCCCCCTTCAGGGAATGTGCTGTTGACAGATAATACTCTTTGAACATACTTATCAGGTGCTGAAAATTCAATTTCATTGAATGACTCCATGAAATAGGAATCTCCGGCTTTGATAGTATTAGTGCTTACAGATGTTCCGGATGAACTGCTTCTGGCTTCCATTTTTATAGCTCTTTCCATTATTTTCGGGATCCTTTTTATAGTAAGATTTCCCTTTAAATAAACATCTGCTTTGTAGTAACTTACATGATTCAGATAGTAGGGAGCAAGACCTATGGCTTTTCTCATGATTATATAAGCGGGATTTTCACCGGAGGCTGTTATCCGTACCTCAGGAATTTCATAGTATTGTTCCGGTAATATAAAATCCCTTGTAATTGTCTGGTCAGTAAGAGTAATATCTGCAAAAACAGGTTCATAACCCAGGCTCTGGCAAATCACAAAGTATTTCCCGGGGGGAAGTTTTAATTCGAAATCCCCTTTTGTATTAGCTGTAGTACCCTGTTTAAGCTCCTGTATATAAACTGTAGCATATGGAATGGGCTCACCTTTCTGGTCAGTGACACTACCCTTTAGAATCTGGGCTTCAGTAATGTAAGAAGTTAATATGAAGAAAATTATAGAAAATAATATATACTTCATATCAGGTTGAATTTTATAGTTTTTTACCACCCACAATAATTACTATCTCACCTCTTGGAGATTTCTTCCGGTAGTATTCTGAAATATATGAAAGGGAACCCCTTATGTTTTCCTCAAAAACCTTGCTTAACTCCCTTGAAACACATGCTTCCCTGTCGGTCCCGAAATATGCCGCCATTTCATTAAGGGTTTTTATCAGTCGGTGTGGTGATTCGTAAAAGACCATTGTTCTTTTTTCCGATTGTAGAATGGTCAGTCTTTTTTTTCTTCCCTTTTTTACCGGGAGAAAACCCTCAAAACAAAACCTTTCACATGGCAAACCGGAGTTAACCAGCGCTGGTATCAAAGCGGTAGGTCCAGGCAGTGTCTCAACAGGTATCCCTTTCGCAATGCATGTTCTTACTAGCAAAAAGCCGGGATCTGAGATTCCAGGTGTACCGGCATCTGAAATAAGAGCGACAGTGGTGCCTGACAGAATCTTTGAGCAGACAGAGTCAACATTCCTGTGTTCATTGAACATATGATGTGATTGCATCGGAGTGGTAATATTATAATGCTTAAGCAATTTCCGGGCGTGACGTGTATCTTCCGACAGGATGAGGTCAACGCCCGACAGAACATCAAGAGCCCGGTAAGTAATATCCTTCAGATTGCCGATCGGAGTCGGAACAAGGATAAGCTTACTCATGTTTGGGGAGTTTGCGTTTTACCAGATCAATGAGCTGCCTGACAGCTTCATTTTCTTCATTATCTCCTTTGTAATTCATTATTAAAGCTTTGGCATCAGGCAGATTCTGAATATGTTCGAGCTCTGCCAGAGCCTTTCCATAAGCCTCTTTGTTCCCATTAAAAATCTCTCTGATAAAAAGGAATTTATCATTAATGCCTATAGCATCTGACAGACTGGTCAAGGGTTTGGATTTTACAATATCAGGTACTTCATCCTCACTCTTGAGGCTGCTTAGCCGTTCGTTAAACCGGCTGGACAGGTGACTGAATTTGTCAGCTATGATTATTGATTCAGTGGGTTTTTTGCCCGATTGCTTTACTTCTTTTTTCTTATCAGGAACCTGCTGTGCCGTTTTCCCGGCGTCTGTCACGATTATTTTCTTTTCAGCCTGAGGGATTTCATCGATTTGATCCGTAACCCTTTCCTTTTTTTCTTCTGAATCTGCCGGAATTCCACCAGTTACTGATTCTGCAGTACTGTTATTCTTTATATTTTTTAACAGTGCTATCACCTCACCGGCACTTTTACACTTTGATTTTGCAAGCTCAATCTGTAAAACAGGAACTCCCGGATACCTCCTCAGATCATCAATTATTTCACGAGCTTCATTGAGATCTTTAATAATTATGTCAATGGTTGCATTGAAATCCATACACTTTGATGTTAATAAAACAAACCATTTTCTTTATTTTGCAAAAGTAACTATTATTCCACAAGTACTTACGGAATAAAACTACAACTTACTTTTCGGCCATATATTTTATTAAAGATGGATTTTCATGAAAATTCAGTAAGAGTCACAGGTAAAAGAGGATCTGTTGAAGTCATAACCGGTTGCATGTTCTCAGGAAAAACAGAAGAACTTATAAGGAGGCTGAGGAGGGCTCAGTTTGCAGGATTGAAGGTTGAGATCTTCAAACCATCTCTAGATAAAAGATATTCAGAGGCAAGAGTCGTTTCACATGATGATAAATCAATTATTTCGACTCCCGTAGATAATGCTTCTGCTATACTGCTCCTGGCCGGGGATGTTGATGTTGTTGGAATTGATGAGGCTCAGTTTTTTGACAGATCAATAGTAGATATATGCAATAACCTTGCTGATAGAGGAATAAGAATTGTAATAGCAGGACTTGACATGGATTTCATGGGAGAACCTTTTGGCCCTATGCCGTCACTTCTCTCAATAGCTGAATATGTTACCAAGGTGCATGCAATCTGTGTGAGGTGTGGAAATATGGCTCATTATTCATTCAGAAAATCAGGGGGAGCACAGGTTATTCTTCTGGGTGAAAAAGATATCTATGAACCATTGTGCAGGGAATGTTATAATAAGGCTTTAAATAAATAGCTTGTGAAACTCAAAGCATCAGATATTGCACGGATTACAGGAGGTCGATTATTAGGTGACCCTGAACTTCCGGTATCAGAAATTGTAATTGACAGTCGCCAGTTAACTTTTACTGAAGGTCTTGCATTTTTTGCTATATGTGGTATCCATCACGATGGTCATAATTATGTTGAGACTCTTTATACAAGGGGAGTAAGAGTCTTCATAGTCAGCAAATTGCCGGAAAATCATAAAAAGTATACAGGATCTGCATTCATTCATACATCCGACACAATTGAAGCTCTTCAGTTACTGGCACAATACAAAAGGAAGATATTTAAGTCACGGGTAATTGGTGTCACAGGCAGTGCAGGCAAAACCGTGGTAAAAGAGTGGCTGGCTGATATTATTGGTCTGACTGTTCCGGTAGTAAGAAGCCCCAGGAGTTACAACTCACAGATCGGGGTGCCTCTCTCAGTGTGGAAACTTGATGAGAAATATGAAACTGGAATATTCGAGGCAGGCATTTCAATGCCTGGTGAAATGGAAAGACTGGCTGCGATAATTAATCCGGATACTGGCGTCATTACAAATATCGGAGATGCTCATAGGGAGAATTTCCCTGATACTGAAACAAAAATCGCAGAAAAGCTCAGACTTTTTGAGAATGCTGCCACAATAATATATTGCAGAGATTATGATCTGATACACCAGAATATTATAAAGGATGATACTCTTATTTCGAAAAATATTATCGACTGGTCTTTCACTAATACGGAAGCAAAGATCTATGTGAGGAGAATATCCGTTCAGAATAATCACACAGCTATTGAAGCCTCCTTTAAAGGTAGTAAAAATACTTTTGAAGTACCCTTCACTGACCGTGCTTCAGTTGAAAACGCTGTCACAGTGATCGCTGTCTGTCTAACACTGGCTATCGATCCCGGAATTATCAGGAAAGGAGTATCCGGTCTGGTATCAGTTGCTATGCGAATGGAGATAAAAAGTGGAATAAACAATTGTCAGCTTATTGAAGATTACTATAATTCTGATCCTGGTTCACTCGGGATGGCACTCGACTACCTTAAAATGCAAAATGAGAGGAAAACCACTCTTATACTTTCTGACTTTATACAGAGCGGAAGAAATGAGAAGGAACTTTACGGGGAAGTGGCTAATTTAATCAGGAGAGCCGGTATTGATAAATTTATAGGAATAGGACCGGCTCTTATGAGAAACAGATCATCATTCGGTATGGATGCGAATTTTTTCTGGTCGACAGACGAATTTGCTCACAATTTTAATGCAGTTGATTATAAAGACGAGATAATACTGTTAAAAGGTGCAAGGATTTATGAATTTGAAAAAATTGCCAGACTTTTAGAGCTGCAAATGCATATGACAGTTTTCGAGGTAAACCTCGATGCCATATCTCATAATCTGAATGAGTTCAGGAGGATTCTGAATCCGGGAACCAGTATAATGGCAATGGTGAAAGCTTTTGCCTATGGTACAGGACCTTCAGAGATAGCGAGTTTAATTGAGTATCATCGTGTCAGCTATCTTGCAGTTGCCTATTCTGATGAAGGTGTTGAGCTCCGTAAATCAGGAGTATCCCTTCCTGTTATGGTTATGAATCCCGATCCTTCTGCTTTCGAAATAATGATCAAATATAATCTTGAGCCGGAGATTTATGATTTTTCGTCATTTGAAAATTTTACGGCTGTAGCTTCAAAGCATGGACTTGTTCAATATCCTGTTCATATAAAAATTGATACAGGCATGCACCGGCTTGGCTTTATGCCGGAGGATATCGATCTTCTTGCCACAATGATAAATAAAACGGAATGCATTAAGGTAATATCGGTTTTCTCGCATCTTGCCGGCAGTGAAAATCCTTCTCTCGATGGATTTACTCATTATCAGGTTAGAGTTTTTCAGGATGCGGTAAACAAAATAAAAGTTTCAATACAATATCCCTTTCTGGTCCATATACTTAACAGTTCCGGAATTGTTCGTTTTCCGGAATATCAGTTCGATATGGTCAGGCCTGGTATTGGCATTTATGGTATTGGTAATTATACCGGTCTGTCGCTAAAAATCGTCGGCCGCTTTAAAACCAGGATCAGTCAGATAAAAAAAATACCTGCAGGAGAACCTGTTGGCTATAGTTGCGCAGATGTGGCTGATAGTGAACGTAATATTGCTATACTGCCTGCAGGTTATGCCGATGGTCTTAACAGGAAACTCGGGAACAGAAATGGCAGCCTTTTTATTAAAGGCTGCAGGGTACCTTTAATAGGGAACATCTGCATGGACATGTGCATGGCTGATGTAACGGGACTGGAAGTGTTACCGGGGGATGAGGTTGAAATATTCGGTGAGAACATTGCAATTGAAGAAATCGCTGAAGAATGCGATACTATCCCATACGAAATACTCACATCAATTCCGGGAAGAGTAAAAAGAGTTTACTACAGGGAATAGAAAAATCATGACTCCTTATTAGTCAACCAAGTTCACTTATCTGCTCGAGTATTCTGGAATTGAGTATCATTATCTTCCTTCCTTCAATATCAATAATCTTTTCGGAAGTCATATTGGACAAGGTTCGTATTGCGTTTGAGGTAGTCATGTTTGACAGATGTGCAATATCTTCTCTGGAGAGTAATACACGGATTGTTTTTCCATCGGCTTCAATCCCGTATATATCACGAAGGAGTAAAATAGATTCAGCAATTCGTCCCCTGATGTGTTTCTGTGTAAGTGATACTATTCTTTTTTGTGTAAAGTGAAGTTCGTCGGCAATAATCCTCATAAGTTTCAAGGCCAGATCAGCATTATTGTTCAGGACTTTTATCAGGGAGTTCCTGTTCAGGCATACGATTGAAGAGTCTTCAATTGCCCGGGCTGAGAAAGTATAAAGATTGTCCGAAAAAAGCGCCCGGTAACCAATAAATCCATGTTGCCTGACCATTTTAATTATCTGCTCTCTTCCTCCTACACCGATACCAAATACCTTTACTTTCCCGGAAACCAGACAAATAAGGCCTCGTGGTTTCGTGCCTTCTTCAAATAAAATATCCCCTTTTTTGTAAATCATATAACGGTGATACTGGGCAATTGTCTCCTTGTCTTTCTGATGTAGTCCTTTAAATAATGAACCAGGACCTTCAAGGCACAACTCGATATAAGGATTATTATACTGCATGCGATACCTGTGTTTATGATAATCCAAAGTTAATAAAAGAATGGATAAAAAATCAAATTAACATTTTTTAACATATTCACTTACAGATAGTTGTAAAGATCACTATGATAGTTTTTTACTTTTTCACGGTGAAGTATCAGATAAAAAGAAGTGATATGATTTTTGTCAGGAATGCTGTTTCACGAGATTTGCCAGAACAGGTAACAGTAAAAAGATTTTACCTGGTCCTTATTTTAGTACCTTGCAACAAGTGGCATTCTTCTTCCGTACCCGAATGCCTTTGAGGATATTCTCAAAACCGGAGGAGCCTGGAATCTCTTATATTCATTGTAGTTTATCATCCTGATAACTTTCCGGACGATATCCGGATCATAACCATCCTGAATGATCTTTTCCGGTGGTTTTTGCATTTCAATATACTGGTAGAGAATCCCGTCAAGGATAGTGTAGTCTGGTAGTGAATCAGTATCCATCTGACCGTTTTTCAGTTCAGCCGACGGAGCTTTGCTGATTATACTTCGTGGGATGATTTCATCATTCCGGTTAATATGGGCTGCAAGCCGGTAAACATCTGTTTTATAGACATCCCCGATAACTGATAAACCGCCCGCCATATCCCCGTACAGGGTTCCGTACCCGACTGCTGCTTCACTTTTGTTTGATGTATTCAATAGAATGTATCCAAATTTATTTGCAAAAGCCATCAGCAAAACCGCCCTTATCCTGGCCTGAATATTTTCTTCGGTGACATCAGTCTCTTTTCCTTTAAAAGAGGGCGCCAGCAATTCTTCAAATGCACTGAAGGGTTTTTCAATATTCAGAATATCATACTTCACTCCAAGGTTATCAGCGAGAGCAACAGAATCAGAAACAGAGAGTTCTGATGAATAACGTGAGGGAAGCAGCAGTGCCCTCACGTGATCCTTACCTAAAGCTTCAGATGCCAGACAGAGACTTACTGCCGAGTCTATTCCTCCCGAAAGTCCTATAATACAATCGCTGAAGTTCAATTTGGCAAAATAGTCACAAATTCCCGTTCTGAGGGCTTTATGAATCAGAGAAATAACACCCGGTTCTTCTTCCTGCTTATATACACTTGCTGAAAGGATATCTTCGAAGGAGAATGTGAATATATTCTCTTCGAAAAAGGGAAGATGATAAACAATCTCACCTTTTCCGTTAACAACTTTTGAAGCTCCGTCGAAAATAAGTTCGGTATTTGCCCCGGTTTGGTTGACAGTTATTACCGGTATTCCGTATTTAATTGCTTTGGACCTGAAGATGTTTTCCTTTGCTTTTATCTTGGTATAGGAAAAGGGGGATGCTGCAATGTTGATTATCATGTCGGGATTCTGTTTTGCAAGCTCCTCCATGGGAGAGATTGTATATAGTCTCATCTTTTCAAATTCATTGTCGAAAGGTTGTTCGTCCCACAGATCCTCACATATAGTAACAGCTATCTTTAATCCTTTAAAATCAAAGGTTGAAAATCTGTTCTCCGGTTCGAAATACCTGTATTCATCAAAGATGTCATAGGTAGGGAGGAGGCCTTTGTTGGCAGAAAAGACTACATTACCTTCCGACAGGATCAGTGCAGCATTATAAAGTTTCTTTCCATACGGATTGCGGTTGACAGTGGGAGAACCAACGATAGCAGCAATCCCGGTACATTCTTCTGCTATCTCTTTAGCTATAGTATTACATTCTTCTATGAAGTCAAGCCTGTCAAGCAGATCCAGCGGTGGATAACCGGGGATACATAATTCAGAGAATATGATCAGATCAGATCTCTGATCTCTGGCTTTCTTAATAGCCCTGCAGATGAGTTCCTTATTGTTGCTGAAGTTTCCGATATGGTAATTCAGCTGAGCAAGAGTAATTCTCATGGACGGACCTTTTAAAAATTGACTCCGATAATGAATTTCAGAAATTTATGTGACACCCTGTCTTTAATCTGGTCACCAGTATCCTTAGTGATATCAAGAAAATTATTTTCAAAGCCCAGCCCGAAAATAAGTGCGGTCGTACCCCCAAATGAATATTCAATTCCTCCATGAATATGGTAACCCAGGTTCAACAGTTTGATCTCAGGCAAAGCATTTTCATTTTTTTTGCCGATAGAGGGAATATCAACCCTGCCCCGGACAACTACTTTGGGATCGAGTCCAAGATCCGTAAAAACAGTAAAGTATCCGATCTCATTAGTTTTAAGTTTGATTCCCAATGGAATAGTAACATACTGTATTTTATAAACGATCGAACCGCCAGCAGGTACCTCTGATGTATAATCCTGAAATTTGAAAATGATTTCATTATCTGCAGATAACCTTCCTCCGGCATTCATTATACCAATACCTGTAGTAAAAGCATAATTTGTGCTAAAGTATCTTTCAACAGTCAGACCGAAATGAAATCCGGCTCTTGATCCTTCATTACTTACTTCATTTATATCAGTCGAAAACCAGGTAATTGAAGGGATGGTGTAGATCCCGAACCTGTAATACTGAGCAGACGATATACCCTTCGAAAATAAAATTAGAATGATGATTATGAGAGATTTCCTGACGTGGAATTTATAACCGGATTTTAACATAACAGTAAAGTTTCTTAATAATAAGATGAACCGGAATTTATTTATTATTCAGACAGTAAAAATAGCAAATATTAACAGAAGTCATTGTGTAATGTAACTGTGTTGGCACATAAATAAAAAGTGATTAATTTTAAACCTCCTTTTAGAACGGAAATTATGAAGAGAGATTTTGTTCAGGCATTTTTTATGATATTAATTTTTGCAGGTGTGCTCTTGTCCTGTAAAAGAAATCATTATAAAGCTAATATCTCATCTGTAAAGCTGGACATTGAGATTAAAAGACTGGAAAAAGATCTCTTTGCAATCAGTCCGGATGAAATTGTTCAGAGAGTGCCATCCATTAAAGATAAATATCAGGGATTTCTTCAGCTTTTCAGCTATGTTATTAATACCGGGGAGATAGATGATCCTTCTTTCAGTGATCTGCTTGTAGAATTTTGTACCGATAAGCAGAACAACGATGTATATGCTTTGACAATGAAGATATTTCCTGATATTGAAGAAATTGAGGAGGGAATTGAGAAAGCTTTCCGTCATTACCTGTATTATTTCCCAGGCAGAAATGTTCCGTCAGTATTTACCTGCATTACAGGATTTAATTCGAGTATTATCACAGGTGATTATGTTCTTGGAGTAGGACTTGACAGGTATCTGGGAGCTGATTGTGAATATTATCCCCGGCTTAATATATTTAAATACATGGCTGCAAAGATGACACCTGATTACATAATTCCTGATTGTATGTACGGTTGGGGTGCTTCAGAATGGGATTTTCCTGAAATGAATTATTCTTCCGGAAATGTTATTGCAAATATGATTCATGAGGGCAAACTCAGATATTTTGTAAAATGTATGTTACCTGAAACTCCTGATGAGATCATTTTCGGATTTACAGATGACCAGATGAATTTTTGTCGGAACAACGAGGCTCAGATGTGGCTCTATCTTGTAGAGAATGATCTTTTGTTCAAAACCGATTATCTCACAATCCGCAAACTTACAGGTGATGCACCGTTTACCAGTTATTTCACCAATGAATCTCCAGGCAGGGCCGCAGTATGGATCGGCTTCAGAATAGTTGAATCATATATGATGAAAAATCCCGGTATAAGCCTTAAAAATATGCTAGATAATGTTGATATTCAGGAAATTCTGGAGAAATCTCGATACAATCCTAAATAAAAAAGGCCATATTTATCAATACAGCCCTCAACTTTTTTGATTTGGAACACTCATTCTTCAGGATGAATTGCCTCAACAGGGCAGACATCCGCACATGCGCCACAATCAGTACAAATATCCGGATCAATTTTATAAATATCCCCTTCTGATATTGCCTCAACAGGACACTCATCTATACATGTTCCGCAAGCAGTACAATCTTCATTAATTACGTAAGCCATTTTTATGTTTTTTAGTTTGCTGAATTACATTAATCGAACAAAAATATCTTAAATTTTCTATTTGAAAAAGGATCTTTGTCATTATTATGATTTTTATTGACACACCATTGCACACGTTCGCAAAGGAAATTGATGACAAGCCAGCTCATTTAACAGTTGCATTAACTGAGAATCAAAAATCGAGGCTGAATGACAGGTAGAATATTTTAGGAAGCAGGTAGTCGTTTTCTATACCCCATGCCCAGTCGGCTCTCACAAAGTAACCTAAAATCTGAGCTCTCAGACCTCCTCCAAATCCTGCAACAATAGGTTTTCTGTTTGAATCGAGAATTACCTCAACAGGTCCGTTTCTTATTATTTCTGTATTATAGGCATTGGTACCCGACCATGGACTTTTTCCCGACCACGCGGTACCTATATCTCCAAATCCCACAATCTGTAAGCTATTCAGGAAATTTGAACGTAAAGGATGTCCGGCAAAATATCTTATAAAAGGCCATCTGATTTCGCTGTTTATCAGGGCAAAACTGCTGCCATTGCGGATATTCTGTCTGAATCCTCTCATATTTGTTGCCAGGGCCTGGAAACCATAGTTTTCGTTAGGACTTACAGGGATTGTATTATCGAACATCGGAAATTTATTAAAGAGGTAGCCCATCCAGTTATCGACACCTCCGAGATAATATACCAGTTTTGTTGGTCCGTATGATGTACTTGCTGCAAAACGGTTTGCCCAAATCAGTTCGCGATGTATTCTTGTGTAATTTCTGAAATCTATTCCCAGAACTATCATGTCGGATTTCTTGCTGGTCAATTGCCTGTAATATTCCCCGAAGATCTTAAACCTGGTGCCGAAATAAATATTAATGCTTCTTTTTCGGGTATTGTCATAAATGACCTCACCTTTAAGACTCAACCAGTGATGCGAAATATTATCATTGTTAAGTGATTCAAGATCAGTTGCAAGGAATACGTGTCTGTCGTTACGGTAAGCAAGAGTTCCCTTTAGTGCAAGAACAGGTGTAAATGGTATTGAGTAAGAAAGATAAACATTATGAGTATGTGATTTGAAATAGCTGGAATCATTTGAGCTGAAATAAGCCTGCCTGTAGAAAATAAGTTGCTTATCGAAAATGCCTTTAAGGTTTTCAGCACTAATCAGGTATTCGTTGCTGTCGAAGTTACCCGAAAACCTGAATCCGGCCGTTAATCTGTAATCTTCGAAAAGATCGATTGCTCCAAACCGTGTAAGCATATTTAGTCCGGGATTAAAGTAAGGAGCACCCCCGCTGAACACCTGGTAGGCATTATTCAGAAAACTGAAATCTATCTGGTTGGCAATATAATTATTATAGAAAGATGTTTCATATATTCTGATAAGTGGCAGTTCAAGCTCCCCAGTATCAAGATCAATATCCATATAATCTTTACGCCATAACTGCTCGTAGTAATTTTCCTTCTCCTTTTCAAAGATATAGTAATTGATATCAATGGGTTCGTCTTTTATATAATACTCATAAAGTGGTTTTTTAAGCGTATCCCTCATTTTTTTTTCTTCAGCAACGAGCCATTGTCTTAATTGTTCTATACTGTCAGCCTTATTAAGAAAAAGGTTCTTTTCCTCACGGAAGGAGGTGATGACAATCTCTTTTTCGGGAACAGGATCTGCATCACTCATCGATCCTTCTCTCAGGAGATACTTACCTTTGTTTAATAAGATTTCTCCATAAGAATCGCCCTCGTTTACAACCGAATGGTTAAGAATATTGCGGTCGTAATTTGTTACAGGTACAGATTTGATAAAATACCTGTAATGTGTAGTAGTATCAATATAGCTGATAGTACTGTCGAATACAGCATTGTATCTGTTAAGAATACCATTTTTATCACCAAGATATGAAAATTCGCGTCTGGTAATTCCGGTGGGCTGGAACCTGCTGGTAAACTCACCTTCCTGAAGTCTGATAAGTGTCTTATTGTTTTTTACGATATTGTAAACAAAAAGATCATATGTTAAAGAGAGTCTTTCAAACGGGCTTCCGGTGTTGGTCAATGTATCTGATAGCCGGTTTGATGAAAAAATTATTTCTTCCGGTGAGTCTTTTATGAATGAAGGATGCAGATCGTCAGCAATATCTCTGGTAATCTGTTCATTGGTACCTGAAGCAATAGTATGTATGTAGATATCTGTTATACCATCTTTTACGGCTGAAAAAGCAAGCCTGATTCCATCAGGAGAGTATGAAAAATCAAGGATTTTATCAAAATAGAGCAGGTTTCTCTGTTCAGTTGTCTTTTCAGGGATCCTGTAAAAATAAATTACCAGAGCAGCTCTTTCCTCATTGATATATGTAAGAATATTACCATTGGGATGCCAGGCCATCACAGGGTAAGTGTTATCCGTTTTCTGCTCAAATTTCGGTTCAACTCTGAAGATGACTTTCTGTTTCCCTGTTATCTGGTTATAAAGCCATATTTTCTTCCTCCCCCAGTCATTTGTCACATAAGAGATATACTTGCCGTCAGGGCTTACCCTGACCTGCTGAAATAATTGCTCTCTTTTCGATTTACGAATAACATTATTGTCATCTTCCGGTAAATTTCTGTCTCCCGAGTATTCCTCGCTGTAATATTCTCCCCATTCCTTTAACAGATCCTTCAGTTTGTTTCCTGTAACATACTTAAATCCGTCATCAATATTCTTATAGACTTTAGTAAGATAAATGATGTTAGGAATAATGGCATCGCCATATTCTTTTCCAATAAACCTCCAGAATGACTGACCTGCGTATATTGCATCATCGTATTCAAGATGGTTGATTTTATGGTATTTACCTGTACTGAGGCCATCCTTGACCCTGTTCTCAATATCAAAATCCCATTCGAATGATACATAATTGATAAGACCTTTAATGTACCAGTCAGGCATATAGATAACTGATGAGCTTGAAATGCGGTCTTTTATTTCAGCATTATACAACATTTCATTTATTATCACCTCGGCTATTGATGCTGCTATCTGTTTCTGAAATGCTTCATGGTTACCTTCATAATAGAGCATCACTTTATTTTTAATAATCCTGCTGAAGCCTCCTGTATTATATGTATCCTCATCAAAAGTTACCAGCCCCACATTGGATTGTTTGTATTCGGCATTCTTGTTAAAGATTATGAAGATCAATCTTTTCTCAAGAGTATAATCAAAAAAATCCTCAATTTCATCCAGTTTCTTCATGGCGTAATCGGCTGTGAACTGAGCCAGGTCACGCCCATATTCATTAAAATAACAATCAAAATTATCAAACCTGTAAAATGACCAGTAATAATCGAAATACTGAACTTTGTTTTTGCCAAAAGACATCTGATGTCCATTATAAAACTGGCCAGCTGCATCTAAATATAAAACGCAGGCTATAATGGTAATTATCAATTTGTTAATGATCTTCATTATATAATCCTTCAGGAGAGAGTCAGGAATTTGATTTGCAAATATTATTCCAAAAAATCATATGTCACAGAGCAAAACTAAGATATTCTGCATTAAAATTTACAAAAAGAACAAACTTTATTATTTTTGCCATACGATTTAAAAGTTTTCTTTTGGTCTGATTTTTGTAATTTACGATGCAACCAAAATCGAACTAGAATAGTTATATAGTTGAGTTTGTATAGGTATATAGTTTTTACAAATAAAAACAATCCGGTATGAAAAGAGTTTTTTTAATCTTATCATTAATATTTTTTACAGTTAGTGTCTGGTCTCAGCCAAAGATACAGCTCTCATCGACAGAGCACGATTTTGGAAAATTCAAGGAAGAAACTGGCGAACAGACTTATGATTTTATGGTGACAAACACAGGTAATTCTGCACTTGTAATACAGAATATTGTTGCTTCATGCGGTTGTACAATACCTGAGTGGACAAGATCACCCATACCTGCGGGAGGGGAAGGGAGGATTACAGCCATTTATGATCCGAAAAACAGACCCGGTCCGTTTAACAAAACACTCACCGTTTACAGCAATTCTAATCCCAAAGTAGTTGTTCTTGTGATAAAAGGTGAGGTTATACCGCGCGAAAAGACTCTTGAAGAGTTATATATATTTCCTGTAGGATCAGTAAGGTTTGAGAGCAATCATCTGGCTTTTACCAATATCAAAAAGACTGAAAAGAAGATAAGGGTCATGCCCGTTATTAATACATCAAAAGAACCTGTAAAGATTGAGTTTGATAATATACCCACTTTTCTCACTCTTAAAGCAAATCCCGAAACTCTGAAGCCGGGTCAGAAAGGTATTATTGAAGGAACTTATGATGCTGTAAAAAACCCGACATGGGGAATAGTTACCAGCATGGTAACAGTAAAGCTTAACGGAGAAGTTCAGAAAAATATTTACTATTATATTTCTGCAAACCTTGTGGAGGATTTTTCAGGGCTCTCTAAAGAAGATCTTGCAAATGCCCCGGTTTTTAAAATTGCTTCAGCTACAGTTGACCTTGGCAAAATGCCTGCAGCAACATCAAAAGAGGTTGAATTTAAGTTTAAAAATGAAGGCAAAAACGATTTGATAATCAGGCATATAAAATCAACATGCGGTTGTACGGCAATACAACAGGGAATCCAGGGGGCAGCTATTAAATCAGGAGAAGAAGGATCTATCAAGGCGGTTTTCAATTCAGGTAGTTATAAAGATAAAGTAACCAAGGCTATATATGTCTATACCAACGATCCGAGAAATTCCGAGGTAATACTCATGCTGAGCGCTGATGTTCAACCTAAGACTATTGAACAATAAACTGGATTGATCCCGGTTAAAATAACATAATATAAAAGGGTGTCTGTGAGTTATCTGACACCCTTTTATTATTTTTGATATGACTTTAGTTATAAATTTTTAAAAGTGAAATACAAAAGTGCTCTACACGTGCAGAAGGGAGTTGACCATCCTCCCAGTATCAACCCTGATATATTAAAGAATGGAGGCAGGAAGAGAAGAAAAAAATATTCGGTGGTTGAATATGTTGATGGCATTCTTTCAGGCAACAGGACTATTCTTAGTCAGGCTATCACACTGGCAGAAAGTTCATTGCCTGAACATCAGGAAATTGTACAATCCATCATTGAAAAGTGTCTTCCCTACAGTGAAAAATCGATAAGGATTGGAATAACTGGTGTACCCGGAGTCGGCAAAAGTACTTTTATCGAAACTTTTGGATTGCATGTAACAGGAGAAGGAAGGAAACTGGCAGTTCTGGCCATTGATCCTAGCAGTGAAAAAACCAGGCGATTGTGAGGATGCACAATGCAATTATCGAATATCTTAATAATTCATTCTATAACAATAAAGAGATCAGGCTTATGGCACCGGACCTGGAACGACAGCTATATAAAGGTAAAATAACATCTTATAAAGCTGCATTGACCTTAATTGATAAATACAATACCAGGTGATCCGCATTTACAATAATTTATATATTTGTGCGGATTAGAATAAAGACAGAATAATAATTATAAACTGTTAATATGAAAAAGTTCATTTACATTCTTCCCTTTATGTTGCTCTTGACTTCATGTTCGTCAGAACCTCATTACGTTATTAAAGGTAAAATAGCTGGCGCTGATGGTACTACATTCTACCTTCAGAAGAGAGAATCGGAGAGAATGGTTAATATTGATTCTGCAGTAGCTGTAAAAGGTTCATTTAAAATGAAAAGTTCGGTGAAATTTCCGGAGATGGTTATGCTTGTTGCAAAAGACACAAGAATGAGGACGCCATTCTACCTCGAAAACTCAAAGATCAGTATTACAGGAATTCTCGATTCACTTTTTAATGCAACAATAACCGGATCCAAAACACATGATGAATACATATCTTTTATTGAGTCAAATAAACCTCTGAGTGAAAAGTATTCAAATATTTACAATGAGTACCAGATAGCTAACCAGAACGGAGACACTGAACGAATGGCTGAACTTGAGAAGGAAGCTGTAGCTATTCAGGAAGAGATGATCGCATTACAGAGGAACTTCATCAGAGACAATCCAGCATCTTACATTTCTCCTTCCCTGCTTCAGAGTCTTAGTTATGATATGGAAGCAGGGGAGATCGAGTCGTACATCAATTCCATGGATACCAGTGTTGCTAAAATACCTGTGGTGCAGGAACTGAAAAACAGAGTAAATGTTTTGAAGACAGTGGCAATCGGGGAAAAAGCTCCTGATTTTACTATGAATGATGTAAACGGTAATCCTGTTACACTTTACTCGAATATAGGACCAAAACTTCTTCTCATTGATTTTTGGGCAGCGTGGTGTGGTCCCTGCCGTCAGGAGAATCCGAATCTGGTCAAAGTGTACGGGGAATTCAATAAGAGAGGTTTTGATGTTTTCGGGGTTTCTCTTGACCACTCAAAAGACGACTGGATAAAGGCTATTGCAGATGATAAACTAACCTGGACGCATGTATCGGATCTTCAGTACTGGAACAATGCAGCAGCAAAAATATACGCAGTAAATTCTATTCCTGCAAATTTTTTGCTTGATGAAAACGGAATAATAATAGCCAGAAATGTGAGGGGCGAAGATCTCTATAATAAAGTTAATGAAGTGCTTGGCGGGGAATAAAATCCTTCTCTAAAGAAGCACAGTAAGGATTGTCTTATCGTTCTTCATTTTTGAATTCCTCTCCTTTTTTTATCTCCTCGAGTATAAAACCGGTACCCCTGACAGTCCGGATATCGATATTTTTGTCTTCCGAGATATACTTTCTTAATCTTGAAATAAAAACATCCATACTTCTTCCGAGAAAATAATCGTCTTCACCCCAGATTTCAGTAAGAATATCCTCTCTGGCAAGTATTTTATTTTTGTTAATAATAAAATACTTCAGCAGCTGTGCTTCCTTGAGAGTGAGTTTCTCTGTTGTATTTCCGCATTTAAGTTCGAGTGTATTGAATTTGAGTACTGTTGAGGAGATCTGGAATTCATCGTTCGAGGATGAATATGCACGTTTCAGAATATTGTTGATTCTAAGTATAAGTACTTCAGGATCAAATGGTTTTGTGATGTAGTCATCTGCTCCCAGCTTAAGGCCTCGTACAATATCTTCTTTCAGGCTTTTTGCTGTCAAAAAGATGACCGGGATGTCTGGCTGAGCTTCTTTAATCTTTTCGGCGAGCGTAAAACCGTCCATTTCGGGCATCATTACATCAAGAACACATATATCTGGTTTGTTCTTTTCAAACATCTCCCAGGCTTCTTTACCATCACGGGTAAGTGTTACATCAAAACCACTGATGGCAACGTATTGTGATAATATATTCCCAAAGTCTCTGTCGTCTTCGGCTAATAGAACTCTCATAACCCGGATATTTTTAATTAGTAAGGAATTATTACTGTAAATATACTACCTTTTCCTGGTTTACTGGTTACTGTTACATCTCCTCCGTGAGCCACCGCAATTTTTTTGACATAATATAGTCCCAGTCCTAATCCTTTATATTTATGTATGTTGCCTGAAGTGGCCCTGTAAAATTTATCAAAGATATGTTTCTGGTCGGATTTGCTGATTCCGATACCATTATCAGCAACTTTAATCAGTAAATTATTATTTTCTTTCGTTCCTTCAATTTCAATAACAGGATCCACGGCGGAATATTTGACTGCATTTGAAAGGAGGTTATTGATAAGGGTAGTAAAATAAACAATATCGACATCGGCTTCTGCACCATCTAAATTATATTTCTGTTGCAGAGAGGCACAGTTACCGCAACCTGTTTTAAAGCTTTCAACGATATCATTCATCAATTCCTCTATTGCAACTTTCTTCTTATCAAGCTGAAATTGAGTTCTTTCCCACATGCTTATCTCAAGTATCATATTGATAAGCTGGTTCAGGTGCACACTCTGCTTCCCGATTAATCTGGCTGTCTCAAGGATTTTTGTTTCACTGGTCCGTATCTGCTCCATCTCAAGTGTTTTTCCTGCCACGGTTATGGTTGATAACGGGGTTTTCAGCTCATGGGTCATATTATTTATAAAATCTGTTTTCAGATTGGACAATCTTTTCTCTTCCATGAGGTTTCTGTAGGTGATTATGAATAATATGACAACAATAATTATGCTTAAAGTACTCATTGTAAGAGATGCAGCAGTCTCTTTCAAAATCAGTTTCTGCTTATCTGAGAAGTCAATATAGTAGTCGAAATAAAGTCTGTAGTTGTTATCCTCTGTAAAATACCTGTTTACAAGTATTCTTGTTGTTGATTGTGTCCCGGGGCCGTTATTTTCGGCTGATGGAGGAGTTCGGCGGTCTAAAAAATCCTCACTTTCATATATTGGAATCCTTGTATCAAAATCGATAAGCTCAAGATTGTTAATGACAATCTCATGATCAAAATCTTTTTCGAATCTCTGTCGTTCGAAATATGATGAAAGATATTGTGAAAGATCCTGTTCCTGTTCCAATATATAGGTAACGTGATAGAGGATCTCATTTTTCTTGGCAGTAAGAGATGAATCATCTTTAATGAGGGGAAGATCGTTTCTCACGACCTGTTCGGTATACCAGTCAATCATGAACCTTGCAGTATCAAATCCGTCAGTCATGAGTCTTCTGTTAATAAACGCCAGTGCTTCCTGAGATAATAACTTATACCGGAGATCGAACATCTCGTTTCTCTGCCGCCATACTCCTCTCAGGATAAAGACCTGTACAGATATCATAATAATTATTGATACGATACCAAGTAACAGGATGGTATTTCGCTTTTTCATAGAGAGAATTGATTTTATCGTTCAAAATTATTATATTTATTAATATGGTCTTATTTTACCCAAAACATTAACCTGACGTTAACCTGGCATTAACAGAGAAATCGCATAAAGGGCATTATCTTTGACATAGATAAATAAAAAGAGGCAGTCATGAAAAAGATCAGTGTAATATTAACAGCAGTTTTGATTGTACTTGCAGGTTCTTCTTTCCAGGCTTCAGTTGCTCAGGACAAGACAAAAGAAGAGAAGGAGAAGGAGTTGAAGATACAGCAGGAGATTGATGAGCAGAAAAAAGAGCTGATAGAGCAGAAGAGAATCCAGGAAGATGTAACCAGGGCTATGGAAAAGGCTTTTAAAGAAGCTAATGAAAAGCTTGGAGAGGCAGACAGGTACAGGGATGTATTCAGAAACTTTTATGTAAGACCTGAAAGATCATCCTCAACTGGTGAGCCATTCGATTATACACCTGATTTACCTTCATTCCTGGGCCGCTCGTTAGGCGGTGGTGACAGTGAAAGAACATCATGGGAATTATCGAGGTCGGTTAAGGAATCAACATTTTCAAAGAGTTATTCTTTCGATGTCGAAAAGAGTGCAAAAACAGTTACAATGTCGATAAATGGCGACTGTAAATCAGGAGAGATCAGGGTTGCAATTGTAATGCCAGAGGGTAAAACATATTCGAATATTCTCATTGATGAATTCGGGAACCTTAACTGGAGAAAATCGTTCACTATCAGCGAAGAGGAGAATAAGGATAAAACTGGTGAATGGGTATTTAAGATCAGTGCAAAGAATGCTACAGGTCAGTTCAGGATTTCTCTTCAAACTTATTGATTTTCATTCCTTGAAGAAGAAAGGGGGCTTATCAGGCTGAACAAAGCCTCCTTTTTTATTCTGACTGTGCAGAGGCCCGGCCTCCCTTTACACTTTCAACTCTCACAGTGAATCTATTACCACCTTTAACTATCCATTTAAGGTTAATACGCTGATATCCTTCAATATTGTCTATTTCCAGCCGCTGAGGATTCCTCTTTTGTTCAATGTTTATGTTTCTGTCGATATCCTGAACAATCATACCTGCCACAACTGTTCCTCCATCAAGATAGCAGTAATCGGGAGGATCAATCCTGTACCTTATATTGGTTCCTGAATGAGTGGGAAGCATTTGCTTATTTGATACTATTGCTGTTACTTCTTTAAGACCTCCTCCGATATTTTTTACTTTTACATCTGAGACTTCCAGTTTTGGTGTAACCCATGCATTATAAATACAAAAAGCAGCATTTCGATGTGCATCGGTTTCAAGCATGAAGCCGGGGTGTGTCCTTCCGTAGTTTTTATTAAATCCCCCGACTTCTATTTTGCCATATACGGGGTGTTCAACCTCCTGCCATGGTACAAATGCATCTTCAAAAAGAAGGAGCTTATCAAATTCATAAGTATCAGTATTTGTAGTATCATAAAACATCAGATAACCGGTCCATAATTCATTGGAATAAACAAAAGATCCCATTGCACCATACCACCAGTCGAGTTCCCCTCCGTAAACGGTATACAAATCCTTCCAGATTGTTATGAATCTGTAGCCGGGAATTATCTCTTCTCCCTTTTTACCTATTGTATTCATGATTTCGTTATCTGAACGTGAATAGACTTCTGCACCACCTCCCTGAATGGAAGGGCCCCTGAGGATCATGCCTCCGGAATTATGGAATGACTGGGCTCCGGT
Organism: uncultured Rikenellaceae bacterium; assembly: GCA_964596715.1. Classification (GTDB taxonomy): domain Bacteria; phylum Bacteroidota; class Bacteroidia; order Bacteroidales; family VadinHA17; genus LD21. The sequence goes on from CAZQVL010000002.1 coordinate 49,559, forward strand.
AATATTCCTGTGGTTAAATCCGAAATCTCGGACTGCCTGATTCTCAGGAAACGAAAAGGGATATTTCCCTGCTCCAGACTGGACATAACAGGGTTCCCAGTTAAAACCCCAGTCACGGTTAGGATCATAACCACCAACACGATCTTCATTTACCGAACCGTCACCATCATTATCCAACCCTTCAAGTCCAAGCATTTCATATTCTCCTTTTTCACCCGGAGCAACACGAACCATTCTGCGTGGATCTTTGGGATCCGTAATATAAAGACCATCGGAGTTCATTCTTCTCATCTGACTGATTATCCCGTCATTATTAAGATCATCATATCCGTCCTCATCATATAATCCGTCCCGGTCATTGTCAAAAGGTACAAGTCCTGATCTCGGGGAACTCGCTGTGTTAGGTTCTTTCATGAAATGTTCTCTTGCATCAGGATTGATGGTTGGTAAAATATAAAAGACTTTATCTTTTAGCAACTGGTTTATAAACTGGTTTTCGTCGAACATTTCACAAAGATACCATGCTGTATAAAGAGCCATTTCGGTTCCCTGAATTTCGTTGGAATGTATATTGCCATCGATATAGTAACCAGGCTTAAAATCGGGATTCTGGTTCTTTTTATAAGAGACAGTCAGGGCAAGGATATCCCTTCCCTGGTATGATTTCCCGATTGATTCCAGTGTCACCAGATACGGATATGTTTGTTCCAGCTTTTTGCAGAGATCAGTAATCCCATCATAGGTATAATACTTATTCCATGAGGTCTGTACTCTTGGATTGGCAGGTGAGCCGGCCGCTTTGAAAAACATTTCCGCTTTCTGTGGAATGACGAGAGTGGTCAGAGAAATAAAAAAGAGCGACAGGGTGGTAATTATTATTGATTTCTTCATGATTTATAATGTTTGCAAATTGTTACCTCAGATCCAATGTTGTGGTTATAGTGCCTGTGTTTATTGCACCGGCATTAATAGTGACATTTCCCTTACCGCTGATCAACCAACTGAATTCTTCCGACTGATCACCTTCAAGCCTCTGAATATTCTGAACCTTGAGTCCGCTTAAGATTGTCTGTCCTTTACCAGGCTCGATCGTGAGTCTCATCACTTTTGTCCAGATATTTCGGTTTCCTGTCTCTGCACATGTTGCAAAGATCCCTTTATTGTGAATTTTTAAAGATATTCTGAATACATTCTCACCAAGATCTTCAGTTTCAACATCCAGAAACTCGAGTTCAGGATGCAGGGCAGCTATAGTCGCTATGAATTTGTAATTTGCACTGATAAGATCACCTAGTGTATCTTCCGGTGGATTCATCATTGCAAAAGGTTTTATACCTCCAACTTCAGTTTCTTTACCGGGGAAGTCGGGATGTTTAATTTCTCTCCACGGAATAAAGACATCGTTTATTCTGTTTTTTTCAGCAAACTTAAGAAAAGCCACTTCAGCATTCATGTCTTTCTCTACAGGGAACCACCAGGCAGGTGTGCTGAAGCTGTATCTCCCGTAATGAAAATATGACCATTCCATAAAATTACCGGGAGGATTGCTGGTAACCGGGGCACCTTTTGCTCCGGTAATTTCATGATACCTGTCCGAAACAAGCTTATTAATTATCTCATCACTTTTGGTAATACTGGTGATCTTCCTCCCCTGGGCAGGTCGTTCTGCTGATTTCATAGGTTGTCCAAGGTTATCCTGCGGCCCAAATGCAAAAGTTGCATATATATTAAATCTTTCATAGAGAAAATCAAGCACTGCTTTTGTTTCGGGTTCGGAAACAGGATATAATCCTGCATTAGTACCAAACTCTTCATAATTATATGTAAGATTCCGGTTGAGATTTACTCCGCCCTCGCCATCTTCATTATATCTTCCGTCTTTATCATTATCAAAACCCTCAGAATAAAGACTATAACCACCGGATTCTCCTTTCGTCAGTTCAGCTTCTGTCATAATCCTTTGATCTTCCTTATTTTTTGTAAATATTCCTGAAGGATCCCTGACACGAATATGTGTTATATAACCATCATTATTAAGATCTTCGTAAGGATCTTCATTAATGGAAAAATCTTTATCATCATCCGTAGCACTCGTATTAACAACTCTCTCATATTTTGTTTCAGCGAAAAACTGTTCTGTTGCATCAGGACTGATATCCGGAAGAACATAGAAAGTTATTTTATTCAGTAGTTCTTTGATTTCAGGTGTCTGCTGATTTTTGAGGATTGTTGATGCAAATCCTAAAGCAATTTCCTTTCCCAGTATGTGATTTCCCTCAATTCCGCCAAGTACAGCGACTGCCGGTTTATTGTCCTTGTCGCCGGTTCCGATGGTAACCAGCCAGATATCTTTACCACCATCAGTTTTTACCAGAGATTTAGCACTGCAGACAGTAGAATGATCTCTGCTCATGGCATCGATCATCTGTGCCATCGTTCTGTGGTTATGGTATTTTTCCTGAGATGAAAGCGGAAATGACCCGATTTTAATAATCAAGGTCAGGATCATGATTTTACGAATTATTTTCATATTATTCGATTAAATATTAGTTATTTACGTTAATGCAATGTATGGTTCCGGGAGATTTGAAAATTGCAGGAATTGAATCCGGGATTCCAATTCTTATTCTTAATAAATTCATTTGTTATGATATTGAAGTATCCGAGCACATGTTCCGGTGACAAAGTGTAGACAAGCTCATCGTTGTCTCCGATATACGGATCGGTAATCGACATAACTTCTTCGATATCTAGATCATCTGTATTTGATACGGCCGTATATATATCATAAATGGTCTTAGGTATTGCTATTATAATTGTAAAATGTCCGTATTCTTTCCTCTGGAATAGAAAATAAGTAATTTCAATGGGTTCATTCGGATTTACACTATCGGTCGAATGGGATAGCTGACTTTCAAATATGAATCCGTCGTTAATAATGCTTTCAACAACGCTGAATTCCCTGGTATTGTGGAGGAAGATATAGCAATCATTATAATCCTTTAGAATAGTTGACAGAATCTCTCCTTTATTCTTCATTGCAGAAAACAACGTTTGTCTGTTATTCAGATTCAAAAATAGTTTATATTATTTTATTTGCAACACTTTACTCTTTTGATCTGTTATATGTTAAATTTGTATCTGTTATGAACAAAGGAGTGTCAATGAAAAAGCTACTTTTTTCGTTTTACTTCATATTTTTATTCTCATGCGGCAGACACGGATCACATACTGAAGGGGACATAATAACTGTAAGCATATCGCCCTTCAAGTATTTTGTTGAACAGATAGCCGGGCACGATTTCACTGTTAATGTAATGGTTCCTCCGGGAGCCAATCCTCATATATACGAACCATATCCCGGGCAGATCAGCAATCTCAGAAAATCAGTCGCATACATCAGTAACGGACATCTAGGTTTTGAAATAACATGGCTTGATCGTTTTTATGAAGCAAACAGGACAATGGTAAAGTTGTCGGCCAGTGATCAGATTGATCTCATTGAACCGGAGCATTCACATGAGGGTAACCATTCCGAAGGAGCTGATCCTCATTACTGGTTATCTCCGAAATGTGCACTAATTATTGCTGCATCGGTTAAAGAGTTATTGATTGAACTAAATCCGAACCACAGGGAGAAATACGAGATAAATTACCGGAATCTGATTGAAAAAATAGAACAGGTTGATGAAAAAGCCCGGCAGCTTCTTTCCGGAGGTCAGAAAAAATCTTTTTTGATATTTCATCCTAACCTTCAGTATCTTGCCAGGGATTATGGCCTTGAAGAGATTTCTCTTGAACATGAAGGGAAGGAACCTTCTCCTTCAAGAATGAAAGAACTAATCGACCGGTCAAAAAAAGAGGATCTGAAGGTAATATTTGTTCAAAAGGAGTACGACATAAAAAATGCACAGACAATAGCTGATGAAACAGGTGCTGAAATTGTGATCATAGATCCTTTATCTGAAGACTGGTTTAATGCTACAATGGATATTGTAAATGCGTTGTATGAAAGCTTTGTGATTAATTGAGTAGTTAAATTATGGCATATTTAGTTGAAATAAACTCATTGTCAGCCTCATATGGTGACAATACCGTACTTGAGGATATTAATTTTAAGATATACGACCATGATTTTATTGGTGTTATTGGACCTAATGGAGGCGGAAAAACAACCCTTCTGAAAGTAATACTTGGCCTGGTAAAGCCTGTAAAAGGTAAAATAATATTCAATAGAAAACTGTTGATCGGTAATAATACTGGGTATCTTCCTCAGATCGCGACCGGTGATTTAAATTACCCGGTTACTGTAAGTGACGTAGTATTATCAGGTCTGATGATAGGGAAGGGAGTTGTTTCACGGGTATCGTCGCAGGACAAAGAACGGGTCGTTGAAGTTATTGAGGAACTTGGCCTGACATCAATGAGAAGGTCGTCGCTAAGCGAATTATCAGGGGGTCAGTTGCAAAGGGTCTTTCTGGGACGTGCGATAATCGGAAATCCAAAATTACTATTGCTTGACGAGCCGGGCAATTTTGTTGATACAAATTTCGAGAAAGATTTTTATGACAAGCTGCGTGAACTTAATAGCCGGATGGCAATCTTGATGGTTTCTCATGATATCGGTACCATATCGTCACATGTTAAGTCATTTGCCTGTGTGAACAGATATCTTCATTATCATCCCTCGTCTGAGATATCTAATGAACAACTTCTTGCTTACGGTTGTCCGATACAACTTATTACTCACGGAGATGTTCCTCATACAGTTCTGAAACACCATGATTAGTGGAAGGAAGCATTTTTCAATATAGTTTTGTAATAAAGGGATTGCTTGGTGCGGTATTTGCCAGCATAACTGCTGGTCTGGCAGGTACATATATAGTGTCGAAGAGGATGGTTTTTCTTAGTGGGGGTATAACTCATGCCTCCTTCGGAGGTATCGGAATCGGATATTTTGCCGGATTTAATCCATTGATTGGTGCTGCCGTTTTTGCTATACTGTCTGCTATTGGAATTGAATATCTTTCCGTAAGGCAAAAAATCAGGGAGGATTCAGCAATTGGCATCCTATGGGCTCTCGGTATGGCTGTTGGTATAATTTTCATATATCTGACTCCGGGTTATACACCCAATCTCATAAGTTATCTTTTCGGTAGTATCCTTACAGTCACCAACGCAGATATTACAGCTCTTGGAGTCTTATCGGTTGTACTTATTCTCTATTTTGTAATCTTTTACCGTTCAATTCTTTATATATCATTTGATGAAACGTTTGCAAGAACATATTCTTCATATGTAGATATATTTAAATATATCACTACGAGCCTGATCGCTCTTACTATAGTTCTGAATATAAGGATGGCCGGGATTGTACTGGTTATTTCATTACTTACTATTCCCCCAAATATTGCCATGCTGTTCACCAGGGTTTACAGCACAATTGTCATCGGGTCAATTATTGCGGGTTTCATTGGTACTGTGACAGGTTATGTAATTGCTTATTTTGCAGGTATTCCTGTCGGTGCAACAGTAATTTTTTCACTAGGCACAATATGGATTATTGCAAAACTGGTTAATCAGTTATGTAAAACAAAACCTGACTCAGGGGATCATGATGTTAAATCTAAATACTTATAAAATAACAGACACAATGGATTATGATCTGATAATTATCGGAAGTGGCCCCGGAGGTTATGTTGCGGCGATCAGGGCGTCACAGTTGAAAATGAAAGTCGCGGTTATTGAAAAAGCTGAACCTGGAGGTATATGTCTTAACTGGGGCTGTATTCCTACCAAATCCCTTCTGAAAAGTGCTCAGGTTTTTGAATATATGAAGCATGCATCAGAATATGGTATAACAACCGAAGTAGAGGTAAAGCCCGATTTCAGGGCAATAATTGCCCGTAGCCGGGCTGTTGCGGAAAGTATGAGCAAAGGAGTTCAGTTTCTTTTCAGAAAAAACAATATTACCTTCATTAACGGATTTGGTCGGCTGTCCGGAAATGGCACGGTTGAAGTTGAAGATTCAGACAGGAACAGGAAAACCTATTCCGCAAAGAATATCATTCTCGCAACAGGAGCAAGGTCGAAAGAACTTACAGACCTGAAACAGGACAGTAAAAAGATTATCGGCTACAGGGAAGCAATGACTCTTGAAAAGCAACCTTCCTCGATGGTTGTTGTTGGTTCAGGAGCCATAGGCAGTGAGTTTGCAGGTTTTTACCAGACACTCGGCACCAGCGTTACTCTTATTGAGTTACTTCCCAGACTTGTCCCTAATGAAGATGAAGAGGTTTCAAAACAGCTCGAGAGGTCTTTCAAAAAGCTTAAAATGAGGATATTGACTGATTCCATGGTGGAATCGGCAGATACATCGAAAGATAAATGTATTGTTACTGTCAAAACACCCAAAGGTCACGAAAGAATTGAAGCAGATATAGTATTGCTGGCTGTTGGTGTTACCGCAAACCTGGAGGGTATCGGTCTTGAGAAGGAAGGTGTGAAAATTGAGAATGGGAAAGTTGTTGTGGACGATTTTTACAGGACGTTTGTTCCGGGAATCTTTGCCATAGGAGATATCGTTCATGGGCCGGCACTGGCACATGTTGCTTCAGCGGAAGGAATTATATGTGTTGAAAAGATGGCGGGATTAGATCCTGAACCTCTGGATTATAACAATATTCCAGCCTGTACATATACAAGTCCCGAAATAGCTTCCTGCGGTCTTACAGAAGCTGCTGCCAGGGAAGCCGGATATGATATTAAGGTCGGAAAATTTCCGTTTACAGCTTCAGGTAAAGCGAACTCGGCAGGTTCAAAAGATGGTTTTGTGAAATTGATATTTGATTCTGCTTACGGTGAACTGCTTGGCGCTCATTTGATTGGAGCAAATGTTACAGAAATGATTGCGGAAATAGTCGTGGCAAGGCGACTTGAAACCACAGCCCATGAACTGATCAAGTCGGTACATCCTCATCCAACAATGTCTGAAGCTATTATGGAGGCTGCAGCTGCTGCTTACGGGGAAGTAATTCATCTATAATAATATTCCTTACGCAACCTTTTTTAGTGAATATGCATCAATCTTTTTGGAATTACTGGCTTTTTAGACAATTATTTTATATTTTTATAATCTGAAAAAGGTCAATAACCTTGACAGATCTAAAAAATATAATCAAAGGTTGTCTGGCAGGTAACAGAAGAGATCAGGAACTTCTGTACAGAAGACATGCATCAAGATTATATGCTGTTTGTCTTCAGTATTCCGCTACTGATGATGAAGCACGTGATATTTTGCAGGATGGATTCATCAAGATTTTTGAAAATCTCGTGCATTATAAGCATGAAGGTTCTTTCGAAGGATGGATGCGCCGGATAATAGTCAATACAGCTCTTGAGAAATACCGCAGTAAGCATACTCTTTACAGGGTCGATGATATTGAGTTGATTCCGGAACTTGATGCAGAACCCTATAATGAAGATTATACCGGTCTTGAAGCTACTGATCTGCTTGACATTATCAGGGAACTGCCACCGAAATACAGGATGGTCTTCAACCTTTTTGCCATAGAAGGTTATTCGCATAAGGAGATAAGCAAAATGGTAAATATTTCGGAGGGGACATCCAAATCTAATCTGTCGCGTGCCAGAGTTATACTACAGAGAAAAGTGACTGCATATACCGGAATAAAAAAACGGATAGTGAATGAATGAAACAAGGGCAAATATTGATCTTCTGTTCAGGAACGGACTAAAAGACCTTGAAGTTCTGCCACCCTCTGAAGTGTGGATTAATATAAAACCTGTTATAAGAAGAAGGCAGAAACCATTTATATATCTCAGAGCAGCTGCACTTATTGCTGTCCTGTTATCTCTTAGTTTTATTGCTTACAGGTGGGCAAGTGAACTGTCAAACACTCTTGAAAATCCTTTAATAACTCTTAATGATGAGTCAGTAATGCCAGTGGAAAACAGCGTAATTTCCCGGTTACTGCCTGTCCGTGAAAACAGCAGCAAGGAAACCCCGGTTGCAAAGGATAACCATCCGGGCCAGACCATAACCGAGTTGCCCGATGTTGATATAAAACCGGAAAATATCGTTTCTAACACTGAAGCAAATAATCCTGTAATAAATAAAAGTCTTTTTTCTCCGGAACCTTCTCTGGCACTTTTAAACACGGGAGATAGTCAGAACACAGGGATTGATGATCTGAAAGGAGAGGATCACTACATGAATGACGGAAGCGTGCGAACACCAAAGTGGTCTGTTACTGCTATGGCTTCTCCAACATATTATACAGGTTTTGGATCGGCTAATGATGATTTTACAAAGGAGCTGATGGCATCCGAACAGGCTCACATCTCCTACTCCGGAGGTGTGGCACTTTCATATAAACTGGGAGAAAAGCTAAGTATTCAGTCAGGTATTTACTATTCATCTGTCGGGCAGGTTGTAGGGGGAATCAGTTCTTACGGTGGATTCCGAAATTATGATTATACGAAAGGAGATCATAACTTCCGTGTACTTACTTCCACCGGGACTATCTACACTGACAATGTTGACGTGTTCCTTCTTGATGCAACCGGAAACAGAGTTCTGACAAGATATACCAATGATGTTTTCGACCCTATAAAATCAGAGCTTCAATATATCAACAGCTCCCTTCATCAGAATTTCAGTTATCTCGAATTGCCTGTAATCCTGAGATATAAATTAGTCGACAGGGTTATTGATCTAAACCTTATCGGAGGATTATCCTATAACCTTCTGGTATACAACTCTGTATATACTACATACGACGGCAGCAAGTATGTCGTTGGAGGGACAGAAGGATTAAATCCGATGATCTTCAGCAGTTCCCTCGGAATGGGAATGGAATATAATCTTTCCGACAAATTATCACTTAATCTTGAACCCACATTCAGATATTACCTCAAACCTTTCAGTGAAATGTCCGGGATAAATAATCATCCATATTCCTTCGGAATTTTCTCGGGATTATCATATAAGTTCTGATACCGGGGATCAATCAATCATTTTATGCATATTTAACATTGGCCTGAGTTAGTTTTCAGGTTCAAAAATATTACCTTTGCATTTTATTTCTAATCAGATTACTAATTATGATAAGATCAGAAAGGAAAGCTTTTGTTGTTGCATTCGTACTTGTAAGTATTATAGTAATTGCCTTGTTTGTTGCTCCGACCATAAAAGGATATAGTGAGACAATTACCGGGGAGGAGTTTCCTTTAGATACGGTGCTTTCAAATAGACCTTACAAAATCCCTGATAATGTCAGTTTTGCCGGGGAAGAGATGCCTCTTAAGAATTTTGATACCCGCGAAAGCCTTGACCGTGAAATACTTACAAGCGCCTACAGGCACTCGTCAACAATTCTTATTATAAAAAGAGCGAACAGGTATCTTCCTGTTATTGAGAAGATACTTAAGAAAAACGGCATACCTGATGACTTTAAATATCTTGTGGCAGCAGAGAGCGAATACAGTAATATGATTTCTGCTGCTGGTGCAACAGGCTTCTGGCAGATCATGTCAGCAACAGGGAAAGAGGCAGGTATGGAGATCAATAATGTGATAGACGAACGTTACCACATTGAAAAATCAACTCAGTTTGCATGTGATTATTTTCTAAAATCGTACGAGAAATACGGTAACTGGACTTTGGCAGCAGCATCATATAATGGAGGCAGATCAGCTATTGGTGAACAAATAAGGATCCAGAAAGAAAATAATTATTATGATCTGTTGCTGACTGAAGAGACTGCAAGGTACATTTTCAGAGCTGTAGCTTACAAATTGATAATATCCGATCCGTCAAGTTACGGTTTCGAAATCACCAAGGATGAATTGTATCCTGAACTACAGTACTATGAAGCAAAAGTTGATTCTGCAATAAATGACATGACCGATTTTGCGAAGAAACACGGAACAAATTATAAACTGCTGAAATATCTGAATCCATGGCTCAGGAAACCATATTTTATCCCCAGGCCAGGCAAGGAATATAAGATAAAGCTCCCCGTTGAAGGAATGCGTAATATTGAAATGACTGAGATTGAATTCTGATTTTTGAAGGCATAAATTAGAGATGAGCGACGAAATAAAAGTCCTTGGAGCAAGGGTTCATAATCTAAAAAATATTGATGTTGTTATCCCGCATAATAAATTTGTTGTAATAACAGGTTTGAGCGGAAGCGGCAAATCATCACTTGCTTTCGATACTATATATGCAGAGGGTCAGAGACGTTATATTGAAACCCTGTCAGCTTATGCCCGTCAGTTTTTAGGCGGTATGGAACGACCCGATGTTGATAAGATTACAGGATTAAGCCCTGTGATCTCCATCGAACAAAAAACAACAAATAAAAATCCCAGGTCAACGGTTGGTACTATTACAGAGATTTATGATTTTCTGAGACTTTTATATGCTCGTGCCGCAGATGCCTATTCTTACACTTCCGGTGAGAAGATGGTGAAATACACAGATGACCAGATACTTGAGCTTATCAAGAATCGTTTCAACAACAGGAAAGTCTACTTTTTAGCTCCACTGGTCAAAGGGAGAAAAGGGCACTATAAGGAGTTATTTGAACAACTCCGGCGGAAAGGATTTCTCAATGTACGTGTTAATGGAGAAATACAGGAATTGGTCTCCGGAATGAAACTTGACAGATATAAGACTCATTATATCGAACTTGTGGTTGATAAACTAAGGGTAGGGGATATAACCGATAAACGTCTCCGCGACTCGGTACTGATGTCGCTCGATCAGGGTGATGGAGTAATGATGGTTCTTGATTTTGAAAGTAAAGAACCCCGTTTTTTCAGCCGGCATCTTATGTGTCCCGTTACAGGTTTATCCTATAACGAACCAGCTCCTCATACTTTCTCATTTAACTCACCTCAGGGAGCTTGTCCTCACTGTAATGGTCTGGGTGAAATATCCAGCATCGATCTGAAAAAAATTATCCCCGATCCTGAGCTCAGTATCAGGAATGGCGGCATAGTACCGCTCGGAAAATACAGAAATGTCTGGATTTTCTGGCAGATTGAAGCTATTGCGGAAAAAAACGGTTTTACACTTGATACTCCGATCAGAGATATTCCGGAAGATGCCCTGAACAAGGTTCTTTACGGGTCGGATGAGGTGCTTAAGCTGTCAAATACTCCGCTAGGTATGACATCAAACTATTTCCTGACTTTTGAAGGAGTGGTCAACTTTGTCGGAAATATCGAGGCAATAAACGGGAAGAAGAACGGAACCAGATTAAGGGATCAGTATATTCAATATCATACATGCCCGGAATGTAACGGAACAAGACTTAAAAAGGAATCTCTTTTTTTCAGGATAGACGGTAAAAATATCGGTGAGCTGTCCTCAATGGATATAAGGGAATTATCGTCATTTCTGATCAATATTGAGGACAGGATGACGGGCAGACAAAAAAAAATTGCTTCAGAGATTCTCAAAGAGTTAAGGGACAGGCTTGGATTTCTTCTTGAAGTAGGTCTGGAATACCTTTCACTGAACAGGGGTGCAAGAACACTGTCAGGTGGAGAGAGTCAGAGGATAAGGCTGGCCACTCAGATCGGATCAAGACTGGTAAACGTTTTATATATACTTGATGAACCAAGCATAGGATTACATCAAAGGGATAACAGGAGGCTGATTGCATCTCTGAAACAGCTCAGGGATTCAGGTAATTCGATCATCGTTGTTGAGCATGATAAGGAGATGATCCTATCAGCTGATCATATTATTGACATGGGTCCGGGTGCAGGTCGTCACGGAGGCCATGTAGTTGCCTGCGGGAAACCTGATGAAATAAAAAACTTTGAGACACTTACTTCATCATACCTTAATAATAAAAAGAAGTTTCATTTGCCAGACATCAGGAGAAGGGGCAATGGGAAATTTCTTTTTTTAACGGGAGCTACAGGTCATAATCTGAACAATGTGGATCTTATGTTGCCTCTCGGGACATTTATTTGTGTTACAGGTGTCTCCGGAAGCGGAAAATCGTCGCTGATTAATCAGACCCTTCATCCTGCGCTTGCACAGAGATTTCATAATTCGGGCAAATCAGCTTTACCCTTCAGGGAGATTTCAGGCCTTGAACACCTCGATAAAGTGATTGAAGTCAGTCAGTCTCCGATAGGAAAGACCCCGCGATCAAATCCTGCCACTTATACAGGAGTTTTTACTGATATCAGAAAGCTGTTTGAACAGACAACTGAAGCGAAGATCCGGGGTTTCCGTGCCGGCAGGTTTTCTTTCAATGTAAAGGGTGGGCGTTGTGAAGGATGTGAAGGAGCAGGGATGAAAACGATTGAAATGAATTTTTTACCTGATGTATATGTTCATTGTACCGAGTGCAATGGTAAACGTTATAACCGAGAAACGCTTGAAGTAAAATATAAAGGAAAATCTATCAGCGATGTGCTCGAGATGACTGTTAACGTGGCGGTCGAATTTTTTGCCAATATTCCTTCAATATATCATAAAATCAAAACATTACAGGATGTTGGACTGGGTTATATAGGGTTGGGACAACAATCAACAACCCTCTCCGGCGGGGAAGCCCAGAGAATTAAGCTTGCTACAGAACTGGCACGCCGCGATACCGGCAGGACACTTTATATCCTCGATGAACCTACAACAGGATTACATTTCGAAGATGTAAGAGTACTTCTCGATGTGTTGAACAGGCTTGTTACACGTGGCAACACAGTGGTTGTGATCGAACATAATATTGATGTTATCAAAATGGCAGATTATATTGTGGACCTGGGCAAAGAAGGTGGAAAGGAGGGGGGAAACATTATCTTCTCAGGTCCCCCTGAAAAACTTGTTGAATGCGAGGAAAGTTATACGGGAATATTTTTGAAACCGGAACTTAAGGCACCAGAATTTAACTATATTTGATACAATAATTTTTATCGTTAGTCAAAATGGAGAAACCGGCTGATCTGATTAAAGATGCTTTTAAACAAAAAACCTGGCAAGAGATACATATTACTGATTCATGGAGAGTATTTAAGATACTGTCAGAGCTTGTAGAGGGATTCGAAAAGCTTGCACGTATCGGTCCCTGTGTATCAATTTTCGGTTCAGCAAGAACCCATTACAATGATAAGTACTACAAACTGGCTGAGGATATTGCCTTTAAACTGACTCAGAATGGATACGGAGTGATTACTGGCGGAGGTCCGGGTATAATGGAGGCTGCCAATAAAGGTGCAAAACGTGGAAATGGCAAATCAGTGGGGATAAATATTGACCTTCCCTTTGAACAGCGACCAAATTCATTTATCGACTCCGACAAGCTGATAACCTTTGACCATTTCTTTATCAGGAAAGTAATGTTTATGAAGTATGCACAGGGATTTATAGTTCTTCCCGGAGGATTCGGTACCTTTGATGAATTATTTGAGGCAATCACACTTATACAGACCAGAAAGATCGGAAAATTTCCAATTATACTCGTCGGGAAAAAATACTGGAATGGATTGATCAGATGGATTAAAGAAGAGATGCTGGCGGAAGAACACAACATCTCAAACGAAGATCTTGACTTATTCACTCTTGTAGATACATCAGACCAAGCTGTGAATTATATTGTCAGGTTTTACTCGAGATATCTTCTCAGTCCCAATTTCTGATTTCATACTTTTCTTAGCCGGTTCATCTCCCTGTCAGCGTCTTTGCGTTTGATAGTCTGACGTTTATCGTACTCTCTTTTACCTTTTGATATGGCAATTTCAGCTTTTGCCAGACCTCTTTCATTGATAAAAACTTTAATTACAATTATAGTGAGGCCTGTCTCCTTTACTTTTCTTTCAATCTTCTTCAATTCACGGGCAGTGAGAAGCAGCTTACGCTCTCTCAAAGGATCGTGATTATTAAGATTACCCCACCAGTACTCCGCTATATGCATTCCCCTGATATAAAGCTCTCCCTCCCTGAAAAAACAATATGAATCGGCAAGAGTGGCCTTTCCGAGTCTTATTGATTTAATTTCAGTTCCGGTCAGTTGTATGCCGGCAACAAATTTTTCGAGGAACTCATAATCATACGAGGCCTTTTTGTTTCTAATTGTGATATTGCCGGGATTGCTTTTCATAACAGGTTGCACGCACGGCAAAATTAAGTAAATTTATGGTAACTTGCTTTCTTTTACAGTATTGTCACCATGAATCCCGGATTAAAGACTTTAAAATATGATATACTGGTAATTACGGGACCAACAGCCTCTGGTAAGACATCTCTTGCTGCTGCTGTAGCCATGAAGCTCGGCGGAGAAATCATAAATGCAGATTCCCGTCAGGTTTACAGGGATATGAATCTGGGAACCGGAAAAGACTATGATGATTATGTAGTTGATGGTTATTGTGTACCATTCCATCTTATTGATATAGTTGATCCGGGATATAAATACAATGTTTTTGAGTATCAAAGTGATTTTATAAAAGTCTATAATGATCTGAGAAAACGGCAGATATTCCCTGTTGTCTGTGGTGGTTCAGGTATGTATATCGACAGTATTGTTTCAGGCTACAGGATGTTTAAGGTACCACCTGATCCCATCCTCAGAACAGAACTTGAAAAGAAATCAATGAATGAACTTACCGGATTACTATCGTCTCTTAAAAAACTTCACAATAAGACCGATCTGGATTCAAAAAAAAGGGTGATCAGGGCTATTGAAATAGAAAAATATCATGCTGCGCGAGAGAAACAACATCCACAATTTCCTGAGCTGAATTCTCTGGTAGCAGGTGTGATGTCAGACAGGGAAACCCGGCGCCGGAGGATCTCTGAGAGGCTGAAACAACGGCTTGAAGCAGGTATGGTTGATGAGGTAAGAGAATTGCTGGATAAGGGAATTAAACCTGATGTTTTGATTTATTATGGGCTTGAATATAAGTACATTACATTATATCTGAATGGCAAGCTGACTTATAACGATATGGTCAGGGATCTTGAGACAGCCATTCACCAGTTTGCCAAGCGTCAGATGACATGGTTCAGGGGGATGGAGCGCAGGGGTATGAAGATCCACTGGCTCGACGGGGAGCTGTCGATAGGAGAGAAGGTAAGACAGGTTCTCGGATTACTTTAAATATGTCTCCAGCCACTCAAAGAATTCGCGTTGCCAGATAATTGCATTATGCGGTTTTAATACAAAATGGGTTTCATCCTCAAAGAACAGCAGCCTGCTGGGTATTTCAAGCAACTGGGCTGCCTGAAAGGCTTCCATACTCTGTGCAAAGGGTATCCTGAAATCGTTAGCTCCGGTTATTATGAGTATTGGTGTATCCCAGTTATCAACTATTAAATGGGGAGAGAAACGGTAACTTTCCGGTCTGATCCAGTAGGGACCCTCAATGTCTTTATTTGGAAACCATAGCTCCTCAGTGGTTCCATACCAGCTTGTAAAGTTGAAAACACCACAGTGGGAAATAAATGCTTTAAAACGTCCTCCGTGAATTCCTGCAAGGTAGAAGACTGAAAATCCGCCATAGCTTGCTCCGACAGCTCCCAGTCTTTGTTCATCCACAAAAGGTTCTTTAGCCATGGCATCGGTAGCATCGAGGTAATCCTGCATGTTGGCGCCGCCGTAATCACCTGAGATCTGTTCTTTCCATTCCTGTCCAAAACCGGAATTACCCCGTCTGTTAGGGGCAATTACAATATATCCTTTAGCTGCCATCATTTGAAAGTTCCAGCGGTAAGACCAGAACTGACCTATTGGTGTTTGAGGACCACCATTACAAAACAGCAGAGCAGAGTACTTCTTTGCCGGATCAAAATCCGGAGGATAAACAATCCACATTTGCAGATCTTTATTGTCTTTTGTTATAATGTATCGCTCTTCCACTCTGCCCATCCTGACCGATTCATATATATCTTTATTAATATTGGTTATCTGATTAATCTGCCCTGTTGACATATCAACAATTGAAATTTCCGGGGCCATAGACATTGATACCAGGCCTGATATAAGCACTCCGGATTTAAGGTCAAGAGGCCCCATGTCATGGACTCCTTCAGTTACTTTGACTATGTTTCCGCCGGTAGTGCTGATTTTAAATATCTCTGTTGTCCCAAGATAAGCACAGGTAAAATAAAGAGTCTGGTTATCGGCCCACGTAATGGTTTCTACATCAAAATCCCATCCCTTTGAGAGCCATCTGCGGATTCCGGTTTCAATATCATAAATAAACAGCCGGTCAAGATCTGACTCATAGCCATCTCTCTCCATGCTCTGAAAAGCTATTTTGGACCCGTCGGGTGAAAAGACGGGATATCTGTCATATCCTCTGTTTCCTTCGGTAATATTGATTTCTTTCCCTGAAGATACTTCGTAAAGAAAGATATCTGAATTGGTACTTCTGGCATAATCTTTACCGATCAGCCTTTTTGATGTATAAGCAATATATTTTCCATCGGAACTCCACGAAATTTCTCCTTCATCAAAATATGGCGCCAATGGTGATTCAAATCTCTGGCCTTCCATTATATCTTTTTCACCTGATACACTTCTGTTGTCGAAAGATGCCACAAATATATGACTGTATGAATAGTCGCTCCAGTAATTCCAGTGGCGGTACATAAGGTCATCAATTATACGGACTTTTGCGTTTGGCAGGTTATGTTTTTCGATGGCAGTCTGGTTCATTTTAATCCTTCTTGTAAAATATATTTTGTTGCCGGCAGGAGAGATACTGTAGATTTCAAAACCTGACAGACCTTTTACTGTCTGTTTACCTGAACCATCAGCATTCATAGTGATAAGATTACCTTCCTTAATGTATGCTATTTTCATTCCGTTATCAAACCACTGGGGAGCGCTTCCTCCTTCGCTGGTAAGCTGTACGGGATCACCTCCGTGTGAAGGTATTTTATAGATATTTGTAATTCTTGCTTCGGTTCGGTAATCAATATTTGTAACTGTGTATAATACAGCAGACCCATCGGGGGCTAGTGAGACTGTTCCGAGCCGTCCTAATTTCCACATGATTTCAGGAGTCATCACACCTCCTGCTTTTTCTTCTTCAGTCAGCTGGTTATTTAACTGCGGCGTTGTTTCCTGGCTGACGGGAGCTTCTTGTCTGCATGAAATAAAGGAAAAGACGATCAGGATCATCAAAAGGCTAAGAGATCTATTCATGTCTGGATATTATATTGATTATTGTTTTCTGATCAGTTTAGCTATTTTGGATTTCAACTCATCATGCAGTTCAGGATTGTCTTTAATTATCTGTTTAACTGCATCCCTGCCCTGTCCAAGTTTTGTTTCGCCATAACTGAACCACGAACCGCTTTTATTTATGATGTCTAAGTCGACTCCGAGGTCAACGATTTCTCCAAGCTGGGATATTCCTTCACCATAGAGGATATCAAAATCGGCCTTTTTAAATGGTGGCGCAAGCTTGTTTTTCACAATTTTGACCCTTGTCCTGTTTCCAATGACCTCTTCTCCTTCTTTGATCTGATTGCTTCTGCGGATATCGACACGGACTGTGGCATAGAATTTGAGCGCATTACCTCCTGTTGTGGTTTCAGGGTTTCCAAACATAACACCTATTTTATCCCTGAGCTGGTTTATGAAAACACACGAAGTATTTGTTTTATTGATATTGGCTGTAAGTTTTCTCAAAGCCTGTGACATTAACCTTGCCTGGAGGCCCATTTTTGAATCACCCATCTCTCCTTCAATCTCTGCCTTTGGAGTCAATGCAGCAACTGAGTCAATTACCACAATGTCGAGTGCTCCGGACCGGATCAGGTTGTCAGCTATTTCAAGAGCTTGTTCGCCGTTATCGGGTTGTGATATCAGAAGGTTTTCGACATCTACTCCAAGCTTCTCTGCGTAGTTACGGTCAAAGGTGTGTTCCGCATCAATTATCGCAGCTATTCCGCCATTTTTTTGGGCTTCAGCTATTGCATGAATTGCAAGAGTAGTTTTACCTGACGCTTCGGGTCCGTAAATCTCAATAACCCGTCCGCGGGGAAAACCTCCTATTCCCAGCGCAGCATCCAGCCCGATAGAACCGGTTGAGATCACCTGTATATTATCAACTGCGTGATCTCCCAGCTTCATAATGGTTCCCTTGCCAAAATCCTTCTCTATTTTCCCCAGTGTAACCTCGAGTGCTTTAAGCTTTTCCTTGTTTATTTCCTTTCTTTCATTGCTCATATTGCCGGTATTTTATTGGTATATTTTGAAAATCTGCGCTGAGTGATCTTTCGTTTCAACTTCAGTGATAATTCTTTCTATAATCCCTTTTTCATCAATGATAAAGGTCGTTCTGGCAACTCCCATAAAGCTCTTCCCGTATAATTTTTTTTCACGCCACACTCCATAATCATTAAGGATTTTTTTTGAAGGATCTGAGATAAGGGGAAATGGTAACGAATATTTTGATGCGAAGTCCTTATGCGATTTTTCACTATCCATGCTTACTCCCACAACAGCAAATCCTTTATCAATTAATGAGTTATAATTATCGCGGAGATTGCAGGCTTCGGCTATACAACCAGGAGTGTTGTCTTTCGGATAAAAATATAATACTACCTTTTTGCCTGCGAAATCACTGAGTTTAACAAGCCTGCCATCCTGGTCAGTACCTTCAAACAGTGGTGCTTTTATTCCCTCTTTTAATTGTGTCATACGATTATTAATTTTGTAATTAGTGGTAAATTTACGAAGTTTGAATTGCATTCTGATAAAAATATTGCAATTGTTATTAACAAAAAACGTTCTATATTAGTAGAGCAAGTAAGGTTAATAGTCAGAAAACAAGCTATTTGTGAAAAAAGGTTACATAATCGGTCAGGGAAGAATGCGATGGATAAAATGTATCTTGATCGTACTGATTACTTTTTTGTCTGAAAGTATCATCTACTCGCAGGATGATCAGTCGAGACCTTCGCGGCAATCAGCTCTTGAAGCTTTTTCCAGAGAAGATTACGAAGTGGCATTGAATGAATTCAGCGAGCTACTGGTGGTATATTCAAAAGATCCTTTATATAAATACTATTCAGGAGTATGCCTGGTAAAGCTGAACAGAGATCCGGAAAATGCGGTGATACTCCTGGAACAGGCCCTCCAGGGTGCGGCTGTCATCAGAACAGTGCCTGCAGACGGGTGGTTTTATCTCGGCAGGGCCCAGCAAATGTCAGGAAGGTTTGCTGACGCAATAAATTCCTTCAACGTTTTTGCTGATCAATCAGGAAGAAAATCAGCCAGGGAGTTTAACGTTGCGGAATATATACGCCAGTGTAATGAAAGAAGAGGACAACTGAATGAAACCGCAATCAGAAGGGCAGGGAGTACAAAGACAAAAGATGCGGAATTGGTAACGGAGGAAAAACCTGAGTTGAAAACTGAAACTGACAGGCAACCGGTTGACAAAACAGGTATTCCACCTGATACTCTTCCATCAGACTATGAAGAATTAATTGCTGAAGCCCTCGATTATCAGGTTAAAGCTGATTCACTTCAAGGTATTGTTGTTAAGAGAAAAGAGGAACTCGCAAGCCTTACTGAATCAGAGAGACCAGCGCTGGAAAAGCAAATATCAGAGATCGAGCAGATGTCGACAGCGTATCAGAAGTTAGCTGATCAGAGGTATAATGAGGCAATGGCTTCAATTGGTAAAAAAAATTCGACCAGAATTGATAAATATCCGAAAAGTATTTCAGGATCAGAAACACAGCAGGAGAAATACGTGCAGGATATTTCAGTTTCAAAAGATAAAGAAGGTATGGCAGTTGATACAGTATCAAGTATAAAAAAGGATTCAGTTTATACCACAAAAGCTAAAACTGACGCTAAAGTTAAATTCCCTAAAGAAACCGAAGTCTTTTCAATTTTTGAAATTGTTTCAAATCCAGTATATGCAGCCGACGATAAGATTATGATAGATCCTGATATACCTGAAGGGCTTGTTTACAGGATTCAGGTTGCTGTTTTCCGCAATCCGGTAGCTCCTTCATATTTTAAAGGAATTACTCCGGTATATGGCTTCAGGGTTACCGGTACTGACAGAACCAATTATTATGCGGGGATGTTCAGGAGGTTTGTTGACGCCAGCAAATCACTTGCATTTATTAAGCAGAAGGGCTTTAAAGATGCCTTTATTGTATCTTTATATGGAGGCAAACGTGTATCCTCTGAGCGGGCTGCAATTCTGGAAAAGGAGTGGGGGAAAAGACCTTTCTCTTCAGGCTCCGGACCCGGATTCGATTATCAGAAAGATACCATACCTCCTACTTTATCTTTCAGGGTAGAGGTTATGAGGTCAGAAAAATCGCTTGAGGATGATATGATTGAAACGATCAGAAAAATAGCAGGAAAACGTGGGCTGGATATTTATACTACAGGAGAAGGAAATATTGTTTATCTGATTGGAAAATTTATTACCTTTGAGAGTGCATCAGAATATGCAGACCTTCTTGTCAGAAACGGTTACCATGAGGCAAAAGTAGGAGCATGGCTTGGTAAAAGGGAAATACCACTTGATATTGCAAGGCAATTATTTGAAAATATAGAATGAAAGAGAGGACGTTACATAAGGGCGATAAGCTGAAGAGAGGAGGGGAATCCGGCTCTCTTATCCTGTTCAATGATGAGATAAATACTTTTGATCATGTTATCAAATCATTGGTGGAGGTATGTGGCCACGATTCGGTTCAGGCCGAACAATGTGCACTAATAGTACATTTAAAGGGTAGTTGTGAGATAAAAACAGGTTTGGTGGAAGTACTGCAGACTATGTGCAGATCGTTAAACGCCAAGGGATTGAATTCTAAGGTGGTGAACTAGAAGTGCCTTTTGAACAAAAGTGATAATACCTTATCAAAAAGTCCGAGTATCGGTATCCCAATAAAAATGTAAACCAACCATACCGGAAGGTTTAAATCCGGAAGCTCACTGAATTTTAGTTCCGGAATATTTAACCTGATATTTTGAAATTTCTCAAGTAACGACATCCCCAAAGTACCAGTCTCACTCCCCGGGGTAAGAACTGCAGCAATTATGAGCACGGCTACCACAGCAGCTGAAATTAGAGGAACCATTTTTTCCGTCCGTAGCATGTAATGTACTTTTGCAGGTCTGGTTTCAATATGAATCCTTGTCATGGTTTTTGATGTGAAACCCTCCGGGGCTTTCTCAATACTCACAGGATTAATGTATTGCCTCAAAAGATCCTCGTTATATTCAGTTTGTCGGTTCATAGTATATTACTTTTTTCTTTTCAATTTTCCGGAGGATATCTGCCATTCTCTGTCTTGCTCTGAATAGCCTAATCTTGATATTATCTTCCGGCACATTTCCAATATTGAACAAATCACTTTTATTAATTCTGTTACTTTGACGCATAAAATTATTAATCGGTTTCAGGATTTAAATAGAAAATTATCAGCTCTGGTCAATAAAAAATAACTTATAATCCGCATTGTATTCCGCTGCAAATACTTTTTTCATTAACTATGTAACCATTTTCTATGGACCTGTGTCTAAAGGTTAAAAAAGAGTGTTTAACCAATTTTAAAAGTCATGGAAGTATTAATTGCTTTTATCGCATTGTTTGCAACAGTATTTGGTATAATGTATGTTTATTACACCACACGTAACAAAGAACGTCTGATACTTATTGAGAAAGGTGCAGATGCCAGCCTCTTCAATACAGGAAAGGTAGGCAGAGGATCTGTCAGCGGGGGTAAAATAGTACTGAAAACGGGAATGTTCTTTATGGGTATTGCGATTGGTGTAATAGTCGGTGCAATACTGAGTTATTTGAATGTTCTGGAGGCGGGTCCGAATTATGTATCAATGATCTTCTTTTTCGGTGGCCTCAGCCTGGTCATTTATTACCTGATCGACAGGAAAAATAAATAGTAGAGACGCACTATTTGTGCGTCTCTACTATTTTAATTAATGTAGAATTCAATCATTTTTCTGATTGCTTCCCTGCACACAGAGCAGAAGCCTTTCGGGCCATTACTTTTCATCCGGCACTCCATTTCAGCACGATAAATACCTTTTGCAGAATAACCACCTCCTTCAAATAATCCCGTAACATTACTGTATTGTTCTTCTGCCGGCGTTGGAACAGGCGTACTTTCCAATATGATGTTTTTCCATTTGGAATCAAAATCAACAAGAGTAGTAATATTGGGTTCCCATGGTTCAACATCGAGAGGGTAAAACTCATCATATGCCACGGCTGAGGAATAGTATTCATCTGCCAGTCCTGCAAATCCATGACCAAATTCATGCACAAATACTTTTGGAGACAGGGGATGTCCTGTTGTGGTTCCACTGTAATAATTGTATATACCGCCGCCACCGTATCGGGTACTATTAATCAGAACAACAATATTATCATGGGGAACTGATGCAGCATAATCATTTAGAGTTTTAATGTCGTGGGTTGTCAGGTATCTGTCAAGATCGAAAGTATAGAAGCTTGAATTCAGAGCTGTATTCAGATAGATACCCTCTCCCGGGATATCAGTACCTGAATCTTCAGACACAGCTTCAACTGCCCAAATATTGGTTTTGCTCTTATAATCACTGAATGGTGTGTCTGTGAAGAGCACTTCTGCCATCTTTCTTGCATCTTCTATGAATTTTCCCATCTCCTCTTTCTTATAACCCTCAGCAATAAAAGCAATGTCAACGCAATTAGCAGGTTCTCCAGTGAAATTGATTTTTGTAACTCCTACATTAACAGGTTTCTCTTTTATTATGAAATAGTTATCAGGATCTATAATCGTATCATAAAGTGTGGAGAATAGGCCTGTTCGCTCCCTTATGCTCAGTACAAACCGGATCCTGTTTTTTGGGAAGGGCATTGTGGCCACTTCATAAAAACTTCGTTCCATGATCTTAGCCTCAGCAGTGGTCTGCCATTCCTGAAAAAGGGTGCAGAATCCCCTGGAATAAATGAGGATATTATCGGAGAGATCAAATATTTCATATTTAAAATTACCATAATTAAACGGATCAATAAGGTTTCTTTTCGATCCGGCCCAGAATGGCTCTTCCTTCATCCCGACAGGATAAACAACCGTTTTCTGATCGTTGCCGGCGAGCATAAAGTCAAATCTTAATACTCTATCATTAAAATATTTATCAAAATCAACCTGTGTCAGAACGGGTTGTGAGCAACAGAGAAGAAGAAATATCAGAGATCTTTCCATTGGACATATTTTATATAAGACATGTAAAGCTAAAAATTTACATCAATACAAGTTAATAATTTGTATAATTTTGCCTCGGACTAAAAATTAATATTATGGCTGATCTGAACACCAGAATTAGTGATTTTATCTGGAGGAATATTAGTGAAAAAAAAGTAAAAGGTGTGAAAGATCCCTTCTGGGAGTCACTCCGGAATACAGGAACAGAACTCTGGCTCGATACTGGTGACATGAAGGAAGCTGAAGAAAACTGGACAGCCGAGATGAGTGCTCTTACTACTAATAATACTCTTCTTAATAATGAGATACAAAAAGGTATTTATGATGCATTTATTTCAGAGGCAAAGAGTATTGTAAGGGATCTGCCTGCGGAAGACAGGGTAAAAGAGATAGCTTTTATTCTAAATTCCAGGCATGGATTACGGTTGGCTCTTAAATTCGGGGGGTACGTAAGTGTTGAGTTACATACAGATACAGCCCATGACATTAAAGCAATTGAATACTATGGCAGAAGATATCATGAAATATGCCCTGAACAGTTTATCATCAAAGTTCCTTTTACTGCTGAAGGATTGATAGGTGCGCGAAGGCTAAAGGAATCAGGTGTTAGAGTCAATTTCACTCTTGAATTCAGTGCACGCGAAAATGTAATTGTGACAAAGGTTGCCAGGCCAGACTATCTGAATGTTTTTATGGGGAGAATAGGTGCCTATATGATTAATAATAAGCTTGGTGATGGATCAGGTGCGGGAGAGATGGCAGTTATAGCCTCACAGAACTGGGTGACTGGTCTTTCGGCTCAGAATCCGTGGCAGACAAAACTTATTGCTGCAAGTCTGAGACATTATGCACAACTTGAACTTCTGGCCGGAACGGATGTTTTAACTATACCCCCAAAGGTTGCTGCAGCAGGCAGGAAAGAATTAAGTGGCCGGTTCTCATCCAGAACTCATGAGAACTACGAAGTCAGTCTTTATTCATCAGCAAAGAATGCGCATATTGAAAAGTTCTGGGAGGTTGATGATAATGTTCTAAGCCTGGCAGAAAGACTTTCGCGGAATGTTCCCGCTACCGGGCAGGAACTAATTGAGATAGCACATGATGAGGGTTGTGGTGATATCTTCCCTGTACTTACCAGGGAAGAGAAATCATTAATTGCTTCGGATGGCAAGATTCCGGTCCATTCCAGGTGGGAAAAGAAGATAAGGGAAGGCACTATTGCTCCCGACACCCTTCTGACTCTTGCGGGAATAGCCTCATTTACTACAGATCAGCAGATGCTTGATGAAAGAATAAAAAGCATTATTGAATAAGTCTGGCTGTGCGCTGCTTCATTATTTCATAAAGGAGTATCCCTGCAGATACTGAAACATTAAGTGAAGAAATAGTCCCTGTAACCGGTATTCTGACCTGGTAATCGGAAAAGGCTGTTATTTCACGGCTTATCCCCCGGTCTTCAGAGCCAAGGATAAGCACTGCAGGACCAGTAAGAGGGACTTCATAAACCATTGACTGCGACTTTTCAGTCCCGCATATCACTTTCAGTCCCGAGTCTTTAAGATACTCTATTGACCTGACAATGCTTTTTTCCCTGCATACAGGGAATGAATGCAAAGCTCCTGCAGAAGTTTTAATTGCATCACCAGTTATTCTGGCTGATCCTTTTTCGGGGATCACAACAGCATGCACTCCCATACAGTTGGCGGTACGTACAATTGCACCAAAGTTCCTGACATCCGAAACACCATCAAGAGCAACAATAAGAGGATCTTCTCCTTTTTCGAATATCACAGGGAGAAGGTTAGTGATTTTCTGATATTCAATTAATGACAGCCATGCTAAAACACCCTGATGATTTTTCCGGGTCACCATTTCTATTCTTTCGGGCGGAACAATACGGTAACTTATATCATGCTTTTTAACTTCATTCATCATTTCATGATACAAGGCTCCCTGAAGTCCCTGGCGGATCAATAAGCGATCGATCTGTCTCCCGGCTCTGATTGCCTCTATAACAGCCCGCAAACCAAAAATACAGTCAGATTCTTTTATCATCTTTTCTATATATCACCGGGATTATCAAGACGGTAAACTATGCCTCTTCTCCAGCTTGCTATTGCCTGATCCCAGTTAGTTATAAGTGTTTCACTGCGGCTGATATAATAGTCGTTATCGGAGGAGATACTGTTTCTTTTTTTGAATGTGAAATACAGATAATCTTCTTTTAACCTGTATCTTCCTCCCCATGAGGATTTTATGACTGGTTTTCGATAACCCCATCTTTCCCCGTCAGAGGTCTTATATACTTTATCGGGAGGTCCGTATATTATATAAATCATACCTCTTTCGGTCCTCCATCCCTCTTTAAAAGATGTGAAATAAAAGTTAGAGTAATATACTCTTGTATAAAAGATCCTTATAAGCTCCCTCGATTTTTCAACATTACCTCCGCATTTAATCCAGAATTCATCCAGTGCAACTTTTGGTTTCGGGCTCGAGGTTAAAGATGCTATCTCATCCTGTGAAGAAAGGTAAGCAAGAGGTTCTATCATCACCTCAGGAGTAGTCATTGAAGGATATGTCTCACCGAAATTATAAAAAGTGAAACCATCTCTGATATCCCTATCTGTCGTGCACAGGTATACACCTTTTTGCGGGAACATCATGGGTAGAGTGTCGGAGTAAGGAAATACAATAACAGTATCCGGTTCATAATCAAGAGTTTTTTCCGGAAGGAGCATTGATGGAGGATCAGGAATACCTGTTAATGGTTTATAAAATGAAACATAAATAGAATCAACAGGATTTCTTGGATAAATAAGGTTAACATATTCGTTTTCTCTCAATACAGGATTGAAAAGTTCATTCTTAATAAAATGTCCCTGAGCCCTGAAATTGTATTTATTATTATACGACAGTGTGTTAAACGGGATAAATGCCTGTATTACCTGCGTCCGGAGCCTGTCCAGTATTTTGACCTCCGCCATATAGTCAACTCCTCTTTCAACCCTGAGCGGAATATTATAAGTGTATTCAGGGCGTGACTCTTCTTTAACGATACTGATATTGTAAACTGCTGTATCTGTCAGAATCCTGCCACTGGTTATATTATAAAGCTTGACAGTTACAAGTATCATTGCCATAGGCACACCCTGAGGATTTGCTTCCGAGAAAAAGAGATCACCTGTAAAAAATTTAATCGAGAGGAGTGAGGACTCATCCGATTGATTGAATACTTTATACCTCGGATTAATAGGGTTCCTCGATGGATTATAAAGATATGAGAGGTCTTTGGAATCAATAGCAGGCTGCATTGTTTTACAGGATATCATAACTGCCATAGTCATTAAAAGAATAGGTAGAAAAGATAAAATCCTGGTAGAAATATTATGTCTGTTCATATTGTTATTCATTTATATTCAAAGGTTGTTTTGTTTCCAGCCCATTCTTATCCGGCACAACTCAGTATTATCAGTTGAGCGGTAAACAGAATGATTATAAAAGTTGTTATTATCTTGTTCCTTTTTTGAGGACCTGATAATAATATCGTCATTATAATGCGATTCGGAAAGATAGTTGATTTCAACAAAATGCGGGGTATTTTTCATACAGAATTCGAGGTCATAGCTATCTGTCACCCATTTAATATAGTTTACATTGTTTGTATGCAGATTAACATCAAGATCGCTTATGTTTACTCTGAATTCTGAACTGATCTGACTATTATTCGGAACAGGTTCTAATTTTGCTGCATTTCTCTGGAGGGATTTATTTTCGGGAAAGACTTTATTAAAACCGGTAAGGTTATTGTCGGGTCTTTGAATTTTTCTGGTAGTATTGTGTACAATAAGCCAGGAGGATGTAGCTGAAGCTATTAGCCTGCCGTCAGTATAACATGCCTCATAGTCACGAAGGGCAAATAGTTTTTCTGTTCCTCTGGGCCATGTAGTAACAATCAGAGTATCTTCCCACGAAGGCATTCGGGTAATTTCCGCATACATTCGTGAAAGAACCCAGAAACAGTGGTCTTTTAATAGATCATCCCTTCCATAACCAAGTTTTATGGCATGTTCAGATGCTACATCCTGAAAGAAATTAAAGAGGGAATAAAGGCTGAGTTTTCCCTCGGGTCCTGTTTCATAAACATGAACCCTGTACTCCTTTTTAAGTTGCAGTTCGTTCATTCGGTGGTTTTTCGTAGAAAATCTTCAACTTCATGGTAAAATGATACCCAATTGTTCATTTCTTTATTTAGACGTTCCCTGAGAAGATTGTAATTAGTGTAGATATCTGCATCAACACTGGCAGGGTGATCCGGATTTGAAAGTATTTTGTCCATATCCATTAATTCTGCTTCCATCTTTTCAATCTGCTTCTCAGAATCTTTAAGCCTTTTGCGTAACTTTCGCAGGTTTCGCTCATATTCCTTCTTATCAAAGTATCGCTGTTTATTTACAGAGATATTATCCCTGTTTACAACGTTAACGGATTTATCTTTCAGTTCTATATCCCTCAGGTCCTTTATTTTCTTTTTTCTCAGGAAATCATAAATTCCTCCAATGTTCTCTTTGACAGTTTTATTTCTGAACTCATACACTTTTTCCACCAGCCCGTCAAGAAAATCCCTGTCATGAGAAACCACAATTAATGTGCCATCATATTTCATCAGTGCCTGTTTCAGTATATCCTTTGAATGGATGTCAAGGTGATTGGTAGGTTCATCGAGCACAAGCAGATTGGCAGGTTCCAGGAGTAGTTTTGCCAGAGCAAGACGTGATCGTTCACCACCCGAAAGCACTTTGACTTTCTTTTCAATATCATCCCCACTGAACAGAAAAGCCCCTAGCAGATCACGGATTTTTGTTCTTATTTCTCCTTTTGCCACATCATCGATGGTCTGAAAAACTGTCTTGTTGTCATCAAGCAATTCATCCTGATTCTGGGCATAATAACCAGTTATTACATTATGTCCCTTTTTAAATTTGCCTGTAAAATTGAGTTCACTATTAATAATTCTTGCCAGGGTTGTTTTTCCTTCCGCATTACGGCCCACAAACGCAATTTTTTCACCTCTGGTAACAGTGATTGCAATTTTGTTCAGAACAAGATGCGAACCATAGCATTTAGAAAGGTCCTCTGCTTCTATCACTACTGTGCCCGACCGTGGTGCAGGTGGAAACCTTACATTAATGGAACTGGTATCTTCTGCATCTACTTCAATCCGGTCAAGCCTGGCCAGTTGTTTAATCTTCGACTGGACCTGGACGGCCTTGGTTGCTTTGTACCTGAACCTTTCAATGAATTTTTCAGTATCTTCTATCATTTTTTGCTGGTTCCTGTAAGAGGCGAGCTGTTGTTCTCTGCGCTCTTTTCTCAGGATCACAAATTCAGACCAGGAAGCTTTATAGTCATATATCTTCCCGAGGGATATCTCTATTGTTCTTCTGGTTATGTTATCCAGAAAAGCACGATCGTGGGAAACAAGCATAACCGCTCCGGAATAGCCTGTAAGATATGTTTCAAACCACTGAATTGACTCAATATCAAGATGGTTTGTCGGTTCATCAAGCAGCAGTAATGAAGGTTTCTTTAAAAGTATCTTTGCAAGCTCAATACGTATCCTCCATCCCCCGCTTAATTCTACAGTGGGCCTGTTAAAATCCTCCCTTTCAAATCCAAGGCCAGTAAGTGCCAGTTCGGTTTCTGCAATATAATTTGACCCGCCAAGCATACGGAATCTCTCTTCAGACAAAGTCAGAAAATCACATAGTCTCATATATTCAACTGATTCATAGTCTGCCCTGGAGGAAATTTCTTTACTGTATTTTTCTATTTCTTCCGACAGATTTATTATATCAGAGAAGGCTGAGACAGTTTCATCCCAGACTGTTGTATTATCATCAACTCTCATTTGCTGAGGAAGATAGCCAATTGTAACATCTCCGGACATATCTATTACTCCGGTGGTTGGATTCTGGATACCTGCAATGATTTTAAGAAGTGTCGATTTCCCGGAACCGTTTTTACCTGTAAGCCCAATCCTGTCATGCTCATTGATAAGAAATGATAGATTTTTTAACAGGTCAAAACTGCCAAATGAAACACAAACATCCTGTACCGCAACCATAAAAATACTTAATTGAGGACAAATATAGAAAAAGTATGAAAGCCGGGGAAGTATGGTGTATTAGCAGAAAGCGTTATCTTTGCAATAATGACCAAATAAACACATTATTAATCACGATAAATTAAATAGTTACTAATGCCATGAAGAATTACAGTTTATTCTTGAGATTCACCATACTTTTATCAGTAGCAGCCGTCTTTTTTAACTCCTGTAAAAAAGAGACCGGAAAAGAGTATTCATACTTTGTTTCGAAGGATCTTCTGATATCTTATGATATAACATACATACATACTCTGTTTGAAAGTGCTTCGGTGGACTATCCCGATATCAACGATCTGAAACCTCTGGTTGAAACTGATGTAAATGTTTATAGCCTGGTATATTCGACTACCATAAACAATGAAGAAGTAAATGCTTCCGGATTATTATGTGTTCCGGTCGATGAAGGTGAATACCCGGTTCTGTGTTTCCATAACGGAACCAATACTGTTGATGCGTATGCACCCAGTAATTTTGTGTTAAATCCACTTTACCAGATGGTTGAGGTCATTGCTTCAATAGGATACTGTGTTATAATTCCTGATTACCCCGGATTTGGGGAATCTGCTCATCTGGTTCATCCTTATCTTATAGCAGAACCCACTGTGCGATCAATTGTGGATATGCTATATGCTGTAAATGAACTCGGTGATTCAGAGCTACCGGGCTTCTCAATTAAAAATGAATATTATCTTCTGGGGTATTCACAGGGTGGATGGGCGGCATTTGCGATGCATAAAGCACTTGAACTGGATTATGCCAGTGATTTTAATCTGGGAGGAAGTGCCTGCGGGGCAGGCCCTTATAATCTAAGTTTGTTATTTCAGGAGATGACAAATGAAATATATTATCCGATGCCCGTTTATATTGGGTATATTGTAAATGCCTATTCAGCTTATAATCAGTTCTCAAATCCGGTAACAGATATTTTAAATGAACCATTTGCTTCCGCCTTAAGTTCGTTATACACAGGAACACTTTCTTCTGATCAGATCAACAACCAGCTTACAACCTCAATCCCCGAATTATTTACCGCAGATTTTCTTGCAGGATTTGCCTCTGAGCCTGAATATTCAACGATCAGGGAGGCACTGGCTAATAACAGTATATCTGCCTGGAATTCTGCAAAACCGCTGTACTTTGTACACGGGGAAAATGATACTCAAGTCAGTCCGCTTACTACAGAAAATATATATGATGCAATGATTCAGGCCGGAACCTCCCCGGCGACCTGTATAAAGGAAATAGTGCCCGGAGTTGATCACGGTGATGGGATAGTTCCATGTATGTTAAAAGGATTATTTTTCATAATGAGTTTGGGTAAATAAAAAATTAATCCGGGATCATTATTCCAGGATATATAGAGAAAACATACTGATAGTGAGAAGGAGAAAAGATCTGCCTCTGCTTGAAAAGGTGAAGGTAACTGATATTGGTTATGAAGGAAACTCGGTAGCGAGAGTTAATGACCTTGTAGTTTTTGTTCCGGGACTTATTCCGGGTGATATTGTTGATATACAGGTAGTCAGAAAAAAAAGAAATTACTTTGAAGGAAAAGTTGTACGATTCCAAGACTATTCCAGTGACAGAATAGAACCCCGGTGCATCCATTTCGGGAAATGCGGAGGATGTAAATGGCAGCATCTACCTTACAATCTTCAGCTTCATTTCAAGGAGAAGCAGGTGAAAGATATCCTTACAAGGATAGGGAAAGTGGATATTCCTCATATAAAACCTGTTATTGGAGCGTCCGAGGTATATAACTACAGGAATAAACTCGAATACACATTTTCAGACAAACAGTGGCTGACATGCAAAGAGCTATCCTCAGATAATGAGTTTGCAAAGGACGATGCCATCGGATTTCATGTCCCGGGCTTCTTTGATAAAGTACTGGATATCCGGGAATGTCATCTACAACCAGAACCTTCAAATGCAATAAGAAATCTAATCAGGGATTATGCTCATAAAAACCGGCTTGCATTTTTTAATTTAAAGGAGCCATCGGGTTTTCTCAGAAATCTTGTAATACGTAATTCGCTCGATGGTAAAGTAATGGTGATACTAGTCTTCTATTATGAAGATGAGAAAAAAAGAAAGGGTCTTCTTGATTTCATAAAATCCCAATTTCCACAGATCGCTTCTTTAATGTTTGTTATTAATTCGAAAAGAAATGATTGCCTAGCCGACCAGAGAGTGATGCTTTATTATGGGGAAGATCATCTGATGGAAGAGATGGAAGGACTGAGATTCAGGATCGGACCTAAATCGTTTTATCAGACTAATACAAAACAAGCTCTCCAATTATATAACGTTGCAAAAAGTTTTGCAGCACTTACAGGTAAAGAGATAGTTTATGACCTTTATACCGGGGCAGGTACAATTGCAAATTTTATTGCAGGTTCTGCAAAAAAAGTAATTGGACTTGAGTATCTGGAAGAGGCGGTCAGGGATGCAGCTGTTAATTCGGCGCTGAATAATATTAAAAATACTTGTTTCATTTCTGGTGATATCAGGTTCGTGCTTAACAGACAATTAATGCTTCTGCATGGCAAGCCTGATATTATCATCACCGATCCGCCAAGAGCAGGAATGCATCAGGATGTTGTAAAATCTATTCTTGAAACTTCTCCAACGAGAATTATATATATTAGTTGTAATCCTGCT
The DNA here is from genome assembly GCA_964596715.1 of uncultured Rikenellaceae bacterium. Taxonomy (GTDB): domain Bacteria; phylum Bacteroidota; class Bacteroidia; order Bacteroidales; family VadinHA17; genus LD21. The sequence continues at coordinate 81,634 of CAZQVL010000002.1, forward strand.
ACACAGGCACGTGATATCTCCTTAATGTCAGGCCAGTACGAGGCAACCATGGCTCAGCCTGTGGATATGTTCCCGCATACTCATCATATTGAGAACGTTGTTCTTCTGGAAAAGCGAAGAGTATAAAGGTTATAGATTAGATGTTCAGTAATATAAAATTTAATGTATATTTATCGTTCGTTTAAAAGATAACCGGTAATGCCAATAACGAATAATGATAATTTTGATTTTATTTCATTGATTCAGACCCAGGGTCTGGATGATCATATTGCAAGCCTTCGTTATGCTGGGATGATCCAGCATGCTCTCTTGCCGGATCATGATATTCTCGGTGAGATTCTCAAGGATTATTTTGTGTTGTTTCTTCCTCGTGATATTGTTAGTGGTGATTTCTATTATGCATTTTGTAACCGCCAGTATATTTGTATTGCTGCGGGTGATTGTACCGGGCATGGAGTTCCTGGTGCTTTAATGAGTATTCTCGGAATAAGTTTCCTGAATGAGATATTTCAGTCGAAAGCAGATCTGAAAGCTAACAGGATACTGAATCTAATGAGGGAAAAGGTCATGAAAGCCCTGCATCAGACTGGTGGACGTGTAGAAGCAAAAGACAGTATTGATATTGGCCTCTGTATTGTGGAACGGGGCATCGAGAAACTTCAGTTTTCAGGTGCCAACAGACCTCTTATTATGATGAGGGATGGTGTAATGAATGAATTTAAACCTGATAAAATGACAATAGGCATTGCACCTCTTATTGAACAACCTTTTACAAATAATGTGATAGATATCTTACCAGGCGATTCATTTTATCTTTTTTCTGACGGATTCTCTGATCAGTTTGGCGAAGTAACCGATAAAAAGTTCAAATACAAACAGTTCAAGCATATTCTTGAATCTGTTACCGGATTATCAATGGCTATGCAGAAAGAATGTCTTGAATACTCTTTTAATGAATGGAAAGGCAATACACGGCAGATTGATGATGTGCTTGTTTTTGGTTTTCAGTTTTAATTGTTTTCGGTATGATGAAGCTGATAGCTTTCAGGATAATGAATTTCCGGTCGATTATTGATACGGACTGGCAAAGTTTATCTCCTGACAATATCACCTGTCTTATTGGTCAGAATGAATCAGGGAAGACATCTGTTCTGGAAGCTTTGAGGGCTTTTTATTCAGGAAAAATAACTGAGGACATATTAAGAAGCGATCTTTCTTTACCTGAGGTCAGCTGCCGGTTCAGTATCCCGGAAGGCTGGCTTACCTCGGTTACGGATAATCCGGGAACCGAATTGAAAGAGCTGTTATCAAGCCTTAATCATCTCGAGCTGACAAGGAAATGGCTTCCTGACCTTACGTCAGTTATTTATGTAAGTGGAAAAATAAGTCAATATCTTGATTCTCTGGAAGATGCATGGAGGCTTTATCTGTATGATGTTACAGTGAAACTGCGGGATGAGATTAATCAGATAAACAACTATGAAAAAGAGTTGAAAAACCTGACTGATGAGGAATCGGAGATAAAGTTAAAAGAAACACTGGCAAAGGGAAGCGGAAGAGGATTTAAGTTATTTGGGAAAAGAGCGGTTGATTTGTCTACAGCGCCTAGAAATCAGTATCATAACCTGAAGAATCAACTGGATGAGATAAGAAGCCGTGAAGAAATAATCAGAGGGGAATTATTAAAGAAGAAGCCAATAGCCAAAGCTGGAGAAAAATGGTTAAAGCTGGAGGAAAGATATTATGCTATCGATAAGCATCTTTCAGAGCTGGCTGTCGCAATGGAGGAAAGGCATCAGAAGATGATCCTTCTTGTGAAACCTGACGATGATGGTGATGATATTGAATGGAATAACACTATTAATGATTACAGGAAGACTCGGGCTGAACGGGAAGTGATGCAGGAGGAGCTTAACAGGCACATAGCCCTGGCAGGATATATTATGGATGGATTCTCCGAAGAGAATGCAGAGAAGAAGGTAAATGAGATAGTAAGATCATACAAATCCCATTATAACAGTGAGATTCTGGGTAGTAAATACTATGAATACTGTCCGGTTTTTGAATTATTTGAGGATTTTGGCAGTCTGCTGCCCAACAGGATAGATTTGGATGATATCATGGAAGGAAACACCACGGTTGAGGGCTACAAAGCAGCACGCAATTTTCTTTCCCTGGCACAGGTGAATTATTCATTTTTTCAGCAACCTTCAAGACGGATCCTTAAACAGAAAATTGAAAATCTAAATCATAATCTTACAAACAATTTTCGGGAATTCTGGCAGCAGTCAATAGGCAGGAATAATAAGATAAACATTCAGTTTGATCTCGATCATTATAGTTCTTCCAATGGTGAAAAGACAGGGAAGCCTTATCTTGAGTTCTGGATCAAGGATGAGGGTGAGCGTCTATACCCCAAACAAAGAAGTCGCGGTGTCAGATGGTTCCTCTCTTTTTATCTCGAATTACAAGCCTCTGCAAGCAACAGTAGTACGCCTATGGTTCTACTTGTTGACGAACCGGGAGTAAGCCTTCATGCCCGTGCACAGGAAGATGTTCTCAAAGTATTTGAGGATATCAGCAGGAAAATACAGATTATATATACAACACATTCACCTCATCTTGTGGAAATTAATAAACTGCACAGAGTAATGGCAGTACAGCGCGACAATCTTGATAACTATAAAAGTACAACAAGAATACTCGATCCTTTGCGATTATCTTCAGCCACACCTGATACATTGACTCCGTTGCAGAGCATTCTCGGGCAGCCTGTGTCTGAAGAAGGATTCTCAGCAAAGAAATTTAATCTGATTGTAAATGATATAGGATCATTCTGCTTGTTAAATGCTATAATTATTCTTACCAGATTTAAGGGACAGATAAGCCTGATTCCCTCCACAAACGTTCCTTACATCCCGCTGTTATGTAATATCTTTATAGGATGGGGATTGGAGTTTGGTGTGCTTCTATTTGAAAATGAAAATGAAAACCAGATGGGGGAGGAGCTGAAAAAAACTGTTTTCAAGACTGAAAGCAGTGGCAGTGAGTTGATAATTAAAATGCCGGAAATGTTCCTGAATGCTGAAGATCTGTTATCAACACTTGATTTTAAAAACCATATTCTCAAAAGCAGGGAAGGGATTACTGTACCTAATTCTGTTTATGTCAGGGAAAAAGAGATACCGAGGAACTTTGTGCTGAGCAGGTTCCTGAGTAACGTTAAATCAGGAATGATAAAACTGTCCGATTTTGATGAAGAGACTCTTGAAAATTTTAAACTCATTACTGATCTTCTTAAAGGTTTGAAATAGATAGTTTTTATTTTGCACTGTACTGCTGATTTTTTACATTTGTCGGATTTTCGGGTGACCCTCCTTCGCTAAAGCTTCGGACTGCGTCCGACGGAGCGGACTTCGTCCGACGAAGTCGGAGGGCAAAGGTGGCAATAATAAGCCGGAACAGGAGAGATGGGTGAGTGGCTTAAACCAGCAGTTTGCTAAACTGCCGTATGGGAAACTGTACCGGGGGTTCGAATCCCCCTCTCTCCGCGAAGCCAAATTACTCCCACAGCTTGCTGTGGGATTTTTGTTTTCGGCAGGCCGATCCAGGCTTGCCTGAGTGAGGACTGCAGAAAACAAAAAGATCAACGAGTGAAACGAGTTGGGAGTAATTTGGAGTTGCAGATACCCCAAAAGGGATCACGCCCGAATTGCATGAGGGCGTAATCCCTCAGACTCCTGAACTTACCCCCAAGCCCACTCTCTTAGCCATAAGAGAGGAGACTTAAATAACAGGATATTAGCAAATTACTACTATAAGGGCATGCTTTATTAAATCATTATAATATTGATCTGTAGATGGATATGTTTTATGATAAAATATGGATAACATAAATAAAATTGCTTTTAAGCTAAGTAAGGTTTAACTTTGATAAAGCAACAAATAGGATTCAGATTTTTTTTTAGAATCTAATAATCTGATGGAAAGCATTATAGAGGATTATACTTGCGATATTTCAAAAAGGTGCCGTCAGAAAGCCATCAAATGCCTTATATGTCTCTTAGTCCTTTCTGGAATATTCTGTTTAATACAATGCGGTGAACAAAACGGCAATTCCGACAAAAAACCAGGTATAGATAATCTTACCGATGATTCTCTTCTGACACTGGTTCAATACAGAACTTTCCAGTACTTCAGTGACGGGGCCGAAACTACATCCGGGATGGCAAGGGAACGTTATCATGTTGACGGTATTTATCCGGAAAATGATATGAATGTTGTTACTTCAGGTGGTACAGGTTTCGGTGTGATGGGCATACTGGTTGGTATTGAAAAGGGCTTCATAACGAGGGATGAAGGTCTTAAACATCTTCAGAAGGTTGTCACTTTTCTCCAGGGTGCTGACCGTTTTCACGGGGCCTGGTCACACTGGATCTACGGCGAAACAGGTAAAGTGAAACCGTTCTCTCAAAAGGATAACGGAGCAGATATTGTTGAGACTGCTTACCTTATACAGGGGTTACTTGCTGTAAGACAATATTTTGAAGACGGAACCGCATTCAGTATTGAGAAAGACTGGTATTCTAAGAGATATCTTGCCATCGACCAGGGACCAGTAATTGTTATGATCGGGAACTACCGGACAGATTTGCTATGGAATCTTTTTATGTCGTGCCCTGAAATAAAATCGGGATTAAATTCACTTGGATTTATTTACTAGTCCGGGTGAACAATAATATTCTGCCAGGGTGAAAAAAATAATGCACATATTGAATAACCTAATTTAAATTAAATAACTTCACTCCGTTTTTATAAAACTAACCGATTAACAATATAATCGAAAAATTAAACAATGCATTAAAATGGATAGAAAAATGAAAAACAAGGTGTTTATGGGATTAGCAACCCTATTGATGATTGCTTTCCTGGTTGGTTGTGGTAAAGCCCCTCAGGATCAAATTGATGCTGTAAATGATTCTATTGAAGCTGCCAAAGCTGCTGAGGCTGATCTGTATTTTCCAACTGAATTCGCAGTTGTTCAGGACCAGATGGATGCAGTTATGGTCGACATTGAAGCTCAGAAGTCAAAATTGTTTGGGAAATATGATGCTGTTAAAATGAAACTTGACTCAACATTAGCACTGGCAAATCAACTTACTGCAAACATTGCTGCTAAGAAAGAAGAGGTTAAGAAAGAGGTTGAAGCTTTAATAACAGAAATTAAAACAGTTATTAAAGAGAATAAGACACTTATTACTAAAGCTCCAAGAGGAAAGGAAGGCCAGGCTGTTATCGACCAGATTGAAACTGAAATGGATACTATCGAAGGTTCTGTTGTTGAAGCACAGGATTTATACGACAAAGGTGCCTTTATGGATGCTCTAAACAAAACTAAAGCTGCCAGCGAAGGTGCAACTGGTATCAATACTGAACTGAAGGAAGCTATTGCAAAGGTCAGAAGATAATTGATATTGAGGGTCCTTATATTTTATGAAGTTGGACTAAATATTATTTAATCCACACTGAAGCTGTCGATAAAAGTCATTAATAACCGCAAAATACGCTAAGCCCGTCTTCTCTGCCGGTTGGCGGATACAGTGGGAAAATCAGGTGCAAAGTACACAAAGTTATTATTTTCAATATCAACTCTTTGCGCTCGTTACTATCCCGGGTCATCGGGACTTTGCAGCCTTTGCGGTTAATTTATTAACTTAAGACAGCCTCTTTATTAGAATCGCAGGTTGTAATGAGAAAGATTGGGAAATATTTCCTGGTTCCTGCAGTAATTGCAATAAATATTCCATTGATAGTATTCATTTTGATCCGTCTTACGCCCCAGCCTCCTGTAAACAAAATGGAATATGCAAGGAAAACACTTTCCGAAGCGAGATTTAATAAAGCAGATATTTATTCCGAAAAACTTTTTGGTGAAGCAAATCTCCTTTATGACTCTGCAATGTTAAAATGGCAAAATGAAAACAGAAGGTTCATATATTTCAGAAATTATGATTGTGTAGAATTGCTTGCTGAAATCTCAGCTGTAAATGCCGGAGAAGCAATTAAAGGTGCGAAAAGTAATGCATCGAATCTTATTATCAGACTTCAGCTAAAGATCGACTCTCTTAGAAATATCATTACGGAACTGGGCAAAAACTTTACAACATATCCACTTAGCCCGGAAGTCCGGACTGCAATTTCGAAGGGTAAATTTTTGCTCAAAGAAGCTGAAATTGATTATAATACAGGTGAGTATGTCAGTGCATACAGGAAAACAAGCGATTCTGAATTGCTGCTTCGACCATCCTTTGAAATAGCAGGTACAAATCTTATAGAGTATTTCAATTCATTTTCATTATGGAAGAAGTGGACAGACAAAACCATAAACGAGTCGAAGCTGAACCATAATTATGCTCTGATTATAGATAAATTTTCGCATAAATGTCTGGTATATTATAATGGAGTGAAAAGGTACGAGTACAATGTTGAACTTGGCCGTAACTGGGTCGGTGATAAACGGGTAAAAGGCGACTACGCAACACCGGAGGGAATGTATAAGATAATAAAAAAAATCGACACTTACAAAACTAAATATTATAAAGCGCTTTTGCTCGATTACCCAAACGAAGAGGATAATGAGAGATTCAAACAGGAAATAGCTAATGGTACACTTCCTGCTTCAGCTAAACAGGGAAGCCTCATTGAGATACATGGCAACGGGGGAAAAGGTATTGACTGGACAGAAGGGTGTATTGCACTTACAGATTCCGAGATGGATGCAGTCTTTAAAATTGCGAAAACAGGTACACCGGTGACTATAGTCGGATCGACGGTCAATCTACAGCAATTATTAAAGAGATAACAATCATGCTATGGAAAATGAAAAACTAACAAAAGGAAGTGTGCACCCAGAAAATAAATCAGGGAATCGTTTTACTGAGATAACGGCTGAAATCATAAAGCATATAAATAATCTTTATCAGAAAATCCTTCAAAATAAAAAACTTACTGGCCGCCTCCGGTCAGTCATGATATCTGTTATTTATATTTTTATAATCCTTCTTGTCTTTGTATTTATACTATACTTAATCCCTGGTCTACAAGAACTTACACCTGGCATGACGACAAAAATCATAAACAACAGGGAATTAAAGCAGAATCAGGAATATAACAAACAGATAAGTCTTTTAAACAGAGAGATTCAATACCTGTCAAGGAAATATAATTCATTTTCAACAGGTCAGTCATATATTATAATTAATACTACTGATAACAGGTTCTTCCTGTACAGGAATAAGAAGCTTATACGTGAAGGATTTTGCAGCTCAGGAAGTTATACATTGCTCCGGACCCATGGAGAGAGGAAGTGGATATTTAAAACACCCAAGGGAAAATATTGGATTCAGGGAAAGACCATGTACCCTGTCTGGAGAAAACCCGATTGGGCATTTGTTGAAGAAGGACTTCCGGTTCCTCCTGAGAATGATGTCTCAAGATGGGAGTACGGAGTGCTTGGGGACTACGCACTGAGCATAGGTGACGGATATCTGATACATGGTACACTTTACAAACGATTTCTGGGTATGCCTGTAACACATGGCTGTGTTCGCCTCAATGACGAAGATCTTAAGGTTATTTACCATACCCTTAATATTGGTTCCAAGGTGTTTATTTTCTGATCAGACAGTTGGAGGGAATCCTATGGAAACAGAAACCAGATCATACAAAAGAGGCAGAAAAAATACTATTCTTCTTCTGTCAGTTTTCCTGCCAGCATTCATTTTATATTATACTATAATGTCAATTATGGCTCCTGGTAGAAAATTGTCGGTAATAAAGGATGAGTTCAGCTTTAAGCAGGATGAAAGTAACATTAATGATGAAAGGATTGCCTCTGATTCAGTTTATCTGAACTTATTAAAACAAAAGGATTTTCTCCAGTCAAAGATCACAATGGCAGAAACTGATTCAATCTATCTGACTATTAACCTTAATGATAGCACAACCAATATTGAAATAAGCGGGGTCGTTGTTCACACTTCAAAAATGAAAAAAATAGCAACAAGCAAAATTCTCGACAAAGGGGATGATATTGAAATATTAGAAATGTTATCGTTACCGATGAGTATAGTGAATGATTATTCAACAATTAAGAAAGAACCATTAATGATTAAGATGGCACCCAGGGATACTTCAGAGTATAAACCTGATATCATCCCTGATACATCTGATTTTGAGTCTGTTAATTATATCCTTGAGTTAGAATGCGGAATAAAGATCCATGTTTATCAGGAAGAAAATACTGAAATCAGCGACAGGATCCACCTTTTCTGGTTTGACCTGGCTGACAGGATCCGTACTGCTCTCAGATCGATTACAAGTGTTTTTCTTTTAAAAGTACCTGATTATCAGCCCAGCATAAAGATAAGGCTGCCAAAATCTGACGCAAAGATTCTGTACAGAGCCATTCCGTATCATGGACAGATAGCTGTTTACCTTTAGCACTTCTTTTTTCAAAAAATCATAATCACATATCGAAAAAAAAATGTAGGTTTGAAGAGGACTCTAAAGCTTGTACTTTTTACATGGAACGATTTACTGGTGTTATAGGTATTCTTATTCTACTGGGACTTGCATTCCTATGGTCGAATAACCGAAAAGCCATTAACTACCGTGTTGTTTTTACAGGACTTGGTCTGCAACTGGCGCTGGCTGTTTTTATTCTTAAAGTGCCACTTGGCCAGGATATCTTTTACTGGCTTGGAAAGGCAATAAATAAGCTTCTCGATTTTTCCCAGGAAGGTGGATTGTTTGTTTTTGGTGATCTTACAAAAGTAACAGAGATCCTGCCGGAAGGTATTGTGAAGAGTGGTATTTTTTTGTTTGTTTTATTACCGACAATAATATTTGTCTGTGTTCTCGTTGCTATGGCTTATCATATTGGTTTAATGCAAAGGATTGTGGCGGTTATTGCCCGGTTCGTTCACTGGGCAATGAGGGTAAGCGGCAGTGAGGCTTTGTCGAATGTGGCAAGTGCTTTTGTAGGGCAGGTCGAAGCTCAGATCATGATACGGCCGTATCTGTCAGGTATGACAATGTCGGAATTACTGGCTTCAATGACCGGTAGTATGGCATGTATTGCAGGTGGAGTTATGGCTGTATATATCTCAATGGGTGTCCCTGCATCATATCTGCTCGCTGCAAGCCTGATGGCTGCTCCGGGAGCCCTGGTAATTTCAAAGATAGTCTTTCCTGAAACAGAAGAATCAGAAACAAAAGGGAGAGTAAAGCTCGAAGTAAAAAAGGAATATACGAACATTATGGATGCTATTTCTCATGGCGCCACCGATGGAATGAAAATATCGATAAATGTGATAGCCATGTTGATCGGTGTTATTGCTCTTATTGCACTTGTTGATGCTCTGCTCGGTTATTTCGGTCATTTTCTTGCGTGGGTAGGAGTATCACTTGAAGGAATAGGTCTTCATGTTGAAAACTTACGTCTGAAAGATGTTGTAGGTGCTTTTTTTTCACTTTTTGCAATTGTAATGGGTGTTCCGCCTGAAGAATCACTTACTGTAGGCTCATTAATGGGAACTAAGATGGTAATAAATGAATTTGTTGCCTATACGGATTTTTCACCGATGATACAACAGGGTGTCCTGAGCACCAAATCAGTTATTATTGCAAGTTTCGCACTATGCGGATTTGCTAATTTCAGTTCCATTGCCATTCAGTTGGGCGGAATAGGTGCGATGATTCCTCATCGAAAAGCTGACCTTGCCAGACTGGGATTTAAGGCAATGCTCTGCGGTACTATGGCTTCGTATATTTCCGCCTCGTTGGCCGGGATTTTGTTGTAATTTGTCGTTGCGGAGAGAGGGGGGATCGAACCCCCGGTCCCGCGATAGCAGGACAACGGTTTTCGAGACCGCCGCATTCGACCACTCTGCCATCTCTCCAAAAAATATATAAGACGCATTCGCCATGATGTTTAAAAGCAACACACCTGCCGAATTGACAAAAATAAGAATTATTTGATTACTGATATCTACAGATTTATGAAGATAACTCTTCAGCACTAACTCTGAAGAATGATAAAAAAACTGAAAATCTTTTGATTCCATGGCTGAATAAACTTATTTTGCATAACGGACAGTAAATAAAATAATAACCATTAAAATCTTCTATTGTGAAAAAACTATCTAAAATCTTATTGATTTGCGGATTGGCAGTTTTGGCTTTAACAGCCTGTAAAAATCAACCTGACGTTGATCTGAACAATCCATTTTTTACTGAATACAATACTCCATTTAATGTTCCTCCCTTTGAAAAGATCATGGCAAAGCACTACATGCCTGCTTTTGAAAAGGGTATGGCTGACGGAAGAAAAGAGATTGAGAACCTGGTAAAAAACAGAAAGGAACCTACTTTCGAAAATACAATCGAAGCTCTTGATAAATCAGGAGAATTATTGACAAATGTTGTCAATGTATTCTTTGCACAAACTTCGGCAAACACAAATGATTCATTACAGAAAATTGAAGTTCAGATCTCTCCTGAATTATCGGAATTCTACGACGGAATAATACTTAATCCTGATCTGTTCCAAAAAGTCAAATATGTATATGATAATCAGGACGGATATAACCTTAATCCGGAGCAGGAGTTTCTCCTGGGAAACCTCTATAAAAGCTTCGTACGCAACGGGGCTAACCTCAACAAGCAGGATCAGGATACTTTAAAAAAGATGAACCAGAGGCTTTCTATTTTAACTGTCCAATATAGTCAGAATGTCCTTGCCGAAACAAATAACTATAAACTGTATGTAACAGGTGATGATCTGGAGGGTTTGCCTGAATCTGTAATTGCCGCGGCGGCTGAAACAGCAAAGGAAGCAGGTCAGGAGGGTAAATGGGCCTTCACAACACAGAGACCAAGCATCTTTCCGTTTATGCAGTATTCGCCCAACAGGGAACTTCGAAGGGAATTATTTAATGCTTATACCAACCGGGGAAACAACGGAAATGAATTTGATAATAATGAAATTCTTGCCGAGATTATAAGACTGAGGGCGGAAAGAGCTAAGCTTCTGGGCTATAAAACTCATTCACATATAGTTCTTGAGCCGAGAATGGCCAAGATGCCTGAAAATGTTTTTACATTATTAGACAATCTCTGGGAAAAATCAATCCCTGTGGCAAAAAATGAAGTAAAGGAGATGCAGGGAATAATCAACAGGGAGGGAGACAGGTTCATGCTTGAACCTTCCGACTGGTGGTATTATGCCGAGAAACTCAGAAAACAAAAATATGATCTTAACGATGAGGAACTGAGACCGTATTTTAAACTTGAGAATGTAAGGGAGGGAGTCTTTACTGTCGCTAATAAGCTCTTTGGTATCACATTTACACCTCTGAGTAACATCCCACTTCCACATCCGGAAGCCCTGGCTTTTGAGGTGAAAGAGAGTGACGGATCTCATCTGGGAGTTTTATATATGGATTTTCATCCCAGGACCAGCAAACAACAGGGAGCATGGTGCGGTGAATACCGTAGCTATCATATTGCTGACGGACAGAGTATTGCACCTGTTGTTACAGTGGTTTGTAATTTTACAAAACCAACTGGTGATCAGCCTTCACTACTCAGCCTTGAAGAGGTTACTACCCTGTACCATGAATTCGGTCATGCACTGGATGCCCTGTTCAACAAGAGTACGTATAATCAGACCAATATTGCCTGGGACTTTGTTGAGCTTCCTTCGCAGCTTATGGAACACTGGGCAACCGAACCGGAAGTACTTAATTTATATGCAAAGAACTACCTGACAGGTGAGATGATACCTTCAAAACTGGTTGAGAAAATAAAGAACAGCAAATATTTTAACCAGGGTTTTGAAACAGTTGAATACCTTGCAGCCTCACTGCTTGATATGTCTTTTCATACACTTGAGACTCCGGCAATTATTGATGTTCAAAGTTTTGAAAAGGAATATTTCGATAAGATCAATCTGATCCCTGAAATCGTCTCCCGTTACAGAAGTACTTATTTTCTTCATATTGCAGGTGGCTACGATTCAGGTTATTACAGCTACATATGGGCTGGAGTGCTTGATAATGACGCTTTTGAAGCCTTTAAGGAAAAGGGATTATTTGATAATCCAGTTGCAACATCCTACCGTAAGAACATCCTTGAGAAAAATGGTACAATGGATGCTATGCAAATGTATATTAACTTCCGTGGGAGAGAACCTGAAATAGAGCCCCTGCTGAAGAACAGAGGGTTGATCCCGGAAGAAATTTAGTGCTGAAAGTTATTCATTATTTGCTCCAGACTGACACCCAGTACTTTGCGGGATATATTATCAAGGTTTTGCATGGGTCCCGTGAAATGCAAAGTATATTGAATATGGTTGAGACTTTCTCCCGGTTTCAGGTCTGCAGCGGGGGAGGAAGTCTCAAGCTCATAAAACGGGCCCATCTGTGTGCCATCTTCAAGAGGTCCGTCATTATAGGAGTTAAAAGCATCACCAGAGTAGGGATTGTCCTGAATCTGCCATGATGAGTTTACATATTCAGTCTTACCTTCAGGCAGATTGCAAATAAGAATGGTAAGGATATTGTTATCTGAGTCAAAGCTACCCATCGTGCCTGTCGATCTCAGAGGCGGAACACCTATTTTTCCCCGGCTTTTTCCATCGGCTCTGAAAAATATATGACTGCCGGATACTTTTAGCCTCTCTTCCGGAATCTTTCCGAAATAGGTATCATTCACCGGTACTCCCAGAAGGTCTTCGTCGCCCTCTTTGAACGGAATTACAACAACCACCGCAGGTGAAGGATTAAACATTCCAAGCATCCATATCGAAAGCAAACCTGTTTCCTTTTGCCATTCATTATCGCCTGCGTTAATAAGGGTGTTCATCGATTTATATGCAACACAATTTAAATGTTCATCATCGGTACCTGTAAGTTTAGTAATTTCATTTTCAGTCAGAAGAATGACTTCCCTCTCAATCCTGAGTTTAAATGGAGTGCCACTGTAATTCTCAATGGCAAGATCTATTGAGAACAATGCTGAAGAATCAGTAAGCTTAACAAGTTCGAAAGGCATTGTATCAAGAAATGCCGGAGTCTGCCAGTTTTCGTAAACAAAGTCTTCACCTTTCCCGAAAAAGATTGAGAACTGACCACCTTCAGGACCAAGCCATAACCTCTCTTCACCACCATAAGGATTGATGTGAGGCAGAATATTACCTGACTCAATAAGTTCGTGATTTATCCAACCGAAACTGAAGCCTTCATCACCTTCGGATGTGCTTGTCATTACCCGGCCTTGCCAGTCAGGTACAATAAGTATAGCTGAATTATTGTTCCTTAATTCTATAATATTTATATGCTTTTTCAGGAATTCCCTGTTATACCCATATTGTTTTGTAGTGTCCGTTATCATAATATTGTTTATAAATCTGTTTTTCCCGGTTCCGTTTGTACATGACCAGAGAACAAATAGCAGGGAAAACAATCCTGTGACTGATATTAATGCAACAGAATGATTGCCAACATGAAAACTCCCGGAATGATTCACAGTGTATTTATCAGTTGAAATATATATTCATCAAGGTATCCGTCAGTAGTCTTAATCCAGTCTTTTTTTATTCCGGTCTGCACGAATCCCTGTTTTTTAAATAGATCCATACTTTCACAATTATTGGCCAGAATATGGCAATAAAGCTGGTGTAATTGAAGCGTTTTAAAGCAATATTTTGTAAGGCATGTGAGTGACATTGAAGCATATCCTTTCCTTCTGTAAGCTTCGTTAGCGATAAGAATTCCAACTCCGGCCCTTTTGTGAAAGGGATCAAAATCAAAAATATCAATTGTTCCTATTGTTGTGTTATCCTTAATATGATCAATCATAAGCCTTATCTGTCCTGTCTCATAAACATTTTTATGAGAATTTTCGAGATATCTTTTGAGAGTATATTTGGAAAAAGGAGTAATGGTATTACTGATAATCCAGTGAGTACTATTATTTTCCCACTTATACAGCAATTCCAGGTCCTCCGGTTCTAATGCTCTGAGTCTTACGTCTTTATATTTCATATTATGCTGTAACGCCAGTTACTTCATCAGTTAACCACTACGTTAATCTCCCTTATGAATGCATCGGGGTATCCTGAATTACGGAACTTTTCAATAGCTGCTTTAGCCTGGGAGTAGGTTTTGTAATCGCCATAAACGTATTTGAATAATCCATCATCAGCTTTTATCTCTCTTACTCCTTCAATTCCTCCAAATACACTGCTTATGTTCAACGGATTTCTGGTAGCTTCCAGCTGAATTGTGTAAACCCTCTGAGTCACTACCGGTTTATCTTCTGAATCCGGGGTGAGCAATGATTTTGATTCGTTGTTCAGATCATACTGGTTTACGATATAAGCATCCTTAAGCCCCTTCTCCTTTGCAAAATTCAGATATTTAACTGCATCAGCTCTGTTGTAGAAGATGCCAATCACATATATCGTAACGGCATCCACCTCAATTGATCTAAGGAATAACATTTTATTGTTTATCAGATTACTGAAATAGCTCGGATAGAGTTTGTCCTTTGTTTTGAGCAAAACTGTACTGTATTTCATTGAATATGGTTGTCGCAGGTGTTCAGGAGTATAAGTATCCTGTCGTATTACAACACCCGTCTTTGAATCCACAATGCCGAAGGTAGCTCGTCTGTTATATTTTCTTCCCTCAGGGTTATCAGTACCGTCAAGATTTCTATTCACAGCGGCAAATTCTGATTCCCCGAATGCTTTTTTGACAAATCTTGCAGAGGATATGCCTGCTGATGTAAAATAGTCGATAACAGCCTGAGCCCTTCTGTCTGCCAGTCCTATGTTATATTCACTGGTTCCGATGGCATCTGTATAACCAGCCACTTCTATTGTTAATTCAGGATAACTGGTAAGAATGTTTTTAACTATTTCAAGACTGGGTTTTGCTTCGTCCTTAATTGCATACTTGTCAAAATCGAAGAGGACATTTTTAATTGCAAGGAATTCGCCTGCTGCCACTTTTTCAGGAACAAGAGAAGCATTAAATGATATATACTTGCTCAAGAAATAAAGAGGAATATTCAGATTAATAGTGTCTGTCTGATAGCCGGCATGGTTTACAAATACCTGATAATCACCTGGTTTTATATCAAACCTGAATGATCCGCTATCGCTGACCGGTATGTTTTGCATTACAGTTCCGGTTTTAATATTTGTCACTTTTACCTGTGCCTGTTCAGGATTAACATTCATTCCATCCTCCAGGGTAATACTTCCATCAGCAAGGGTTATTTCGTCTGCCGGATCAATAGCAACAATCGCATAAATATTTCTGCTTTTTGTCTTATTGTCGAACCTGCTTGCTACAAATCCCGTGGCATTATTATTCAGGATAAAATTTGTATTTTCCGAGACATCATTAAAAGCAAAAGGCATTCCTACAGGCTGAGTCCATACGCCATTTCTGAAAGTTGATCTGAATACGTCGTAGCCTCCCATACTTATATGACCGATAGAACTGTATAGCAGCGCATCATTTTCAGGATCGTAGAAGGGTGTATCTTCATCATAGGGAGTATTGATGACATTTCCGCAATTAACCGGTCGTTCCCAGGAACCATCAGCAGCTTTCCGGGAGATCCAGATATCAAGCTCACCTTCACCACCGGGACGGTTGCTTGCAAAATACATTGTATTGCCGTCAGTGGTAATAAACCCATGTGATTCCCAGTAAATAGAATTAACAAACCTTCCTACACTTTTTATTTTTGACCAGACAGTATCGGTTCTCTCACTGGAGTAAAGGTTACCATCATCTCCGTCATCTATGAAGAGTATTAATGTTTTTCCATCACCTGTAATGGAATTTGTATAAAGTCTGTCATACCCTCCCAACTGTTCTGTTATATTAGCCGGCTTATTCCAGCTGTCATTTTTATATGAGCAGAAAATTTGTGTTTTACCATCTTTTTTTACGGTGAAAACAAAAACTGAGTCGTTTTTTGCAAGGACGGGATTGCATGCTCCCGGATAGTCAGTCAGCCAGGGAGCAAAAAGCTCCGAGATAATAGTCAGGGGTTTCTTTTTCATCTCCATACCATAGCGGCAATCTCTTATTTGAAGGTCAATATAATCTTCCAGGAAGGATTCAGTACCGGCCAGTCTTTTCTTAACATCATAATAAAGAGAGACTGCTTTTTCAAGGCTATCATTTACATGATAAGCATTAGCCAGATACAAATCCGTATCAAAGGGTGCTTTTTCACCATGCTCCTGATATTCCTTCTCATCATTTACCACATTAACTGAAGCTTTCTTTAAAAGCTCAAGTGCTTCAGTTTTTTTCCCGTCAATGTTGAGGTAGCATATTCCAAGCTTTGCAGCGAGGTTACTATTTTCGGGATTGGCATTGTAAAGAGGTTCATATAAACTGGCAGCCATTTCATAATCCTTATCATAATAATAAGAGTTATCAGCGTTTTGAACCGCCCTGATGAATTCCTTGGAAGGAGTTTCCTGGGATTTCAGGGAAATGAAACATGAAACCAGAATTGAAATGACAATAAATCTTCTCATAGTCCAGAGGTGTATTGATTATAATATTTTAATATTGATAAGATAATGGAATTCAAGGATTCCAGGCTATATTTATATTTTATTAATTAGCCAGTTAGATTTGATTACTTAACCAATACTTTTATTTCCCTGACAATTGCGTCTTTATAATCCTCTTTGATAATTTTTTTCAGTGCAGTCATAGCTTCCGGGAATGATTCATATCTGCCATACAGGTAATGGTATAATCCGTCAACTTCTTTTGTTTCTCTGACTTCCTCATACCCTCTGAATTCAGTATCCATATCAAGATGATTGCCGGAAGCTTTAAGTTGAATTGTAAAGTATGTCCAGTTTATAACAGGTTTATCTCCAGGAATCCTGCTAACCTTTTTGACAAAAATATCTTCCGGATAACCTTTTGTAAAAAGCTCATTCCTGTGTGCATATGCTTCTGCAATATCCTTAAACTGGCCGGTAGTATATCTGTAAAACAAGTCAGTCTCATTGTAAAGGACCTTTATATTGTCAACATATTTGAAATAACTGATATCCACGGGATTATAAAGTGCCATTACCTGCACTGTATAATAAAGAACATCTGAATCTTCAACATTGTTGTCGGTAAGGTCATTCACCTTCATATTGGTAATAAAAATACTTGAATCAACTGATGCGACCACTGGAATATCATCGAGGTTGATCCTGTCATAGCCGGAAGCCAGCTCTTTATAGTCCGGATCTTTGTCAAGCACTACGTTAAGATCAATAATCTTGTCGGGATCGTCCTGTAAAATTATTGTATCAATAGTCTGTGATAAATATCCGACACCGGTGTAGATTAATTCATAATTACCGGGGCCTACAATGAAATTATAACGGCCGGTAATTTTATTGGGATAACCTACATCGATTGTATCTCCTGAGTCTTTGCTGAGAAGATGTATGGAATACTTTTCATCAAAGAAGACGGTTGTGTCTCTCAGACCATATTCCCCTCGTATTTCGAATATCTTATTCAGGCCTGTACTACCAATATTGAGATAGAAAATTTCTTTTTTTTTGTATTCGGTCGTCATTGCGTAATAACCGTTTTTCCCATTATTTGCCGGTTTAAAGAATCTGTCATCGTCTGTGGTGTTGATAGGAGAGCCCAGGTTTTGAGGTGTTTTCCAGAAGGATCCCTGTTTCTGGCTTTTAAAATTATCATAGCCGCCCATCGAACTATGGCCCTCGGAACTGAAATAGAGCATGGAATCATTCAGTGTAACAAACGGTGTATCTTCATTGTATTTTGTATTTATCGTGGTTCCCAGGTTTATTGACGGGCCCCAGTCTCCTGTCGCATCTTTCTCTGACATGTAAATATCAAGCCCGCCGTTTCCACCATCCCGGTTGCTTGTAAAATATAGTCTTTCACCATCTGATGAGACAGAAGCATGTGATTCAAAATACTTTGTGTTAATATTTCTATTGAGCTTTTTAACAGGTGTCCATTCCCCGTTCACATATTCCGAGGAGTAGATATTGCCGTCGTAGTTATCAATCTTATAAAGAAATAATTCATTTCCATCTTTATTAAGGGAGCAGGTGGAACAATCTTCCCCGGCATTGATGCGGTCAGTAATATCGACAGGAGGCAGCCATTTATCTCCATCTTTTTTAGAGAAGAGTATAACGTTTACAATACCCCTTCGCTCTGTAAAGGCTATTGTGTTGCCATCGTAGCTGACTGCCGGATTATCACTTATTGAACCCTGATTAAAATCAGAACCAAGGGTTTTGATGGTCATGGCAACCGGATTATTCTGATATTCCATAGCATTCCGGCAGGCCAGTATCTCCTGATCAATGTACCCTAGGTTTTGCATACCTCCTTTCATCTCTGTGTCTCTGGCAAGTTTTCTGAAGTATTGAAATGTATCGAGGGCTTTATCCAGGTTGTTATTAATCATATATGCTATAGCCAGCAGAAACCATGCATCAAGAGGAGCTCTTTTTTCTTTAAGTTTAGATGTTTTGGCATCATATGCAGCATCTTTAACCGCAGCTTCAAGATATGGTATAGCTTTATCCTTCTCATCAGGAATGTTCAGATAACATAAGCCTATTTTGTATTTAATATTTAAATTATCGGGTGTTTCAAGTAATATATAGAGCTGGTTTGCCAGGTCATACTCTTCATAAAGACAGTGGGATTCTGCCCGGGCAAAAATCTTTTTCATCTCACTGGCAGGCTGAGAGGAGGCAGCAAAGGGGAAAAGAACCAGAGTTAACAGCTGCAATCTAAAGCAAGGTATTTTTACTCTGAATTTAATCATTATAACAAATATATAATACTTTTTATAACTAATATCAGGTATCAAGGCTGTTTTTCTCTTAAGGTAATTTTATAGATATCCTCTTTTCCGGAGCCGGTAAATTCTTTATAGATTGAATAATAACCGGAATTTCCGTTACCGGTTGGCATGAAGAAAAAATTATCATCAGGGTTATTCAGCGGATATCCGATATTCTCAGGAGTGCTCCATAAATTGTTTGATTGAAGTTCGGATCTGAAAATATCATAACCTCCTACATTATTGTGTCCCTGTGAGCTGAAGAAAAGCGTCCTGCCATTATTGATAAGAAATGGTCTGTCTTCGTTAAACCGTGTATTAATCTCGGGACCAAGATTGACAGGCGGACCCCAGTCTCCATTTTGTATCTGAGAAATATAAAGATCAAGACCACCGAAACCACCTGGTCTGTCTGACGCAAATATCAGTTGATTACCATCTTCAGATATAAAACCATGTGATTCCCAGTATTTTGTATTAATATTCCGGTTAAGCAGGACACTTTTAGTCCATCTGATTCCGTCAAATGTGCTAACATAGATATCACTGTTATTGTTGTCATCTTTGGAAAGGAATAGAAGATTTCCATCTGATGAAAGACATGAGATATAAAGATCTCCGTCTGACTGAAGTCCGGGGGTAACATTCTCAGGCAGGCTCCATTTTCTGTTGATAAGTCTTGAAAACATTATTGCATCATAAAACTTCAGAGAAACCATATATGCAAATGATTGCCCGTCGCTTGATATTACCGGATTAAACTCGGATTGTGATGTATTAAAGAGCGGGCCAATGTTTTCTTCAATAAAATCAACGGGCCGGGCTATGATTTCCGTGGCATTGTCACATATTCTTATTTCATTTTGTATGAAATCGATATTTTCATGATCATCAGGCAGGAGTGTTTCAAAATATCTCTGGTAGCACTCTTTGGCTTTATCGAACATGTAGTTAATACGATAGGCTTTACCCAGATCGTATAATGCATCATAAGGTGCTGATTTATAATTCAGTGATCCTTCCTTGTGTTTTGCCGACATGTTTTTTACAGCTGTCTCCAGATAGCTGACAGACAGGTTCTTTTTACCGGGAATGTTAAGATAGCAGGCTCCTATCCGGAATGCGAGATTGAAATTATCCGGAAATATCTCATACAGCTTAAGGTAATAAGGGAGAGCGTCAGAATAATCTTCATTCATAAAAAAATACTCGGCATCGAGGAATGTCTCATGAAGATTACGTGTGTCCTGAGCACACAATGTGATGGAAATTGTTATTGCAGTAATCAGACAGACAATTTTTTTGCTCATAGCAGAAGATTTAAATATCCAAATTTATTAAAAATATTACCACCCTCAAAAATACTTGCCTGCAATTTTTCAGACTGAATTACTGACCATCTGTTTTTCTTCTTTTTCTGAATATTACTATGAAAAGGAGAATTAATCCTGCACCGAGTGCTATCCACAGAATCCATAACCGGCATACCTTGCCTTCAGACAGGCGATCTTCAAAAGTGTCCGAAGGAATTTCGCAGGCAGCAATAATACGGGCAAAACTCTCAAATACATCTTCAGCAGGATACAGATCTTCATTTACTATAATATGATTTATCAGATCCTGCGCTGACTTTATTTTTTCTTTTTTGACATTAATAGCCCTGAGCAATGAGAGTAACGGATCTTCTGTATAATTGATGAATTCTTCAAGAAATTGTTTCGCATCTGATTCCGGAGGCGAACTGAGGATGGCAAACATCTGAGCTAATTGAATTTCTGTAAGTCCCTGACCGATTGCGTCACTATAGACTGATTGCAACCATTTACCAGCTGTCTTTATTTCAAGATTATCTGTATTCTCGACTGATTTACGGATCAGACTGCCTGATTTATGTACTTCACTGTATGCAAGAATCTTTTCCCTTATAATTGATATCGCAGGATCAGAAGGAGCAATAATATCCTCAGCCAATCTATTAAACTCCGCCGGGCTTGTTATAATATCATCATCTTTGTCAAATTGATGATTTTCAATATCAGAATCTTCAATTATCATTCTGATTTTATCATCAGCCTGCTCCTTCTGCACCTGGTTAAATGTTTCCGCCTCTTCCTTGGCAATGATGTATTCAGGTTTTACAGTTGGTTCAGTACTTTTTATCCTGGTTATCAGGACTTCTGCAGCAGCTCTATTATTGAACCTGTCAGTAAGTGTAAACACGATTTTGTTATCGCCGGGCAGAGGTATAACCTTATAATTGAAGGAAGACCGGGTTATTTTATGTTTCTCCGGAGATATGGAGTCAATACCGGACAGGTGTTCAATGGCAAGCACCGACCGGGTTTCGACTTCTAAAGGAATAACAACCGGATCATCTGTACTGACAATAATTATTTTGTCGGCTCCGACAACAAGATCTGCAACTAAATCTTTTTGTGGCAGGACAATTTCGGGAAGAATAATTGTATCAGAAGGATTTGTGAGCGGAAGCTGAATGATTTTACTGATTTTTCCTCCTCCATCTGCCTCATAAGTAAATTCATAATTGCCATGCGGTAACTGTAACTCATATTCGCCTGTTTCCGGGTCTGAAAAGCTACTGCTTGACTGGTCTGTTTTTCTTGTATTCACTGCGCTGATCTTTACTCTGTCATTCATATCGCCGATCAGATCAGCCACTTTGACCATTCCCATTACATAGAATTCTCTTGGATGCTTATCTGAGAACAACTCCAGTCTGTAAATATCCTGGTTTCCAAAACCTTCCGGACTGTATTTTGCAAGATATCCCTCATGTCCTTCATTTACAGGTTTAAAGAATATATCATCATCGGTGGAGTTAAGAGGATAACCGACATTCATGGGGACCGTCCATTCACCGTTGTCCGTAAGTGTTGAGTAAAAGACATCATAACCCCCCATGTTAAAGTGTCCTCTTGAACTGAAAAAAAGTGTTTTATCATCCTTACTCAGAAAAGGAGTCTCGTCATTGTAAGGAGTGTTTATAACTGATCCCAGGTTAACAGGTGTACCCCAGTCTCCTGAACTATCCCTTTCAGATACGTAGATATCCAATCCTCCAAATCCTCCTTTCCTGTTGCTTGTAAAGTAGAGCTTTTTATTATTGTGGGAAACAGTTGCATGTGACTCCCAGAATTTGGTATTTATATTAGGATTGAGCATTACAGGGAGAGACCAGGTACCGTTTTCAAATCTTGAAATATATATGTTGCCGTCGTAATCAACAGAGCTATAAAGGTACAGATCCTTACCATCAGCGGACAGGGAAGTCGGAAAGAAATCTCTGTCTATTTTCAGTATCTCATTCATATTGACAGGTCCCGACCATTGATTATTATTTCTGGTGGAATAAAGAATTGCATCATAGAAAGGCTCGCTTTTTGAAAACACCAGAATATTCTCATTGTCGGAAATGACTGGATTGAATTCAGAGGTATTCTCGTTTATTGAGTTGCCGAGGTTGGTTTCCCTGATGAAAAGGGGATTCGCCATCAGGTCTTTTGCATTATGACAGGATTGGATCTGAAGGTTAACGATTATGGAGTCATAAATTTTCGGATCAAGATTCTCTTTGAATTGGATGTATGTCTCGATAGCTTTGTCAAGCTGGTTATTAATTCTGTAAGCATTTGCAAGAAAGTAGAGGGCATCATATGGCGCACTGGTCTCCCTGAAACTTCCCTCTATATATTTTGAATTAATATTTTTAACAGCATCTTCGAGGTATCCTATTGATTTTTCTTTTTCCCCGGGTGTATTAATATAGCACTGTCCAATCCTGTATTTATAATTGGCGTTATCAGGGTATATTTCAAGGAGTCTCTGATATAGAGGCAAAGCTTCCTGGTAATCTTCAAAGAGAATCCAGCTTTCAGCTTCATAGAAATTGTTTTTGATTTCACTTCTGGACTGGGATATCAATTCCGGATTGATTAATATAACCAGGCTCCATGATAAAAGAACTATCTTTTTCATTCGTTTGATTTTCATTTCTCAAGCTACTAATATATGAGAAATAAAAGAAAATAGATATTCCCTTTTTGTCCTTTTTATTAACTATCTTAAATTTTATGTTAATCCTGATAATCCAGAAATGAGTAAGAAAGAGAATGGATATTTGTTATTATTTTAATACAGATCGGGTGTATAGTTTTCGAGGATCTCTTTAAGCCTGTTAAGAAATTTTCCCGCAAGAGCACCATCGATAACTCTGTGGTCATAGCTTAATGACAGGATCATAAACTGACGGATGCCAATAACATCACCATCGGGTGTCTCAATTACTGCAGGTGTTTTTCTGACTGCTCCGGTCCCAAGTATGGCTGCCTGGGGCTGATTTATGATAGGGGTTCCGGAAAGGTTGTTATAACTTCCAAAGTTAGTTACAGTAAATGTTCCCCCTTTTATTTCATCGGGTTTTAATTTATTTTTTCTGGCTCTGTCAGCCAGGTCATTGACAGCTCTGGCCAATCCGGTCAGATTTTTCTCATTTGCATTTTTTATTATCGGTACGATAAGGTTTCCGTCAGGTAAAGCAGTAGCCATACCGATATTGATATTTTTCCTGATGATTATTTTATCACCTTCGACTGATATGTTAAGCATCGGATATTCGTGCAAAGCTCTGGCAGTAGCATCAATAAAGATAGGTGTAAGTGTAAGTTTCTGTCCCTCAGTGGCAAGGAATTTTTCCTTTATTCTGTTTCTCCAGTTCACCAGGCGGGTTACATCAGCATCGATGAATGATGTTACATGCGGGGAAGTTCTTTTTGACATAACCATATGTTCAGCAATTAGCTTACGAACACGGTCCATCTCTATTATCTCATCCCCTTCTGCAGAGGTGCCGGAAATAATTTGTTTTTCTTCTGTTTCTGAAGTCTTTAATGTTTCTGCTTTCTTTTTATCTTCTGCTGCTTTTTTTCTTTCTTCCAGGAGTTTTAATACATCATCTTTGGTAATTCTTCCATCCATTCCGGTCCCGTTCAGTTTATCCAGGTCGGAATAGCTGATTTCTTCCCGGGCAGCTATGCTTCTGACAAGAGGGGATATAAATTTGCCTGAAGGAGTCCTGCTTTTCATATCATGGGATAGAGTTTCAACTTCCTTCTTTTCCTGTCTGGCAGTATTAATAGTTGCCCTGATTCTTTCAACCTCTTTGGCGATTTTCTTTGAATCTTCCGGACCGGTCTCAACAATGGTTTCAATTACAGCGATCACATCTCCTACTTTTGCTACGGACCCTTCAGCAGCTGCAATGGAAACAATAGTACCTGCAGCAGGAGCAGGCACCTCTGAATCGACTTTATCAGTGGCTACTTCTACGATAGGGTCTTCTTCTTTGACTACCGAACCTTCAGAAACAAGCCATTTATTAATTATTGCTTCGATAACTCCTTCACCCATCGCGGGCAATACTATGTTCATTCTTGCCATGAATATGTTTTTTGTTCTTATCGTACTAACAACTATGACAGCAATATGTTTGATAAATCTTTGTGTTAATAAAACAAGATAAGCGGTACTACTGGAACTTACTGATTACTTATTTCATTATGAATGACTCGTGAAAGCCTCTTAACTCCTTCTTCGATCTCATCATTGTCGGAAAAGCAGAAATTGATACGCATTGTATTTTTGCCCGAATTATCACAGAAGAAAGTTGATCCTGAAACAAATGCAACATTAAGGAAATGATTTATGGATTTCATCATTGCTGATAGGGATTTCGGTTCGTAATTGCCCTTCCAAGAGTTACTTCATCAGTGTATTCAAGCTCATCGCCGATAGCCACACCTCTGGCAAGTGTAGTAAGGAGGACATCATATTTATTAAGTCTTCTGTAAAGATAGAAATTAGTGGTATCGCCTTCCATTGTTGTACTAAGTGCGAAAATAATTTCTTTAACTCCACCTGCTTTTAATTTTTCTTCAAGATTTTCGATTTTAAGGTCGGAAGGTCCAATACCGTCAACCGGTGAAATGATACCACCAAGCACATGATATACTCCTTTGAACTGTCTTGTATTTTCAATCGCCATTACATCCTGGATATTCTCGACAACACAAATTATTGTTTTGTCTCTTTTCTCATCTTTACAGATGTTGCATACTTCAGTGTCAGATATATTATTGCAGATACTGCAATAGTTGATCTCAGAACGTAATTTTATTATGCACTCTCCGAATCTTCTTACTTCTTCAGTATCTTTTCTTAAAAGGTTCATAACCAACCTAAGAGCTGTTTTACGCCCGATACCGGGAAGTGATGCGAATTCATTTACTGCATTCTCCAGTAATCTTGAAGGGAACTCTGTGAAACTCATATTAAGATGTTTTGGACAAAATTAATTCAATTATTGCCTTTAAACTAAACAGGTCAGGAATTTTTTGTCTGCATTCTTTTTACTATTCTTGCAGATTATTTGCCCGGGATGTCACCATCACTTATTCTTGGAATATTCCTTGTTTACACAGCTCTGCTCTTTATTGTAACATGGATAACAGCACACAAAGCCGACAGCCAGTCGTTCTATATAGGGAATAAGATATCTCCGTGGTTTGTTGTTGCCTATGGGATGATAGGTGCATCGCTTTCAGGGGTTACCTTTATGTCAGTACCCGGATGGGTACAGGAGACACAGTTCAGCTATATGGTTGTTGTTTTCGGGTACCTGTTCGGTTATTTTGTCATAGCCCTCATTTTGCTGCCTTTATATTACAGGTTAAAACTAACTTCAATCTACACCTATCTCGATCAGCGCTTTGGGTTCTGGTCATACAAAACCGGTGCAGGTTTCTTTATCATATCAAGAACACTTGGAGTGTCGCTTCGTATGTTTTTGGTTATTAATGTATTACAAGTATTTGTTTTTGATTCCTGGAACGTTCCTTTCTGGATTAATGTCCTTATTTTTATTGTACTTATTATTTTATATACTTTAAAAGGGGGAATAAAGACTATAGTCTGGACTGATACGCTGCAGACAACTTTTATGTTATTAGCAGTAGTATTTTCAATAATTTATATCAGCAAAGGAATAGGAGTATCAATTTCAGGACTTATATCCCATGTCAACGACAGCTCTGTTTCACGAATGTTTATTACTGATTGGCACCATGAAAGATTTTTTATCAAGCAGTTTCTAAGCGGGATGTTTATTACAATAGTGATGACAGGACTTGATCAGGAGATGATGCAAAAGAATCTGAGCTGTAAGAATATCAGGGAAGCTCAGAAGAATATGTTCACCTTCAGCGGTATTCTGGTTCTGGTAAATTTCATATTTTTGTTACTTGGTGCCCTTCTGTTTATTTATGCTCTGAACAAAGGAATCTCTGTGGCTTTGACAGATGACCTGTTCCCAACTATAGCTTTTCAATATCTGGGACCGGTTGCGGGTATAGTTTTTCTTATCGGGTTGATTTCTGCAGCTTTCCCGAGTGCTGACGGTGCACTGACTTCACTTACCACATCAGTAAGCATTGACTTTCTGGGACTTGATCGCAAAAAAGAAATTTCAGAAAGAACCAGGACAAGGATCAGGTACGCTGTTCATATGACCATAGCACTTATATTCTTTATCAGTATATTGATTTTTAGAAAGTTGAGCGACAGAGCTGTTATAGATAAACTTTTTACAATAGCTGGTTATACATATGGGCCTTTACTGGGACTTTATTCATTCGGACTTTTTACAAAAAGGAAAGCAAACGACAGACTGACACCTTATATTGCAATCATTTCTCCTGTAGTGTGTTACTTCCTCAGTCTTTATTCGGTGGAATTATTCAACGGGTATAAATTTGGTTTCGAATTACTACTGGTTAATGGATTCCTGACATTCACCGGCTTACTGATATTCAGCCGTAAGCATGTTATTTAACGATCGGTTTCCTCTGGTTCTTCCTGGACCTGGACCTCCTCCTTAATTTTTACATTAATGGTCTTATAAGGGATATTCAGTATCATATAATAACTTATACCAGCACTGGTGGATTTTCCTCCTCTGCCGAATCCCGGAAAATATATGGGTCTGAGATCCTTCCCAGTCCCGGCTGATATCAATAATCTTAACCTGATTGTCCATCCTAAACTGAGATTTTTAAATACTTCTGTTTTTACTCCCGGAGCTACTTCAACGAAATGTCCCCAGCTTGTTCTGGATGGTATGGAAGAGGTTGTTGTTCCCCAGTAATTTTCGTGTTGAAATGAAGGGGTTGCAAAATTGAAGACGCTTACACCATATCTTAATCCGATCCCGGCCCAGTATCTTCCTTTAGAGATATCAGGTTTCAATAAATTAAAATCAACTCCGGCGCGGGCAAATGAGCCTTTAGTCCTGTAATCATAGTTATATTGTGAATATTTGTATTTAAGGAATCCGCCTTCAAGAACAAATGTCATTTTTTCATTCCGCTCATAAGAAACAAATCCTTCAACGCTCATGTTGTTTTCGTCTGTTAGATAAATAACAGGGCCTGAAATTTCAATTCCGGCTCTAAGATTAAGCGGAAAGAGGAGACTGTCCTGTCCTTTAAGCAGACACGGAACTGCAAGGATCAGAAAACTAATAAAATATGCGTACGTTCTCCTCATTAATGGTAGTTATATTATTATTCCTTACGATTATTGTATCAATGATGTTATTTGTGACAATATATGAATCGAGTATATGGTAAAAGGTATAGCCACACTCTTTTGAGATAAGATGAGGATAGCTGCTGTACTTCAGTATTATTGTGTCGGTTATTCCATTGATTCTGATAATAAACGTGCAATTATCAGTTGCTGAATTTAGAGGAAGCAGGGCTGGTTGAACAGATACGGCTTTATTGTACAGTTTATTGGTATCCATGCCCATGCCGTACAAAGTAAGGCTGTCGGGTGCCTTATAATTACCTGTGGCGTCAAGATAGAATGATGCCTTAAGAAAGGCATTTGTCTCTTCAAAACATGCTTCCGGAGAGCAGGAAATCAGATAAGTAAAAAAACCTGCAATGATTAGTTGAACAGCAACTGAAACAAATCTGGTCATTTAACTGTTAAAAGTATCAAAAATATAAAAAATCCCGTCTCACTGTCTGTGAAAGGCATAATGATTCATTTATTCTTTAAT
Source organism: uncultured Rikenellaceae bacterium (assembly GCA_964596715.1). Taxonomy (GTDB): domain Bacteria; phylum Bacteroidota; class Bacteroidia; order Bacteroidales; family VadinHA17; genus LD21. The sequence goes on from CAZQVL010000002.1 coordinate 109,724, forward strand.
GAATTTTATAAGACAAACAGATAAAGTAAACTCCTCAACGCCCTAACGCCCTAACGCCCTAACGCCCTAACGCCCTAACGCCCTAACGCCCTAACGTTTCCCTGGAACTTCGGCAGGTTTTTCAATATTCCACTAATACCGTTTTTAATTTTTGAAAGCATATTAGACTCTTTTTCATTGACAAAGTATATTCCGGATATAAGATCTTTGTATTTTTCTGCAACGTAGCTTCTCCTGAGCTTAAGGGTAGGAGAGAGTTCTCCAGGCAAATCGGCTGCCCAGAAGATTTTTTCGAGTCTTGACTGCAATGCTGCTCCACCCGAGACCATTACCTGGAGCTCTCCTCCGAGAGCTTCCTGCCACTTACTGAATATCAGTTTTCTTGCAATTTTATCACCTTTATTGTATCCGAGTGCAAGCAGGCCATAACTTACCCAGTTAACATAGTTCCGGACATCTTCAGTGGAATATTTGATCCATTCGTTGTCCTGTTTCCCTCCGTACATGTCATTGCGGGGATATTTCTCATAATTCAGCTCAATACGAATTCCTGCGACACCTGTTTCGGGAGATCACAACGGAATTTTGTGGTACTAAAAATCCGAGCTTAGTTCAAAACTACGCTCAGCATTGTTTGTAATTTCTATCAGCGTTATTGTGTAAAATTCAGTTTTAAAGGCTCGGCGTAGTTTGAAACTACACCGCATTAGTATTATACTTCTTCCGAAGTTTTTCTGATATAATCTTCTGCCTTTTTGATTGCTCTGGCGAGACCAGCCGGGTTTTTACCCCCAGCTGTGGCGAGAAAAGGCTGACCTCCACCGCCTCCGTTTATTTCGCCGGCTATTTCATTTATAATACTGATTGCATTAATGTTATTATTCCTTACCAGGCTGTCGCTTACCATTACCAGAATATTAGCTTTTCCACCGATATTTGATCCGATGGCCAGAACAAAACTATGCGTCTTACTGCGTATCTGATAAGCTAATGTCTTAAGAAAATCCATCGGTTCGTTTTCGACCTGTCCGGAAATGAATTTTATATTTCCTATCTGAACAGTTTCTTCTTCCAGTTTCTTAATCAATACTTTTGCTGATTGAGCCTGCAGCTTTTCAACTGACTTCTTAAGTGAGTTATTTTCCGCGATAAGTTTTTCTATATTCTCCTTAATGTTTCCTGTGCTTTTGAGGAGACTGGCAATTTCTTCCAGGGCTGCCAGTTTTTTATTTATATACTCCTCAGCTTTAGAGGCAGTAACTGCTTCAATTCTTCTTATTCCTGATGCAATGGCTGTCTCTGAGATTATTTTGACTATTCCAATGCTACCTGTGTTTGTGACATGTGTCCCCCCGCATAATTCAACCGATCCGCCAAACTCAACAACTCTGACAGTTTCTCCGTATTTTTCCCCGAACAGTGCCATGGCACCCATCGATTTAGCTTTTTCCATGGGAATGTCATCAGTAACTATACTGTTATAATTTTCCCGGACCATACGGTTGACCATTTCTTCAACTTTCATGATCTCTTCCTTAGTCAATTTTGTGTAATGGCTGAAATCAAACCTGAGCTTTTCAGGTGTAACCAGTGATCCTTTCTGTTCAACGTGATTACCAAGAACTGACCTTAAAGCAAGGTGGATTAAGTGTGTGGCTGTATGGTTGCGGGCAGTCATTAAGCGTCTTTCAGTATCGACTGAAGCTGTAAAGGATGTTTTCGGATCAGACACTATTTTATCCGCTATATGAATAATCTGGTTGTTCTCTTTTATTGTATCTATAATTTTTATCCTGTCATTCTGTGATCTCAGAATACCTGTATCACCTGTCTGTCCTCCTGCTTCAGCGTAAAACGGAGTTTTATTGAAAACAAGATGGTATATTTCTTTTCCTTTAACTTTTACTTTACGATACCTGGTAATAAGCACCTCTTCTTCGGTTTTCTCATAACCTGAAAATTCTGTGCCTTCAATATTTCTTATAATAATCCAGTCACCAGTTGCGACAGAAGCGTCTTCTCTCGATCTTTCCTTCTGATTTTTCATCTCATTTTCAAACCCGGTGATATCCAGATGCATATTTTTTTCTTTGAGGATCAACTGTGTAAGGTCAACAGGGAATCCGTAAGTATCATACAATTCAAATGCAACTTTCCCTGGCAGAATATTCTTATGCTCTTTCTGCAGATCAGAAATCATTTTTTCAATCATCTTCAAACCTTTGCCAAGGGTTTTAAGAAATGCAGTCTCCTCTTCATAAATTATCCGGGCTATCTGATCCACCGCTGTTCTTAATTCAGGGTAGTTATCGCCCATGGTGGCGGACAGTACAGGGATAAGCTTGTAAATAAATGGATTCTCCATTCCAAGATTGTTATAGCCATATCTTACTGCCCTTCGTAGGATTCTTCTTATAACATAACCTGCTTTAATATTTGAAGGTAATTGTCCGTCGGCGATTGAAAAGGCAACGGCTCTCAGATGGTCGGCTATAACGCGCAAAGCAATGTCCCACGACTTGTTCTCTCCGTATTTTTTATTGGTAATCTTTGATATTTCTGTTATTAGTGACTGAAAAAGATCAGTGTCATAATTGGACTTTTTACCCTGTACTACCATGCATAACCTCTCAAACCCCATACCTGTATCCACATGTTTCGAAGGGAGTTGTTCGAGTTTCCCGTCAGATCTTCGGTTATATTGAATAAAAACAAGGTTCCAGATCTCAATTACGAGGGGATGTCCTTTATTTATCAGTGTATCTCCGGGGATCCTGTTTCTTTCATTGTTGTCTCTGATATCAATATGAATTTCGGAACAGGGTCCGCATGGTCCTGTTTCGCCCATTTCCCAGAAATTATCTTTTCTGGCTCCCTCAAGGATCCTTCCTGAAGGATCTGGGAAGCACTTCTTCCAGCATTCAAATGCTTCATCATCGCGGGGAACGTTCTCTTCGCTGCTTCCTTCAAAGATCGTTACATATATTCTATCGGCAGGGATACCAAGCTCGTTGACGAGAAATTCCCAGCTCCACTCAATAGCTTCTTTTTTAAAGTAATCACCAAACGACCAGTTTCCAAGCATTTCAAACATCGTATGATGATAAGTGTCTATTCCGACTTCTTCGAGATCGTTATGTTTACCGGATACCCTCAGACATTTCTGTGAATTTGCTATTCTTCTATTCAACGGCTGCTGGTTTCCAAGGAAAATATCCTTGAACTGATTCATGCCGGCATTGGTAAACATAAGGGTGGGATCATCTTTGATGACCATGGGCGCTGAAGGAACAATTTTATGGTCTTTTCTCCGGAAAAATTCGAAAAAAAGTTGTCGTAATTCATGTGCCTTCATTGTAATTGTCATATTATTATATAAATAAACCTCATTTCAGAAATATAAATAAACCTCATTTCAGACTTGTAAAATTAATTTATTTGTTTTAGATTTGTTGACTACAGGAAAAAAAGTCTAAAAAACAGGTATCGTGGATGCGTGACCGGAAATATTTTTTTGATCTGAACGATCTGCAATTCAAGCAGATTTATCTTACATGGAAACAGAAGGCTCTGCGTCTTTTATTATGGTTTGCAGCATCTTTGGCAGTTGCTTTTCTTTATATTACTGTTTTTAAAAATATATTTGGCTCGCCAAAAGAGAAGATGATGGAACAGGAAATAGAGAAGATAAAACTTCAGTATTCTTTGCTGGGACGCCAGCTTGATAATTCGATAGAGGTTCTTGGTGAATTGAAGCTTTCGGATGACAGTCGTTACAGACCAATACTTGATATGGACAGCATCCCGGAGTCTATCAGGAATCCGGGATTTGGTGGTGTTGACAGGTACAGAGATCTTTATGGCTATGTGAATTCTGATCTTATGATCCTGTTTCGTTCAAGGATTGACGAGATAAGAAACCGAACATCTGTCCAGACTGAATCATTCAAGTCCATTGAGGATAAGAAAGGCGAATGGAAACGCGAAATGGAGTATCTGCCATATATAAGCCCTGTAAATCCTATTTACAGACTTGGCGACGGATTAAAATTCAGAGAGGTTCATCCTGTTTTGGGTACTTCACAATGGCATCATGGTCAGGATTTCAATACACCTTATGGCACAGAAGTTTTTGCTACAGGTGCGGGGAAAGTGATTAAAGCAGGATGGAATTCAGGTGGCTTTGGTAACTATGTGGTTATTGATCATGGTTATGGATTTCAGACAACATACGGACATCTCAGCAGTATTAAAGTATCGAAGGGAATGAACGTTATACGGGGCGATATGATAGGTCTTAGCGGAAGTTCCGGCACTTCATCAGGCCCCCATCTTCATTACCAGATTGACCTGTATGGCCAGCATAAAAATCCCCTTTACTATTTTAATAATGATCTGACTGAAGAAGAATATTTTAAGATGATTCAGACACTAAGTTCAAAATTGAAATTCAGATAATCCCTTTTTGTATCTTAAGTTTTATCCGGCTATTAACGCTTTTTGAGTGTTTTTATATTTTATTAATTATTTATCTTTGTGGTGTAATGGCAAATACAAAATATAAGTTCAATCAGGAATCTCTGAGTTTTGACAAGATAAGACTGGGTTTCAGAGCTGTTCTGCTACGGTTTCTAGCCTATTTTATTGGTTCCCTGATTCTTGCCGTTATCTATGGTTTCATTTTCGCTATATTCATTGATTCGCCTAAAGAAAAAGCCCTCAAACGTGAAGTAGCTCAACTTTCACTGCAGTACAATCTGATACATAAAGAGATGGAAAACCTGGAGAAGGTTATTGATCATCTTCAGGAGACGGATGATAATCTTTACAGGACTATTTTTGAAGCTGAACCGGTTCCGACTACACTTCGCCAAAGTGGAACAGGAGGAGTGAACAGATATAAGGAACTCGAAGGTTTTGATAATTCAAGTATTGTAATTGGAACAGTAAAAAAACTTGATAAGATCAGGAAACAGGTATATGTACAATCAAAATCATTTGATGATCTGATAACTCTTGCAAATGAAAAGGAAGAAATGCTGAGATGCATTCCGGCTATAATGCCTATTTCGAATAAAGATCTTAAGAGGACTGCCTCGGGATTCGGATTAAGAATACATCCGATTTATAAGATCATTAAGTTCCATGCAGGAATGGATTTTACAGCTCCTTCTGGTACTGATGTATATGCAACTGGTAATGGAGTTATAAATGCTGTATTATCGTCAAGAAGAGGGCTTGGTAATCATATTATTCTTGATCATGGGTTCGGTTACTCATCAGTTTATGCACATCTGGACGGTTTTAACGTGCGGAAAGGACAGAAAGTCCAGAGGGGAGATGTGATAGGATTTGTAGGTAATACAGGGATGTCTGTAGCTCCTCATTTGCATTATGAGATTAAACTGAATGGAGAAAATGTTGATCCGATCAACTATTATTTTAATGATCTGACAGCTGAAGAATATGAAAGAATGATTGAAATTGCTTCCAAAACAGGCCAGTCATTCGATTAGCCATACCTTAAATTACAAGATGAAGAAGTCATTTGGTCTGGTCTTAAGAGTACTAATAATAATTCCCTTTTCTTACATTGCTTTAACATGTTTTTCTCAGACCGACAGCGTTGAGATACAGTATGATACAGTTCCGGCAAGAAGAGTTGTTGAAATAACAGGAGTAGGCGATATAATGCTCGGAACCTCTTTCCCCTCACGTAAATATCTTCCTCCGCATGATGATCCCTTATTACTGCTTGAACATCTAGTTGACTCGCTTTCATCATCGGACATTACCTTTGGTAATCTTGAAGGTTCATTTTTAAATGAAGGCGATCCGGCTAAAAAATGCAGAGATACCACGATATGCTATTTATTCAGGATGCCTGAAAAATATATATCAGCTCTGATCGCAGCGGGATTTGATATTATTAGTCTGGCTAATAATCATTTCGGTGATTTTGGTCTTCCTTCCAGGGCCCGTACAATGGAAATTCTCGATTCAACAGGAATTTATTATGCCGGTTTGCTTGAATATCCATGGTCTGTGTTTACAAGGGACAGCCTGATATATGGCTTTTGTGCCTTTGCTCCAAATGCAGGAACGGTAAATATTAATGATACTGCCAGGGCGGAGGAGATTGTAAGATTCCTCTCGGATACATGCGATATTGTTATAGTTTCTGTTCATGGAGGTGCTGAAGGAGCAGATTTTGAGCGTGTCCCAAAAACTGTTGAGATATTTTATGGTGAAAGCCGGGGAGATGTTCATGATTTTGCCCACAGGTTGATTGACAATGGTGCTGATATTGTTTTTGGTCACGGACCACACGTAACAAGGGCTATTGAAGTATATAAAGAACGATTCATTAGCTATAGTCTTGGAAATTTTTGCACATACGGGAGGTTCAATCTGGCAGGCCCTAATGGTATTGCACCTATTGCAAAAATAAAAGTTGATTCGGGAGGCAGATTTATTTCGGGAAGAATAATTCCTGTCTATCAGTTGTGGGAAGGTGGTGTCAGATATGATCATAAAAAAAGGGTAATTAAGAAGATACAGGAATTAATGAACCTCGACTTTCCTGATTCTCTCATTACTCTTTCAGATGACGGTGAAATCTATTATAAATAAAAAGGATATGCCTTACAGGGAAAAGACAATTGAAAAACTATATTATTCTATCGGTGAGGTAGCTGAAATGCTTAACATTCCTGTATCAACAGTGCGCTTTTGGGAGAACGAGTTCAATATCCTGAAACCTATGAAGAATAAAAAAGGAAACAGGTTGTTTACTGCAGGCGATATTAAAAACCTCAGGATCATTCATCATCTTTTAAAAGAGGAAGGAATGACCCTAGCAGGGGTAAAGAAGAGACTCTCAGGAAAATGGGATGAAACTGACTATAAGTACGAGATTAATGAGTCGCTGCAAAGAATAAAGAGTGTTCTCTTGGATATAAGAGACAATATTTAATTATCTCTCTGTAACCCCATGTGTCTTCCCTGCCTGCCTGCCGGCAGGTCTGTGAGACTCAGTGTAAGTTTTATTTTTTTACACAGAGAAACACAGAGTAGCCATTGAGTTACACAGAGTCCTAACCGCGTGGCTTTGTATATGAAATTAGTAGAATTATGTTCTTATCTCGATTCGGTTGTTCCGCTGTCATTTCAGGAAGGATATGACAACTCGGGACTTCAGGTAGGTATACCCGGTAAGGAAATATCCTCAGGTATGATTTCATTTGATGTGACCGAGGAAGTAATTGACGAGGCTTGTTCAGCAGGATGTGATATCATAATCTCACATCACCCGTTAATCTTCAGTAACATTAAAAATATTGACGGTCGGACACATATCGATAGAATACTTATTAAAGCAATAAAGAATGATATTGCCATATACTCCTCTCATACCAATCTGGATGTATTCAGACATGGCGTTAGCAGAAAGATGGCTGAAAAACTGAAACTTAAAAAAATTAAAGTCCTCTCTCCGTTGAAAAAAAAGTTTCTTAAATTGGTTACATATGTGCCTGAATCCCACATTGAAAAGGTTAGAGAAGCAGTATTCGAAGCAGGAGCAGGAGTTATTGGAAACTACGATCAGTGTGGTTTCACCATTTCAGGGACAGGAAGTTTCAGGGGGAATGAAGAGACTTCCCCGTTTACCGGCGAAAAAGGAAAAATCCACTTTGAAAAGGAAGTAAGGTTTGAAACGGTTATGTTTTCTCATCTTAAAATACGAGTGATTAAAGCCCTGCTTGACTCTCATCCTTACGAGGAGGTCGCTTATGATATATATTCTCTTGAAAATGATAATATTGAAGAAGGTCTGGGATGTACCGGTGAGCTGGCGGAACCATTAGGAGAAGAAGATTTTCTGAGATTAGTATCGTCCGTGTTCCAGTCAAAGGGGGTCCGGTATTCGAAGCTTACCGGCAAAAGAATCAGAAAGATTGCACTCTGTGGAGGTTCAGGTTCTTCACTTCTTGAAGATGCTATAAAATCTCAGGCTGATGCTTTTATAACAGGAGATATTAAATACCATAGCTATTTTGATGCTGAGAACAGAATTCTTCTTATTGATACCGGGCATTTCGAAAGTGAAAAATTCGCTTCAGAGATTTTATACGATCTTATTAATAAAAAATTCCCTACATTTGCACTCCGGTTTTCAAGCATAAACACCAATCCGATAAATTATCTTTAAAATATGGAAAAAGCAAAATCGTATGAAACTGAGATTTCCGTGGAAGAAAGGCTCAGAGCATTATACAGGTTACAGTTGGTTGATTCGGAGATAGATAAGATAAAAACACTAAGAGGTGAGCTTCCCCTTGAAGTTCAGGACCTGGAAGATGAAGTTGCAGGACTCGAAACAAGACTCAATAATTTAAAAGAAGAGGTAATTAACCTTGAAAAATCGGTACAAAAAAAGGATAACGAGATAATTGAAGCGGAGACTCTGATTAAAAAATATGAAGAACAACAGAAAAATGTAAGAAATAATAGGGAGTTTGATTCCCTTTCTAAAGAGATCGAATACCAGAACCTTGAAATTGAACTCTTCAATAAAAAAATAAAAGAGTTCAATAGTCAGATTGAAGAGAAAAGAGCTATTATTATTGAATCTGAGACTACTTTGAGTGAAAGGAATTCAGATCTCGAAAATAAAAAGGCTGAACTGGAGGAGATCATTTCAGATACCCAGAAGGAAGAAGAAGGATTATGCAACAAGTCAGAAAAAATACAGGAAGTTATTGAAGAAAGATTACTTATAGCTTACAAAAGAATACGTTCCAATGCAAGGAACGGCCTTGCAGTGGTTACTGTGCAGCGTGATGCATGCGGGGGTTGTTTCAATCAGATCCCTCCACAGAGACAACTCGATATCAAATCAAGAAAGAAAATAATTGTTTGCGAGTATTGTGGACGTATCCTTGTTGATGATGAAATTATTAAGGATAGTCAATTGTAAAACAGGCAATTAAGGTTTGCAAGACCACCCGGAACAAGGTGGTCTTTTTTCAGATTATTCTGTAACTTTACAGTTATAACCTATTGCCATGAAATATGATTGCAGATGAATTTAAGAAGATGATCAGAGAAGGTATTCCGGATAATCTGCCTGAACCTGCACAGTACGATCCAAATCTGAATCATGCACCTAAACGGAAAGATATACTTTCTATCACCGAAAAAAAACTTGCCGTAAAAAATGCCTTGAGGTATTTCCCTGAAAAATTTCACAGGATTCTTGCACCTGAGTTTGCGCAGGAACTCAGGGATTACGGTCGGATCTATATGTACAGGTTCAGACCTGATTATGAAATAAAAGCCCGTCATATCAATGAATTTCCTCACAGGTCGCAGCATGCAGCAGCGATTATGATGATGATTTCAAATAATCTGGATATTTCAGTTGCACAGCATCCTCATGAACTGATAACTTATGGTGGTAATGGTGCAGTTTTCCAGAACTGGGCTCAGTACAGGCTTACAATGAAATATCTGTCTGAAATGACAGATGAGCAAACACTTGTGATCTATTCAGGACACCCGCTGGGACTCTTTCCTTCACATAAAGATGCACCAAGGGCAGTGGTGACCAATGGGATGGTAATCCCCAACTATTCCTCACACGACCACTGGGAAAAATTTAATGCCCTGGGAGTTACACAATATGGACAGATGACAGCAGGATCATATATGTATATAGGACCTCAGGGAATAGTACATGGAACAACCTTAACTATTCTCAATGCCGAAAGAATGCTGACGAATGACCGGGGGAAATTACGTGGCAGATTATTTGTATCATCAGGACTCGGAGGTATGTCCGGAGCACAGCCCAAAGCTGCCACAATTGCAGGGATCATTTCAGTTGTTGCCGAGGTCAATCCTAAAGCTATACAAGTGCGCCTCTCACAGGGGTGGGTTGATGAGGTGATATCTGATCTTGGAACACTTGTCAGAAGAGTTAAGGAAACAAGAGAAAGCAATAAAATTGTTTCCCTGGCATTTCATGGCAATATAGTTGATGTATGGGAGAAATTTGCTGATGAAAATATTATGGTTGATCTGGGTTCAGACCAGACATCGCTTCATAATCCCTGGGCTGGAGGTTATTATCCAGCAGGATTGAGTTTTGAGGGAGCAAACAGGATGATTTCTGCAAATCCACAGAAATTCAAAGAGTGTGTACAGGAGTCCCTCAGACGCCAGGTAAGGGCAATCAACAGGCATACTGAACGAGGAACCTATTTCTTCGATTACGGTAATGCATTTCTACTGGAAGCATCAAAAGCCGGGGCTGATATTATGAAGCCTGACGGAGAATTCAGATACCCGTCATACGTTGAAGATATTATGGGACCGATGAGTTTCGATTACGGATTTGGTCCCTTCAGATGGATTTGCTGTTCCAACGATCCGCACGATCTGGAAGTGACTGACAGAATTGCTGCAGAGACTCTTGAGGAGATAATGAAACATTCTCCGGATGAAATAAAGCAACAGATGGCAGATAATATCCACTGGATAAAAGAAGCGGCAAAAAACAACCTCGTTGTAGGCTCCCAGGCCAGAATATTATATGCCAATGCGGAAGGCAGGATAGCCATTGCAAAAGCCTTTAACGATGCTGTAGACAATAATATAGTATCAGCTCCTGTTGTTATCGGACGGGACCATCATGATGTTTCCGGTACTGATTCACCTTTCAGGGAAACCTCAAACATCCGTGACGGATCCAAATTTACTGCTGATATGGCAGTCCAGAATGTTATTGGTGATGCTTTCCGTGGCGCCACATGGGTGTCATTGCATAACGGAGGAGGCGTGGGATGGGGAGAGGTTATTAACGGTGGTTTCGGGATGGTACTGGACGGATCAGGAGAGACTGAGAACAAATGCAGGATGATGCTTCACTGGGATGTTAACAATGGTATAGCTCGCCGGAGCTGGGCCCGTAACAGTGGTGCCCTTTTCACACTCAAACAGGAGATGGAACGGACTCCCGGACTGAAGGTCACAATCCCATTTATAGCAGATGATGAGGTAGTTGATGATGTTATACCGGGATAAGGAGATTGAATGTTACATATTTGAATTGCAGGGACATTGCATGCAACGTCCCTACAATTATTATTGGTACAATATCCTATTTTTAAACTGGGATACCTTTCAACAGAACCACAGCCATTGCCACAATACCTTCTTCCCTGCCAGTAAAACCCAGTTTTTCCGTTGTGGTGGCTTTTATTGAGATATTTTCCGGATCTGTTTCAACAATTCCGGAAATAGCGGCTATCATTTCTGTTATGAAAGAAGATATCTTAGGCTTCTCGAGGCAAACAGTACTATCAATGTTTACAACACTGAAACCGGTCTCTCTAATAAGGCCGAAGGTTTTTTTCAGCAGAATCATGCTGCTGATATTTTTGTATTCCGGGTTTGTATCGGGAAAATAGTATCCAATATCTCTTAATCCTGCTGCACCCAGCATTGCATCACATATTGCATGTAACAGTACATCACCGTCGGACCAGGCAACGCAACCGCGTTCAGAGGGTATTCTTACGCCACCAAGCCACAAAGCAAGACCTTTTTCCAGACGGTGAAAATCAATACCCTGGCCTATCCTTACTTTCATCATTCGGTTTGGGTGACGCTCCTCAGAGCATACAGATCAAATGAGAGAGAGAAGCGGAGTGTACGTGCAAGAGGATGATTATGAGCCAGCGGCATCAGGTATGAAAAATCAAGGGTGAATCCTTTGAGTTTGAATCCTGCTCCGGTAGTAAAATATTTCCGGTTACCTTTTGTTTCATTTTCATGAAAATAACCACCTCTCACTGCAAACTGTTTATTGTACCAGTATTCTGCCCCAAATGAGTAGGTCAGTTCGTGGAGCTCTTCCTTTAATCCGCCAGGAGCATCATAAAACGATTGGAACAAAGCGACCGGGACAGAAACGTCAGGATCCTTTCCGTCGATAATCTCCATATCAACATTATAGATCGGAGGGGTAGGAACAAGAAGTTTATTGATATCGATAGCAAGAGTAAGCTTGTTGAAATTATCGAGATCAATTGTTCCGGCTGAACCAATCCGCATATTTATTGGAATAAAATCGGATGTCTGTGAGTCGGAATAACTCATTTTTGAACCTATGTTCGAGAAATTAAGCCCGAAGCCCAGCAAAACATCCTTATGAAAAAGTATTATGTCAGTCTGATAATAACCTGAAATATCTGCGGCAAAAGATATTCCGGGTTTTGTTGCCTCACCTCCGGCATATGAACCTCCTGTTAGGTTTGAATAGATGAACCTAAAGGCCGTACCCCCGGATAATTTTTCAGTGAACAGTCGTGAATAACCGATATCAACTGCAAATTCATTTGGTTTGAAAGTCCGTTCAAGATTTCCGAAATCATCCGTGAATGGCACATCACCCAGCGATGAATATAAAAGGCTTCCGCTTATAACCTGCTTCCGGTCGATTCTGGTGTAACCTGAAAGATAGGCAATATTAATATCCGGTACCAGATTTCTGAGCCACGGGGAATATGAAATACCAACTCCACCCTTACCATCTATAAATGCTAATTTTGAAGGATTCCAGTGCATACTGAAAACATCAGGGGAAGTAGCAACACCAACATCGCCCATCCCTCCGGCTCTTGAATCAGGAGCTATGGTAAGAAATGGGACAACTGTTTGTATAGCGTTAAGCTCTCCTTCGTCATCCTGCGAATAGAGGATTTGAGATCCTGATAGTAATAATGCGAAAAATATGACTGTTATTACCTTGTTCTTCATTCTGACTATGATCTTTTTAGGATTCTGCAAATATAAAACAGTTTTTCGCTGTAGTTATTGTGTATCTGTTATAAAATGATCATTCTGCCGGAAATAACTGCCTTATCCCCGCTTATGGTAGCTGCAGCTACCCTGTAAAAATAAATGCCTCTCCCGGCTCTTTTTCCTCCTGCATCATTCCCGTCCCAGATAAACGGAGGGAGCTGATAACCTGTAGAAATAACCGTTTTGTTTAATATCCTGATAAGCTTGCCTGCGGAATTATAGATACTGATGGTGACAACAAGCTTTTCATCAGGGCGGTTATGCTCTGCTGTAATCTTTGTTTCATGGAAGAAAGGATTAGGATAATTCAGGAGGTCTTTCAATACAAAACCTTCGCTGTTTTCGACCATGAACATAATTGATTCTTCGGAGGAGTTGTTAAAGTTATCCCAGGCCTTAACGGTAATCGAGTGAGGACCCTGATCCAGACCGCTGAGCGGATAAATAACCGATCCCCTCGTATAACTTCCAAAATCATTTTCAAAATAACTGTTAAGTGCAAATGGATTGTTCCGTTCACCATCCAGATAGCATGCAAGATCATGACCAATACCTGATCCTGTCGTATTAATGCCGGAGCTATCCTCAATTATTGCCAGCAACCTTGGATCAGAATCTGTTATACCTCCATTCCTGAAAAGTGTGTCATTGAGAAAAAGTCTTATTGCAGGACCTGAAGTATCAGTGTTAGAGGGATCGCTGAATCCGCCTATGATGATATCAGTAAAACTTCCATGCATATCAATATTATTGTTGGAGGCATAATAACTGATTTTCCCTGTTCCATAAGAATAGTCAATGTCTCTTGGGACTATAAAATTAAACCTGAACCTGCCTTCATTAACTATTGTTTTGCCGCTGAACAGGATATTGTTCCTGATGCCGAATTCCATAGGTGAACCACCATCGTTTGCAAGAGTTCTTTTTAGTGTTTCCTTGTCAAATATGACAGAATTAATCATACCGTTAAAAGAATCAGCTGTATTCCCCTGTGAGTCTTCTATATGACCCGATACAGTCACCAGGGAAAGAGCTTTAAGGCTGTCGATTGTACCTGAGGAAGGAATATTGTTTATTGAATCAGTAATTACCTTTCCGTGCCACGGGAATGCGATTCTTAGAGCAGGATCACCCAGTAACAGAAAGTTTCTTTTGTTCGGGCCATCACCAGAATTGTTTTTAGCTATCCTGATAACATCACCAAGTCTCAGTGCATTACCGGATGAATCATATTCAAAAGCAATATCGTAAATATTCCTGTTCAGAAAGTAGTTCGGAGCAGAATAAACCACACGGGTGGTTGATAAAAGAGCGATACCTCCTCCGTTTTCTCTGAGAAGCACTGATTCGCCTGAGGAATTTATGCCTGACCGGATACCTGTTACAATGTTGTATTCAGTATCATCGAAACGACTGAATTCACATGTTGCTGTTATGAACAGAGGCAGTTTGTTTTTATTTTTCCATGATCTGATATCTTCAGGTTTTAACACCCTTTCATGCGCAAGGCCCAATTCATTGCCATGACCAACAAAGTTGAATATCAAGCAGCCTGAATTCATACGGTCATTTATTGCTTTATTTACATCAGGATATGACTGTCCGGTTGCCGAAGTAACCTGTTGGTAGGCATCAAGATATATTTTATCGACATTAAAGGAAGGGTACTTGTTTCCAATGAGTGCTGCAAGACCTTCAGCATCTGACATATGAGTGTTTCCATCTTCGTCGTCTGCAACAAGACATATCACGTTTTTCCAGTCACCTTCATTTGAGGGATCAAGGTAACGGGCTATTTTTGATACTAAAACACCTGCCTGGGTAGTATCGGAAACCGGTAATCTGCCAATGCCGATATCTTCAGTCCCATAGTCTTCCCCTTCACCATCTTCAAGCAAACCGTAAAAATCATCAGACGTAAAGGATGAAATAACAACATTTGAGTTTTTCGACTGATAAGTAGGAATAAAATTGGGATTATAAGGAGGAGGAGTCCTGTTCTCAAACGAACCATCACCGAATAATAGAAGATATTTGAGTGGACTGACAGTTCCCTTTTGTTTGAGGTATTTCATTCTGATAAAATTTCTTATAGCGGAAATATCAGGTATGCCACCTGAAAATTCGTTATAGATCTGTTCAGGTGTAACGATCAGGGAAGTAAGGCCACTATTACTAAAATGTATATCTGCCAGTTTGCCGGCATGATAATTAAAAAGCGGGTGGGTAACAATTATCATTTCAGCCGGCTCTGAAGCATGCAAATCCTGGTTTTCAAGCAACCTGCTATTAATGCCGGGAAGAATTGCTTTTTCGGATGTGAATACAATAAAGGTTTTCAGGAGATCTGTTGCAGCCTTAAACTTAATTTTCCCTGCTGTAAAGGTGAATGGTATTATTTTAATATTGAAAGGATCGGTAATATCCCATACAGTAACATCCTGTTCTGTACTCATTATGTTGAACTCTGTAATACTGCCTGATCCAATTGATTTTGAATCAGAAATATGCAGAGTATTGCCATCATATGAACTTGTTTTTCGTCCCTGTAGTTTTATATAGTCAATCCAGGCTTTAGCTCCGGATTCACCATTATTAAAATACTTAATCTCAAAAACCGGTGATGACGAAGATGGTATAAAAGTACCCGATGCTGTATCAATCCGGGCATAAGTACCTGTAGTCGAAGACAGGTCAACCTCAGGCATCATAACAGCTTCGTGGATTATTTCCCCTTCGTATAAACTGAGCATCGTCTGAACAGATGCCCTTGTAAGGACCCTTAAGCTGTATCTGATCCCTTCAGATATGACAATACCTGTAAATCCCGGATTAACCTGAATAGTACTAGCCGCAGTAACAGGCTGGTACCATTCTCTTCCCGATTTGATAAGATTTTCAGATTCAAGTTCATGGATATATAAAGCATCAGATTCGGAAGAAGTGTAATTTACAGGCCCGGCAGGCTCTTCATCGAATGTAATTCGTTTACCCTGTCCTGCATCTGAGGTGATGAAATAAAAAGCTGTGTCAGAATAGTTATGCCTTAAAAAGTCATAATTACCGGTTGATTCATCATAAATCCACCTGTTTGTACCTTTACCGTAGAATAAAAGGTAATCACCTTCATTAAAAATACCATCACTACCTGTCACTGTCAATATTGCTGACTCCCGCAGATCATCAGGTCTCGGATCATTATTATTGTACGAAAGCTGACCATAATTGTTACAGTATATCCTCGGAGTTGAAGGATATTCCAGGCCAAGCTGAACTAACAGGCTATAATCAATCCTGTAAACACCATCCTCTGTGACAGATATTTTGAACCATCTGCCGGATGAGAGAACTGAAGACTCAGAATACTCTTCCTTAGTGTCCTGGGCAAGCAGGTCAACATTAATAAGTAGCAGGATTATCTGTAATATTTGTAATATTCTGATCATTATATCCGCCAAAGATATGAATGAACTTCCTGTTTTTACTTTAATTTGTGAATTGTAGTTGTTTCCGGTCAAAATAATAACGGTTCCAACACGTTGATATTGCAGCTCCGGTTTGTGTGAAAATGAGAGTATTTCTGATTATAGTGGTTCTTTTACCCTTATCCCGCTATTTTTTTGGGCAGGATACCTATTACGGTCCTGGTTATCAGACTTTAATGATGAGTAACCCGGCAGTTACAGGAAGTGAAGGTGATGGAAAACTAAGACTGTCATATATGAATTTTTACCCGGGTAATAATTACAATCTGCATACTGTTTATTTTTCGTACGATTCATTTTTCCCGGCCATACATGGAGGAGCAGGTATCTATCTTTCAAACGATTATCTGGGAGGAATTGTTAATGACATAAGGGGTGGATTTTCATATTCTTACTTTTTACATGCAGGTAAGGATCTTTATATAAATGGAGGGCTATCAGCTTCATTTTACCACAGAACATTCTCATTCGGGAAGGCTGTATTACCCGATCAGATCGATCCTATGGGAATTATTTCATATCCATCGGGAGAAGTGCTTGTAAATTCAGGCAGGACCCTGTTTGATATAGGAACAGGCTTCCTTTTCATTTCCGGGAGAGTGTTTGGTGGTTTTTCTGTGAGTCATTTGGCAGAACCAGACCTGTCACATACAGGATTAGCGGATGAAAAACTGAAAAGGAAGCTAATGGTACATTTATCCGCAGATATTGAACTGGATAAAAGAAAAAGCCTGAATTTACAGCCATTGGCACTTGCTGAATTTCAGGGAAAATTCATAGCAGGGGGAGCAGGAGTAGTAGTAGGTAATAATTATCTGACAATCAGCGCAGTATTTCTTGCAAACAACAACGGGAACATGGATATTCAAACCGGATTTTCCGCAAAAGCAGGAAATCTGTCAGTCTATTACAACTATCGTTTTAATGCTGTATCAGGTAACAATCTGCTTCCTTTTTCACTTCTTCACCAGACTGGTTTAGCTTTCAGTTTACACAATTTTGAAAAAAGATATGACATTAGAACAATAAAATTTCCTGATTTGTAGTTATATTTGGTGATTAAAAATTATTGTTTTAGTAAAAATTATTATATTTGAAATCTTATTAAAGTCATAAAAACAAAGGAATTATGTATAGATTAAGAGCCTTACCGGTTGTTTTCTTTGCTGCATTATTTCTTTTTCTTTTATCCTGCATAGGAGGAAGAAGAAGCGACCCGAATGTTTCAGCAGCAACAGGATGGAGATATAACGATCCTGACAACGGCGGATTCGAAGTTACGCTAGATGCCGAACAGCAGACTGGTCCCGGTCTGGTACTTATAGAAGGAGGTCGTTTTACCATGGGCAGAGTGCAGCAGGATGTAATGTTTGACTGGAATAATGAACCCAGAACTGTTACTGTCTCATCATTCTATATGGATGAAACAGAGGTCCGGAATATAGATTACCGTGAATATCTGTTTTGGCAAAGAAGAGTATACCAGGATTATCCTGAGGTTTACCGGAGAGCTTTGCCGGATACACTTGTATGGCGAAGTCCTATGGGTTACAATGATCCTTATGTACAATATTATTTCCGTCACCCTGCATACAATAACTACCCCGTGGTTGGCGTCAGCTGGGTTAAAGCTAATGACTACTGCCTATGGAGAACAGACAGGGTGAATGAACAGCTTCTTATTGACGAGGGTGAACTGAATCCTGATCCTAACCAGTTAAACGAAAAAAACTTTAACACTGAGGCTTATCTTGCCGGCCAGTACGAAGGTGTGGTTAACCAGTTACGTGAAAGTCTTAATCCCAACCAGACAGAGAGACGTACTAATTTTGAGGATGGATTGCTGCTTCCGTCCTACAGACTTCCTACTGAAGCTGAATGGGAGTTTGCTGCATATGCTCTCAGAGGAAACACTTTCGAAGAGAGAGTATATGAAAGAAGAGTCTATCCGTGGGACGGGCACAATGTCAGGAACTCGGCTAAGAAGAATCGTGGCCAATTTATGGCCAACTTTGTTAGGGGCAGGGGCGATATGATGGGTGTGGCAGGAAGCCTTAACGATAACGGGAGTATTACAACTGATGTGAAATCATACTGGCCTAACGATTACGGACTTTATTGTATGGCAGGTAATGTAAATGAATGGGTTCAGGATGTTTACCGTCCGCTTAGTTCAATGGATGTTGATGCATTTAATCCTTTCAGAGGGAACGTCTTTACCGATCTCCGAAGAGATGCCAATGGTGTTGTGGTTCCCAAAGACAGACTTGGCCGATTATATATTGATACTGTAAAAGACAGTGATGTCGCCGACAGATATAACTACCAGAAAGGAGATTACAGGAACTACAGGGATGGTGATCTTCAGTCAGCTATACCCGAAGGAGCAGACTGGAACATAGAAGACAACAAACCAGGCTCTCTCAGGATGTATGTTCAGGAAGGATCCGACTATGTAACACTAATTAATGACAATGCCAGGGTTTTTAAAGGCGGATCATGGAAAGACAGAGCTTACTGGCTGAATCCTTCAACACGAAGATTCCTCGATCAGGAAAGTTGTCGTGATGATATCGGCTTCAGGTGTGCAATGATCAGGGTGGGAAGTCCGTCAGGATTCTGATTAGAGAAATGATCATAATAACAGGGGCTATTTAAAAAGTCTTTTTTACTTTTTAAGCAGCCCCTTTTTCTAATACTATGAAGACAGAACAACTATACCAGATCTACAGGGAAACAAATGGTATCTCAACAGATTCCCGTACTGTAAAGAAAGGGCAGATCTTTTTTGCTTTATGGGGTGAGAAATTTAACGGGAATCAGTTCGCAGCCGAAGCTATCGAAAAAGGAGCAACCTGGGCAGTTATTGACGAACCTGCCTATGAGAACGAAAAAACAATTCTTGTTGACGATTGCCTGATTGAACTTCAGGCTCTGGCAACACACCACCGTAAAGAACTAATGGCATCAGTGCTGGCAATAACAGGCACTAACGGAAAGACTACAACAAAAGACCTCATAGCTGCGATTGTTGCAAAAAAGTTCAGAGTACACTCCACAAAGGGCAACCTTAATAATATGATTGGCGTTCCTCTTTCAATCCTTTCTGCACCTCAGGATACTGAAATGATGATATTGGAACTGGGAGCAAACCACCTTGGTGAAATACGTACACTGTGTATGATTGCCAGACCTGATTATGGGATAATTACAAACATAGGAACATCCCATATCGAGGGATTTGGATCAATTGAAGGAGTGCTAAAGGCTAAAACTGAGCTTTATGAATACCTGAGGAAAGTAAACGGTATAGCTTTATACGATGATAAGAATCCGATTCTAACCGAAAAGATCTTTAAGCTCATTAACAGGGCAGTACCATTTTCAGATCCTACTGGTATTGAACTTATTGTTGAACCACTATCATCCGGTCTAAACCTTAAAGCAACTGTATCTTATCATCACAAGACTTATAATATTTCCACTAACCTTTTCGGCAACTATAACCTGGAGAATATAAAAGCTGCCATTGCAACTGGTTTATTCCTTGGTGTGGACATGGACGATATTTCTGATGTTGTTGAAAAATACCAGCCTGAAAATAACAGATCACAGATAAAAAAAACTTCTGACAACACCCTGATTTGCGATTCATATAATGCAAATCCGGTAAGTATGAAACTTGCCATTGATTCGTTTGCTGAGATTGAGGCAGACAGGAAATTATTAATCCTTGGAGATATGCTCGAACTTGGAGACAAAACCAGAGGTGAACACATAAAAGTACTGAAGGGACTTACGAAACAAAAGAACATTGAAGTATTACTTACTGGTAAAGTATTTCAGAAATATGCTTCTGAATTCGGATTTAAAGCCTTTAAGGATACGGATTCTCTTATTGATCATCTTAAAGCTGAACCTGTTAAAGGATACACTATACTTGTAAAAGGATCCAGAGGCATTGCACTCGAGAAAATATATGATTTCCTTTAGGAAGATCAGTCCTGTTGCATTGCCTTTCCGGTGAATTTCACATTGATCAGGAGCACTTCTGACCGGCTTCCTGATCTGATCCTGGGACCCCACAGACCAAAACCGGAAGATACTATAAACTGGGAGCTACCTTTCTTCTTATACCCGTAACTAAGTTCATAAATCATGCGCGTAAGATGGTTTAATGGCCACATCTGCCCATTGTGAGTATGTCCTGAAAGTTGCAGGTCAATACCATGTTTTTCAGATTCGTCAAGATTAAAGGGCTGATGATCAAGAAGAATAACAGGCTTTGAGGGATCAACCTGTTTCATCAGTTCTGAAAGTGGTAATCGTTCATGACCACTAAAACGGCGAGAATCCCTGTCAAGCCTTCCGATAAGCTGTATACCCCCCTGAAGTATGGCTACCTCATCCTTCAGCAACCTGATACCTTTGCTTTCGATATAAGGAATAGTGCGCTCCGCACCTCCAATATATTCGTGGTTACCTGTAATTGCATAAAGGCCAATTCTGCACTCGGGACATTTGAAATATTTCAGAAGGTCACCTCTCAGAACCGGACCGATCTCTCCGTCTACAATATCTCCCAGAAGAAAAACTACATCGGGCTGAATCTTTTCCAGAATGCCGGATAGTTGTTTCATACTTCTTTTTCTTATTACACTGCCGAGATGAATATCCGCAACTGCAGCTATCCTCAAAGATTTTACCTCTCCGGCTGATTTGTTAATAGTTATATCATAATTCCTTACAACCGGAATAACTGCATTGATAAATCCACCGGTTATCAAGGCTGCAGAAAGAATAAGTGTAATAATAACTGACCACTTTCTGAACAGGATGATATTCTGGCCATGAATTAAACCAGGCAGGCGCAGGATCAGCGAAAGGATATCGGAGAGAACAAGGAACATGAATGCATAAAGCATAAAAGCAAGCCAGAAGCCCCCTATTATATTCAGGATGTCAGAGATAACAGAAGAATGGCGGCTTTCCAGTATCTTCCCTGCAATAAATGTGCTGGAAAGAATGATGAAAATAATTATATAGAGAGATCTTATATTCCTGGTATCTGGTAATGTATGGTATCCCTTAAAGAAAACATAAATATTTGTAAGCGAGTATAATAACAGCACTATAGTCAGGAATATTAGCATCTGGTGGTTTTTCATTTCATATCAGTTTGCGAAATTCAGGCTGCTGAAAGTTTTATGTTTTTTAATATAAAACTCGAAAATGATACTCTTGTTCAAAATAAGATTCCTGGTTTGTCTGATCTGCAGTTCTCTGACCATTTTTCTCTTTTGTTTTAAATTTCTGATGTTCCTGTAATAATCTTTGTGGGCTTTCAAAACAGAAACTGTACTTTTTATATTTCCTTTAAACAGGAACGCTAAGGCAGCCATACCATCCAGTAGTTTTCGTATAAATAAAACTGAATGCAAATTACTATCAGGGAGGTTTTTATAAAGGAGGAACAGATTGTTTCGGAAGTTGAGATAAGTTTTATAAGGAGAAACATACGGAAGGGTGCCTCCGCCAACATGATAAACAACTGATTGCGGAATGAATATCACTCTGTATCCTGAATCATGAAATCTCCAGCAAAGGTCTATTTCCTCCATGTGGGCGAAGAAGTCACTGTCAAACCCCTTACATTTTTTCCATGCCTCAGCACGTACCATCATGCAGGCGCCACTCGACCAGAATATCTCCCTTTCGTTGTCGTACTGACCGTTATCTTTTTCAACCTTATTAAAGATGCGGCCTCTGCAGAAAGCATACCCGTATTTATCGATAAAACCACCTGCTGCTCCGGCATATTCAAAGTAATCTCGCTGGTGACAGGAGAGGATCTTTGGCTGGCATGCAGCAACCTCCGGATTTTTATCCATTTGATTTATCAATGGATCGAGCCAGCCTTTAGTCACCTGAATATCAGAGTTAATTAACACAAAATAGTCGGTATTAAGCTCTTTTAAAGCAAGATTATAGCCACCGGCAAATCCATGATTTTTTTCTAACCGGATCAATTTAACATCCATGAAGTTCTCAGCGACCCAGTCTGCAGATCCGTCTGTAGAACCATTGTCTGCGACGCACACAACTGTTTCTTTGTCAGCCGAGTACCTCACAACATCACCCAGGTACTTTTTAAGATAAGCTGAACCATTCCAGTTCAATATTACAATTGCTGTCTTAAACATCCGGGGCAGGTTTTTTATGTTTCCATCTCCTGTGGCTCCACATCCAGAATTCCGGCTTTTCCCTTATTAATTCTTCAAGTCTTTTAACGTGCATCTCGGTAATAAGGTATTCGGGCAGTCCGGAGGTATGTTCGAACATCAACTCTGCAGTGAGGCTGTAATGCCCGCGATTGACTTTCTGGACATTTAAAAATACTATTGCCATGTCATATTTAACTGCGATTCTTTCGGGACCCATATATACCGGGGTTTCGTGGTTTAAAAAATTTGTCCAATATTTTATATCTGGTTTGGCCGGTGTCTGGTCTGCAATAATCCCATACAGTGATATTATATTATTCTTTCTGTTCTTTATTATCTCTCTTACGATACCGGACATCGGGGCAAGCTCCATATTATTTTTTGACCTCAGGTTATTAAGAAACCTGTCGAATAGTTTGTTGCGAAGTGGTTTATAAATACTGACATTATTATAATTAGTGTAAAGCGGAAGGCATGGAGCCAGCCATTCCCAGTTGTTGTAATGGCTATGTACGATAACCAGATCGCGTCTCTCTTTGTACAGCCTTTCCAGCAGTTCAGGATTAATGAATATAAATCGTCGTAATAACTGTTTATTGCTCAGATGGGTAAGTTTAAGTGTTTCAATAAACAAATCAGCAAGATGCCTGTAGAATTTCTTTTCTGTTGTTGCAAGCTCCTCGGCGGATTTCTCCGGGAAGGAATTTTTAAGATTTGAAGAGACTACTTTTCTTCTATATGAGGGAATGTAATAGAGAATCACAAAAAGCAAATCAGAAAAGATGTATAAAACCCTGAGGGGCAGCAGAGTTACTATCCAGTTAACTGCATAGAATAAATAGAATCCAATAACTCCCATTCAATTAATTTATCTTGTCTCGCATAAATTTACTTACAATTTCCAGAACTTCAGAATAAACTAGGCTGTTTGCCGCTATTATCTCTTCACCAGTAACATTTACGGTATTACCTGCAAAATCGCTAACAGATCCTCCTGCTTCTCTTACCAGTAGCATACCAGCTGCAATATCCCAGATGTGAAGGCTATATTCATAAAAGACATCGAATTTGCCACATGCTACATATGCAAGATCGATTGCGGCGGAGCCTAATCTTCTTACACCATGAGAGCACTTTAGAAAGGATATCAGGCAATCCATATATGGTGACAGACGATCAAAGTCGCTGTATGGGAAACCTGTGGCTACAAGTGATTCGGCGAGCTTTGCAGTTTTGGATGTATGGATTGGATTTCCGTTGAGATAGGCTCCTCCGTTTTTCCAGGCTGTAAATAATTCGTTTCCGGCAGCCTCATAAACAACACCGGCAACTACTTCCTCCCGATCCATAAGTCCGATACTGATTGCATACGGATGGAGACCATGGAGAAAATTGGTAGTACCGTCGAGGGGATCAATAACCCAGCAATATCTTAGTCCCTTTTTTGCGGAAGTTCCTTCCTCAGTAATAAATCCGGCTTCCGGTAATATCCGGCTCAGCCGGTTGACCAGCATTTGTTCGGATCCCCTGTCAACATAACTGACGAAATCATTTAATCCTTTACTTTCCGTCCGGCTGATATCAAATTTTCCAGATTCATTAAGGATAAAAGCACCTGTCTCACGCACTACCTTCTCAATTTCAAAACATATTTCCCGCAAGTTCATTCTGATTTAGTCAATTAGTTCAACACTCATTTTTCCGTCCGGCATACTTTCTTTAAGCCTTACTTTTAGTATCCTGCCTGCAAGGCCGGGATTCCATGGATACCCGACTCTGATATAATTAGGAGTAAATCCGGTTATAAATCCCTCATTTTTTTTATGTTCAAAAAGGACATTTGATATCTTCCCTTTATTCATTTTATTAAACAAAAGCTGTTTGGCTTCTGACATTGCGATCATCTGCTTGCTTCGTTTCTCTTTTTCTGTACTGCTGATATTATCTGGCATTTTTTCGGCCTGAGTACCTGGTCTTGCCGAAAAAGTAAATACATGTAAATAAGACACTGGCATGTCGTTCAGAAAGTTATATGTATCTTCAAAATCAGAATACGATTCACCCGGGAATCCTGTAATTATATCTGCACCAATTCCTGCCAGAGGCATTTTATTCTTTATTGCTTTTATTCTTTCTGCAAAGGTATTTCTTGTATACCTTCTGCCCATCAAATCCAGTATTTTATCACAACCACTTTGCAACGGGATATGGAAATGCGGAACGATTTTTTCACTGGCGGCTATTAGTTCGACCAGATCATCAGTAAGCAGATTTGGCTCAACTGATGATATTCTGAACCTTTCTATTCCTTGCACTTTAACCAGTTCCTTCAGCAGGGTTGTAAAAGATTCTCCTGTCGATTTACCGAAATCACCCGTGTTGACTCCTGTCAGTACAATTTCTTTTATACCTGTTTCTGCAATCCTTTCAGCTTCAGCTACAAGAGTCCTGATTTCCGGATTCCTGCTACGACCTCTGGCCAGCGGAACAGTGCAATATGAACAACAGTAATCACATCCGTCCTGGACTTTAAGAAATGAGCGTGTACGATCGCCTGCTGAATATGACGGGTAAAATTCGTCATCAGGAGCAAGCGGGCGGGAGTGAATTTCAGCTGTCAGTTTTTTTTCAAAGCCTGACAGGTAATCACAGATGCTGAATTTTTCATTTGTGCCAAGTACCAGATCAACACCAGAAATAGCTGAAATCTCATGAGGTTTGAGCTGTGCATAACAGCCGACCACAGCAATAAATGATTCAGGTGAACGGTTAATGAATTTTTTTATAGCCTGTCGGCATTTTCTGTCGGCAGCTTCTGTGACCGAACATGTATTAATAATATAAATGTCAGCTTTTGTGTCAACAGGAACCCTTTCAAACTGATCTTCCGGGAATAACCTTGATATTGTTGAAGTCTCGGCAAAATTTAGCTTACAGCCAAGAGTATGAAAAACTACTTTTTTTCTATGGATGTTCATTTTTAATGCCATAAATCCCGACAGACAACGGGAACAGAGGCGTAAAGGTTTACCAGGTAACCGTTCTTATAACCAGCTGTTTCAGCTTCAGGCCTATTTCATGAGTTTTGTCAGATAAATATTCCTGAACTCAATATCCTTGCCCTCACTTTGCAGACATATATGTCCTTCTGATTCTGAAACACCCGTGCCCTTATTTTGAAGCACTCCGTTAACTGTTACTTCAATGGTATTTCCCTCGCAAACCAACTCCATTGTATTCCATTCACCTGCAGGTTTTTCTGAAGAGACAGCCATTTTTCTGACAACCCGGGTTGATTTATCACTTCTTTCGGTCATATCTGCGCCACTCATACATACAAAATCTCCGGCATTGCCATTCTGTAGCTGGCATTCGATGCATTTCAGCCAGATTGTATCAGGTAGCTGGGCATGTACAAAAACCCCACTATTGGTCGCCTCTACTGGCCAGCGCCATTCTAAATGCAATGTATAATCTGAATATGAATCTTTTGTACGCATATAACCGAAAGGATTACCTGAAATATTAATAATATTATTCTGTACAGTGAAAACCGTTGAAGGATCAACTGTCTGATCCCTTAAGCGAAATACCCAGTTATTAAGGTTTTCTCCGTTAAACAGCTGTACGGTTTCTGTACCGTTCAGGCTGTTCTTTTTCTGCCTGCTTTGCATGCAGGCACTGGTTGCAGTTATTGCCAGAACAATTAACAAAAATGGCACAAAAGGAAAATAAATCTTTCTCATGATTCTAAGTTTAATATATTAATTACTAACTACTTATTAGTTGTATGATTACAGCAATTTACTTGCAAGTTCTGCAAGAAAGCTTCTTTCACCTTTCACGAGGTTTACATGGGCAAAGATATCCTGACTTTTCATTTTGTCTGAGAGGTAGCTAAGTCCGTTTGATGCTGTGTCCAGGTAAGGTGAGTCAATTTGTTCTATATCACCTGTAAAAATCATTTTAGTACCTTCTCCGGCTCTTGTAATGATCGTTTTAATCTCGTGGGGTGTAAGATTCTGAGCTTCATCTACTATGAAGAAAATACTTGAGAGGCTGCGGCCCCTTATATAGGCAAGAGGTGTGATAACCAGTTTTTCTTCTTTCATCATATCATTGATGCGAAGAAATTCAGGGCTCTGGTGGCTGAACTTATGCCTTATCACTGTAAGGTTATCATACAGGGGTTGCACATAGGGATCCATCTTTTCTTTTATATCACCCGGAAGAAATCCGAGATCACGATTAGCCAGAGGTACTATTGGTCGGGCAAGAAAGATCTGTTTGTATCTTTTATGCTGGTGAAGTGCAGCAGCCAGCGCCAGAAGGGTTTTACCTGTACCGGCCTTTCCTGTCAGTGAAACAAGCTGTATATCCGGATTTATAAGTGCTTCAAGGGCAAAAGTCTGCTCAGCATTACGAGGATCAATACCGTAAGTGTTCTGTTTTATTACCCTTGTCAGCATTCTGTTTACGGGATTAAAGTGGGCAAGAGCGCTGGCTCCGTCGTTTTTCATAATAAAAAACTGATGTCCTGATAGGTCCGAATCGAGCTTGAACTCCGTAGAATTTATACCTTCAGGCAGCTCATACAGTTTGTTAATAAGTTCATGATTAACTCCTTCAAGTACCTTAATCCCTTTATAAAGATCATTAATATTTGTTACCTTATCGTTCTGATAATCCTGAGCTGTGATTCCCAGCGATTTAGCCTTCATCCGCAGATTAATATCCTTTGTAATAAGTACAACTGCCTTCTCTTTAGTGGAATTGCATACATAATCTGCAATAGCCAGGATCCTGTGATCAGCAGTTCGTTCAGGGAATGACTGATTTACCTTTTCTGAAAAATCCTTTCCGGTTTCTATATGAAGGTTACCCAGATTTTCTCCAAGAGGAATATTGGCTGTCAATAACATATCGCCCGAAAGTTTATCCAGCTCACGGGTAAATTCTCGTGCATGAAAATTAATAAGGTCATTACCTCTTTTGAACTTATCGAGCTCTTCAAGAACCACAATTGGTATGATTACATCGTTCTCTTCAAAATTGTAAATACATTTATAATCATGAAGCAATACGTTGGTGTCAATAATAAAAAGTTTCTTATTGTGTTTCTTTGTCATTATCAGGTAATTTATAATCAATTAATTATAACAGACACTGTTGCCAGTCGCTGAAGATGCAAAAATAATGAAAATAAAGTATAAATTGGCATGAGTGTTTAAAGATTAAAATGACCTACCAGCAAACTATAGAATTTCTTTACAACCAGCTTCCGGCTTTTCACAGGATTGGTAAAGCTGCATATAAGAGTAATCTGCAGAATGTTCTTACACTTGACAATTATCTTGGTAATCCACATAAGAAATACCCGACTGTTCATGTTACAGGTACCAATGGTAAGGGATCTGTTTCTCATATGATTGCATCTGTTCTTCAGGAAGCAGGATACAAGACAGGGCTCTATACTTCACCTCACCTGAAGGATTTCAGGGAAAGAATAAAAATTAATGGTGAAATGATTTCAAAACGCGATGTAACCGGTTTTGTGAAAAAGTACCACGGGATAATTAATTCATTGAGTTCCTCATTCTTTGAAATGACAGTGGCCATGGCTTTCGATTATTTTGCACGAAATGAGGTTGATGTAGCTGTTATTGAGGTTGGACTTGGCGGAAGACTCGATTCCACAAATATTATTATACCTGTACTCTCAGTAATTACAAATATTGGTCACGATCACATGGATCTGCTTGGAAATACTATTGAAAAGATAGCAGCAGAAAAGGCAGGAATAATTAAAAGTGGCATCCCGGTTGTGATAGGTGAAACAGGACAGGAAACAAATGGAATCTTTTTAAATAAAGCCTTAAAAACCGGTTCGGAAATATCATTTGCAGACCAGAATTTTACCTGCATTCTTGAAGATTACGATCCACAGGCCGGTGAACGAAAATACCAGGTGACCGATAAACTGTCTTTCAGAAAATACACAGGGGAGACCACTCTGGGTGGCGATTATCAGTCAAAGAACCTTGTAACCCTCTTTCAGGTTATTAAAATTCTTCAGAATACCTTCACTTTTTCTGAAGATAATATTATTAAAAGTATTTCCGCAGTAGTTGCCAATACGGGACTAAAGGGCCGGTGGCAGATACTCGGGCATAATCCACTTGTAGTTTGTGATACTGCTCACAATTTGGAAGGACTACGGTATGTTTTACGTCAGGTAGAAAAAATACGGAAGTCAGGTTTGCATATGGTTATTGGATTTGTGGATGATAAAGATCTTACCGCGATATTACCTCTTTTCCCACATGATGCTGTTTATTATTTCACAAAAGCTTCGGTGCCAAGAGCTCTTGATGAGAAGATTCTTAAACTGGCAGCATCGAAGTACGGTCTTGAAGGAAATTGCTATCCGGAGGTTAGAAGTGCCTTTAAAGCCGCGCGGTCACTTGTATCAGAGACTGATATGATTTTTATAGGAGGCAGCACTTTTGTTGTTGCGGAGGTAGTTTAATATTTGTATATTTAACCTAAGTTGCATATTATAGGTTGCAGGTTACAGGTTAATTGGTATCGTTAATATTCTTATACAGTTGGATAAATTAGACATAAAATAACATATCGTGTTATTAATCAATAATTAACCAGCGACCAGCAACCAGCGACGAGTAACCAGTAAATTGCTCTATTGATTATTTTACACCTTGTTATTTGATACCTTGACCATCATGCAAAAATATGTATTGTTACTTCTGTTTTTTCTATTGTCAGTGCCATCATACTCCCAGTCGGGTAAAAAGATTGTTATTCTTCATACCAATGATCTTCATTCACGCCTGACCGGATATGCTCCGGAATCAGAATATTCTCCCCTGACCATTAAGGATGACAACACAACAGGTGGTTTTGCCAGGATTGCTACCATTATCAAGAATGAAAAAGAACAAAACACAGGTACAACTCTTGTGATTGATGCCGGAGATTTTCTGATGGGAACACTCTTTCACTATCTGGAACCGGCGACAGGTTTTCAGCTCCGGTTAATGAAAGAAATGGATTACGATGTTGCATGTCTGGGCAACCATGAGTTTGATTTTGGTCTGGAAAAACTGGCTGAAATCATCAATTCTTCAGTGCGTGCAGGTGAAATACCATCACTCTTGCTTGGAAATGCCGTGTTCGATAAGAATGACACACAAGATGATTCTTTCGAAAAACTCTACTCGGAAAACATCATCAGGAGGAAATTATTATTGGAAAGAGACGGACTCAGAATCGGATTTTTCTCTATCCTTGGCAAAGTTGCCGATCATGATGCACCGTATGCCAAACCTGTTACTTTTTCCAGACAGTCAGCCTTTGCAAAAAAAACTGTCAGGGAACTGAAAGATAAGGATTGTGATATTATTATTTGTGTTTCACATTCAGGTATTGAAAAAAACAGGAAAGGTGAATGGGAGGGAGAAGATGTTAAAATTGCAAGAGCTGCAGGTGACATTGATATTATCATAAGCGGGCATACACATACCAAACTTGAACAACCACTGATCGTTAATGATGTAATGATTGTTCAGACAGGTGCATACGGCCAGTTTATAGGTCGCATGGAACTTACATTATCAGGTAACAAACTCGATCTTGATGATTACAAGCTTATACCTGTCAATGATGAAATTGCCGGAGATAAACTGATTCACAAGTATATAGAAAATCAGAGAAACAAGATTACAGATGAAATTCTCGATCCTCTCGGATTTGATTATTCCTCTCCCGTTGCAGAAACTGATTTTATTCTTGAATGTAACGAATATGGAGGAGTCACTGCAAGCAACCTGGGCCCCCTGGTTGCAGATGCTATCCATTTCTATGTTAACAAACACAGCAGTTCAGGCACAGATGTAAGTATGGTTGCAGCCGGTGTAATCCGCGACAGGATTCTGCCTGGTATCCAGACTGCTCCGGATATATTCAGGGTGATGTCTCTTGGCTCAGGTAATGATCAGGTCCCCGGGTATCCTCTTTCGCAGCTGTATGTTACAGGTAAAGAGCTGAAAAGTATTCTGGAGATTCTGCAGGTAGCCTACAAATCAACTCCCGGCAACTATTGTTTTTTTTCCGGGATCAGGGTCAGTTACGATCCTGAGAAAGGATTGTTAAGGAAGATAAAGAAAATTGAGATAGTCAGGGCTGACGGAACAGTCGAGGACGTTTCTTTTTCAAAAAAGAATAAATCAATTTATTCAATAACAGCTAATTCCTACATGCTTGAATTCATTGGTATTATAAGGAAGATGAGTTTTGGTCTCATTAATGTCGTACCTAAAGATGCTGATAATAATCCTGTAACTGATATGAGAACCACAATTATTGACATGAATGAAAAACTTGACGGGATACAGGAAGGTAAAGAGTGGCTTGCCCTGATGGAATATCTCAGATCGATGCCAGATATCAACGGGAACGGGATTCCTGATATTGATAAAAAATACTTGTCTCCGGTACCAACCTTTATTCAGCCTTAATAATAATTTTTGCTTTATTGAAATGCAGAATTTATTTCTTAAACAATGATACGTGTTCATCAAGCTGTTCAAAACTGGCCATTGCCACTGCTGCCGAACTGATAAATTCGTGTTGAAGCACCCATCTGACAGCTTCTTTAAAGCTTGGTGGAGTATCTGGGGCCGGTGAATATTTTCCTGCGGAGCAGGTTTTCATGGCAACGATGCCAATACCTTTCCTTCCCGCTTCTTCTAGAATAGAAACAAGTTTCTTCTGGTCCCACTCTGAGTATCTGCCCGACACTGAATGGACAAACGATCCTTTATGGTTAAACGGGACCATGATCATATCATAAAAACCTTCAGAATTGTTACGAACCGGAAGGTTCATACAGTCGTTATGAGTTGAAAAGCCATGAGCCCTTATTATTCCTTTACTTTTCATATCGGAAAAGAACTTCAACACTTCTGTATGAAAAAGCAGATCCTCATCAAGTGCATCGTGGTATAAAAGTATATCTATATAATTTGTATTGAGGGCTTTGAGGCTCGCTTCAAGTTTTGAAGAGAGGGCCATTCTTATCTCTTCAGCACCTTTTTTCCCTTTGCCTTTTGATGGCAACTCATCATATTCAAGTCTGATCTTTGACTGGATCACGACATTTTCCCTTTTTCCTGATATTGCTCTTCCTACAAGCCTTTCGTTGTTCCCGTTTCCGTATGCCCGACCAGTATCTATAAAGTTCATCCCCTTATCTACAGCATACCTGATTAATGATTCCTCATTTGTTCTGGGTGCTCCAAAACATAATGGGCTGACCATTATGCCGGTATTCCCGGCACTTCTTAATTCGATTTTACTAATGGTTATATCTTTGGCTTGACTTGCAAATAATCTCATGCCGGCAATTCCGGCAATAGTTGTTGCAATGAATTTCTTTCGGGTTATCAGTTTTTTTACCATTTGCTAAAGGGATTATCGACAACCAGTCTTTTTT
Source organism: uncultured Rikenellaceae bacterium (assembly GCA_964596715.1). Classification (GTDB taxonomy): domain Bacteria; phylum Bacteroidota; class Bacteroidia; order Bacteroidales; family VadinHA17; genus LD21. Next base: position 141,817 of record CAZQVL010000002.1, read on the forward strand.
TGCTGTTTGCTACTTTATATCCAATTTCGAATATTGTTCTGGTTATCAGTTCCATTTTATTAAAATCAATCTTTTCAACAACATCCCCTGGTGTGTGATAATCGGTATGTAAACCTGTTGTAAAGAAAAGAACCGGTATATTCTTCCTGACAAAATTGTAATGATCGCTTCTGGCAAACAACTGCAGCGGATTATCTCTTCCGCTAAGGGTGTAGTCAAAATCGAGCGGGCTTTTACTGTCAGCCTCATCAGCAATCCTCTTCAGTTCTGTACTCTGATTACCTGTTATTACAAACACCGTGGAAGGTCCTGACATCGGATTATTGGCCGATGTATCTGCTACTCCCCTGATCCTTCCTATCATATCCATATTAAAGTCTGCCAGTGTATTTTCGATGGGGAACAACGGATTATTCACATAGCTTTGTGATCCGAACAGCCCTATTTCTTCACCGGAAACCCATAGAAAAAGAAGTGACCGGAGTGGTTTTTTATTCAGATTCTGAAAAGCCTCAGCTAGTTCAAGAAGTGCACCACAACCGGATGCATTATCATCAGCACCGGTGGGAAGTAGTTGAAAAACAGGTTCTTTTATTTCAACAGGTTCCTTACTATCATGGATTATTTCTATTGATGTTTTGATAGGATCCAATGATTTTTTGATGATGGTGTATGGCTGAAAATAGCTACCATTATTGGCTGGTTTAAGACCAATGAGTTTTGCCTGTGAAACAATATATTGCGAAGCTATTTCAAGTCCTTCCTCTCCATTCATCCTACCCTTAAGCAGTGGTGAAGCAAGAAAGGAAATATGACTTTCCAGATCCTTTGAATTAATAAAGTTGACACCTGTATTACCTTTCTGTGATAAAAGCGGATAAGGCAAAATAGATATTAATAAAGCCAATAACAGAATAACAGGTGTTTTTTTCATAACAGGTTATTAAGTAGATTTTATCATTAAGGCGGATAAAGGTAGAAAAGAAATCAATAATTAAAAGTTATGTCTAATTAATATATATGCCTGACAGAACAGAAACATACAGAAACTGCTGGCATAGTTTATATTTTATTAGGAGTTTTTTATAAGTTTGCTACTTAACCGATATTTATGGGAACCGGTATCTTTTTCTGGATTGGATTTATTGCTTTTATAATCCTGATGCTGGCACTCGACCTGGGTGTTTTCAATAAAGAATCACATAAAATTCTGGTAAGGGAGGCAGCCGTCTGGAGTATGGTATGGATATCCCTGGCTCTACTTTTTAATCTGTTTGTGTTGCTGAATTTTGGCAAAACAAAGGCACTGGAGTTTCTCACAGGTTATGTGATAGAATATTCACTAAGTGTTGACAATATATTTGTTTTCATACTTATTTTTTCTTTTTTCTCAGTCAGGGATGAGTACAAGCATAAAATATTATTCCTGGGAATTATCGGAGCTCTTATAATGCGGGCGATATTTATTTTCGCCGGAGTTGCCCTGATAAACAGGTTCCACTGGATTGTTATTGTTTTTGGTGGATTTCTGGTAATTACAGGTTTCAGGATGCTGATTCATAAAGAAACACATGTTGATCCGGAGAAAAATATAGTTGTACGATTTTCCAGAAAATTTTTGCGTATCAGTGATACGCTCCATGCAGACAGATTTTTCATAAAACAGAGAGGGAAATTATATGCCACCCCCCTGTTCCTTGTTCTACTGGTTATTGAGTCATCAGATCTTATATTTGCTGTGGACAGTATTCCTGCAATTCTGGCAATAAGCAAGGATACATTCATTGTGTTCACATCCAACATTTTTGCAATTATGGGCTTGCGTTCTCTTTATTTTGCAATAGCAGGAATAATGGAATTGTTCCGTTACCTTAAAGTTGGCCTGGCTGTACTCCTTACATTTGTTGGCCTTAAAATGCTTGGATCATACTTTAATATGGAGATTCCTATAATCCTGTCACTTGTGATAATCGTATTTATACTTCTTATTTCAATACTTGCTTCTGTTTTTATAAAAAAGAAATAACATCATTCTATTCAAGCGGTATTTGAATTGAAAGCACAATTAAAAGGAAAGTATTACTTTTGCCATGTTAAACAGTGAAAGTTTTTTTCAATACAATTCTAACAGAGAACAGTAATGAATTCGCACAGGCAAAAACCGGCTTTCCCCTGGCCACTGATTGTTCTCTTCCTCATCATTTCAACAACCAGTATAATTCTTGGTATTTTATATTATCGTTACCAGAGGCATAACCTTTTGAATAACAAGCAAATGGAGTTATCCGGAATTGCTGATCTTAAAGTGCGGCAGATTTCCCAGTGGCGGCTTGAAAGGACAGGTGATGGTAATTTCATAAGTTCTAATATCCCTCTCATAAGATCTTTATCACAATACCTTAATAACCAGGATCAGGATCAGTTAGTAACTGATATTATGCAAAGTCTGCATTCTCTTACTGAGAGTTTTGATTACAAGAACATTATTCTGCTGGATACTCTGGGGAATGTAAGATTCTCATTACCGGATAGGGATACATTAATCGGTGATCATCTTAAGCCGATGCTGGCAGATGCTAAACGTAACCGGGAAGTGGTTTTAACGGACCTGCACTGGGCAGACCAGGAAAGTTCTATCAATCTCGAACTTATTGTTCCTGTTATAAATAGTGATGGAAACGACTCTTTGCTTGCTGGTATTCTTGCACTGAGAATAGATCCTCAGGAAGTATTATACCCGTTAATCCAGACATGGCCGGTACCGAGTATCACGAGTGAATCATTGTTGATAAGGCAGGAAGGTGATGAGATTGTTTTTCTTAATGAGCTCAAGTATATGAAGGATGCAAAACTCGATTTAAGAAAATCGGTTTATGAGGAAAAGCTTCCCGCAGCCATGGCAGTACAGGGTATTGAAAGCACTATTGACGGAGTTGATTACAGGGGGGCATCTGTCGTGGCAGTCATGAAGAAAGTGCCGGGGTCTCCATGGTATCTGGTTGCCAAGATTGATCACAATGAAATATTAACAGCCCTTGATAACCAGATGACAATGGTTACAATAATTATTATCCTGTTTATTCTCACAACAGGTTTATTTCTGGGGATAATCGAATGGAATGAGAATGTAAGATTTTATCGCGGTAAATATGAGGCTGAACTTGATCGTCTGGCCCTGGTCAAACATTTCGACTACATACTTAAATATGCCAACGACATCATATTCCTGACTGACAAAAACCTGGATATCATCGAAGCTAACGACAAAGCATTTGAAACCTATCAGTATGATCGCAATGAGCTTATTGGCATGAACCTGGCGAAGATTGTTTCTAATGATAATCCTGATGTTATTATTAAGAGCCAAAAGACACTTGATAATAAAGGTTTCGGTACTTTTGAAACCATTCATATACGAAAAGATACCACAACATTGCCTGTGGAAATAAGTGCGCGCAAAGTAGAAATTGAAGGTGTTAAATATTATCAGTCGATATGCCGCGATATTACAGAACGCAAATTGGCCGAAGAGACCCTTAAAGAGAGCGAGGAAAGATTCAGGAAAATATTTGAAGAGAGTCCTTTTGGCATCGCAATGATGGGTAAAGATTTTGGTATAATACGGGCAAATGCATCGTTATGCGAGATGCTGGATTATACTGAAGAAGAAATTAAGTCGTTAACATTCAACGATTTTATTCATACTGATTATATTAGTGGTGATGAGATTTTTATGCTAAAGCTGATCGCCGGAGAGATACCTATTTATCATACCGAGAAAAGGTATATGAGAAAAGGTGGTACAACTATATGGGGCTCAACAACAGTCAGTATTGTCCGCAGTAACAATGATGAGGTACTTTATTTTCTTGCAATGGTTGAGGATATTACTTTACGAAAAAAGACTGAAAAAGAGCTTGAAAGATCATTTTCACTGCTTAAAGCTACCCTTGAATCAACTGCTGATGGAATTCTTGTTGTTGACGCAGATGGAAGAATAATGCAGTATAATAAGAAATTTGGTGAAATGTGGAGAATTCCTGCAAAAATAATGGAATCAGGAGATGACAATAAAGCCATTCAGTACGTATTGGATCAACTGATAAATTCTGAAGATTTTATCCGGCAGGTTACACAACTTTACAAAGACCGGGATATAACCAATTTTGATCTTGTTGAGTTCAGGGATGGTCGCATCTTTGAACGTTACTCCCAGCCTCAGAAAATCTCCGGTAAAAGTGTAGGGCGAGTGTGGAGTTTCCGTGATATCACTGAAAAAAAACGCGCTGAGGCCGATCTTATCGCGGCAAAAGAAAAAGCGGAAGAGAGCGACCGGTTAAAGACAGCCTTCTTGCATAATGTATCGCATGAGATACGGACACCAATGAATGCAATAATAGGATTTTCTGCACTTCTCAACGAACATGACACAACAGAGGAGGAGAGGAGTCAGTATATCGATATAATTTTTCAGAGTGGAGATCAATTGCTTTCAATTATTAATGATATTGTTGATATAGCTAATGTAGAGAGCGGCCAGGTAAAACTCAACTTCAGTGAAATGAATCTTAACAAATCTCTCAGAAATCTTAAGGACCAGTTCAGATATAAGGCTGAACCCGGAATAGTTAATATAAACCTGAAGACAGGACTACCTGATAAAGATGCTATTATTGAAACAGACAGCACCAAACTTATTCAGATTCTTTCAAATCTGATCAATAATGCCACCAAGTATACCAGTAAAGGACAAATTGCTTTTGGGTATTTCAGGAAGAACAAATTCCTCGAGTTTTTTGTGAAGGATACAGGTATTGGAATCCCTTTAGAATATCATGAAAAAATATTCGAAAGATTTTACCAGGTCGATAGTAGCGCTGCAAAAAAATTCGGCGGTACCGGATTAGGTTTATCTATAGTTAAAGCATATGTTGAACTTTTGGGAGGAAAGATATGGGTAAACTCAAATCCCGGAAAGGGAACAAAGTTCAACTTCACAATTCCGTATGTGCTGATAGAGTAATCAGTTTAGATATCCGATAGTATCTGGAATGGCAGCTATCCTGTGGTCTGTCACCTGTCGCCTGTTGCCTGCTGCCTGCTGCCAGTCACCTGTTGCTTATCGCCTGTCGCCTGCCGCCTGAGTTAATTAAGAATTTGTAAATTTGAACAAAAGTAAATACTATGTGTGACAGGAGCCGAATTTCTGGCTTTCTTATTTTTTATTTATTATTAGCAAGTCCTTTTCTTACTTATCCCCAAAGTGTTAAAGTTAAAAAAATATGGGACAAGGCACCACACAACGCTTTTACTGACCTGGTCCGTTATAAATCATATTTTTATTGCACATTCAGAGAAGGAAAGAATCACGTTCCTATGGATTCCGCGGGTAATGGTAAAATTCGGATAATCAGGTCAAAAGATGGAGACAGATGGGAATCAGTTACCTTGTTAAGCAATGAGAAGTATGATCTGAGGGATCCGAAGTTGTCAGTAACACCAGATAAAAGACTGATGGTTCTTATGGGTGGTTCTCTTTATGTAAGCGGAAAACGAACAGAAATGCTTTCTCATGTATCGTTTTCGGCTGATGGTCTTAATTTTACACCTCCTGCCCCAGTCTCGGTTGAAAAAAATATACGGAGCCGGTTTGACTGGATATGGAGATTAACATGGGAAGACAATTCAGGGTATGCAGTTGTTTATCAGTCGGGATTGCCCGGAAACAGAAACAGAGTCAGGTTGTTAACGACTGATGATGGATTGTCTTATGCCCATTTGGCTGATCTTGAAGTTGATACTCTGCCTAATGAATCTTCAATACGGTTTGACGGGGATGACAATATGCTGATCTTGATGCGGCGCGAGGCTAATGCGAACGGGATGCTTGGTATAAGCAGCCCTCCCTACAGGGAATGGAAATGGATAAATCTGGGCTTTCGACTGGGTGGACCCAATTTTATTCTTATAAAAAATGGCAGGTTATGTTTAGGAACGCGTCTTTATAAACCAGGCATTATCAGGACAGTGATTTATATAACTGACAGACAGGGCAGGATTGACAAAGCAGTTGAATTGCCTAGCGGTGGCGATACAAGCTATCCGGGAATGCTTATCTGGAGAAAAAAGCTTTGGATTTCATATTATTCCAGTCACGAAGGGAAAACTTCAATTTACTTGGCTAAGATTAGAAACAGAGCCCTTCTTCATGATTAGCCGGATCTTAACGTAATTTATATTCTTAGAATCATTTAAACCAGACCGGTTGAGAACTTTGTACGATCAACCTGTCTCTGTTTTCGCAAATCTTGTTAATTTTTATCTTTATCTGGTAATCATTGGTCAAAATCTTGAATCATCGAATAATTATCGATATTATTCGAAAAAAATATTTATTCCTTCTGATTATCATTGATTTAACGGATTATATAATTACTGATCAGATTAACTTTCTACAATTTAACGGTAAATTTTCCATACTTTTTGACGAATAACAGCAGTTCAGTTATTAAATGTTGAATCATGTAAATATGCTTTCGTATTTATTTGATAAAGATTCTCTAATCTGTTGCTATTTAGTATACTGGAGAGCTGTCGGCTCTTGACGGGCATTTATATTAACTCTACTTTTACTCAGGTCATAAAATAAAGTAATAACAGGATTTTTTTAAATTTTTTGACTATGAGGAGACTAATTCTGACATCTCTTTTATTCATACTTATATCTCATCTGGTTACTGCTCCAACAATGGATTTCAGACTCAAGATGGCCAGGCTAAGGTACCTTATTGAATACGCTAACAGGATACGTCTTGAATGGGAGTTTTCAAGATTTATTAATGACCTTGGGTATCGGGAATCGGAAAATAACTGGATGAGTATAAACAGGATTGGCTGTTTCGGAGAGTGGCAGTTTTCTGAATCTACTTTGCGTTATCTGGGATACAAGAATATTACTCTGAAAAAATTCAGGGCAAATCCTGAAATCTTCCCCAGGGAGCTTCAGGTTCAGGCACTGAAAGGTTTGATGAGGGTAAATCTTGCTCATCTTAGAAATCACCAGCACTATATCGGGGATACTATTAAAGGTGTGGTAATTACCAAATCAGGCATGATTGCCGCTGCACACCTGGGTGGAGCAGGCACGTTGAAGAGATACCTTGATACAAAGGGGAAGATTAACAGAAAGGACATTCTTGGAACTTCAATTTATGATTATCTGAAGAGATTCAGTGGCTATAATCTGGAAGAAGCACCGATAGTGAATTTCAGACCACTCAGTTTAAATGAAACTGGCAATAAACCATAAAGAGTCCGCTGGATTTTTTCGGCTGAAACCTTCTGATTTCCATAAATAAAAATCAGCACAAACAGGGATACGATTACACAGAATCCAGGTTGCAACCTGCAATCCGCAACAGGCAAATAAAGTTAATTAACAGGAAATTCAACTGGCATATCAGAATTAAGAGACGAAAATTTAGAAAAGCCGTATCTTTCCACGATATTTGTTCTTGGAATCAGATAGTGTAGGATTACTGATATTGTTATTTACAAAAAATCATATAAATGAAAAGACTATACTCCACAGTGAAGGTTTTAGTAATATTTGTAACATTTTTGTTGATCACAGCATGTGCAGTTAATCCGGTAACCGGTAAAAGGCAGCTGATGTTGATGTCTGAAGCCCAGGAAATTGAAATGGGCAGGCAATATGATCCTCAGGTTATTGCTACCTTTGGTGAATATAAAAAAGATAACCTGAAAGCTTTTATCGAGGAAAAAGGCACAGAGATGGGAAAGATTTCCCACCGTCCACATCTTGAGTACCACTTTAAAATTTTAGATTCACCGGTAATTAATGCATTTGCAGTTCCGGGAGGATATATTTATCTGACCCGCGGTATTCTGACTCAGTTGAACAATGAGGCTGAGCTTATCGGGATAATGGGACACGAGATGGGTCATATTAATGCTCGGCATACCGCAAGCCAGCAAAGCAAACAACAATTGGGGCAGATTCTTCTGATAGGAGGGATGATCGCTTCGGAAGATTTTGCACAATATGCTGAATACGCATTGCAGGGAATGCAGTTACTGTTTCTGAAATTCAGCCGTGATAATGAACGCGAAGCTGATCGCCTGGGGGTTGAATACTCATCAAAAATCAGCTATGATGCTCACAGGATGGCAGATTTCTTTCAGGTACTGAATAAAATGAGTCTGGCTAGCAGTGAGGGAGGAGTTCCGACATTCCTATCAACACATCCCGATCCCGGCGACCGCTATAATTCAGTTAATCAGAAAGCAACAGAATGGCAGGACAGTCTCAATTATCCTGTGTGGAAGGTTAATAGTGACAATTATCTTCAAATGATTGATGGCATTGTGTATGGGGAAGATCCAAGGCAGGGCTATGTGGAGGGAAATACATTCTACCATCCTGAACTCAAGTTTAAATTCACATTTCCCCAGGGATGGCAGCTGGAAAACTCACCTATCCAGGTCATGATGGGACCTCAGGATGGTAAAGCTTTAATGATTTTTACTTTTGCATCTCAAAAAACACTTGAAGAAGCTGCACAAAACACCATTAAGGAGATGGGACTCACTCTGCAGGAGAGTAAAAATACGACTGTTAACGGCATGCCGGCTCTGGCCACTATCTGCAAACAGGTCAATCAGGATCAGACAACCGGCCAGCAACAGGTTATCATGATCCTTTCCTATTATATTAATTACAACAACACCTTCTATGTCTTTCACGGCCTTTCGGTTGAAGCTGATTTCAACGCTTTCTTGCCGCTGTTGGAATCTACAATGCAAAATTTTAGCAGATTAACCGATCCATCAAAATTAAATGTAAAGCCGAAAAAAATCCTGGTCAGAAAAGTACAGCGATCAGGAACACTTGCCAGTGCATTCAGTTATTATGGAGTTAAGCAGGATCAGATGAATGAACTTGCATTGCTTAACAACATGGAACTTACAGATAAAGTACAGGTCGGTAAAATGATAAAAATTATAGGAGAATAAATAAGACTGCCGGGTTTGCATATGTAGATAAATTGTATACAAGCGAGGTTTCGGAAATCATTCTGCCCTTGATTTGTTAAAAAGAAGCTGGTTATCCTCGGATAATAGTCCTATCTTTGTATTGAATCACAAAATTTATTATATATGACTAATAATCCATTTAACGGGTACAGGTTACCACCGCAATGGAAGAAATACCTGTCAAATTTCAGGGTGATTCTTCTTGTTATTTTAGCTATAATAGTCCTGTGGACAGCATTATTCCAGGTAGGACCGGAAGAAGTCGGAGTTATCACACGCTTCGGGAAATATGTCCGGGCAGTAGATCCCGGATTGAATGTTAAAGTTCCGATTATAGAAAGAGTCTATAAAGTCCCTGTTGAAAGGCAGCAAAAACAGGAATTTGGTTTCCGGACTCTCAGAGCCGGTATTCAGACCCAATATTCCCAAGCGGGATATGAGGATGAGTCACTTATGCTCACCGGAGATCTGAATCTTGCTAACGTTGAATGGGTGGTGCAATACAGGGTTGATAATCCATACAATTATTTATTCAAGGTCAGGGACCCTGAAGGAACCCTGCGTGATATATCAGAAGCTACTATGAGGCAGATTGTCGGAGACCGGACCGTGAATGAAGTGTTAACCGTAGGAAGAACTGAAATAGCCTCCAGTGTGCATGAGGCTATCCAGATATCTTGTAACGAATACTCTCTTGGGTTTACAATAGAACAAGTTGTGCTACAGGATGTTAATCCTCCCGATCCTGTTAAGGATGCTTTTAATGCTGTGAATGAGGCACAGCAGGAAAAGGAAACACTGATCAACCAGGCTAAATCGGAATACAACAGGATCATTCCAAGGGCGAGAGGCCAGGCACAGGAAACAATACAGAAAGCTGAGGGTTATGCTGCTGAACGTGTGAATAATGCACTCGGTGAAGCTACCAGATTTGATGCTTTATACAGTGAATACATTAAAGCTCCGGATGTTACAAAGCGAAGGCTTTACCTGGAAACGCTGCAAGATGTGATACCCAAACTGGGACATAAAATCATCACGGATGAGAAAGGGAGTAACATATTGCCACTTCTTCAAATGCAGCTTAACAACAAATAATAAAAACGTAAGATCATGAAGAATAACAAAATAATAATTCAACTGAGTATTTTAATAGTGGTTATTATCATTCTGGCAGAAAGTGCTTATACCGTAAAGGAGTATGATCAGGTTGTCATTACACAATTTGGAAAACCTGTTGGGGACGCAGTAACAACGCCAGGATTAAAGTTTAAAGCACCTTTTATACAAAAGACCAATTATTTTGAAAAAAGGTATATGGAATGGGATGGAGATCCAAACCAGTTGCCCACAAGGGATAAAAAATTCATCTTTGTGGATACATATGCCCGCTGGCAAATCACTGATCCTCTTCAGTTTTTTATACGTCTCACTGATGAAAGAGGGGCACATTCACGTCTGGATGATATCATCGACGGAGAAACCCGGGATTATATTGCAAACCACAATATCGAGGAAGCAGTTCGAACGAGCAATCGTGAACCCATTCCATCAAGTGAGACTGTTGAAGAAGTGGGAGATACACTTGTAGAAATACAGGTTGGACGGCAAAGAATTCAGGAAATGATCCTTAAATCCGCTAATCAGAGAGCCAGCGATCTGGGAATTGTCATACTGGATTTTCGGTTGAAACGACTCAATTATGTTGAGGAAGTTCGTGAGCAGGTTTACCAGAGAATGCAAAGCGAACGCTTCCGTATTGCAGAACGATTCAGGTCTGAAGGGCAGGGTGAGGCTTCGAAGATAAATGGTGAGAAAGAACGTGATCTCAAAACCATTCAGTCTGAGGCTTTCCGCAGAGCTGAAGAAATAATGGGACAGGCAGATGCACGGGCTACAGCTATTTATGCCGGTGCGTATGACAAATCAGCTGCCTCAAGGAATTTATATAGTTTTGTAAAATCGATGGAAACATTTGAAATGACATTTGATTCAACTACAACTATTATCCTTTCAACGGACAGTGAATTATACAAATACCTGATTGGTCTGGAATAAACAGGTTTTCTCCTGTCTGGACCTGTCTTTGTCAATAATAAATATTGTTATTAGCGGTTATAAATATTCGCTTCCTGGATCTCTTTTAAAAAGAGTGTCGTAGGCGAATTGTAGAGATTAATGAAATCATCAGGGAAGGGTTGAGCCGGGGCATCCATCTTTGAAAACCAGGGTCTGTACGTGTGCCTCCAGGTCAGAACATAGCCTACCGGATATTTGCTGACAACCGGTAATAGCACCGATGACCACCAGTCCTGCATTCCTCTTCTTCCTCCGGTTTCACTTAATGCTGTTAGTTTATTTCTGGCTATTGCCTCCATGGTTACAAATTCCAGAGCAATGTCGAGTTCTCCTCCAAACTGTTCACCACGGTCATACATATCCAGCGAAAGCATATCAATAATATCATCGCCCGGATATCCTCTCATATATTGTTCAAGACTGGTTACCCTGTCAGTATTATAAGCATAAAGTATATTGTGAATATCTTTTTTATACCGGAAAAAATCAACGGTATAACGCCATAGGGCAGCATATTCCTCATCGGTGCAGATATTAGTACCCCACCAGAAGAATGAACCGGAATGTTCATGATAAGGTCTGAAAATAAACGGGATTGGTGTGCCGTCGTCATCCTTCAGGCTGATAAAGAAAGTGGCAAGCCTTTCCAGCCATGTATTGAAAAGATCATGATTCTTCCCTTCCGGAAGAATAGATGCAACCACCTCTTTCGAGCTAACATCCCAGGCTGTCCCGTGCTGACGTTGGCGGAGGGTGTCGGGAATTTGCATGGTCAGAGGATTATTTGCATGCCAGCTGAGGGTAATAACCCCCCCCCGCTGATAATGTACTTTAATCTGCTCAGCAATCTGCGCAAAGCTTACAGAATCAAGACTGCGTTCATTGCCCAGCTCAAGATGACCGAGCTCAAAACCTGCAACAGCAGGATAATCACCGGTGAAATCCTTTGTGTCTGACCGGTCTTTTTCATACCACCATGTCCTGCCATACATCAGATCATCCTGATGGCCGTACATTACACCCTGGTTCTGAAGCTTATATAACGAACGGAAAAGGGTTACAGTTTCTTTGGTTGCTTTTTTATCAGCCGGTGAAGGCGACCTTTCACAACTGCTGAACAGCACAACTGCTAATACTAGTAATGACAGGTTGAAAATTTTCATGATTTTTAAGTAAAATATTATTAAATCAGATATATTTCAATTAATAAATTTCAATATAAGAGTTAATCAGTTTTAAAGTTATGTTTTTTTTATGAAAGTCCATAAAATCAAAGACTTTTTCTGTTTCAGGGAACATCCCTTTTGAAGTTTAATGATCAGGGAAAATACCGGGAATCATTGTGGTTCAAATAAGAAATTTCATAATATGAGATAGAAAATTTACAGATAATGTAGTTTTTTTGATTTCCGGCGGACTAACATGGTAAATATTTAATATTAAAAAATAAAATCATGGAAAGACAGGAAATTTACAAGACAAGGATTTTTAAGGGTGCTGGTATATTGATAGGTCTGGCAGTTGGTCTGGTCGCAGGTATCGTAACAGTTGTTATAACAGGGATAATGGGATTGATTGGTGCTGTTTCAGCATCAGTTGCTGTCCCGGCAGGGATATATTTTGAAACTAAATTTCAGGGAAAACAAAAGGAACAAAAAGCCAAGGAACGAAGAATATATTTGTGGTTAATCGGTGTTGGATTAATTTTATTTTTCATTTGTTATTTCCTCGTAAAATAATATAATTAGTAATTATAAATCAGATCTTCATTAATGGATAAAAGTCAGAGAGAAAAAGAATTTCTGGACAGTATTAAGGCACATCAGAATATTATACATAAGATATGTTTTGTGTATTGCAGAAGGAAATCCGACAAGGAAGATCTGTACCAGGAAATTATTTTGCAACTCTGGAAGTCTTATCCTTCTTTTAATAACAGGTCTGCTTTTTCTACATGGATGTACCGGGTGGCATTGAATACGGCAATTACAATGACAAAAAAGAACTGGCTTTTTACAGAAACAGATAAGTTACCAGATATTTCAGCCGAAAATGAAAACATGATGGAATTGTCAGAAGAAATCAGAATATTGTTTAAGGCTATTTCGCAACTGGAAAAGGTGGAAAAAGCAATAATTCTTCTGTGGCTTGAAGAAAAAAGTTATGAAGAGATAGCAGAAACCATTGGGATTACCGTAAAGAATGTAAGTGTAAGATTAGTCCGCATTAAGGCTAAATTAGCTGACACCATAAAAAAGCTTCAATGAACAATGAAAGACATAGATCTAGAAACATATAAATCAGCATGGAAAGACGAACGGGGTTTCGATCATAGAGTTTTGTCGGAAACAGAGATTAAAAAGGTACTGAATAAAAAATCTAAAAGCATAACAAGCTTATTCAGATTGGGACTTACTATCGATATTGCACTCAAACTTATCCTTGGAATCTCTTTCATTGGTATAATCTGGTTATTTTTTAATGATCCCGGAGTTATAGTTCTGGGAATTGTATCAATTGTTATGATTGTATCTCTGTTGATTTTTCAAATTAAGACATACAAGAAAATTCCTCAGGAGAAAGGACATCCCGAAAGCTTAAGAAACCTGTTGGAAAGTAAAATAAATTTCTACAGGTTAAGATATTTTAAATCAGTCTATATAGTAGCATTTTCAAATCCATTAATCTTCATCAGTGGCATGTTGTATTATTTCTATTTTAAATACGGTGAAATAAGACCATTGCAAATTGATGATTACCTGGTGTTTAGCGCTGCCTGTATAATTGGTTTCGCTTTTGGTGCCTTTGTACAGATCAAACAATATAACTTCCAGATCAGGCAGTTAGAAGTTTGTTTAACCGAAATTGATGAGAATACTATAAATGAACTTACGTTAAAAAAACTGAATAAGCAGAGGTTAAGAGTTTTCGTAATATTCATACTTGTTTTAGTCCTCGGTTTATTGCTTCTTACTTTGATTCTGTCTTAATTATTTATTATATAAATTGTCTCCATAAGTTTTGTGATAAATAGTAGATTTTAAAGAATTTTTTTATTAATTTTCTGGCTTATTTTTTAGAAGAGTCGGATCAAACTTATTATTAAGGAGTCTATTGGAAATGAAAAAAGTAATTGTTATTGCCAGTATTCTTGTTGCAATTATAGCATTAATTGTCTTCAACAAAATAACCTCAAGGAAGGGTGTTTTGAGTGATTATGCAGAGGTTAAGAAAGGTACTTTTGAAATAACTGTAGTAAACTCCGGTGAACTATTAGCTGAGAATTCACTGGATATAACAGCACCTGAGATTGGGCAGAACGAAGATGACGATCGTAACCGTGGAGCTGATCGCCGGGGAGGTTCTGGCAGACAGGGTGGAGGGAGTCGGAGGGGTATCGATATACATAGGATGGATTTTGAGATTCTTGACATTGTACCTGAAGGAACAGTCGTTAACGAAGGTGATTATATTGCACAGCTTGATAAAACGGAGTACGATAACTTATTAAAAGATGAGCTGGAAAATATTGAAACGCTCAAGTCAGATGTGGCTATGAAAATACTTGATACTGCAGTAACACTTACTGCACTGAGGGATGAGATCAAGAACCAGACATATCAGGTTGAAGAGGCTGAGATCAATCTTGAGCAATCACAATTTGAACCTCCGGCAACAATACGAAAGGCACAATCAAATCTTGATAAAGCACAACGTGCGCTTGAACAGAAAATTAAGAGCTATACTTTGAGAGCAAGGCAAGCTCGTCATCAAATAGAGAGAGAAAAACTGGAGCTTGCCAACAAAACCGACATGGTAAATGACCTTCAGGAGTTTCTGGCAAGATTTAGAATAACAGCTCCTGCACCCGGCATGGTTATCTATAAAAAGGACCGGCTTGGAGTTAAGAGGAAAGTAGGTTCAAAGGTAAATGCTTTTGACCGTGTTATTGCAACCCTTCCTGATCTATCGTCGATGATATCCAAGATATATGTTAGTGAGATCGAAGTAAGTAAAGTCAAGATCGACCAGAAGGTCAACATTACTGTTGATGCTTTTCCTGAAAAAGCATTTACAGGCAGTGTGATCAGTGTTGCCAACATCGGTGAAAAGTTGCCAAATTCTGATGCAAAAATGTTTGAAGTTCAAATTAAACTTGATGGTTCTGATCCGGAGCTCAGACCTGCAATGACAACCTGGAATAAGATAATCATTAAAACCATTGATGATGCTATTTATATTTCTCTTGAATGTGTCCATACGGGATCGGACAGTATTCCTTATGTATATAATAAAAATAAAACCAGACAGATAGTGGTGCTTGGTGAGCTGAATGATAAAAGCATAATTATTAAGAAGGGTCTTGAACCAGGTGCTTCCATTTATACAGTTACTCCCGAAGAATCGTGGAAATTCAAGCTGGTTGGAGAGAACCTTATAGCCAGTATTAAGGAAGGGCAATAGCGAGATTCCCAGACAACAAGTACGAACCCCGGTTAATGAGTTGAAATCGATAGCGAGGATACATATCGGAAAGACAGGGATAGTTACCCGGATTCTGGCAGAGGACCTGATAAATCTTTCGGTTAGCGATTCACTTTCTTACTATCAACAGATTGCCGGACAGATCCACTCGTAAGCACCAGTGTTTTTCAACAAGTGTGGTGGCTTCTTTTTCCTGGATGATAGCAGGTCCCTCGAGGGTCTGTTCCGGTTTCAGGGTATCACGTTGATAGACCTGGCAAAGCATCTGCTCGCCGGGGAACCAGACCCATCGGCTTGCAGAGGAAGCTTTGTTAATTGTCTCACTCCTGTCGTCATTCAAAGGTTTAAGGTCTGGTTTTGTCAATGGCTTTATGGCTCGCAGACGTATATATACTGCCTGGATGGTCTCACCTGGTGTACTATGTCCATATTCGGCTGTATGTGCTTCGTTAAACTGTGTCTGGATGGAAGTGATGTTTTCCGGTGAGATGTGTACCCCGGGCAGAGGAATGTTCAGTTCATAATTTTGACGCAGGTACCGCAGGTCAATAGATGCCTTTATCTCATATTTGTCTCCCGGGATATTCACTCGCTGGAACCAAGCATCAGCTTTGGTATGCAATCGATCAAGGGTGTTATTGAGGGGATCCAGGTTCTCCGGTGTTAGCGTGATCATTATTGTTTCGACAAAATCGGTTGTTACATCTGCATAAAGTAGTCCGAGCGCTGAAAATAGACCCGGGAAACGCGGAATAATTACATTACGGATGGATAATTTCTCAGCCAGCATTGTCGCATGAAGCGGTCCTGCTCCTCCGTAGGCCACCAGAGTAAAATCCCGGGGATCGTGTCCACGCATAATAGAAACCAGTCGTAAGATGTGCAGCATGTTGACATTTGCGATGGTCACGATCCCGAAGGCAGCTTCTTTTGTACTCATAGATAAGGGATTACAAATATATTCATCGAGTGCCTGCGTGGCCAGCTGTGGATCGAGTGACATATCTCCCCCCAGGAAAGAGTCACCATCCAGGTATCCTAATGCCAGATAAGCGTCTGTAA
Source organism: uncultured Rikenellaceae bacterium (assembly GCA_964596715.1). GTDB lineage: Bacteria > Bacteroidota > Bacteroidia > Bacteroidales > VadinHA17 > LD21. The sequence goes on from CAZQVL010000002.1 coordinate 158,500, forward strand.
CAGTTGGTTGATACCCGCCTTTACCGTAACACGCCGGGCCGGGATCCGCCCCGGCACTTTTTGGTCCCACTTTCAGGTGTCCGCCAGAGTCAATCCAGGCAATACTTCCTGCTCCTGCACCACATTCGGCCACGTCAATCATAGGGAATCGAATGGGATAGCCACTGCCCCGTGTCCATCCTCCAAGATGTACTTTTTCTCCTACCTCGTATTCGGTTGTATATAAAGGCTGTCCATCCAGGACCAGCCCAGCCTTTGCTGTTGTACCGCCCATATCAAAGGCAATAGCTCGTTCTATTCCCAGGGTTTGGGCCAATTGTGCGGTGGCTATGATGCCTGCCGCAGGCCCTGACTCTACCATGGTGTGGGGCTTCTTCATCGCCTCCTGAGGCGGGAGTGTGCCTCCGCCGGAGTGCATAATATACAGGTTATCCTGTTGCCAGCCCTGTGTATCCAGCTTTCCACGGATCCCCTGTAAGTATGAGAGTACTTTAGGAGCTACAGCTGCTGCAACTACCGTTGTGCTGGCGCGTTCGAATTCACGGAATTCAGCAGATATATAGCTGGAGAGAAAAATGGAACGCTCAGGAAAAAATTCCAGGGCCAGTTGTGCAAGTTTAGTTTCGTTTTCAGGGTGTAAAAAAGAAAAAAGCAGAACAATAGCAAGAGATTCAACACCCGAAGTATGAAGGGATTGTATTTGATATCTGGCAGTCTCTAAATTTAACGGAACCAACTCTTGTCCATCAGCACCAACTCGTTCCTGAACTTCTCGTACGAGGTATCGGGGAACCAAAGGTGACCGGCGATCGGCCATTAAATCATATAACAGAGGGCGTTGTTGCCGGCCTATCTCCAACAGATCGCGAAATCCTTCCGTGACCAGCAAACCGACAGAAGCTGTCTTGTGTTCCAATAGTGTATTTGTGACAATGGTTGTACCATGGATCAATGCATTAAGCTTAGAGAAATCAGTTTTTGCAATAGCCAGGACTAATTTCAGGCCCGATATGAATGCTTGTGCAGGTTGCTCAGTGCTGGATGGCACCTTGACAGTCCACACAGCGCCTGTTTCCTCACTGTAGAGAATGACATCAGTAAACGTGCCACCTATGTCAATTGCTGCGCGCATAGGCTATTTATCCCCTTTTGATTTCAACTCTCTTCGAAGAGCAGATCTGTTTTTTTGATCCGCTTTTCCTTCTTCAGTCAACACTACTCCGTAATAGTTACGGGCCTCCTGATGACTTACCTTACCCTGAAGGTAATCATACTCCACCAGCTTCTGATCCCGCTCTAAAGGAGAGCCAAAACCTCCGCCTCCGGCCGTTTGAATACTTATTACGTCTCCTTCGTGTAATATTACATCAGAGACTTTGGAAGCGACAACTTTTTTCCCCGGTGTATCAGGATTTAAGAGGAATCGTCCGCGACCACCAGGTAATCCGCCATTCAAGCCCCACGGGGGTATACGGTGCCTGTCGGAATGAGCGGAAAAAAGCACCGGCTTCAGGGCCTTGATGTCTTTGCGGATAGATAAACCACCCCGGAATTTACCGTGCCCACCTGAGTCAGGCACCAAACCGTAGTACAACACTCGAAGCGGATATTCCATCTCCATGGCTTCTATGGGTAAATTGGATGTATTTGTGATATGTACCTGGACACCATCCATTCCGTCCTTAGAGGAGCGTGCACCCATTCCTCCTCCCAGTGCTTCAACTAATACAAAGTCACGACCAGATAGAGTTTTTGTCCCGCCAAAAATGATAGCTGTGGTAGCTCCGTTCGAAGCTGCAACGATACGTTCGGGAATAATCTGGCTTAAAGCCCCAAGTATTGAATCCACTACCCGCTGACAGGTATCTGTCCTGCCACCCACAGCTGCCGGCTCACTGGAGTTGACCAGGCTGCCTTCTGGAGCCCTGATGAGTATAGGTCGCTGGAAACCTTCATTAAGAGGGATGCCAGGTGCGAAGACTGCCTTGACCGAATAAAAAACTGTTGCCAGTAATGCCGGCCAGACCATATTGATGCCTCCGGCAGCCTGTTCAGATGTGCCGGCAAAATCAAAGGTGATGGCAGGTTGTGGATCGTGTGATAGAGTGATAGCTACCTGAATATCCAGAGGTTTATCTGAGACTCCGTCATCATCCATCTGATCTTTAAAAAGATACGTACCTTCCGGAATCTTCCTCAATTCGGTTTGAAGACAGTGTTCGCTATAAGTGTGCATATCTGCAACACAGTCCATAATTGTATCAACTCCATAGCGGTCAAACAGTTCATGCAGGCGTGTCTCTCCCAGCTGCAGCGATGCTATTTGCGCCCGAAAGTCACCCAAACGCTCATGGCGATCCCGCATGTTCAGCAGGAGGAATTCCAGGAGGTCAGTATTCAATTGATCTTTGGTAACAATGCGCATCGGAGGAATCCGGACACCCTCCTGCAGAATTTCAGTGGAATCGCCGGCTGTTCCAACACCGGGTGAGCGCCCGCCAACATCTGACCAGTGAGCTATATTGCTTACAAAAGCAACCATTGTGTTTTGATGGAAGACTGGTTTCAGGATAGAAATGTCCGGCAGGTGAGAACCACCGCCCCGGTAAGGATCATTGGCAATAATGACATCTCCTGTGCTAAGACTCCTGCTATCCTGATTTTTGGCAATTTGCGTCATCAAGCCCTGCATGGAGCCAAGGTGTATTGGAATGTGTTCAGCTAGAGATATCAGAGCTCCATCAGAGTCAAATACAGCGCATGAACAATCCCGGCGCTCTTTTATATTTGTTGAATAGGCCGAACGGACCAGGGCAACGCCCATCTCTTCTACAATGGAATGAAAAGCATTACTGACTACTTCAGTTGTAATTGGGTCCATTATATACCTTATACTCTATTGGCCTGATCAGATTTAAAGTCAGTAGATACAGGTCATACTTGAAAGTAATTGTTAATTATAGTCTTATCTCTAATATTTCATTCGCAAACGTTATTCAATTTCCACAGTTACCGTACTTTTCTTCAATCCCTTTGAAGTGGCAGTAACTTCCACATCTCCTTTTTTATAATCAGATCTAATGATCAACAGAGCTTTACCGAAGAAAAGCCTAACATAATCGGCCTGAAAGGGATCAAGTGATTGGGGATTACCATTTCCCACCCCTGCAATCTTACCGGGTCCTTTTATTGAGATTTCAATCTGGTTATCTGCCAGCGGACAGGGATTGCCATTTCTGTCAAAGGCTTCAATAAGAATATAAGAAAGATCCATTCCACCGGCAGTGATGGTTTTACGGTCAGGAGTTAACCTTATTTCATAAGGTTCTCCTGCAGTCTCCATAACTTTTTCACCTATTACCTTACCTTCTTTATAGGCAACCACCGTAAGTTCTCCGGGCTGATAGCCAATTTCGTGCCACATCAATCTGTACCTTTCAATTGAATTGCGGGATGTAGGATTTTTACATTTCATTCCCATCGATTTCCCGTTAAGAAACAGTTCAGCGCAGTCGCCATTGGTATAAACAAAAACAGGAACATTTTCGCCCTCTTTCACATCCCAGTTCCAGTGGGGAAGAATATGGACCGTAGTCTCATCAGGATTCCAGTAGCTCTTGTACAGGTAGTACCTGTCTTTCGGAATTCCGCACAAGTCAACTATCCCAAAGTAGCTACTTCGTGAACCATGGTTGCCTTCTCCGCCCATTCTTGTCACCATGCGGTCGCCATAAGGTGTTGGCTCACCGATATAGTCGAATCCTGTCCAGACGAATTCGCCGGCAATATACTCTTCCTCCTGCTGCCACATAAAATCATCATCAGCTACTTCAGCCCAGGCGGGAGCATGCAGATCGTATGAGCTTACCTGTAGGGAATTGGTGAATGCAGTTTTTTCTTCAGGAAGTGGTAATTCGTAAAACCCACGCGTACTTACAGTAGAGGCAGACTCACTTATGATGACAGCTTTGTTGGGTTCCAGCTGACGCGCCAGGCTCCAGCGCTGACCATAATTATAGCTGAGAACATCGTAATAATCGAAATGGCGATTCGCAGCAGCATTCTGATTATCACAGGCCATCGTTACCGGCCGTGTAGGATCATATTTACGAACATAGTTAACCATTGTGTTCAGACGGTGAAATCCGTTATTCCTATTACTTTGAATATCACCCATTTCGTTTCCAACACTCCAGATAAAGACAGAAGGATGATTGCGGTCGCGGACAACAAAATTTTTGATATTGCGGTGTGCATAATCCTCAAAATCTGTTTCAGGGAAAATATCAGCTTTATTGTCGTACTTATCGAATGCTTCATTAAATACCAGCAGTCCCATTTTATCACAGAGATCAAGCAATTCGGGAGCAGGTACATTGTGACTGGTACGGATGGAATTGCAACCCATTGACTTCATTATTTCAAGCTGTCGTTCCATAGCTCTGTGGTAAAATGAAGCACCAAGTAGTCCTTGGTCGTGATGAAGGTTTACGCCATAGAACTGCACTCGCCTGTCATTAAGGTAAAAGCCGTTATCGGCAGTGAAACGAATCGTTCTTATCCCGAATGAAGTAAAATAAGTATCTGTAATTTCATCCTCATTATAAATAGTTGTTTTAACCTGGTACAGGACGGGATTATCAACATCCCATCGCTGAGGTTTGGTAAGGGTGATCGTAGTTTCAATATCTGAGCTTTTACCGGAAGAGATCCGCCTGTTAACTGATCTTGTTGCCAGTTCTTTGCCTTCAGGATTAATAATGGTGTTCTCGACTTTTATATTGGCTTCAGAATCAGTGGAGTGATTGAAAACGGTTGTCATTATCCGCACATCGGCGTAATCAGGTTTTACAATTGGTGTGGTAATATATGTACCCCATATACCTATATGGACAGGATCGACAACAACCATTTGTACTTTCCGGTATATTCCTGCACCGGGATACCAGCGACTGCCATGGTTACGGGTATCAACATAGACAGCAAGGATGTTTTCTTTACCCGGTTGGAGATAACTGGTAACATCAAGATAAAACGAACTGTAACCGTAATCCCATTCCCCTGCCAGTTTACCATTGATGTATACTTTCGGTGAAGACATGATCCCGTCAAAGACCAGATAGATATGTTTGCCGGCATAGGAGACAGGTATATCCAGTTTTTTGCGGTACCAGGCTTCATCCCTCCACGGAAGTTTACCTGTACTTCCGTCTCCGTCAACCATAACCGGACCCTCAATAGCCCAGTCATGAGGAATTGTTACTTCCTTCCATTGGGAATCATCAAAGCTGATCTGTGAGGCAAGTTCATAATTCCCTTTGGCAAACTTCCATCCAGTCTGAAGTGTGATAACCTCTCTTGCCTGGCTTTTAAAAGAAAGTACCAGAAATACTATTAAAACGATGTTTAGTCTTACATTGATGACTTTATTTTTCATAAGCTGGATCATTTGAAATTTTACATTTAGAATATTTGTTAAAAAGGTCTACTATACAAATATATTCCAATTAAAAGAATAATCCAGTTCCCATGTCTCTCTTTCGTGTCGCCCGTTTATTAATTTTTTTCGTAAATTACACTTAATAAACAAAGGAACTTAAGGAGGATAAGTTTTTCAGGACAGGGACAGTCCTCTTAGCCGAATGATATAATTGAAAAGGAGGTGTTAATTATGAAATTAAATGTACGGGCTTTTGCACTAACCTGCGGAATTATCTGGGGTATCGGACTTTTTTTGATAACATGGTGGATTATTCTGTTTAACGGAACAGTCGATGAGCCAACCTTTATTGGCCGGATATATCTGGGTTATCATATTACTCCATTAGGAAGTGTTATAGGATTATTATGGGCTTTTGTGGACGGATTTATCGGGGGATGGATATTCGCATGGTTATATAACCTGATATCTTCACGAACTTCAAAAACAAAAGAAACATAGCTGATTCCGTCTGAATTTTAATGGTGGGCAAAATGGTATCAGAAGGATTATATATTGGTACTTCAGGATGGAGTTATAAGCACTGGTCCGCAATCTTTTATCCGAAGGAGATAAAACCGGATAAGTACCTTGAATATTATATTACAAAGTTTGGTTGTGTTGAATTAAACACAAGCTTTTATCATCTGCCATTGAAGAAAACAGTTCTGGGATGGAAGAACCGTACACCGGATACATTCAGGTTTTGCACGAAACTGAGCCGTTATATCACCCATCAGATGCAATTAGTTAATATTGAAGGAGCCCTGGCGAGATATTTTGATGTGCTTGAAGAATTGAGGGAAAAGTCAGGCCCTGTATTGGTCCAGTTACCTCCCCAATTGTCATACGATAAATCGCTGATGTGCAATTTTCTGAATTTGTTAAAAGATCAATACAGCTTTTACCGGTTTGCACTTGAAGTAAGACATGAATCGTGGATCAGGAATGAGTTCTTTGATTTGCTTGCACAATATGGAACAGCTTTCGTAATTGCTGATTCAGGAAGCCGTTATCCTTATTCTGAGACAGTTACAACGGATTTTGTATATCTCCGGCTTCATGGCCGTGAACAGTTATATGCTTCAGATTACAGCGACACTGATCTGGGACAGTATGCAGAAAAGATAATACACTGGCTGAATGAAGATAAAAAGGTTTGGGTGTTTTTCAATAATGATTATCATGGTTTTGCCGTAAGCAACGCAGAGAAACTAAAAGAAATAGTAAACTTGTTGTAGCGAGAAATATTAGTATTCAATCCGGAAATCTGTATAGTTGACAGGAGTAAAAGGATCTATGGTTACAGAATCTACATAACCTATACCGGGTCCCTCTCTGCACCATTCAACATAATCATTCAGTTGTTCTCTCGATCCTTCAGCTTCTATATAAACACTACCATCGGATAAATTCTTAACGAATCCATTAATGCCGTGATTCCTGGCTTCCCTTACGGCACTCCATCTGAATCCTACGCCCTGGACTCTACCCGTGATATGAATCTTATATAGCAGTTTATTATTCATTGGTATATACAATTTTAACCATAAGATTTGAGAGTATTACTATAAAATTAAAAATAAATGATAAATTCCCTCGGGCAGGCAGGAACCAGAAACTGACCCCACACCGCCAGTGGGATGACATTACATACAATAATTCCCTTTGAATTTGATTAATCCTTTCAATAAGAATTGGCAGGATTTTTGTTTTAGGTTAAGTCGTTTATATACCCTTTGACCTTTCTATGTGAAACATTCAAAGAGAATTATTGATACCCTGAATATCATATATGTATTCCAATAAGAAGTTATTTATCCAAGTTAAACATTAAAACTACCCATTATGAAAGCTTACTTATGTAAATCGTTATTGATCATCGGATTATTGTTTGTGGTATACTCATTTAACAGATCCTATGGTCAGGATTCTTTATCACAAAGGTCTCAAATGTTAGACGTGAAACTACAGCTTCTGGACTCGAAGCTTGAATTGCTCGATGCAAAAATAAAGCTCTGGGAAGCAAAACCTAAAGAGTTAGATGTCAGGCTCAATGAATTAGGCAATAAGATATCTTCTATGGATATTAATCCGCAGTCGATTACACAGAAATTAAATGAAATAGATTCTTTATTGAAAATACGACAGGAACCAGAGCAGAACATTATTCTTCAGCCTCAGGTTATTAATGAACCGGAACCTGTATTTTTGTATAATTATAAATCTGCAATAATGATTGATCCCTCCAGGCTTCTCGAGGGAACACTTCAGATTTCTTACGAAAGGATCCTGAATAGAAAGTTCTCTGTGAATGTTGCAGCATTAGCTACATATTCGACTACAAAAGGGATATCAAATTTTTACTTTAAAAATCAAAGTTTTACATATTTTAATACGGAATTAAATGCTTACGAGTCTTATGTTGGTGAGGTCATGGCAGGAGGAGGTATAATTGCTCAATTCAGGAATTATCTGTTGACCAGTCATTCAATTAGACAGCAGGCACCACTGGGATTATATGCAGCACCTCAGCTTATGTATAGAAGAATGTCAATTACCGGTTATTATCAGGAGATGGAGGAGATTGAACCAGGAGAATTTGAATTAGTGGATAAAGAGATAAACCAGCATTTGAATATTTATGCAGGAGGAGTTATCCTTGGCATAAAAGTACCAATTCTTAAGGCACTAACAGTGGATGTGTTTGCAGGGGGAAATATAAAACTGAGTAAATACAATAATGAAGATGGCTTTACAAAATATAAAGACTGGTTCAATATTGATTTTTCAGGAGTATCTCCTGTTGCCGGAATATCACTCGGGATATTGAAATAGTGATTATTTCCTGTATATTATAAACTTATTTCCGGAACATAGTTAAACATCCTAAAGAACGAACTCAACGCCGAACTCACGAAATCAGAAAGATGTATTACCAGAACCAGTTTCTCTATCTTATGACGTAAAAAAGTATGCCAGCCATTAACATCGGTATAAGATTCAGATTGCTCTGACAAAATCAGTAGCGGGAAAAAGCAAACATGAACATATCAGACTTAGAGGATATGTCCGTTCAGAGATTATCTGTTTCCAGCCTATTTTTTCCAGTACAACGTAACCGTATACGAGCCATACTCTTCATCCACCTCTTCACCTTCAAAAACAAGTTCGTCCTTCGTGAGCTTTATGACTGTCAGTGCATCATTATCCTTCATCAGGGTTTCATCATTATCAATCAGTTCCCAGGTTCCGTCCTCAGGATTATCAAGGATGGTAATAGTATAAGTACCATCTTCGCGAAATTCCATTGTGGCACCGGTCATCAGGGCATTAGCCAGGAGAACAATGTTTTGAATGTTTTCATTTGAAGAGTTTGTTGTCATTTTATTCCAATTCCAGATATGATCTGTTAAGAGCTCTGCTTTGCTAAGTTCTATCTTATGACAGTTGCTGGTGCCAACCAGGCAAAGCAGTACTGTGAACAGACAGGAAATTTTTGCAAGGTTTTTCATATTACTAATAATTGTGTTTATCTGTTTTACGCAGAGCAGCAAGGAAATGTTACAGTCAGGTTAGGAAATTGAATCAATTTCAGATTCGGGCGCAGACCCAATAACTTTGATTTCATACTTCTGGTTGAGCAAATACCCTATGGGCATTTAAGCTTCACCATCGGAAGATCTAATCTGCTGCTCCACTCTTCCATCGAACCGTCATAAAGAATGGGCTTATGCCCGGCAATGATTGCCGCCACATAATTGATGCAGGCTGAATTACCTGTACCACAATAGAATACAGGTCTTGCGTTCTGTGGAATATCAAGCTTGTTAAATAATTCCTTTATCTTTTCTTCTGAAACAAAATGCCGGGTTTTGGCGTCGTACAGACTTGATGCCGGCAGATTCATTGCTCCTGGGATATGTCCCTGGCGTGGTGTGCCTGAAGTACCATCATAGGACGCCGTCGACCGGGCATCTATTATGTAACAGGTTTTGTTTTTAAGGTTCCTGACCATCCAGCCTACGTCAACAATATTATCCTGTTTTATTAGTACCAGTTTGCCTTTTTTGAATTCGGGCTTCTCCGATGATACCTTCCTCCCTGAAGCTTTCCACTCTTCAAATCCTCCCTGGAGAATTGATATTCTGCCCGCAAGTCCGAAATGCGAAAGAGTGACGAACACCCTGGACACGACAACAAGGTTTACACCGCTTCCACAAAGCACAATATGTGATTTATTACTGATTCCCAGTCCCTCCAGCACTTTCTTTATTTGTTTTATGCCGGCCGGCACAGTACTCTCCGTTTCATTGGATACAGAAAGCCAACCCGGCCAGAGAAACCTTGAGGCGGGAATATGGCCGTTTTCATAATTCCGGATAATGACAGAAATATGCAGGATTACAAGACCCGGTTCAGAAATGTTCTCTTCCAGCCACTGGCTTGTAACCAATACCGGTTTGTTTACCTCATCGATTTGTGCGCATGTGAGACCGTTCCCGACTATGAAAAATATCATCAGGAAAAGAACCGAAAGGATTCTTCCTGTCTTGTTTGGCTTTTTACTAAAATGATATGCATTCATGAAATCAGTGTATTAAAGTTGGTTAAAATCAATTTTATAATCATGTCTTAAACAATTGATATTTTGTATAATCCTCATTATAATGAGCATTGGTATAGGATATTTGTTCGGCGAAGAGGGTGTGCTGAAATTCCTGTATGGTTTTGATTTTCTTATGGAGCAGGCAATACTTGAATTTCCGGTTGAATAATGCATGGTTACAAAAACTCAACGATTTCTTCCAGCGGTTTCCTTTTTTTTATTAAAGTCTTCTGATATCGGGCTTTGGGATAACCCAGTGGTGTAATTCCAAATATTAGCTGGTTTTCGCTAATGTTAAGTGCTTCTTTAAGCAATGCGGGATCGTAAGCCGCAATCCAGCAGGCCCCAACGCCTTCATTTTCAGCGGCCAGTATAATATGCGTCATGGCTATTGCAGCATCGGTTTCAACGGAGTTATATCCGTCGTAACCGCGGTTCCACGCCTGATCTCTTAATCCAAGTACCACAAGGATATGTGGAGCGTCTTTAAGCCAGTCACGGTGGTAAGAGGTCCTTACCTTTTCAAGAATGGCAGATGAAGAGATGACAAGGAATTTCCATGGCTGGTTGTTGCGAGCTGAAGGAGCCAGCCTACCGGCATCGAGGATTTTGTCCAGGGTCTCCTTTGGTACAGGTCGGTTAGGATCGTAATTACGGACACTTTCACGGGTATGGATCAGGTCAGTATATTCCATTTCTACTAAATCCTTGATTATATACGAAAGGTAATGATAATATTGAAAAATGCGAATCTATAAGAAACATTTCGTGATCTATGGATGGATGGTGTTAAAACATGTATAGTTTCGAGCTCCTCTTCCATTATGTATACCAAAACCTTGTAATTAACTGATATTGAATACATGCACACTGGTTGGTTATACGGAAACAATCATAAATTCAGAGGACTGGCTGGTTTGACAAAAACAAAATAAAAGGCATTAATACCTGCATAAATACCACTTATCACTTTCAAGATCAAGAAATGAAATACATGCTAAACCTGATAAAAAATGAATTCAATGTGATTTGTTCAAATCCGGAAAGAATTTTTCTCGTGAGGATTCGGATTTCATTCTAAATGTGGTCAGTACGTTCGGCTTTTGTAATATAATATTATATTATTGCAACTAACTTGGCAGACCATTAAAATGACCAGTGAACAATTGGTAAAACCGGAAAATCATAACTCTGTTCATTAATGTTCACAAGTCCAATTTGAAGACCATTTATTTCACCGACATAATTCACAAGACCAAACTGGACTCCTCTCATGGTCTTTGCATAATTAAACAATCCTGACTGGAATCCTTCAAAATTGTTTTTTGTGAGGTTTATAAAACCACATTGCCAGCCTGTATAATCATTTTCAATCATATTAACAAAACCAACCTGAACACCTTCTGAAAATCCCATAGTTAAATGGTTGATAAATCCTAAATCCAAGCCTGTAATAGAAGAATTACGACCATAAATCAGATCGAGTCGGAATCCTTGAATAAAATCGGTTTCCGGCAAGATTTGAATTGGTGCAAAGAGGGCAATTTGTATTGGCCTACTCTTTTCCTGAAAAGTTATTGTTGTATCCTGAGCTTGAACGGTTGTCGAGCTTAAAATGAGGATGAATACAGCAAATACTAAAGACATATAATACTTGTTTGTCATTTTTTCTATTTTTTGTGTTAATAATTAAGTAAGATTTATAATATGCATATAACATATAATTCTAATGCCAAAATTGACATTATAAAAGCAAATATATTACCTATTATCAGAATATGCAAAAAAATCAATTACTGTATAATATGTTATAATTAATAATTGTGTGGGCTACTCAATAATTCAGTCCAGTCAGGATCAGAGTTTTGATAAGGATAAATTGACAACAAAAAAGTCCTGAAAATGCACCATTCAACGCTTTATCTCTATTATCCAATGGTGTTACAACTACCGAAAGTAGATAATGGATATGTGCCTTTTATCTGCCATTAAAAGCATATATTTATGGCTTAGTAGTGGTTAATCTCAGGAACCATAGAAAACAATCGTGCTATATTTGGCGACAAACATGTATCTTTATGGTAGCGTTTGAATGATAAAACTGAGCCAAGTTATTTCGTTTTCTTAGTTTAAATCAGCAGTTAATTTTACTGGTAATCATGATTCAAATACATGTAAACCTTAATCTCAAAGATCTGTTATCACATTCCCGCCAGGGTAGTTTAATCTTATAATAATTATTAATGAGCATATAAAATATGGGATTGTTCGGTTTTCAACAGGAATTGGCGATTGATCTTGGTACAACAAATACCCGGGTTATTTATAAAGACAGAGTAGTTATTAATATGCCAACGATTGTTTCTATTAATACCATGACGGGCAAGATGATTGCAATAGGTGAAAAAGCCCTCCTGATGCATGGCAAAACACATGAAAACTTTAAAACGATCAAACCTCTCAGAGATGGTGTAATCGCTAACTATGCTGCTGCCCAACAGATGATACAGGGGATGATAAAAATGATCAACAACTTTAGCCTCCTTTTTACTCGCTCGATAAGAATGGTAGTCACTATTCCGTCAGGATGTACTGAAGTTGAAAGAAGAGCTATCAGGGATTTAACAGAATACGCTGGAGGCAGAAATGTCTACATGATATACGAACCTATGGCAGCCGCCATAGGAATAGGTATCGATGTGAATACCCCGGAAGGAACCATGGTTGTTGACATTGGCGGAGGAATCACTGAAATTGCAGTTATTGCTCTCGGAGGAATTGTCTGCAACCAGTCTCTCCGAGTTGCAGGTGATGATTTTACATCTGATATCCAGGCTTATATGAGACACAAACACAATGTTAATATTGGTGAAAGTACTGCTGAAAAGATCAAAATTAAGGTCGGTTCAGCACTTTATGAATTGGCAAATCCACCTCTGGATTTTACTGTCAGGGGACCTAATATTATGACCGCAACGGCTATTGAAATACCAGTCTCTTATCATGAAATTGCCAGTTGCCTGGATAAGTCTATTTCAAAAATTGAGATGACGATCCTTTCAGTAATTGAACAAACACCACCTGAACTTTATGCAGACATTGTTCAGCGAGGAATCTACCTGACAGGCGGTAGTGCTCTGCTCAGAGGACTTGACAAGAGATTAGCTGAAAAAATAAATATTCCTTTTCATATACCTGAGGATCCTATGCTGGCAGTTGTACGAGGAACAGATATTGTATTGAAAAACATTAACAAATTCTCGTTTCTTATGAGATAGAATCAGAGTATACAGGTTTCTGGTTGCTCTCTTTAAGAATCATTTATCTGTCCAATTTGCTCAGGTTTTAGACAACTGGACAAGTTAGGATGAATCATCTCCTTTGCTGTTTTTTTGAGACGGTTCCACTCAGCATTAAAATCTAAAGAACCACTGAAAAGTAACGGTGCTGAGTAAATTCACCAGGTCCTCTCCACAGGAGATCTGGTTGGGTGGATAAGTGTTTATGTGGCACATATTTTTAAAGATCTCTGCCGATTATTGATCGGTTCTGATATCATTACAAAATTAAAAGGTACATTTAAGATTGAAGATATGAATTCATATTGTTCAGAGATATCTTCATCGCCTTCATTATAATACAAATTGATAATGAGCTTCTTATCCTTCTGTTTAATAAGTGTGATCTTCTTTAGAAAAGTAACGAGGGCTATTGAATTGACGCCGTTCAAATATTCCAGATGAATATCGACAGAAGTCTGATCAGCAGGATTATTAATACATTCATCAATCCAATACTCAAGTTGCTTAAAGAATTCAGATAAATCTTGATGTATCAAGCGACCTTCAATTTTTTTCATCCCTTTCGGATCAAGTGCTACTTCAGGTGTACTCGATGTAGGTGATATTATTTTCTGCTTCAGCAACATATGTTAGATTTTCATATTTTATTCTCTTCCTCTGCACCTGGGATATTTTAACTGACCTGTCAGATATCAAAATAAAATACAACCATTAGTACTTTACTATGTTATACGTGTCTTATTAGAAAATGATGTGTTTAGGAGTATTGATTTTGATTAAAACAATTGTGCCTCTGATAAAAGGAGTTATAATAGTGATTAAAAGATTGGACAAAATGAATTGAAGTAAAAACAAAATTGACTTTGAATTAAACAAGGTTTAACTTTGATATAGTAAAAAGCGTGCAAAAGTTGTATTTATTGACCTGATTTGATGTGTCATGTTTACTTTATTACACAACATACTTCTGATCGTTAGGTATCATTAATAAAGAGAAAAATGAATTCTAAATCAAGTTTATCCCAAGTGGCTAAAATTTATGGAATTATCATCACTTCACTGATGGTATTAATATTTGGCACAAAACTTATTGGCACAATTATCGAAAATGGTGTCGGTCAATTAAAAGAAATAGCTAACGCAACGATTCATTGGTATGATGATCCAACAGGTTTCTTTTTATCCTATTTGATAGGGTATGCAACTGTATGGTGGAAGCCTCTGTGGGGCTCGGTAATAATCGTTGTAGCATGTTTATTAGTAACTGTTATAAACATTGATAATATTGGATTCATTATATTTGCATTGCTTGCATTTATAGTTGGCATTTTATACATAGCATCATGGTATGATATTAGAAAAAGGAATAAAAAGTATGCCTGACATGTTGTATTTTCAATCAGCTTTGAGCCAAGTATTTGCATATAGCCAAATTAGTGGAAGATAATAAAAGATTGATCTGAAAGAAGTGTGCTTAATATCACCGGATTTTACATACTGTATTAAAATTAAAATCTTAAAATATGATACAACCTAAATCAAAAAAAAATAACGACCAAAATGATTCAAAGCATGATCGTTATATTTCAATAGTAACCAATTTGATTTTATATTCAGGTTTGGTTATAATAATAACTGGATTAATCTATATGATTTTCAATTTGTCAAGAGCAGACTCGATAATTAAGATTTGGCTACCTTTTATGATAGTCGGAGTTGCATGGGTTTTTGTGAGCCAATTAATTAAATGGCAATATTTAAAGCCGTCCAGATAAATGCTACTGTCCAAAGCAATAGTAACTGTGGCAGACTGCAAAAGCCAGACGTCTATACCACATTTGACCGGACAAATTACAATTAGTATATATAGCTAATCATCAAGCATTTAACTCCGGCATTTGGTGGTCAATTTTATCCGGCTATCTATGGTCCAGGCAACTGGTCTTTACATAAAAGGGAAGAAATAGCAGTAAAATAAAGTTGATTTTGTTTTATAAGATCTAATTTTGATAGCAGAATGAGTTAAATCGATACTTTAATGGGTGATAAGACCGTGTATAAAACGCTATTTAGCTAAAGAACATTTATAAATGGGGAAAACATATAAATATCACTATCTGGATGTTATTGCATATTTATTAATGATAATATGTTTTCCTTTAAATCCGCTTGTATTATTGAAAGTTATTGAACCACAGGGGAATAAAATATTAAGTTATTTGGGAGTAGTTATTTGGTCTGTTGGAATGGTTTTCGTGATTTATCCCTTTATATATTTTAAATTAAAAGGTAATGTAAGCAAAGGGAAATCTTATGTTCACACAAATACAATAGTAACAAGCGGGCTTTACTCAATTGTCAGGCATGTTCAATATACCGGGGGGATCCTTTCAATATTTATTACTGCCCCCTTTTTGTATCCTCACTGGATTTTTGTTATTCTTGGTATACCTGGAATATTCCTTACTTATCTTGGAACAAAAAGAGAAGATAAATTATTGATTGAAAAATTTGGGAATGAATATAAAAAGTATATTGATGAAGTTCCAGCAATAAATATTTTGATTGGGATTTTACGAAAAATTAAAATTTAGACACATGAAGAAGCATCAAAACAGAAAATCCGACTATTTTATGACATTCTAAAAGGCTTCTGGTTTTTCCAGTAAAAGTCTATAAAAAGATGATATTGGTATAAAATACGGTATATGTAATAGCCGCGTTAAATAAATTGTAAACATTTATTTACACTGCAAACTTCGACAATTAATTTAATAAATTAAATTTGAACATGCATGAAGATTCATCAGGAAATGATTCAATAAATTTGATTAGATTCGTGGTAAATATTTTCCTATAATATAATCATTTATTATTCATTCCTGGTACCAGTAAAAAATATATACCCAATGAAGGCATTGAAAAACAGCAATCGTTTTAAAATTATCCTGGCAATGTTGTCATTAGGCATCCCAGGATATCTTTGTAGTCAGATAACCAGTTACGAATCAACACCTCAATATCTTTTTACCCATTTCAATATAAGTCAGGTAAAAATGAAAAACAGTCAGGTATATACAAGTCTTATGAATTATAATACTGTTACCCAAAGGATGGTCTTTATTAAAGGTAACGAGTACTTTGATCTCACTAACTATCAAGTGGTTGACACTATTTACCTTAACGATCGCGTATTTATACCCGTAGGAAAGGTCTATTATGAAGTCTTGTTTTCAGGGCCTGTTTCTTTATTTGTTCAACATATTGGAAAATTACGGGGTAAACCTACCGCATATGGAAGAACTTCACAGGCGTCTTCAAATTATTATCTGACAAATGTGAATACGATAGGAGGAACACATAATCTGCCTTTACCGCCCGATTATATAGTCGAAGTGACAACTATT
The DNA here is from genome assembly GCA_964596715.1 of uncultured Rikenellaceae bacterium. Classification (GTDB taxonomy): domain Bacteria; phylum Bacteroidota; class Bacteroidia; order Bacteroidales; family VadinHA17; genus LD21. The sequence goes on from CAZQVL010000002.1 coordinate 175,297, forward strand.
TACTGGATCAGGAAAGATAATGCATGGCTCGATTTTACAAATAAAAAACAATTTCTCAAATTATTCCCTGAAAAAGGTAATCAGTTAAAAAACTTTATCAAAGAAAATCGTCTTAAGATTGATAAACCTGAACACCTCAAAAAACTTGTGGACTATTACAATAGTCTGATAGTAAAATAGAGATAGTTATAATATTGTTGATCTCATGAATGAACCGGAATTTCAACAGATTGTCAGAGCATCAGTTTGCTCAGCTTGAAGGTAAATCGAGGCTTTTTCATTACCTGCCTCAAAAGATGAAGAGGGATCTGGATGGGTGGATTAGTGTTTATGTGGCACATATTTTTAAAGATCTCTGTCGATTAATGATCGGTTCGGATATCATTACAAAATCAAAAGGTACATTTAAGATTGAAGATATGCATTCACCTTGTTCAAGGATATCTTCATCTCCTTCTTCATAATACCAATTGATAATTAGCTTCTTATCCTTCTGTTTAATAAGTGTGACCTTCTTGAGAAATGCAATGAGGGCTATTAAATTGACACTGTTCAAATATTCCAAATGGATATCTACATAAGTCAAATCAGCAGAATTAAATATGTATGCATCAATCCAATTCTCAAGTTGCTTATAGAATTCAGATAAATCATTATTTATCAAACGACCTTTAATTTTTATCATCCCTTTCGGATCAAGTACTACTTCAGGTGTACTTGATGTAGGCGATATTTTTTCTTGCTTCAGTAACATATGTTTGATTTTAATATTTTAATAAATGATACTAATAAATGAAAATCTTTTATTCCTCTGACACCTGGGATGTTTTAACTGACCTGCCAGATATCAAAATAAAATACCAACATTAGTACTTTACTATATTATACGTCTCTTTTTAAAAAAGGATGTACTTGGGAGTATTGATTTTGATCAAAACAATTATTCCCATTATAAAAAGAGTTATAATAGTGATTAAAAGATTGGTGAAAACGAATTGAAGTACTGTTTAAGTCCCTCATATTGACTTTCTGAACTCATTAACAAACTAAATTTTTTGAGCTGGAGTGAGATATTATCCCAAATCACACTGATTATGAGAGGTTTAAACTGGATCCATTTGCGTATTTTGCATAATATTAAATGATTGGGTAAAATGGTAAAATAACATTTAAATACAAATAGGCTTCTTTCTTTAAATCGGAGAAGGGTGCTCAATATCACCGGATTTTACAGTGAGTGGGAGGTTTTAAAAATTTACTGATTTATTATCCTTATTATTCGACCGTTAGTCAAAATCTTATTTTTAGAAATAATTCAAAATAATAAATGATTAGATATTTCTATTACTCTGGATTTCTTTGCTTTAGATTCTTTTGACATGTTTGATTACTAAAACTTATCTCTGTTTAATAATAAATTTTATCCACTTTTTGACGAATCACCAATATTCGTTTATTAACTATTCATTCTTATAATTATTCGTCAGAATTTGAAAGACAAAAAGTTAAAATCACGTCTCATTTCCCCTGTAATTGGGCTTTTGACACTTGACAGGAATATTCTTATGCTCTACTTTTATTATTTAAACAATTAAAAGATATATGGATTACAGATGATGATGAAAAATTTACAGGACAAATGATATTTGAACCAGCAGAGGAAGTTTATTGAATTCAAGAATATGATTTAGATTATTACAGAAGAAATAGCTTTTGAAGAGTATAATAAATATAGAAATGAAAACATCACAAGAAATGCTTAATGAGCGACTAAATATTCAGGATGGTCATCTTAAAGGAGCAAGAATAACGATTCCTAAATCAATAGTAAGTGAATTGATGGAAGATTATCATTCCCAATTTCGTCAGGAGATAAAATTGCCGGATGAGGAGGAAATTGAAGAACTGGCAAAGGAGACTTTCATATCAATTACAAGTCAGAATGCTTTTGTTGTTGGGTTTAAATATGCATACGACAAAATCTGCAATCAGAAAAAACAACCCGTAAAAAAAGAATGACTATGTTACAAATGTGTCCAATCTGTCAACCATACGGGGCTTTGAAGAAATAGAAGTACAACATTGCTATTGGATAAACGCGATAGATGATTTTGTAACTAATCATAATAGAGATGATATTGAAATAGAGACAAAAGCACGTCATAATTCTTTTAATATAAATGATTTCTATTCCATATCTGCCCATAAATCCTATGTTATTATAGGTACCAATTTCGGTATGAGGGATGAAAAGGGCTATTTGTGCTTCCGAAAGTTCAAAATGAATAAAAAGACCATATCTAAATTCAAAAAACGACTTATTGATTATATATCAAGCCACAATATGAGCATAAAGCTTTAATCCTTAACTTACATTAAAATATCCAGCACGCATTCCTCTTTCTATGGGATGTAATGCAACCAATCCCTCAGAAATCAGCTCCGGGGGCTTTTTGTTTAAATGGTATAAATCCAACCCTCACTTGACTTTGGTATCAGGATAGTTTAACTTTACTTGTGCAATAACCTTAATGATTATAAAAAAGTATTCTAATGGCAATCTGGTCTGCTGAAATAAAAGAACTTGAGAAACTTTATGAATCGATTAAAGGTCAGTTACCTGAGCTTGAAAAAGAACTGGAACAGCTTATTAGGACAGAAGACGCAAATGTGATCCTGTTATATTCAAGAAGGTGTCTTGAAGTGATCATTACTGATCTGTGTGAATATGAACTTGGAAGACCGCGAAAAACCGAACCTCTAAAAGGTATTATTGATAAGCTGTATAAGCAGGAAAAAGTACCTCCGCACATAATAACTTCAATGCATGGTTTAAACGATCTGTCCACCTATGGTACCCATCCAAAAGAATATGATCCGGAACAGGTTCGGCCTGTATTAATAAATCTTCTTACCATTTTCAAGTGGTACCTGAAATTTAAAAATATTGGAATTTACACACTGACTGAGAATAAGATAAAAGACCTGGAAATCTCCCCCATTGAAAAAAAATATTCAATTCAGGGATCCGGTGTTCTTTTAGATTATACTGGTCCGATCAGTTCTGATATGATTGAATTAATATTAATAAAATTGAAGCAATCAAAGGATTACAGAGACTTAAACAAAATAATCGCAAAAAGGGTATATTCAATTATTATAGAGTGTCTGGAAAACATTTCTAAACACTCTCTGAAAAGACCGGATAATGAAGTTTTACCGAATCCATATATTTCGGTTAGAAGACAGGAGAATGAGATTATTATTATCGCAGGGAATCCAACATCTGAAGATAATAAGAAAAAAATGGTCAGCAGGATTGATCAAATTAATAACCTTGATGAGACTGACCTAAAATTATTATATGATGAAAATATTAACAGTGAA
>CAZQVL010000003.1:0-47040 GCA_964596715.1 uncultured Rikenellaceae bacterium
AGATAAACGGTCTTCTTACCGGATTTTTTGATTATACCGGACTTTATTCATCAGTTTTCTTCATTAGGTGCATAAAATCAAGGTTTTTGGACATACCTATCCTATCTAGTCTTTATTCGATCAGTGATTTGAGAGTTAAGCTACTCTTTGTGATGACTTTTCCTGAGCAAGACGCTTTGCGATTCTGACAGCATTGGCCGTATGCACACCGAAAAAGATCCAGAGGATTTCATTCATTTGCGTACGTGCTTTGATTTTGTTTAGGCTGTAATGCTGCTTTTCGGTACCAAAGCTACCCTCCATCCTTGTTGCCCGTTCCTTACGAAGTTCTCTTGCTATGATCTGCCTTTGATCTTCATGTTTTCCTGCCCGACCTTCCCGTTTGAAGTTCGTGGTGATATTCTGCCTGGTACACCATTTTCGATTGGCATTGGTAGCATAGATGTCATCAGCAGAGATATGAGTGATTTTCCCAAACAATGCGCGGCTATACCTGATTGAGTCGATCAATCGGGTACTTTCATTGAAGGGATCAAAGCTGAGATGGTCAATGAAGTTGATCCCGTCAAACTGTATCACGTTCACCTTCGCCCCGAACTCTACCTGCTTAACCTCCTTGCCTCTGACTATAGGACGGACATAACTCTTAGAGATAGAAACGATCCTGTCTGGCACACTCTTCCCTGTCTTGAAGATCTTTGCCTGCTGGGATAAGACCTTACGGATCACTCTTCTCTTTTTGTGATACTTTTCTGGGAACTTAATCCAGATACTATACTCTTCTTCGATCTTGTCCTGTTCATCAATGAGTTTGCTGAGTAGATACAGCAGGCGCCTGGTACGTTTTGTTGTTTGTTTCCAGGGCTTCTTACGCATTCGCATGTAAGCAAAGTACTTATCCTTCTGCTCAAGGTACTTTGTCCTGGGTCTTGGGATCTTCAAATACTTGCAAGTCAACTTCAGTTGATTATGCATCCAATCAACACTCTCCCACAAAAGCTTCACATTGGCAGGATAGCGCATATAAAATTCATAACAGGTGGCATCCTCCAGAACTACATTGGGATGTTCGATATATGGCTTCCAGGCTCGAGCCAGTACATCCTGTGTAACCCTAACATTGAGTTTTCTGGCTAATTCTGTCCGGAACCTGCTTACGATCTTAAAGTCAGGCAACTTCTCAGGTCCCAAAAAGATACCACAAAACATCTGGTACTGTATGCTCCCATTGAGGTGTTCAAAAAGCTTCCTGTCTGATAGTCCCGAGTAAGCCTTCAAAAACATCAGGGCCAGCATGCCTTGAGGACTGAACAATGCAAAACGACCTTTGCGATTTTCCCTTAGTTTCAACAACCTGATAAGCCCCTCCCAGGGAATGGCCTGATAAATTTTACCCAGTTCCGATTCAAGAAAACTGTTCCAGTAAAGTATAAATTCAGTTTGTGGAGAAATAAATGAAATTTCTGGTGTGGATTCGAAGATTCTTTGTAATTTGCTCATATCTTTTTTAAGATTTACCCCGATTTTGTGCTTTCCCGGCCAAATTCGGGGGGGTTTTTTCAATTTACAAAGATCTATCTATTTATCAATCAGATATTTTGATTAGTTTTCACAAGTTGCGAACATCCCTAAATAAAGTCTTAGTAATGAGCTAAAGGTTGTTATAATAGTTCACTATTCTAACCAGGTCTTCTATTTTCTTTGTACCGTAGCCGTTTGAACTCATTAATTTGCTTACTGCTTCTTTCTGATCGGTTAAAACAGAAAGCATATCTTTCTTATTCCTTATTAAAACCGAATGGTTATCTTCCAGTTTAAGATAATAAGTATCACCAGTATTAATGAATTTGGCAGGTTTAGCATCCTGAAGAACTTTTGGCGGCTCCGGATTCTGGATTCTTAAATTCATTTTGATGAGGAGTTTACACCTGCCATCTGTCTTTACAATAAAGTAAGAACTCTTACCGGTGACATTCTCATTCCCCGGTTTAATTATATAGTCATGAATAAAAGTGATGGTGTCAATTATTATTCTGGAGAGTCTTTCGGGATAGGCAATAGCGAATACATTGTCATCAAGCCTGACATGTATCAGGTTAGCATAAATATCATATCTCATGTCCGCATCGTATGCTTCACCCGTCTTAAAAACAATTTCCCCTGAATGGAAGTCCTTGTAAATATATGGATTACCGACGATGCTTGAATATGGTGTATATTCAATCCCCCGAATGCTTTCGTTCAGCCTCAGCTTGGCAAGTAACTCCTCTGAGCCCGGTACAATGTTCTGGGATTTAACTGAATTAACTGACAACACTATACAAATTAATAACAGAACGGACTTAACAGTTTTCATGATCTGTGTTTTATAATGTAAAGATAAATATTAAGGCTGCCACAGGGACAGCCTTAACAATTTTATTATTTTCTGACTTTATCTGTTACCTGGGAGTATAGACAACCCAGAAAATTCTGAAACCACCCGTACCTGAATAATTATAATATAATTTGATAACGCCTGTAACAGGATCATAAGAGCAGATATTAGCCGGATTGTTGGGATCACCCTGATTTACATCAGAACGGTCAATAAATGTAAGCTGGACCGAATTATCCGCATTTATATGGATAATTATTTTCGTATCCTCCCATACACCGAACCAGTCTTCACACTCAGATGCATTCAGAGCGACCAGGTCAGCGTTTTCCGTATAAGCAGAATAAGGCATGGTCGGGTAGGTACCTCCTGCAGTCGGATGGAAGTATTTCATATCCTTCACATATGGTCCGGCAAAGAAGTTTGCTACAGCAACAGTTGTTTTAGTAGAAACTTCAACTTTACGGCCATCCTCCATCACAGATACATAACGAATTGTCCATGCATCTCCGATCTCCAGCAGGTTTTCATCTGCCGGCATGCTTAGACCTTCTGTCAGTTTTGCATAAGTATAATTTACCGTCTTGGATACCTCACCGGTGGTGTTTGCAGATCCAACATCCACTGTTTGATCGAGGACCTCTGTTTTACCTGTATATGTCCTGTAGATTTCAATGGCATCAATGCCAGGGCCTTTGGGAATATCCAGTGTCACATCAAAGCTGGGTGTGCTCCCCAGCTTGTATGGAACAGTTGTAGTAGGATTTATCATCCCTCCCGTTTTCACATCGGCAGTCATTAAGTCGTCAAATGTATTATCGCATGAGACGAACATGAAGACTGCTGTTATCAGGCTTAATGCTGAAAATATTGTTTTTTTCATAACTTTTCGTTTAAGCAATTAGTAATTATCCTCAGTATCCCACCATACTCTTGTATTGAGGTTATCAGCACCCTGACGGGCAACGGCCTCAGCAAGATTTGTCGGGTTCCTTCCAGCCTCATCTGAAGGATAGAATGCTCTTACAGGTATCTTGCCATCATTCTGGCCGGAAATGGCAGGTATCAGTTCCGGAACACCGGTTCTCCTCCACTCAAAAGCTGCCTGTATACCCTGGTCAAACATAGCTACCCATTTCTGTGTATAGATCTGCTCAAGGCCGGTAGCCGGATCATAATCATATGTTCCGCCCCAGTCAACAAAGTCCTGCCATGCATAATCATATATATTCTCTGTAGTCATTCCCCAGCTTTCGAAAGTACTTCTCCAGACCTCCAGTCTTGCAGCAAATGATCCGTCAGCATTATACTGATCCCATGAAGCACTTATACCGTCGTGGTAAGCTTCTTCAGCCACTGCATCGCCACCCGGTATAAAGCCGCGTGCCGCTGCTTCAGCTTTAAGAAACAATAGTTCAGCATAACTCATCAGCATACCCGGTGCACCTGCAGCTGAAAAATATCTCCCGATTTTGGAGGTTTCTGCCATGCCATTACCAAGATAATTAAGAGCATTGGCAGAGGTCATGCCATTCGGAAGGCCTACCCAGTCACCGGAGTTCGCAGCCAGCTCTGCATAAACGACTACCCTGTAATCAGGGCTGGGAGCTTCAGTATACAGATAATCGACGATTGTTTTACTTACCCTGTGGTCATCCCTGGTCTTCCTGTTCTCATTGATAGGATTGTTGTTAGGATTAGACCCAAGATAATGCAGAGCAGCATTGTCAGCATTGCTTTCCAGGACAGGGTATGTTGTCGCGTTACCAAAGATAGCTGTCATTTCAGATGTAGGGTCCACACGGTCTGATCTGCGCATCAAGAGACGCAGACGGAGTGAGTTCGCAAACTTCTTCCAGGCCATCAGATCACCATCGAAAAGGATATCACCTTCTATCTCCGGGCCATCTTCACTAAGCAGGTCATTAGCTGTCTTAAGGTTCTCTATCAGAGCAGCATAAATAGCCTCCTGTGTGTCATAAACCGGTGATAATATAGGTGTTTCAGCGCTTCCCTGCCATGCTTCACTATATGGAGCATCACCCCATTCATCGGTAATGACAGAGGTAATATAACTCTTCAGGATCAGGGCAACTGCCATGTAAGAATCATTTGCGGTTGCTTCTCCAAGATTGTAAAGAGTATAAACATCATAGCCTGATGCAGCATAAAAGCTGTTCCATGTATTGTTGGTAACGGACATACGCGGTATATACCTGTCTTCATCAGGATACTGAACCTTTGCCATGTGCTGGACCCAGCATGATCCCATCTCATGTCCAAAGAAAATTTCATGAACACGGTCTGTCATGGATTCAATAGCATTGGTAAGAAGCATTCCAGGCGCAGCCTGTTCAACTCCAGGTTCATTCGGATTTGTATTGATCTCCTCAAAATCCTTAGTGCAGCCTGAACTGAATAACATCAGCCCAATCAGATTAGCTGCAAGTAAGTATATGACTTTTCTTTTCATATTCAATAGTATTAGTGGTTAGTTAAAATCTGATACCAATGCTGAATCCCATACTCCTGGCAGAAGGCAACTGGCCATATTCAAGGCCCTGTACGTTACCGCTGCTGAAAGCTGTTTCAGGATCGATATGAGGAACATTAGTACTCAGAATAGCCAGGTTCCTTCCTACTGCAGAGACGTTTATCTCTTTTATAGGAAAGTCCCCAAGATTTCCGAATGTATATCCAAGCTTGATCTCACGAAGCTTGATGTAGGATCCATCAAAAACACTGGAATACGCCACGTCATTAACGAACGATTGTTTATTAAACTGCTCACAATCTGCAACTACAGTATTTGTGACATAACCACCTTCGCCGTCAGGCATTACGCCATCACCGACGATGCCGCCTTCACGACCTATCAGTGTCTCGTCAAGAGCTCCTGCATAACGGCCCCATGTTGTGGTCATTGAATAGATGTCACCGCCTTTTTTCATATCGATAAGGAAGCTTGCATTAAGCCCTTTCCACGTGAATTCATTCAGCATACCGCCAAGCCAGTCGGGTGTTACGTTGCCAAGTGGTTTCAGGTCTCCCTGAGCCGGCAGACCGTCATAGAATATGATGTTTCCATCAGGATCTCTTTCGAAATCATAGCTATATAATACACCATAAGCCTCGCCAGGTATTGCAAGAACCTGCATGTTCCAGTACCTGCCAAGCACGAACTGTTCGATGCCTTCAGCAAGCTCAACAACTTCGTTCACGTTCTTAGACCAGTTGAAAGTGACATCCCAACGGAAATCTCTCACTCTGACAGGTGTAACTGTGAGTAATAGTTCGAGACCCCTGTTATCAATTCTACCGGCATTGATTATTTTGCTCGTATAACCGGATGCTCCTGATACCGGGATAGAAACGATCTGGTTAATGGATTTCTGCTGATAGTATGTTACATCAAGTCTCACCCTGTCGACCAAGAAGCGCAGGTCAGCTCCAACCTCAATAGACTCGTTCATCTGAGGCTTCAGTTCGGCGTTAGGCAATTCATTCGGAATAAAAATGTTCAGTAATTTTGTGCTTGCATTCCATCCGTCGCCGAATGAAACGGTTGGTCTGAGTGAATAAGGATCGGTATCACTACCCACCTGTGCCCAGCTGCCACGCAGTTTGGCAAATGAAAGAATATCGGAATCGATACCAAACAGGTCAGTGACCACCGCACTCAGAGAAATACCGGGATAGAGATATGAATTATTATCCTCCGGCAGTGTACTTGACCAGTCATTTCTCACTGAGTAATCAAGGAATATTGCATTCCTGAAACCTAACTGGCCAAACCCGTATAAACTGTTGATTCTCTTAGTTTCAAGATAGTTTGTAACTACCGGAGTAACAGAAGAGTTGGCAACATTATAAACATCTGGTATAGCCAGTTCAGGTGCTTCCCCTGTGTTACTCTGGTACCTTTGATCCATCCTGTTGCCTCCGAGGTTGAAGCTGAAATTCCAGTCCACCCCGAATGCCTTGTCAAACGTGACGAGAAAATCGGTGTTGACCTCTCTGAAGAGATCTACAAATTCTTCGTATCTTCCATTCCGGTAATCCATGTCCCCTACAAATTTCCTGGCGGAAGTGGCATTCAGATAAACATCACCACCGGTTCTGACAAAGGCGCTCAGCCAGGGAGTAAACTGGTACTTCACCATTGCATTACCGATTAACCTGTCACGGTGCAAGGGGTTAAGGTTTTCATAAAGGGTCATGTATGGATTATTGTGATAGTTATGGTTCCAGTTATAGATCGAACCATCTGCATTATGCTGTTTATCACGAAGAAGGGTATAATCAACCTGCCTTCCGGTCCATGTAAACTGCTGCATAATGTTATTTGCATTATAACCATAACCGGGCTGGTTGTCACTCTTGGCATTCACATAGTTTCCTGAAACCGAAAAAGTAAGCTTGTCAACCGGGTTGGAGGTTGCACTTATGGCAAGAGTTTTTTTCTTGTAATCCGTATTCGGGATCGTCCCCTTCTGACGAAGATCAGTAAATGAAAGTCTGAAGCTTGATTTTTCACTGCCACCGGTAAAAGCAACGTTCGTTGTAATTGTGTGGCCAACTTCAAATATATCCTTTACATTATCAGGGTGTGAAACCCAGGGAGCCGGTTGAGCTACCCCGTTTTCATCCACTGAAAAGAATTGGGGTATCATTAACCCTACATCGAGTGGCGGGCCCCAGCTCTCATCAACACCGTCGTTTATACCGCCGCCGGCACCATCCACATAAGAGAAATTGCCGGCATTACCCTGCCCATATTTGTTCTGAAAATCAGGCAACCTGAGCGGCGTTTCAAATGAAGTGGTATTACTGATGTTAACGGAGAGTTTTTCGCCTCTCTTGCCTTTTTTAGTAGTGACGACGATAACACCTGCCGAAGCTCTCGAACCATATAGTGCAGAAGCATTGGCGCCTTTAAGAACTGTCATCGTCTCAATATCATCAGGATTGATATCTGCAGCCCCGCTACCTCTGTTTGTACCATCTGTCCCGGTGTCGCCGAAGCTGCAATTGTCAATAGGGATACCGTCAACAACAAAGAGAGGCTGGTTGTTTCCGCTCAGCGAAGAAACCCCTCTGATGACAATCCTGGATGAAGCGCCGACCGCACCTGACGTAGCAGTAATCTGGGCTCCAGAAACACGACCCTGCAGAGAGTTGATAACGTTAGTTTCTTTTGCTTTGGCAATTTCATCGCCGGTAACATCCTGAACAGAATAACCTAGAGATTTCCTTTCGCGTGAAATCCCTAATGAGGTAACTACAACTTCCTGCAGGCCAATAACATCAGACTCAAGAACCACATCAATAACTGAACGTCCTGCAATCTCTACTTCCTGTTTTTTCATCCCGATATAGGAGAAAATAAGGGTAGTTGCACTTTGCGGTACAGTAAGGGTGTATTTTCCATTTATGTCGGTTGTGGTACCTATTGTAGTACCTTTAACCTGGACAGTCACCCCTGGAATAGGACCTTCCCCCTCTACGGCGGAAGTCACCGTACCGGTTATGACTCTTGTTTGTGCATACAAAGCAGATACACCCGCAAACACAAACAAAACAATCAACAGAAATAATTTCTTCATACGATTTAGATTTAGGTTTTAATTTAAGTTACAGCAAATATATCGATTTTTTTAGATAAATACAATACTTGATATAAATTTTTATAATCAACTAAAGATTAATTGATCCCAAAAACTTACATTTTATCCGGATAAGCAGTAACAGATTCTGGAAAAAATTAGGAAAATTATTTAGATTTTCTTCTTCAGAATGGAATAATATTTATAGTATAATGGTATTGTTTCAATCCCTTTAAGAAAATTAAAAAGCGGAAAATTTTCGTTTGGCGAGTGAATAGCATCAGCATCCAGGCCAAACTTAATCCGGCGTAGTTTTTAACTACGCTCGTGAATCTTAATTGTTGCATTTAATTAATGATGAATATTTTATTTCATTATATCCTTCTTTCTTAACTCCTTTGCAGCCATACAAAGATCATTATAAATTTCTTTGCCGAAGGCCCTTATCAATGGTTCTTTCAGAAACTCATAAACATAGACGCCTTCATTATTCCCGGTTTCACGTCCGGGTAAACATATTGAGAGTTCCTGATAGTTAACTGCTCTAAAATCTGGATACTGCTTTATGCGAACAGGAAAAAGGTGACATGAAAGAGGTTTCTGAAAAGTTATTAATCCATCTTTCCATGCCTTTTCTATAGCACATAAGTAAATATTATCCTGTAAAATAGTGTATGCACACTCTTCCCTGCCGATCAGAGGTGTAACTCTTTCATTTTCAAAATCTATAACGCTGGTGCCTTGTTTTTCAATGACTTCAATACCTTCAGAACGGAGATAAGGCTTTATCAAGGGCCATATTTCTTCAAGAATCTGAACTTCCTCAGATGACAAAGGTGCACCGGAATCACCATATCTGCAACAGTTGCCCAGACAAAGCGGCAGGTTGCATTTGAATTTCTTCTCAAGAATATCCAGACTGAAAATGGTATCGGCAATTCGAAGCATAAGATAGTTTTTACCTCACCCTAAACTTCTTTAACTTTTTCTTCCTCTCCTTCTCCCCCGGGAGAAGGGGTCGGGGGATGAGGTGGGTTTAAATCAGTACTTTCCCGGTCATCTCCTCAGGAATTTCAATTCCCATTATTGTGAGCAATGTGGGTGCCACATCAGCAAGAATTCCCTCATTAATTTTTTTATAATCATCACTTACGAGAATACAGGGAACCGGATTAAGGGAATGAGCCGTATTAGGTGAACCATCCTCATTGAGGGCATTGTCGGCATTACCGTGATCAGCAATAACCAGTACATCGTATCCCTTTGCGCGTGCAGCTTTGATCACTGCCCCGGCACATTCATCAACCGTCATAACAGCTTTCTTTATTGCTTCATAGACACCCGTATGCCCCACCATATCACCATTCGCAAAATTGAGGCATATAAAGTCATACTTCTCTGTATTTATTGCTTTAATAACAGCATCTCTTACACCATATGCACTCATTTCAGGCTGCAGGTCGTAAGTCGGAACTTTGGGAGAAGGGATTAGTATTCTTTCTTCGTTTTTAAAAACCTCTTCCCTGCCACCTGAGAAAAAGAATGTTACATGAGCATATTTCTCCGTTTCCGCAATTCTGAGTTGAGTCTTGCCCTTTTCTGATAATACCTCACCGATTGTATTATCAGCATTCTCCTTCGGATATATAACATGGAGCCCTTTGAAAGTGGCATCATACGGAGTCATTGTACAGTAATAAAGAGGAATTGTTCTCATTCCAAACTCCGGCAGGTCTTTCTGTGTGAGGGCTATTGTGAGTTCCTTTGCCCTGTCGTTCCTGAAATTGAAAAAAACAATCACGTCTCCTTCTTTTACCTTTCCTGCAGCTTCGCCCTTGTCATTAACCACAACAATTGGTTTCATAAACTCATCAGTAATGTCATTGTCATACGATTTCTGCATTGCATCGGTGATATTAGTGGTCTTAGCTCCGATACCATTGACGAGCAGATCATAAGCTTCTTTTATTCTTTCCCATCGTTTATCCCTGTCCATTGCATAATATCTGCCGACAAATGATGCAACCCGTCCATTAGATTTTTTCAGGTGATCCAGAAGGTTCCTCATATAGCCGATACCGCTCCGCGGATCGGTATCACGGCCATCACCAAATCCGTGTATAAAAACATCTTTAATGCCATAATCGATAGTCATATCACAAAGCGAATAGAGATGTTTATCCAGAGAATGAACACCGCCGTCGGATAATAATCCGAAAAAATGTACCTGTTTATTATTATCGCGGGCATAAGAAAAAGCTTCTATCAGAACGCCGTTGTTCTTAATCTCACCCGATTTGCATTCTTTGTTTATCTTAACCAGATCCTGGTAAATAATCCTTCCTGCACCAATATTAAGATGCCCGACTTCCGAGTTACCCATTTGACCATCAGGCAGTCCGACGTTCTCGCCTGATGCATGCAGTCTTGAATCCGGATACTTATCAATATAGAAATCCATGTTAGGAGTTGGTACCTGGCTTATCACATCTGCAACAGAGCCGTCACCGATGCCCCAGCCATCGAGAATCATCAGGAGTGTTTTTTTGTTTTTCATATTATTTAGAAAACTGCAAATATAATAACATTAAACAACAAGGCTAAGGAAGGGTTCATTTGTTAGTACACCCGTCCCATTTTTTTTCATCTTATATTCTCCCCCCCTGGGGGGAGATCCCGACGCAGTCGGGAGAGGGGGTGTTTCTATCGGATCTCCTTAACTTTTATTTCATATTCAGCATCAGGACAGGTTAGTTCATATTCTATATCCTTCCCGACATAAGCCAGCCATTCCTCAGCTGAAAAATTCCTTGAAACAATAGAACATACATCCGATGCAAGATTGTCAGCAAGTGTGGGACGACCAACAAGATTATTAACACCATTAAATGTTCCGGAAAGTATCATATTACCATCCGGACTGAATTCAATTGCTGCCACCAGTCCCTCATTGTCATCAAAAGTAACCGGGGGATTGGCAAAATTATTTGTGTCCCAGATCTTTAGTGTGCCATCGCTGCTTGCTGTTGCCATCTGTGAAAGCTTGCTGTTAAAGCGGATATTGTTAATTTCTTCTTCATGGGCCGGGATCTCTGAAATTTTTGTCCTGGCTTCAATATCCCACAACTCAATTATTCCATCTGTGTATCCAACCGCCAGTAAATATTCATCTGGTTTAAAACGAATGGATCTGATCTCTCTCCCTGAAGATCCGATTGTGAACCTTCCGGTGAAACTTTCCGGATCCCAGATTAATACTCTTCCATCATCATTTAAACCTGCCAGGTATCTGTTATCTGATGAAAGGTCAATAGATGTGACCTTCATTTCACCTGTAGAAATATCTAATGAAGTTCTGGCTGAGAGATCCCATTTGAGTACCTTTCCGTCGAGAGCAGCCGAATACAAATATTTACCATCAAATGAAAAAATAAGAGATTTTATTTTTTCAGAATGCCCTTTTAACTCATAACCCGGATTATTACCTTTTAACGGTATCATTTTTATTGCAGCGTTCTGTACGCCACAGGCAAGCCACTCAGCATCAGGGCTTATAGCAATAACATCAATAATTTCCGAATCTGAGTACATTATCTGCACGTTTTGTTTAAAATTATCGAGGTTCCATTTAAGCAGTTTGCCGTCAGAGCCTGAAGTGAAGAATTCGGATTTTCCCGGTACAAAAGCAAGTCCCTTTATTTCACCTGTATGTCCTGTAAAGATTTTATAATTAATATTTCCGTAGCGTTTAGCAACATTGTAAAGACCCAGGTAAATATCTGCATCATTAGGATGACCATTATTTTTCTTATTAAACAGATATGCCTGATAGGCGAGAAGTGTCTGCAGGTCTTTCTGAGCCTGAAACTGCAGGGACCTGAGCGACATGGATTTTGCCACTGAAATCATTCTAAGTCTTTGTGCCTCTGCATTTTGTTCTAAGGCTTCCCTTGTATTTGCCTCTGCTCTGATTTTTGCTTCTAACACAGAATCAGATATTTCCAGAGCTAATATCTTCTCTCTTTTTGCCTGAAGAGCGTTCCTTTCAGCTACTAACCTATGACTGTCGGATATTTCTTTCGACTGGAAGGCAGCCATTTCATTCCGGGTAGCAACCGTTGCAATCGAATCGGATTCAATAGACTTTTTCAAAAGAATGGCAGCATACTGTTCAGAAACTTCTTCCTGTTTTTCTGCGGCTTTTCTGCGCTTATCAGAAGATATCTTCTGTATATATGCAATAGCCGTAATTAAGGTTGCCAATATCACTATACCTCCCATTACTCTGCTGATTACCCTGATTCTATTAATCCTTGCTTCATGGAGGTTTTTTTTGTTTTCTTCAGATTCAATATATGCCTGTTCGCTGGTCCGCAGATAGACCATTGCTCTTTCAAATGCGGGATTATACCTTTGAGCCCATGTTAGTGAAGGCCTGTTCTGCTCTCTCCAGTTAATTGCAATCTGAAGATCAGGATTCTTCATTAATCCTGTTTTACCCTGCTGGTACATGGCTGAAAGCTCAGAAAGACGGAGATACATCTGAACAGAAGATGCTTCCTCATCAACCCATTTCTTCAGACGTTCCCACAGAAAGATCATGCTCTCATGCGAAAGGTCAATAACAGAATCGTCACTAAGTGCAACATAATGTTGTGGCGTTAAAAATGATCCTGACGGATCTCTGAATTTATCAATCACTTTGATCAATTCCTCTTCCGAACAACGAATCGCCGACCTTATTGTAATAACTTTCGCCTGACGACGCACTCCCCTGTTATCTGAGCCTTTACCTGTTATAAGCTTGAACAGTTGCTCACATATCTTTTTTTCTTCCTGATCCAGTTTTTCAAATATTTCGTCGGCGTGCCGTGACATTGCTTCACCAAGTCTTCCAATCGACTTATAGTCAGTAATACCTATGGTACGTTCGGGCTGGCCAAGCTCCTGCCACCGGGTCCATGTTCTCATCAGAGCATGTTGCAAAACCGGAAGCTGACCGGTACCTTCGCCAAGTTCGTTAAGAATAGTCTCTACTAGCTCCTGTTCAATCTTAACACCGGCAACTTTTAAGGGTGATTCAATAACTTCTCTGTAACTATCACTGGTCATACCGGGGACAAGATAATTACTCTTATTAATGAGGTTTGTAAGATCCTTATATTGGGCACATTCAGAGATTATATCGGAACGCATTGAAACGATAGTGAAGATGTTTTGTTCCATTACCTGCACCGAATGTGTCAGAAGATTAATGAACAAATCCCTGTCAGTTTCTGATTTTCCTCTTTTTTCTGTTTCATCAGGCCCGAACAGTTCTTCAAACTGATCAACAACTAACAGTATCTTTTCATCTTTTTTACCTGTAAGATCTTTTAATGCAGTAGCTATTCCGTTATAATTACTTCTGAGGTTTGATCGGACTGTATCTCTGCCATTATTTTTTATCCCATATGCTGACAATATATCAACACATGCATCTGTGAGGTTATCTATTGGATCGCTCCCCGGTCTTAAAGAAATAATCCGCCAGACTGAAGGCTCTTTTACAGACCGATCTCTGATTTTCGGCAATAATCCGCATTGAATTAAGGATGATTTACCGCTACCTGATGGTCCTGTTATAGCAACAAATCTGTTTTTCAGAAGCTTCCCCAGAATTTCTTCAATATCATTATCGCGTCCGAAGAAAAAACTGCTTTCTTCAGGAGTAAATGGCCGCAGCCCCGGAAAAGGATTGCTTTTTTGACTTAATGTATTACCTGAAGCCATATATGATAAGATTATTCTTCCTTAGTATCTATGTATTTCAAAATCTCAAATGATCTCTCAGCAAACTGAAGATTAAATTCTTCGACTACAACTAAAGGCAGCAGATAGCAGTAATCAAAATCTGTTTCAGATCTTATTAATGCTATTTTTTTATCTGACTCTTCGTGAAATATATGAACATCATTATCAGTTCTGCCTTTCCTGAACACCCAGGCAATATATCCATCAGAATATGATACTGTTTCTGTCTGGTTAACGCTGATCAGGATCATATTACTGGCAAGAAAGAGCAACTCATCTTCCGGTATCCCTGCAAAACAGGCTGACAGAAACTTAACCTTTTCGTACAATAATTCCTTTTCGTGGATGCCACCGGAGATAATCCTGTCAACTCTTTGTCTTGACAAATCAGTCAGACGTTCAGAGGTTGTTTTATATAACTCTTTGCCGGACTGTGCAATCAATCTGGCAGCCTCTTCCCGAAGTATTTCTTCAGGGCTGAACAACAGTGCCACTATCGACTCAGCCAGATCTTCGTTATCGATCTCCGAAATATTTCTGATCGCACATACTTTAGTCCAGATACTTATAAGATTATAATCACAATTTATTATGAATTCGTAAAATTTTTCATACTGTGGTATTCGCATTGGAAAATATTTTTTAAGCTTTCCAAGCTTTTTCTTATCAGACAAATTATCCCTTTGAATGCCTGTTTTGGTTTTGAATGATTCATCAATTATCACATGAATCCATTCCGGGATAAGATCACCCTTGCTATTTTTTTTATCTGATGAACTCTTAAGTCCTCTTTCTCCTGAAACAATATTATAAGTTATTGATACTAAACCGTCAAGGAAATCCTCCCACCGGATATATTCCTTATTGGCCTCATACAGAAGGGATGTATCATTGTTTTTTTCAAGACATATTTTTGCCGATAAGATCCAGGTAATTATTTCACCTGTTTCAGAAATTAGCTTATAAAGATGTTCCTTTTCCTCTTCAGGAGCTTTAAGCTTACATTCGGTCAGACTTTTCAGGGCAATTTCCTTTATCTGCCGGGAAACTGACCACAGTAATGAAAGAAGAAAGCTGGAGAACTCCTGTGCGCAGGTCTTTCCTAATAGTCGCAGAACTATTTTGCTTGTCGTAATGTTACCTGACGACATAAGATAAAACCTTTGCAGGTCGGCACCTGCTTTCCTGCCAAACGCCTGCAGAACATAATAAGCATCTGCAGCTAAAGAGGGATTATTCAGACATTCACACACTTCCTGCGACATTTCGTTCAGACTGAACTTCCGGATTATATAAAGTCCAAGTCTTTTTACCTCAACTGATTTATCTCTCAATAGTCTGAGTATTTCGGTTGTTTGCGGCTGTCTTGTAGCAGCCAGTATTTCTTTTGCATATGCTATTCTACCTGCTTCAGTATCAGGGGGCCGTGGCTTTCTATTTTGTTTGTAACCACTATACTGTTCCTCGAGTTGCTCAGATACTGCAGATGCATTCTGACGTATCCCTTCATCCAGCCGGGTGTTACCTGCGATTTTATTTAGTGCCGGCAGCAGATGTATATCTGATTCGGATTCGGCAACATCAATTATTTTTTCAAGAAACCTTCTGTTAGTCACATTTTCTAAAACTGACATTTCTCCGGCTATCAGGTTATAATAACAGTATCTGAATAATCTTTTAGCCGCATACTTGTTATTCAGATTTTGCGAGTCACCTGTATTTTTGATTAATCCGTCGGATTCTCTGGTTGTATTTGAAAACATCATGTTTCTCATAAACCCGCCAATTAAATATAAAATTCTAAATTAAGAAATTTATATCAATTTTCAGCGATCAAGATGTTTCCTGATAAAAGTAATTAATAATGAATAGTCAGTATTCATGCCATCAGTAATTATTTCTGCCCTCTTGTACCATTTCTCACGAGTGGCAAGTTTTTCCTCAATGAAATCCTGAAGATTTTCCCTGTGTATATCTTTTATCAATGGCCTTTGTCCTTTTGATGCGGCAAGGCGTTGTTTCAGTTGCCCGGGAGTCAGTTTCAGATAAATGGTCAGTCCATTTTTCAGCATATGATCCATATTATCAAAAAAACAAGGAGCACCGCCTCCTGTTGATATTACAACTCCGGATCTTGATTTCAGGCTTTGCAGAATCCTGTTTTCAACTTTACGAAAATATTCTTCGCCATGCTTTGCAAAAATCCCGGGTATTCTCAGGCCGGTCTCTTTCTCAATTTCCTTATCAAGATCAACAAAGGACCAGCCAAGACCGGAAGCAACTTTCTTTCCGATGGTTGATTTGCCGCTTCCCATAAAACCAATCAGATATATTTTATCGGCATGGGACATTATAATTCAAGCTTCATCTGTGCAGGATCAATGTGGACAGCAGCCTTCAGTGGTTTTTCCTTTGTTTTTTCCTCTGATATTTCCGGGGATTCTTTCTTTACCACAGGTTCAATTTCCTGAATATTTTCGACCATAAAGCTCGTTAACCTTTTACCTTTAGCTTTAAAACTCTTTATACTAATAAACTCAGCCACTTCGATAATCTTAGCTTCGCGGTTTTTATGTTTACCTCCAAAATGTATTTCAAAACGCGGATACTCAACTTCCGTAATGCTAACAAGTTTTGATTCAGGATGCTCGTTTATAAAACATTGTGGCTTTTCAGATTCTTCTATTGTAAATCTCTTAACATAATAAAACTTTTGTTCTGCATCCCAGTAAATGGAGGAATAGACCTTGCCGGATTTAAATTTCTCTATTATCAGAATATTGTCCTCAAAATGGCTGGAAATGTCGAAACCAGCAATTCTGAAAAATCCGTTTTTGGTGATAAGCAGTATTTTATCGTCACCGCTGAATTCTCCCAGAAATACTCCTCTGCCATCCACATTAAGTCTGAATACTGCATCATCAAACCAAATTCTACGGCCTCCAAGGGTAGATAATCCCTTCTCTTTAAGAGTTATCCTTTGCACAGCATTTTTAGTAAGTATATTTCCCATGGAGGATTTGCCCTTTATGTTAAGCTGTCCGAAATCGAACTCGAAAACAAGTTTCTTCAGACGGGCTTTTGGTTTATGATGGACCTTTATCACCTCAGCTTCTCCATTCGGATTTGCACTGAAATAGATTATCCGTGAACCTGGTGTTCCCCGTGTAAGATTATATTCCTTATCCCGTGTCAGGCCTGTTATGGCGCATCGCTTTACAAGCACTGGCTTATCTTTACCATCCTGATAAACAATATTATAAATAGTCCGTTCATCATTTTTCAGAAAAACCCGGGCATGTAATACATCGCTACCTACAAATACCTTTTCTGCCACCCTGGTAATCAGATATGTCCCGTCTTTCCTGACAACGAGAATATCATCTATATCGGAGCAATCACATACGAATTCGTCTTTTTTTAATCCTGTTCCAATAAATCCCTCCTTATAATTAATATAAAGTCTCGCATTACTTGCTACCACTTTTGTCGCCAATATGGTATCAAAATTCCTGATTTCAGTTTTTCTTTCCCTTCCATTGCCGTACTTCTTCTTTATCTGTTTGAAATAGTTAATACTAAAAGGTATTATGTTACGAAGATGATTTTTTACCTCATCAAGTTCGATTTCAATATTTTTAATATGCTCATCGGCTTTCCCCGAATCATATTTTGAGATCCTTTTGATTTTTATTTCAGTGAGCTGAATTATATCATCCCTTGTTACTTCTCTTACCAGTCTGTTTTTAAATGGTTTGAGCCCATCATCTATTGCACTGATCACTGCCTCCCAAGTCTCACATTCCTCAATATCGCGATATATTCTTTCCTCAATAAAAATTTTCTCCAGTGATGACATGTGCCATTCTTCCTGAAGTTCCTCACAACGTATTTCAAGTTCTGTTTTAAGCAGATTAACTGTATTATCAGCGGAATTACGCAGTATATCACTAACACCCATAAAGGAAGGTTTACTGCCAGTTATGACACAAGTATTGGGTGATATTGAACATTCGCAGTCAGTTAGTGCATATAGGGCATCAATAGTCTTATCGGGAGACACACCCGGCATCAAATGGATCACAATCTCAGCATTTGCTGAAGTATTATCATCGATCTTTCTGATTTTGATCTTGCCCTTTTCATTTACCCTGATTATCGAATCGATCAGAGTGGAAGTTGTCTTTCCGAAAGGTATCTCTTTGACAATGAGTGTTTTTTTATCAATTTTTTCAATTCTGGCTCTTACTTTTACAGCTCCTCCCCGTTGTCCGTCATTATACTTTGAAACATCTATAAATCCTCCTGTCGGGAAGTCAGGAAACAGTGCAAATCCTCTACCCTGAAGATATTCTATTGTAGCATAAATCAGTTCATTAAAATTATGAGGAAGTATTTTTGAAGCAAGCCCTACAGCGATTCCCTCTACTCCCATTGCCAGAAGTAAAGGAAATTTTACGGGAAGAGTAACAGGTTCCTTGTTTCGTCCGTCATACGAAAGTTTCCATTCTGTGGTTTTAGGATTAAAAACCACGTCGTTGGCAAACTTTGAAAGTCTGGCTTCGATATATCTTGGTGCTGCAGCTCCATCGCCCGTCAGTATGTTGCCCCAGTTACCCTGGGTATCAATGAGCAGATCTTTCTGACCAATCTGAACAAGGGCATCACCGATAGATGCATCACCATGAGGGTGGAACTGCATAGTATGGCCGATGATATTTGCCACCTTATTAAAACGGCCATCATCCATCCTCTTCATGGAATGGAGTATCCTTCTCTGTACGGGTTTCAGGCCATCATTAAGATGCGGAACCGCCCGTTCGAGGATCACATATGAGGCATAATCCAGAAACCAGTCCTGGTACATGCCTGATAAAGCTGTAACTGAATGAAGGGTATCAGGTTCCTGAGGCAATTCATCCATCCCTTCGGATCTTCCAATCTCTAATTCTTGTTTTTTCATACATTAAATAGCATCTTCCCCTGTAATAATCGCTTACTTTTCCTTCTCAAGCAGATCTTCTTCCATCCTCAGGTTTTCTATTATAAAATCCTGTCTGTCAGGTGTATTTTTCCCCATATAAAACTCAAGATAACCGTTAACTGCATCGTCTTTCTTCATTCGCACAGGTTCAAGCCGCATTTCTTTGCCAATAAAATTCTTAAACTCATCAGGAGATATTTCTCCCAGTCCTTTGAACCTCGTTATTTCAGGATTTGATCCCAGTGCGTCAATAGCTCTTGCCTTCTCTTCGGCTGTATAGCAATACCTGGTCTCTTTTTTATTTCTTACTCTGAACAGTGGAGTCTGAAGGATGAAGAGATGTCCTTTCCTTACCAGATCGGGAAAAAACTGAAGAAAGAATGTAAGCAACAGGAGCCTGATGTGCATTCCATCCACATCAGCATCAGTGGCAATCACTACATTATTATAACGCAGGTTCTCTATTCCTTCTTCAATATTAAGTGCAGCCTGTAACAGATTGAACTCCTCATTTTCATAAACTATCTTTTTTGTAAGGCCAAAGGTGTTCAGAGGTTTACCACGCAGGCTGAATACTGCCTGTGTTTCAACATCCCTCGATTTTGTAATTGAACCGCTGGCCGAATCGCCTTCAGTTATGAATATTGTTGAGTCAAGTTTTCTGGGATCACCACTATTGTAGTGTATTCTGCAATCTCTGAGCTTCTTATTATGCAGACTCACTTTTTTTGATCTCTCACGGGCAAGTTTCTGAAATGATGATATTGCTTTTCTTTCCTTCTCTGAATCGAGTATTTTTTTCTGCAGAATTCTTGCTGTTTCCGGGTTTTTATGGAGATAGTCGTCTAAACGCTTCTTTATGAACTCGCTTACGTAATTTCTGATTGATGGTCCTTTCGGACTCATATCTTTTGATCCGAGTTTGGTCTTGGTTTGTGATTCAAAAATCGGTTCCTCTACTTTGATACTAATGGCTGCAATTATCGAAGACCGTATATCAGAAGGATCATAGTCTTTCTTAAAGAATTCCCGGATAGTCTTTACAATTGCTTCTCTGAAAGCAATGAGATGTGTCCCTCCCTGGGTAGTATGCTGTCCGTTAACAAAGGCATAATAATCCTCCCCGTACTGT
Source organism: uncultured Rikenellaceae bacterium (assembly GCA_964596715.1). Taxonomy (GTDB): domain Bacteria; phylum Bacteroidota; class Bacteroidia; order Bacteroidales; family VadinHA17; genus LD21. The sequence continues at coordinate 19,893 of CAZQVL010000003.1, forward strand.
AATTCATGCGTAAACGCAACTTCGATGTCATCACCTTTGAGGTGAATCAGCTGATAAAGACCCTCTTTATTCATGTTTTCATTCAGCAGATCCACAAGTCCGTTCCTCGAAAAAAATTTGTTCCCGTTGAAATTGATTACGAGCCCTGCATTCAGATAAACATAGTTTTTCAACATTGAATCCACGTATTCAGAAATGAAGAAGTAATTGCCGAACATTTCGTCATCCGGCTGGAATATTACTTCGACACCATTCTCTTCATCCGTTGGTCTCAGCGAATAATCTTTAATAGTAATTCCGTGCTCAAACTCACTAACCTTGAGTTGACCATCTCGTATCGATCTGATTATAAACCTGCTTGATAATGCGTTAACAGCCTTAACCCCTACACCGTTCAGTCCGACTGATTTCTTAAATGCCTTGGAATCGTACTTTGCACCTGTATTCATTTTCGATACCGCGTCGGTTACTTTACCAAGAGGGATACCTCTGCCATAATCACGAACCCTGACTTCCTTGCCACTTATTGTAACATCAATTTTTTTCCCGTAGCCCATCATATATTCATCAATGGCATTATCCATAACCTCTTTAATCAGAACATAAATACCATCATCCTGGGACGATCCGTCACCCAGCTTACCTATATACATACCGGGCCTCAGCCTGATATGCTCCCTCCACTCCAGAGTTTTTATATGTTCTTCAGAGTAGCTGACAACTGACATTTTGCAGAATTTTTGCGCAAATATAGTTATTTACTGCAGGTGCAAACCGCCAATTTTTCAACAATTAACCCAAATTTTTGCCGGACCGGCACCTAATAAAAGTCAGACCTAAAATATTTAACTGATTAAATGACGATTACATTTTAAGAAAAAATGTTGATAAATGAAGGATCACATGATTAGTGCCAAAACCTTAAATACTGATCTCTTTGTATAGTAATCAGATCTTTTTGTATCAAAATGCCATGTCCATTCTTCCCTGTAATTACCTTCCGGCAGATCAGTAATAACTGAGATATCCTCAGTTATTTTACCGGAACTATCAGTAATAACTTCAGACAAATCGGTTATCAAAACGGATTGATACTTTTTAAGAAAGTCAATATGTTTTTTTTGTATTTCTTTTCTGAAATGATAATAGCTATCCTCTTCAACTTTTAATCTCTTTTTGAGAAATTCAAGAGGAAGTGATTCAAGTTGTGTAAAAACATTCAGGGAAATCACCAGTCCGGGATTATCCCCTATCTGATATTCCGGAACAATAATATCATCCAGTGAACGGAGCTTATTGAAAAATAATCTGTTTCGTGCTTTAATCCACACCTCTTCTATCAAACCCCCTGTAATATCATCTTCCACCAGTTCAACCTGTTTCAAAGACCTGACCTGATCGATCACTTCAGGAGGATGAACGATGTCTATAAGATAAACATCTTCACAAACCTCAGTGATCTCTTTCAGCGGCAGATCAAGCAGCCATCCGCTGCCAAGAACAGTAACTCTCACCGGTTTATGGATTTCCAGGGCTTTCAATATAAAACGTCTGCAGTTCTGAAGATGACTTTTCCATCCCCCTTCCTGGTTAAGATGCCTGTAAATCAGTCCCTGCTGATAGTTGTAATAACCCATCTTATGAAGAATTCTTCTGTATGTAGCATTATATGTCATCTTCAGGCTTCCTTCCTCAGTTCTTTCAGAGAGGTGGTCATAAAGGTACTGAAATTCAATGCAAGCTTATCGGGATTGCTTGTGCCAAATGATTCAGGATGTACAGGATCAAGAACTCTTATCCTTATTTTGTGCCCGCCATTGAAAATAAATCCATGCTTAGGCAGTACACTCCCGGTACCATCGATGATAATGGGCAAAATCGGTTTCCGGGCCTGAATGGCAAGCTGAAAAGCCCCCCTTTTAAAGAATCCTATCTCCATGTTTTTTGACCGTGTGCCCTCAGGAAAAATCATCAGTGATATCCCCTGTGTCAGGCAAACGTATGACTTCTCCAGCATTTCTGCTTTACTATCTTCATTTCCCCTGTCAACTGTAATATAATTAGCCATTCTCAGGTACCATCCCAGTATAGGTACTTTAATATTCTCAATTTTTGAGATCCACTTAAACCTGTGGCGCAGGCAATTAAGCAATAATATATCAAGTATTGACTGATGATTTGATATTATAATATAAGTAGTTCCTCTGACTGCTTTTTCCCTTCCTTCGATTTTAATTTTCCATATCGGTATTAGTCTTGATAAAATCAGACCCTGGTATATAAGTATCCAGTGCATAACAGATCTGTTCCTGTCGAAAGGCAGAACCACTAACCACACTACAAGGATCACCGGAAACATTATAACCATGTAAGTTATTCCAACAAACCAGACAATTATAGATTTAAATATATCCATATGCTGTAAAGTGCTAATTTGCAAAAACTCTGTGGTTCTCTGTGCCTTATCTGTGTCCCTCTGTGTAATTACTTTTTTTGTTACACAGAGTATTTACTTATACGCTTTCAGAAAAAATTATAAACATCCTCTCTTTGTGCTAAAATACCTCTTTCATTGAGAATTTTCAGTATATCGGCAACCATATGCCGGCACCCGACCAGTTCTTTCCCAGCTACACCCATCTTTTGTGAACCTTCAATTTCACATTCCTGTATTATCCCATCCTTTACAAATAAACGGCAGGTATGACTCCTGTTATTTAACTCAAACCTTTTTGTTAAATGATAATCAGGACCATATGCATAATTCCATTCCCATGTTCTGTATTTTGTTTCAGCAAGAAATTTTATTCCGTCAGATTCTTCAGGTGTTAGCCTGAAGAGTTCTGCACCTGGTGATGTTGCGAGGAAATAATTCATCATTTCTACCCTGAACTCAAGGATATCTGATATATTCTTCAGACTCTCCTTAAGGTTGGTTACTGATGACGGGTTTGATTCAACAGCCCTTGTAGTGTAGTCAGAAGTATTTTTTCTTAAAGAATTTCTGAGGTCATCTGGAGAGGAATCAAAGAGAAGAGTTCCATGATGCAGTACCCTGGTCCTGTGAACATGCTCAGCATTTCCTGAGATCTTTAAACCGTTTATCTTCAAATCGTTTTTCCCTTCAAATCTTGCGTTGACACCCAGTGAAAACAGAAAATCAATAACAGGAGCTGTATTTTTTCTGAAATCAACCTGTTTGCCTGGTTCGCTTTGCCTTATAAAGGTAAAATTGAGATTTCCTCTGTCATGAAATACTGTTCCTCCCCCGGATATTCTGCGTAAGACAGGAATGTTATTTTCTGTTATAAACCTGGTATTGGTCTCTCTGTGAGCTGCCTGGTGCTTCCCAATAATCACAGATTTTTCGTTAATACCCAGGATCAGAAAATCCTCATCCCTGTTTTTCAGAAGATATTCGCCTGTTGCAAGGTTGAAGCAGGGATCATGAGATTCAAGGTTGATGCAGAGCATACAGGTTTTTATATTGTTTGAAATGGTTTGTTGTGTTTTACCCCCCTACCCCCCCCCCAAGGGGGGGATAAAATTACTGTATAGTTAATTCTTTTATCAGAAGTTTTACCCCCCCTACCCCCCCAAGGGGGGGATAAAATTACTGTATAGTTAATTTAGTTTAGTAGAGTATGATTTATGCTGTAATATTTTATCGTCAGTGAGTTTATAGAAGCTGTAAATTCCCCAGCCGATCAATGCGCCGAGCAATGAACCACAGATTACGTCGCCGGGATAATGCACTCCGAGGTAAATCCTGCTGTATCCGACAATGGCAGCCCAGAAGATTATACTGAAAGTAAACCATCTTTTTTTAACAAAAAGCAGGCTGAGAAGGGCTACATTGAAAGAGTTTGAGGCATGAGATGACACAAATCCATATAATCCCCCGCACTCTCCTTTAACAAGATGGACTATTCCCTGCAGTTCAGGTTCATGACATGGACGTAATCGCTCAAACAGGTTTTTAAACAGAACTGAAAGCTGATCGGCAAGCACTGCTGCAATGGTTATAAACAGAATCATTACAAGGAATTTCCTTTTGTACTTTTTACCTAATGCAATAAGAATGGCAAGATAAAGCGGTACCCATATCAGTTTCCCGCTTATTGCATACATCACATAGTCCCAGAATGGAGAATTATGAGAGTTTAAAAAGAGAAACAGTTGTTGATCGAGATGTTCCAGCATAATCAATCAGTAATTATTCAGTACTTTCCATATCAAGTCTTTCAGCGTGTCTATTCCCTGACCGGTAACTGACGAAATAAAAATCCATGGGATATGGGGAAGGTCATTTTTAATTTCGCTGATCAGTTCATCGTCGAGCAAATCAGATTTCGAAATTGCAAGCACACGCTTTTTGTCGAGCAGTTCCGGATTATACATTTTTAGCTCATTGATAAGTACTTCATATTCTCTCACGATGTTTTTACTGTCGGCAGGAACCATGAAAAGAAGCATCGAATTTCTTTCGATGTGTCTTAAAAATCTTATTCCCAGTCCTTTACCTTCATGAGCGCCTTCGATGATTCCGGGAATATCAGCCATAACGAATGATTTATCATCCCGGTAGCCGACAATACCGAGGTTTGGGACAAGAGTAGTGAAAGGATAATCTGCAATCTTAGGCCTGGCTGCTGATACAACCGAAAGAAGAGTTGATTTGCCTGCATTGGGAAATCCAACTAATCCTACATCTGCCAGTATCTTCAGTTCAAGTATAAATGAATCCTCAACACCAGGCTCACCGGGTTGTGCATAACGTGGTGTCTGATTGGTTGATGATTTAAAATGAACATTTCCGAGTCCTCCACGTCCTCCCCTGGCCAGGATCTTTTCTTCTCCATGTTTTGTTATCTCAAATAATATTTCTCCTGTCGCACTCCTTTTGGCTATTGTTCCAAGTGGTACATCTACTATTACATTCCTGCCATTGGCGCCAGTTGATTGCTGGGTGCCTCCTCCCATTCCGTTCCCTGCAAATATATGACGCCGGTATTTGAGGTGAAGCAGTGTCCACATTTGCTTGTTACCTCTCAGGATTACATGTCCTCCTCTGCCACCGTCACCACCATCCGGACCACCCTTCGGGATAAACTTCTCTCTGCGGAGGTGGGCAGAACCGGCCCCTCCGCTGCCGGAACGGCAGTATATCTTCACATAATCAATAAAATTGGAAGAGGTCATAATAACTCTCTTCTCTGTGGTCCTCTGTGCCTCCTCTGTGAATCTCTGTGTAAGTTCTTTATTGTTACACAGAGGGACACAGAGATTCCACAGAGTTACACAGAGGTCATTATAATAGTCGTTTCAGTTTATCGCTTAGCCTTTCGAAGATCTCCTCAATGGTTCCCATTCCGTTGACAGGCTGATACAATCCTTTTTCTCTGCAATAATTAATTATCGGTTCAGTTTTTTCCCGGTAAACCTCTATCCTGTTTTCAATAACTACAGGGTTCTTATCATCAGGTCGATCCGATAATTCCGCCCTGCCGACCAGTCTTTTCACAAGTTCGTCATGATCAACATCGAGTAGCAGCATGCTGTCTATCTTCATCCCTCTTTCATTCAGCATCTCCTCAAGGGCAATGGTCTGTCCCACTGTCCGCGGAAAACCATCGAAAAGAAACCCTGCATTACCTGTACTATGGTCTATTTTATGAGCGATCATATCTATTACAACATCATCGGGAACAAGCTCCCCCCTTGACATTGTTGAACTCATTCGTTTCCCAAGATCTGTTCCCCCTGCAATCTCCGCCCGAAGCATGTCGCCTGTTGAAAGATGAAGAAGATTAAATTTTTCAGCCAGCTTTACCGACTGTGTACCCTTCCCGGAACCGGGAGGACCAAAAATCAAAATATTTACCATAGCATTAATAGTATAAAATTATAATTGTTCAGTGCAAAAGACAGCTCAATGTACTAAAGTATAGATTGATGGCAGATTACGTCCAAAACCATTATAATCCAGGCCATAACCAATCACAAAATCGTTAGGTATTTTAAAACCAATATAATCAATAGGGATGTCCCTTGTATAAGCAGCCGGTTTGAAAAGCAATGCTGCAATTTTTATTTCAGCCACTTTACGTATAACAAGCTCATCAACAATGCTTTCAAGAGTGGCTCCTGTATCCACAATATCTTCCACAATTACAACAAGCAGGTTTTTGACATCCTCATTCCATCCGATCAGCTCCTTGATACTTCCCGAGGAGCTTGTACCTTCGTATGATGCCAGTTTCACAAACGAAACACGAGCTTTCAGATCTATTTGCCTGAGCAGATCGGCAGCAAAAACAAAAGCACCGTTGAGTATTCCCAGAAATACTGCATCCCTTCCTGCAAGATCTGTATTTATCTGTGCTGCGAGCTTTTCAACCCGTGAAGCAATGGCCTCCACTGTAATGAACTCTCTGAACCTTTTATCAAGTATCCGGATTTCTTTCATTATGATGGTTTTGATTGGTCAGCCGCTGCGAAAATATGAAAATAATAGCTTATTTTTGCCTTTGTCAGGAAGTTAAATTAAAATATTTTACATGGAACCAGTAGTCAGCATAATAATGGGAAGTACTTCAGACCTGTCGGTTATGGAAAAGACGGCACAGGTACTTAATGATTTCAGGATACCTTTTGAAATGAATGCATTATCGGCACACAGAACGCCGGAAGAGGTAGAAAAATTTGCTGTAAATGCTGCGTCAAGAGGTATAAAGGTGATTATTGCTGCTGCCGGTATGGCTGCTCATCTGCCAGGTGTAGTAGCTGCCATGACTCCATTACCTGTCATCGGTGTTCCCATTAATGCTTCTCTGGAAGGGATTGATTCAATCTTATCCATACTTCAGATGCCTCCCGGAATTCCTGTGGCCACTGTAGGGATAAATGCAGCACAAAATGCAGGAATCCTTGCAGCACAGATCATTGCCACTGGTGATAATGAAGTGATGAAGGAGATTGTTAAATATAAGGAAAGCCTTAAGAACAAAATCATTCAGGCCAACGAGGAACTGAAAAACGTAAAATATCCCTACAAGACCAATTAAAAAAATTTCTTTGTGATCCTCTGTGACACCTCTGTGGAACCCTGTGAAATAATTGATTTAAAAATGATTACACAGAGATTCACAAAGAAGACACAGAGAGACACAGAGAAATTTAAAAATCTGATCTAAAAATCGGATTTGTAGGTTATCAGTTTTTTTCGTAGCTTGGTACAATATATTCGAAACAGTTTGATCTCGCTGCAAAAAATATCTGTTTCTGTCTTTTTTGTTTTTCTGTCGCTCTCCGTTTACTGCGGCGATCCTTTCCAACCGTCAGCCGGGGCACGTGAAGCAGGAATGGGATACGTATGCGTTATGAATAACACCTTCTGGTCATCGTTTCATAACCAGGCATCACTTCCCCTGAACAAATCTCTTTCCTTCGGATTTAATTATGAAAACAGGTTTAATATCAGGGAGCTTGGGACTCGTTCGGCTGGCGTAGTCATCCCTGCAGGAAGAGCGTCGCTTGGTGCTGTGTATTCTCATTTCGGTTATTCCGATTATAAAAGAGAATTGGTAGGACTTGCTTGCGGTGTAAGGCTTTCAGAAAAAATCATGGCCGGAGTACAGGCCGATTATTTATCACAAAAAACATATGGGGAATATAGCAACAGCGAAGTAATAACCTGCGAGGTCGGACTAATTGTGTTGCCATCGGAGAATATTAAAATGGGAATCCATCTTTTTAATCCTGTCCCCGGTTCAATGAGGAAAAATAATATGCCCTTAAGGCTGAGGATCGGGACAGGAGTGGAACTCAGCAAGTTGCTTTTTGCCGGAGTGGAGGCAGAGATGAGTTCGGGGGACAGGCTGGTGATCAAGACAGGTTTCGAATATGAAGCAGCCAGCAGGTTTTGGCTGCGTGGTGGTTTCAGAACCGAAAGTACTTCATTCAGCTTTGGGCTGGGATACCTTCTGAAGATCCTTCAGCTCGATATCAGTTTTGTGACCCATGAAAAACTTGGAGTAACAACTTCCGCTTCAATGATATTTAAAATCCCTTAACTATAATAAAAATCTATTAACCGCAAAGGACGCAAAATAATCATAAAGAGAACATTGTAAAAACAAATGATTTAATAAATAGTTAATGAGAAAATCTGGACTTATAATTATTCTGATTTTTATAACAGAAACTGGTTTCTGTCAGGAAAAAAAATTATCAGAATCATTTATGAAGGTTGCAGAAGAGCTGGCTTCGGATGAATCTGATCCGGGAGCAGTTGAAATTTATGTAGAAAGGCTACATGAACTCTTTGAGAACCCGGTAATGATCAATTCATCAGATGAAACAGAGATATCCAGATTATTCTTTCTGACCGATTTTCAGGTAAGAGCACTCATGGATTATACTCGTACCACCGGCGATATAGTCTCATCTTATGAATTATCAAATATCCCGGGATTTGACCGGGAAGCTGTTGAGTTGATGATACCTTTTATTACTTTGAATAATAAAGTAATTGAAAGCACAGGGTTCGCTGTATGGCGAAATACATTACTTACTAATCTTTCCTTTAAAATAAAAAATGAGGATACCACTACCCTTGGATCTCCATACAAGTTCCTTTCAAAATATAAATTTACAGCAGACAGAGTCTCGGGAGGATTTACAATTGAAAAGGATGCAGGTGAAAAATTCCTTGCAGGTGATCCTCCCCTGCCCGATTTTTTCACAGGCTTCCTTGCTTACAATGGTACAGGTATTATCAGAAAATTTATTATTGGTGATTTTTCGGCTCGTTTTGGCCATGGCACCAATATTAACACAGGCATCCGTACAGGTCTCTCTCTTTCATCACCAGGCTATATGTCGGCAAGAGACAATATCAAACCATATACCTCGGTCAATGAACATAATTTCTTCAGAGGAATAGTAACTGAATTATCTCTCAGGAATCTTGGAATTGTTCTTTTTTATTCCCGGAATAATATTGATGCAAAACTGGATTCATTAACAGGATCTTCAGGAGCTCATATAGAGAATTTCTATACATCCGGATTGCATGACACACCTTCTCTTTTATCCAGGAAGGATGTCGTGTCTGAGACAAGTTTTGGAGTTAATTTACTACTGAACCTGAAAAATGCAAGGATCGGGTTTATCTGGTCGGAAAACAGGTTTTCAGTTCCCGTTAAACTTTCCGATAGCAATCCTGGAAAATTGTTCGATTTTGAAGGTGATCAAAACGACTTATATTCAATTTATTATAATTATATCATCAAAAGGATACTGGTACATGGTGAATTATCAGTGGCATATAATGGGAACACAGCATTTGTTCAGGGGCTCTCATTAAGACCTTCTGACAGACTGATCATAAATTTACTTTACCGGAATTATGACAAGGGATATTTCAGTTTCCATGGGAATGGACCGGGAAGCAGTTCCCTTACACGCAATCAGGAGGGATTATTCGGGAATTTTACGTTTGAAATTGCAAAGTATCTGTTTATCAGCGCCGGTTGTGATATAGTTCATTACCCATGGTTAAAATACAGATGCAATGCCCCTTCCCTGGGGAAAAAAGAGGAAATAATGCTGAAGTATCTTCCTTCAGACAAACTCACTTTTGAAACTTCCTTGATCAGCAGACAAACAATGGTTAATGAAAGTGAGAGTAATGGAATAACCAAACAGACAGAAATAAACAGCAGAACTTTAAAGTGTTTGTTAAGATGTTCCCCGGTTGTAAACCTCAGCTTTTCATCACGGTTTGATTACAAAACAGTTAATTCAACCGGCAGCAGGGGTATGTTGTTATTGCAGGATATTAATTACAGGTTCAGATCGGTTCCTTTTACTGTCTGGTTCAGGTATTGCCTGTTTAATACAGAGGACTGGGCTTCAAGACTTTACACTTACGAGAATGATCTTTTATACAGTTTCAGTATTCCGGCGTTATCCGGTAAGGGCAGCCGCAGCTATATGATGCTGAAATGGGAGATCAATGATTATGCTGACCTGAGAGTTAAATACGGTATCACTTCAAAAACAGAAAATCCGGATGAAGTAAATAACAACGAAGAAGTGAAGCTGCAGTTAATGATCAGGTTTTAAGTGTTCTTTTTCTACCCCTCACCCCCTCTCCGCTGCTCCACGCTCCGTGCTTTCCATTTCAGGTTACTTTATTATATTGCGCTAATTAGTAAATTGCATGATAATTATTGTTCAGTATAATGAGAAAGATATATTTAATTTCACTACTCCTTGCATTCTTCAGTCAGATTAATGCCGGATTCAATGCCGGTGTGGCACGCAAGGTTATTACTCCCGATACCCCGGTATGGCTTTCTGGCTATGCAAGCAGAAACAAACCCTCAACAGAAATTCTTCACGACCTCTGGGCAAAAGCACTGGTTATCGAAGAAAAAGAAAACATCAGAATAATCATTGTTACAATCGATATTATCGGTCTATCGCATGAACTGTCGGAAAACGTTGCAAATCAGGGTGCAACTGCTATGTTTCTTGCAGGTTGCGGTGCTGATCAGAATCCATATCCACGCAGGTCAGTCGAGTTGGCAATGCAGCATGGAAAAGCTCTCGCCGATGCAGTTCAAAAGGTTCTATCGGGAGAATTTATCCCGGTACGTCCACCTGTCAGGACTTATTTTACAACTGTTGATCTTGAATTCTCTCCATATGACCCGGATCAGTTTAAAGAAGAAATGCTTGGTGATAACCGTTACAGGTTATACAGGGCGAGGTTCATTCTCGAAGCACTGGATAAAGGGTATGATGTCGGCACTCTTTCTTATCCTGTTCAGGCAGTGCGTTTTAATAATGATTTCACACTATTGGCACTGAGTAGTGAAGTAGTAGTGGATTATTCCCTGAAAACAAAAAACCGGTATCCGGATGAGAATCTCTTTGTTGCAGGCTACTCCACTGAAGTGCAGTGCTATATTCCCTCCGCGAGGGTTCTGAAGGAAGGAGGTTATGAGCCTGAGACCAGTATGATCTACTACGGGCTGCCGGGACCCTTTGCCGGTGATGTAGAGGAAAAGGTTTTCAGCACCATCGACAAGGTAATGAAAAAAATCGGGGCAAAATCTAAACACTGAACCTTAAACCTTTACTGCTCGCTATCTATCCCCGATCCCTTCCCGGGTGTTTTAATATCCCGTATATTAAGCTGAAGGTTTTTATTTCCCCTGAACTCATTCATTTCAATCGAATAGCATATATCAAACGGATTACCTCCATGTATATATTCAAAATGGTTCGCCTGGCTGAAAGCTATTGCAGAAAAAGTTTTTAATCCTGTGGATTCCTGGTACAGGTCCAGTTTCAGATGTTCACCGCTTGAACCTACCATACGACCTGTTCCGGCATCAAAAACATTTCGTGAAATAAAGACTGGAGGCATGTTTTCAGGCCCGAAAGGCTGAAAACGGTTCAGCATCCAGAAGAATTCTTCATTGATTTCAGAGAAGGGAAGTTCAGTGTCAACGAATATTCTGGGAACAAGCTGCTCTTCGGTAATAGTACTGTTGACATACTGTTCAAACCTCTCCATAAATGGGATGATATTCTCTTTCTTAAGGGTTAGTCCTGCAGCAAACATATGTCCTCCGAAACTCTCCAGCAGATCGCTGCAGGCTTCGATAGCCTGGTACAGATCATATCCCTGGACTGAACGAGCTGAACCAGTTGCGAAACCATTTGACTCAGTCAGAATGATAGTTGGCCTGTAATAAGTTTCTATCAGTCTTGAAGCAACTATTCCGATAACTCCCTTTTTCCATGAAGGATTATAAAGAACTGTTGTTTTGGAATTTAACGATCTTGAATCGTCTGAGATCATCCTCATTGCTTCGGTTGTTATTACCCTGTCAACATTTCTTCTTTCAATATTGAAATTATTAATCTCTTTACTGATACCTGTTGCAAGCCTTGAATCTTCAGAAACCAGCAATTCGACTGCTTTGCTTCCGGTTTCCATCCTGCCAGCTGCATTTATTCTGGGGCCAATTTTGAAAACAACATCTTCAATCGTCAAAGCCCTGTAGATTTCCGATTCACGTATGATTTCCTTTAATCCGGTGCGGGGTTCCTCATTCAATTGCTTTAGTCCAAAGTAGGCTAACACTCTGTTTTCTCCGGTTATAGGTACAATATCCGATGCAATGCTTACAGCGACCAGATCGAGGTAATGAAAGATCTCACCGAAAGGAATACCTTGTATTTTCGAATAAGCATGAATAAGCTTGAATCCCACACCACATCCTGATAGTTCTTTATAGGGATAACTGCATGATGGCTGTTTTGGATCGAGTACTGCAAGAGCTTTGGGTATTTCATCGCCTGGATAATGATGGTCGCAGATTATTACATCAAGTCCTTTACTGCTGGCATATCCTACCTTTTCAACTGCTTTAATTCCACAATCGAGGGTTATCACAACCTTGCAGTTATTTTCATAAGCAAAATCGAGCCCCAGCAAGGAAACTCCATAACCCTCCTTATATCTGTCGGGAATATAATAGATAACATTTGAATACTGAGTCTTCAGGAATGAATAAACAAGAGCGACAGCTGTGGTTCCATCAACATCATAATCGCCGTAGACAAGGATCTTTTCATTCTTCTTCACTGCTGTTGAAATCCTGTCAACAGCAATATTCATATCTTTCATCATGAAAGGATCATGAAGCTGATCGAGGCTGGGACTAAAAAATGCATTAGCTTCCTCAACTGTCGTAATATTCCTTTGGATCATAAGACCGGCCAATGAATCAGATACACGTAGAGAAGCTGCAAGCTGCCTGAGAACAGCAGTGTCTGCCTTTTCCTTAATAATCCAGTTCTTTTCCATCCTGCTACTGATTAATCCACTCAAGATCAAAAACTTCCTGCATATTTTTCTTTATGATCTCTTTTGCTTTGTTAAAATCCTGTTGCCGTCCAAGCTCTTTTGCCAGGGATGTGACACCCTTATCAACAAAACCACAGGGATTGATATAATTAAAATATGACAGGTCTGTGTTGACATTAAAAGCAAAACCATGCATTGTTACAAACCTGCTTGCCTTAACTCCGATAGCACATATTTTCCTGGCTTTCCCCGGTATTTCCGGATCGATCCACACACCTGTACCATCTCTTAACCTTGCCCCGTCCAGGCCATACTCTCTTATCGTCCTGATCAGGGCTTCTTCAATCCCGAAAATGTACTCCCTGATACCTGTTCCCAATACTTCAAGGTCAAAAATCGGATAACCCACAATCTGCCCGGGCCCATGATAGGTTATATCACCTCCCCTGTCAATTCTGTAAAAAGAAGCATCTTTTGCTTTAAGTTGAATATAATCCAGAAGAAGATTGGATTCCGAACCACTCTTTCCCAGGGTATAAACATGAGGATGCTCTACAAAGATAAGTGTTCCCGAAACATTTTTCCTGATTTTTTTGTCCCGGGTGTCTGTTTTTTTATTCTCGACAAGCTTTTTGAATATTTCTTCCTGCCAATTCCATATATCTTTGTAATTCTTTAATCCAATATCTTTATATTCAACACTATAGCTCAATCTACACTTTTCGTTTTTACCTGCGCTAATATAATTAATTTTATGCAGTCACGATATGTTTTTCCGCATGAAAAGAGGAACGTACAAGTGGACTGCTTTCAACATAATCAAAACCTGTTCCGAGAGCTGCCAGTCTGTATTCTTCGAACTTGCCTGGTGTAATATAATTGACTACCTCCATGTAACCTGCCCGGGGTTGAAGATACTGCCCTATTGTTAAAATTTTGCATCCGGTCTTACGAATATCGCTTATTGTTTCAACAACTTCATCTTCATTCTCTCCAAGTCCCAGCATAAATCCCGATTTTGCAGTTTTCCCCTGCCGTGCGATAAATCTTAAGACATCCAGGCTGGTTTCATATTTTGCCTTTGTGCGGATAACCGGAGTTAAACGTCTGACAGTTTCAATATTATGTGATATCACCTCTGGTCCGGCGTCAATAATTTTCTGAATACTGTCATGGTCACCGTTAAAATCAGGTATCAGTGTCTCAATAGTTGTTCCCGGATTAATCTTTTTAATATATCTGATCGTTTCGGCCCAGAAAGCTGCTCCTCCGTCCGGCAGATCATCCCGGTCAACGGAAGTAATTACACAATGTCGTAGTTGCATAATCTTAACAGATTTTGCCACCCTTTCCGGTTCTTCAGGATCAGGAGAAAGAGGTTTTCCTGTTCTTGTCGCGCAGAATTTGCAGGCCCTGGTACAGATATCTCCCAGGATCATAAAAGTAGCATTGCCTGCATTCCAGCATTCGCCTATATTCGGACAGTTCCCGCTTGTACAAATAGTATGAAGATTGTTTTGTTCAACAAGTCTTTTAATCATCGAATAATTCTCTCCGCTGGCTCTCTGCATCCTGAGCCATACCGGCATACGCCTGGTCATTTTCTTCCGGTTGTTCACCTGCCACAGTTATTTATTAAGTTCGTAAATCACCAGATCATAGGTGCCATAAAGAGTACTGACATTTGGGGAAGGAGGAGGGTTACTGCTTGTGCTTCCATACCATCCCTGACCTTCCCATACTAAAGGATTGTCCGGATCCATATTATCATCACTTTCCATATCGTAACCACCGCGGATATAATAGTTCCCGGCAGGAATGTTTGTGGTTTCAAACGAATACTCAAAGCTGGCAAGCGGACCTGTACTGTTTCCAATAATCCGTACAATATATCCGTTGGTTACTTCCAGATCATTATCAAAAAAGATATAGAAATCACCTGCTCCGGGGGAAAAGTTAAAAGTGACGGTTCCCGATATTGTATCTTTGTCCTCTTTCTTGCAGGTAGCAAGGAGAAAAACTGATAAAACAAATAATATTGCTTTCTTCATTATGTATCTTTTTGAAATTAAAAGAGCAAATATAACCATTAAATTCTGGTTTGGATTTTTAGCTTCAGCCGAAATCCCTGTTCACCATATTAATCTCTGAGCACCTTTGCAGTAAACTGCAACAAAAAGATGTCAAAAAAACTTATATTTGTTTATTAACATTCAAATAAGAATCAAAACGTAAATATTGCTGATATGGCAAATAATGAATTAAAAATAAGCGATAGCTATCAGACAGTTATTGGGGATTTCCCGAAGGTTGGTATCCGTCCGGCTATTGATGGTCGTATGAATGGTGTACGTGAATCCCTCGAGGATCAGACCATGAGTATGGCCAGAATAGCAGCAAAACTCATTACTAAAAATCTGAAATATCCTGATGGCAATCCTGTTGATTGTGTGATAGCCGATAGTTGCATAGGGGGTGTTGCAGAGGCAGCTATGTGTGCCGAAAAATTTAAAAAGTCTGGCGTGCTGGTCAGCCTTACTGTTACTCCCTGCTGGTGTTACGGCAGTGAAACCATTGATATGGATACCGAGATGCCCAAAGCTATATGGGGATTCAACGGAACAGAGCGCCCCGGGGCCGTTTATCTGGCAGCAGCACTTGCCGGCCATACGATGAAAGGACTTCCGGCATTTGGCATTTACGGGCATGACGTTCAGGATACAGACGATCAGTCAATCCCTGAAGATGTAAGTGAAAAAATACTCAGTTTTGTACGTGCCGGCCTTGCAACAGCTTATATGAAAGGTAAATCATACCTGTCGATGGGTTCGGTGTCAATGGGTATTGCGGGGTCGATAGTAAGAGAGGATTTCTTCCAGGAATATCTTGGTATGCGTAATGAATATGTTGATATGAGTGAATTCACACGCCGCCTGAATGAGGAGATTTATGACAAGACCGAATATGAGAAAGCGCTTGAATGGACAAAGCAGAACTGCAGGGAAGGAAGAGACCTTAATACTAATCCCAAAACACGGGCACAGAAAGACAAAGAATGGGAAATTGTTGTCAAAATGGCAATCATCGCCCGCGATCTGATGGTAGGAAATCCCAGGCTGAAGAAACTGGGTTTCGGTGAAGAAGCTCTCGGACATAATGCGATCCTGGCCGGATTCCAGGGACAACGTCAATGGACCGATCATATGCCTAATGGTGATTTCCTTGAAGCCATTCTCTGTTCATCATTCGACTGGAACGGTATCAGACCTCCTTATCTTGTTGCCACTGAGAACGATGCAATGAACGGAGTGCCGATGCTTCTGGGTTACCTGCTTACCAATACTGCACAGATGTTCTCAGATATCCGTACCTACTGGAGCCCTGACGCAATTAAGAGAGTAACTAAAACTAAACTATCCGGACTGGCAGCTAACGGAATTATCCATCTTATTAATTCCGGGGCTTCTGCACTTGATTTTTCCGGGAGGCAGACCAGAAAAGCTGAATCGGTTATCAAACCATTCTGGGAGATTACAGGAAAGGATGCAGCTGCCTGTCTGAAAGCTACACAATGGCCACCGGCTAACAGAGGATATTTCAGGGGCGGTGGATTCTCATCACAGTTCGATACAAAAGGTGTTATGCCAATTACAATCTCAAGGATAAATCTCGTCAAAGGATTGGGACCTGTGCTTCAACTGGCTGAGGGATGGACTGTTGAACTACCTCCCGGAATTCACAAAATACTAACTGACAGGACAGATCCAACATGGCCAACAACATGGTTTACACCAAGACTTACAGGTAAAGGGGCATTTACCGATGTCTATTCAGTTATGGCAAACTGGGGTGCCAATCACTCCGCATCAAGCTATGGACATACCGGAGCCGACCTTATCACCCTTGCTTCGATACTGCGTATACCCGTTTGTATGCACAATGTAAGCGATGATAAAATATTCAGGCCAAGCGCATGGAACGCTTTTGGAATGGATAAAGAAGGATCGGATTACAGAGCTTGTATGAACTATGGAGCATTATATAAATAATTTAACACCAATGGAAACCACATCTGAAACCAAAAAAATTGAGATCGATCACGAAATTATCAGTAATCTCAATACTACAAGAAAATGGACTATGTTTCTTGCAATCCTCGGATTCATATTTCTGGGATTCATAATAGTATTTGGTCTGATTGCCGGAACTTTTCTTTCAACCTTCAAATCAAATGAGGTTAATCTCGGGATACCGGAATCATTAATGATCATTATGTTTATTGTTATAGCCGCAATTTACTTTTTCCCGGTTTATTTCCTGTTCCAGTTTTCAAGACACACTTCAAAGGCCGTGGAAACTCTTGATAAACAGGATTTAAATAAAGCTGTTAAAAATCTCAAGGCTTATTTCACTTATATCGGTATTATGGCAATAGTTGTAATCTCGATTTATATTATGGCAATAATAATTGCAGGAGCATCAATGTCATTCCTGAAAGGAGTGGGTTAAAACATTATTGTATATTATACATCTTTTTTATGCCTAAAGGGGATATCGTACTTGTTTTCGATTGCGGAGCTACAAATGTCAGAGTAGTTGCAATTAATGCTAATGGTAATATTCTTGCTTCGGAATCCTACTCCAACAATACACGACCCGACCCATTTTTCCCATCTTACCGTATATGGGATGTAAAAGAGATATGGGGGAAAATGTGTATTGCTTCAAAAAAGGTTATCAGCCGTATTAACCGGGATAATATTACAGGTGTAACCGTAACAACTTTTGGTGTTGACGGTACCCTCTTTGACCGGTCGGGTGAAATGCTTTATCCCGTTATCTCATGGCAATGTGAAAGAACTGCTCCTGTGATGGCCAATATCGGAAAGTATATCCCACTGGCTGATCTTTACGGTGAATCCGGAGTATTGCCCTTCAACTTCAATACAATAAATAAACTGATATGGTTTATCGAACAAAAACCCGAATTGGTCGAAAAATGTTACAGGTTTTTATTCATGCCTTCAATATTCATTTTCCTGCTTACAGGTGAGATGTTTAATGACTCAACTATGGCAGGAACCTCAATGATGACAGATCTCAGGGTAAGGAATTTTTCAGGAAATATTACAGGTAAGATCGGGTTCCCTGATGAAAAATTTGGTACGACGATTGAACCTGGTAACATTACCGGAAAAATTACATCTGTTGCATCTTCCGTAACAGGAATTCCTGAAGGATTGCCGGTTATAGCAACCGGTCATGATACCCAGTTTGCTATCTTCGGATCGGGAGCTGAAAAGAATCAACCAGTACTCAGTTCGGGTACATGGGAAATCCTGATGGTAAGATCTGAGAGGTACAGGTCAGAAGAAGAACAGCTTGAAATGGGGATCACAACAGAACTCGATTCCAGGCCCGGATTATATGACATCGGTAACCAATGGATCGCATCCGGAGTGCTTGAGTGGGCGCGCAGAAATCTTTACAGCGATATTAAAAAGGATGTTTATGAGGTGATGATAAAAGGTGCTGAAAAAGTACCCTGGGGATGCAACGGAGTAAAGGTGATCCCGAAGTTCTATGAAGAGTTTAAGGGAAAACCCGGTGGTCAGATATCCGGACTTACCATGGAATCAACAAGGGATGAGATCTACCGGGCAATGCTGGAATCGCTTTCGGAACGCCTGGTAGAAGGTAAAAACGCACTTGAAAAAGCCGGAGGATTTAAGACTGAGAGTATTTTATGTGTTGGCGGCGGTTCAAAAAACAGGTTATGGAACAGATTAAGAGCTGATTATACCGGTGTCCCTGTCAGGATCATTGATCAGAAAGAGACAACTGTGCTTGGTGCTTCACTGTTTGTTCAGGCAGCTTGTGGTAATTTTTCTTCACCTGAAGAGGCAAGATCGGCAATTGAATATAAAACTGAGATCATTGAACCAGGGAAATAATCCCCTCAACCCCCATGCCCCCTAATCCCTCCCGTTTCGCGGGAAAGGGGGGCTATTCAAAAGAAGGGGTATTTAGGGCAAAAAAAGAATGTTACCAAAATATCCAATTAATAATACAACCATGGAAATTGCTTTTTTTAACGGAGACTATTTGCCAAGAGATCAGATTAAAATCAGTCCTGATGACCGGGGATTTCTTTTTGCTGAAGGTATCTATGAAGTTGTCAGATGGTATGGTGGATTTTTCTACGATATGGAGAGCCATCTTGCCAGACTGAAAAGAGGTCTGGAGGAAATCAGAATCGTGTGGCCGGAAGCGGATTCATTTCCTGTTATTACCGGAGAACTGATAAAAAGAAATAATCTTGATAATACTCCTGCACTTGTATATATCCAGGTTACCAGAGGAGCAGCGAAACGTACCCATGCTTTCCCTTCACCCCAGGTAAGCCCTACTGTATATTCCTTTGCGAGGGATTTTATTCCTGAGAATGCAGGCCAAGAAGCCGGGATTGGTGTTATGCTTAAAAATGATCTGAGATGGGCCAGATGTGATATCAAATCAGTGGCTCTTCTTCCGAACACTCTCAGCTTCCAGGAGGCACTGGATAACGGATGCTTCGAATGTGCATTTGTCCGGAATGGATTCATAACCGAATGCACTCATTCCAATATTTTTTTTGTTATCAACGGTACTCTATATACCCATCCCGAATCACCATTTATTTTGTCAGGTATCACACGTAAGAACATCCTCCGGATTGCCAGGAAAACGGGTATAACTGTAAAAGAAGAGCCGGTACCTGAAAAAAATCTAAGTGAAGTCAGTGAGGTTTTTATCTCAAATACCTCAGGAGAGGTAACCCCTGTTATCACTATAGGCAGCCTGACTGTAGGAAATGGAAAACCCGGACCCGTAACACATATGATCAGGGAAAAATTTAACGAGGAGATCTTTACCCTGAAAGGTTAGGAATCTCCCTGCACAAGGAAATTCAATTTTTCTATATTTGCACAAATCTTACAGATGTTATGAGCAATATGGAATTGAGCGAACAGGAGCGGATCAGAAGGGAATCGCTTGTTGAACTCAGAAAGCTTGGCATTGATCCCTACCCTGCTGCTGAATATAAAACCAATGTGTTTGCAAAGGATATCCTTGATAATTATGACTCTGAACAGAATAATTTCCAGGATGTGTCACTTGCGGGTCGCATAATGAGCCGACGCATAATGGGTAATGCCTCATTTGCAGAGCTTATGGACTCATCCGGCAGAATTCAGATCTATGTCCGCCGTGATGATATATGTCCGGGCGAGGATAAAACAATGTACAATACTGTATTCAAGCGTCATCTCGACATCGGTGATATTCTTGGAGTTAAAGGACATGTGTTCAGGACACAGATGGGGGAAATAACTATTCATGTTAAGGAATTCAAATTGTTATGCAAGGCATTACATCCCCTTCCGGTAGTAAAAGAGAAAGATGGTGTTCTGTATGATGCAGTTACAGATCCGGAAATGCGATACCGTCAGCGGTATGTTGACCTGATAATAAATCCTCATGTACGTGATGTTTTCCGTAAAAGAACGCAGGTCATTCAGTCGATGCGTGAACTTTTCAACTCAAGAGGCTACCTCGAAGTGGAAACACCTGTTCTTCAGCCTATTCCCGGAGGAGCAGCAGCCAGACCATTCATCACACATCATAACACTCTTGATATACCTCTTTACCTGAGAATCGCAAATGAACTATACCTCAAGCGCCTGATTGTGGGGGGATATGAGGGGGTCTACGAATTTTCAAAAGACTTCAGGAACGAAGGTATGGACCGCAGCCATAATCCTGAGTTTACCATTATGGAAATATATGTTGCATACAAGGATTATAAATGGATGATGGCTTTTGTTGAAGAGATGTTCGAGAAGGTAGCACTCGACCTGCATGGGAAGACACTCATACCCTACGGTAACAAAGAGATTGAGTTCAAAAGGCCTTACCCCAGGGTAACAATGCTGGATTCCATTAAAGAATATGCAGGCTTTGATATTTCAGGTATGAGCGAGGATCAGGTAAGGGATGTATGTGATAAGCTGGATATAGATCACGATCCCAGCATGGGTAAGGGTAAGCTTATTGATGAGATTTTCAAGGAGAAGTGTGAGCCGCATTTTATCCAGCCGACATTTATCACTGATTATCCCATTGAAATGTCGCCACTTGTAAAAAAACATCGTAAGAACTCTGAGCTAACCGAACGATTTGAGCTTATCATCAACGGTGAGGAGATGTGTAATGCCTATTCGGAGCTGAACGATCCCATTGACCAGCTGGAGAGGTTCGAGGACCAGCTCAAGCTTTCCGAAAAAGGCGACAACGAAGCCATGCTCATAGACATGGATTTTGTACGTGCCCTTGAGTACGGTATGCCACCCACCTCGGGTCTTGGAGTAGGTGTCGACAGGCTCACCATGCTTATGACCAACCAGCCCTCGATACAGGATGTGCTGTTTTTCCCGCAGATGAGGCCAGTGGCCAGTCGGCAGTCGACAGTCGACAGTCCGCAAAAATATACGGATATTGGTATTCCGGAAGAATGGATAGAACCGTTGCAAAAGCTGGGATATACAACAATTGAGAAGCTCAAAGGAGTGGATAAGCCTGGCAAACTTGCTAACGATTTGAATGGTTACAATAAGAAGAACAAACTTGGTCTGCCCGGATTAAGTCCGGAGACTGTTTCCGCCTGGTTGACCTCCTGAGGAACTGAAAAGACATTAAGTTTTCCGGTTAAAAAAAAATTTTGCTTTTAAACTCCCTTTAACCTAATTTTATGATTACTAATCTCAAAATCTATTGAAAATGGCAGAGAATTTCATTAATTATAACAGCCTTTCCATCTGGGGTATTCTCATGCGGTTCGGCGTCAATATGGTTTTCCTTTTTATCCTCATCAGGTTTATTTATTTCAGATATTCAAAAAAAGAAAAATTCCTGTTTACATTTTTCCTGATAGGGATAACTGTTTTCTTTATCTGCTCCATGTTAAGAAAAGTCGAAATAAATGTAGGTATTGGTCTGGGATTGTTTGCCATCTTTGCCATTCTCCGGTTCAGAACTAGGAATTTCAGTACAAAGGATATGGCATATATCTTTGCCACCATCGGAGTTTCAGTTATCAATTCCCTGAGTATGACAGATTTTCCATTTGTGGGTTTTCTGATTATCAACGTTATAATTGTTCTTTCTACTTTCTTACTGGAGGAGTTCCTGCGGAAAAATTCGTTTAATAGTCACACGATCATATATGATAATCTCAACTTGCTGAAACCAGGTTCTAAAAATAAACTATTAAAGGATTTATCATCACGCACTGGCCTTAAGATTTTAAAGGTTAAAATCAGAAGTATTAATTTTAAAAGGGATACTGCTGAACTGGACATTTTTTTTAAGGAATAGAAATTACTGAGTAGATTCTCGCTCCCATTCTGTTTCATATTCTCTGACACAAGTTTAACAGGAGACAGAAAATCTTCGTGCATTAAATTATTTGCGTTTAATGAATTGTTAGCATAACTTTATAGTTTTAAATAACATACTCCCGGAGAAATGGCTGGAAGACCCAATAAATTCTCCAGATTCTGGCAGGAGGTTAAACGGCGAAAAACCGACAGGGTGATTGTTTTATACGCTGCTGCTGCATTCACCATTCTTGAGTTAGCAGATATTCTTGCCCCTGCCCTGTCGTTTCCCGACTGGACCATAACATTTTTAATTGTTATACTGGCAATAGGATTTCCTGTTACTGTTGTCTTTTCGTGGTTCTTTGATTTCACGCCTGGGGGAATAGAGAAGACAAAGCCTGTAAGTGAAAAAAAGAAACATAAAGAGGAAGCGGAACTCAGGACATGGAAAAGCACAACCCTGATAAGTATTATTGTAATCATTGCCCTGATATTTTACAATATAGTAAAAGGCAGCATCGGGGCACATGAAATAAGAAGACTAGAGAAAACAATTGCAGTAATACCTTTTGAAAATCTGAGCGGGAACAAAGAGAATGAATGGTTTGGCGATGCCCTTACTGACGAAATCATAATGCAATTATGTAAAATCAACACATTCGATGTCCGGTCGAGAACTACAATGTTGCAGTATAAACAAACAAAAAGGCAAGTCCTGATATTGCGAAGGAGATAAATGCAAATTTCCTTGTTGAAGGTACCACACAATTGATAGGTGATCGGTTCAGGATCCGTGTTCAGCTGATACGTGGAGCTAAAGATGCACATATTTGGGTTGAGACTTACGACGGCAATACAGAGGATATCCTTTCTGTTCAGATCGATATTGCGAAAAAGATTGTTGCTGCGCTGGATATGGTTCTTACTCCGGAAGAAATCAACCAGATTGAGAAAAAACCGACAACCGATTTCAAAGCGTACTCTGAATATCTTTCCGCAAATAGAATCAGTGATGAAGCCAAGTATTTCTTTCTCAGGGGGAACATGTACATTGATTCAACAATCATCGAATCTGCAATTGAAAGCTATAATAAGGCTATTGAGTATGATCCGTCATTTGCCCTGGCTTATGCAAAACGGGCAATTTCTTATTCGACCAGTTATTATCTTGGAGCCAGAGATCCGAACATTGTAACTAAGTGTAAAGAAGATATTGAAAAAGCACTGAAAATAGATCCAGAATTAGCTGAAGCCCAGATAGCTTATGGATTTTATTATTATTACTGCAAACAGGATTATCCGGAAGCCCTGAAACATTTTAAGAATGCATCAGACAAGAATCCTGATAACTGGGAACCTATCTTCTATATGGCATCGGTCCATAGAAGATATGGTAACTGGGCTACCTCTCAGTCATTGATGACAAGAGTTTTGAAATATAATCCACAGGATGCTCTTGTACTAACAAATATCGGGGTATCATATGATTACCTGAGAAAATATGATTCTGCCCGGATTTATCATGAAAATGCTATTAATGTTATGCCAAAATGGGAATCACCATATATTAATAGTATAGAGAACCTGATTCTTAATAGTGGTACAACTGAAGAAGCAAGAAATTTACTTGATACAGCCATTACCAAAACCGGAAAGAGTTTTCTTAGTTTAAAGATATTACTGGATATTTATGATAGAAAATTTGAAGAGGCCTTAATTGAGACAAAAAAGATACTGAATAAAGAGGATCTGTCAGATAGGACATTTCCAAATGATTATAGTGATAAGCTTTTGCTTTGCGGCATGGTTAACAGATATCTGAACAATTCTGATGCTTCAAAGGCATATTTCGATTCTGTACTTGTCGTTCTGAATAAAGAGTTGGATAAGGATCCGGAAAATGCCGAGCTTTACAGTAAGATAGGTATTGCCTATGCAGGATTGAAAAATAAAATGAAAGCCGTTGAGGCTGGCGAAAAGGCTGTGAAGCTGACGGAAGATAATGTACTTAAAGAAATGGACCGGAAAGAAGATCTTGCAAGGATCTTTATAATGCTTGAAGATTTCGAAAGCGGTTTAAAACAAATTGATTACCTCCTAAAGAATCCTTCTTGTTTTTCATTAAAGTTATTGCAGGTCGATCCGGTCTGGAAGCCATTAATATTTCATCCTGAATTTCAAGACTTATTAATAAAATATTCAAAAATATAGCACCAAACAGACAGGCTTGAACAAATATGTCAAATTTAAAAAAAAACACTATGGAAAAAGGATTTTACCCCCAGGACTATGTTACGTTTTCCGAAGCACCGCATTCTGGAGTTTCGCTAAACTATGAACAGACTCTTAGTATGCTTAGGTTCATTAATGATTATGTATCAGCTTGCGATAAGGCAAAAAATACCTGCCTCACAGAATGTGAAAATGCCAAAGAGGAACTGAGCAACAAGATTGAAAATCTAATTAAGGAGATACCAAAAAGTAAAAAACAGTAAAAATATTCTTATTTACAAATCTGGATTATAATATGTCCCATAATAAAATGCTTAATATGGATATTATTTTCATGGAGTATGAGAGCCTGTCTGTTTTATTTTAAATAATCATGAATAATCATACGGTTGCTCTGATCGCATTTGATGAATTCGAAAATCTTGGTATCCGTTATCTGGCTTCTGTGTTAACCGAGGCAGGATATGAGCCACAGATAATTGATTTCCGGCGCGGCAAGAAACTGATACTGGACGATCTGAAAAAACTGAAACCACTGGTTACTGGTTTTTCTGTTATCTATCAGTATTATATTTATGATTTCAAAGAGTTAATCAACTATCTCAGAAAAGGGGGAATTAAATCTCACTTCACCGCAGGAGGTTATTATGCAAGCCTCCGACCTGAAGAGTTTTTTGAATTTATTCCTTGGCTTGATTCCATAGTCAGGTTTGATGGAGAATATACTCTCCTTGATCTTGTCAGATGTATAAATTCCGGAACTGACTGGAGGAGAGTATCAGGTATTGTTTTCAGGAACAATGGGAAAATAATGTTCAATCCACTGCGATACCCTGAAACTGATCTTGATAAATTCCCCTTCCCAAAACGGTCACCTCTTACAAGGTATGGATTTGATAAGAAATCTGCTACACTTCTGGCAGGCAGAGGTTGCGTTAATAATTGCTCCTTCTGCAATAACAGGGAATATGGCAGACAGTCTTCAGGACCCATAAAACGCATAAGAAATCCTGAAAGGGTTGCAGAAGAGATGAGATTTCTACATAACCAAATGGATTGTTCAATATTTCTGTTTCAGGATGATGATTTTCCGGTAAAGACTGAAAATGGATCAGGAATTATATTTCGTTGTTCAGACACTATTACAAAATGACACCTGAAGTTCCGGCAATCGCTATTAATGCAGCAAAAACTGTGTCTCAGAGCAATCTGTTTTTACTGGATACAATGATGGAACTTGCAACTATTTTTGAGTCGGGTAAATTTAATAATGGTAATTACAACGAGTTTAAAAGTTACAGAAAAAAATAAAATCACACCACGATCATTATAAGGAACAGATAAATATCTGCATGCATAAGCTGTTTCAGCTTGCTGAATATCAGGAATTACATCAGCTAATCAATTATTGATTTTTTCTTTATCTTTCGCGGCTGAACTGAAACAAAAACCCGATCTGAAATATGTTTCTATGGAAAAGAAAACCTCCGTTTTTAATGGTCTGTGGACTAACATAAAAGACCATCACCAGAGTAATAAACAAAGAGGTATTTATGGTTACATGTGGTGGACTTCTCTGAAAATAGTTGCCATTTATGGACTTATATTAATCGCGGTTGTCCTGATTGGCAAATATTTGATAGACTTTGACCGCTTCTTTTCTTTTTTGACTGATAATCTGCCGGATGTTCTGGTAATTGCTGTATTCACAATCTCAGAATCCTTTTTAGGTATGATCCCACCTGATCTTTTTGTTATCTGGGCATCCAAATTCAATTCACCATTCCTCTTTCTGACGTTGCTCGGGATACTCTCCTATATTGGCGGAGTACTTTCATATCTGATCGGGAACTGGTTTTCAAGACAACGCCGGATAAAAGCTTATTCAGAGCGGGCTCTGGAAAAATATATCCGGTTAGTCAAAAAATGGGGAGGAGCTTTTATAATTATTGCTGCTCTCTTTCCTCTGTCACCATACTCAATGGTAGTTATCGCAGTAAGCCTGCTGAAATATCCGTTTAAACTATACCTTCTTTTCAGTATTTCGAGAATTACCAGGTTTCTTATTCAGGGTATTCTCTATCTGAACATTCTTAATTTCGATTCCTTAGTTGCTTAATCCTCCCTGAGCTCTCATAACGCACCTGAACATTTCTTATATTACTAACTGCCTGATTCTTTTATTTTTATGGCACCAAAATATGTTACAAGTCTTTGGAGGACGTTGAAATAAAGGATAATGTACAATAACAGGGAACTGATCCAGATAACTGCCAGATTGAACCAGTAAGTATCAATCTTTAACTCTCCGATCTGTTTATAGGGAGCATAAAAATGGGCCCTTCCATAATTTGATACAGGTTTCATAAAGACAGGTTCATACTTTTGGACAATCCGCTCAGGTGTCTCATATGACTTATCAAGAACCTCTTCGTTTAGCAAAATACTTGCCAGTCTTTTATTATAATAATCATCCTTCAGTTTTACATATTCTTCATTACCAATGGCTCTAATAATAGAATCTGTTACCTCTTCTTTGAGCTTAAGCGCATCATTACTCAATCCCCGGAAATGTTTTGCCAGGTAATCAAGGTATTTTTCA
>CAZQVL010000003.1:47140-79821 GCA_964596715.1 uncultured Rikenellaceae bacterium
CGCATCATTACTCAATCCCCGGAAATGTTTTGCCAGGTAATCAAGGTATTTTTCAGTGTTAGTAACAGTTGCTGAATCCAGATTCTCTTTAGTTAGCTCCGCTGGCAAAAATTCAGGCCATCCATAACCGGCCAGATCTGATAACTGTTTAATATATTTGTTAAGTTTGAAGCAGTTGTTTGCCACAACAGTACTTTCAGTCTCTGCTTTAACACACTCCTGAATGTAGCCTTTAAGATTATCGATCAGGAACTCAGCATAGTAGTAATTCTGGCTCTCTGCCATTTCATAGTCAAAGATATTTATTTCAAACCTGTTCTTCTTGAATTGTTCAACAGCAAGTGCCTCAAATGACCAGCGTGCAACCATAAGATCACCGATTACCGGAACAAACTGAAACGAAGAATAGCTGGTTCTGTGGAGCCTGTCGAATTTTACCAGTACTCCGCTCAAAAGCAATTGAGGGATGAGAATAAACGGAATAAGAATATAGACCGTAATGACTGACTTGAATGCCGATGAGATGTTTAATCCTATCATATTTGCACAACATGCTGTAGAAAACAGAATAAGCCAGTAGCTGAATGTCATTCCCCTGATCTCAAGAATAAGATTACCTACAAGGATAAATGATATGGTCTGGATCGCTGAGATCAGGAACATTATAATCATTTTGGAATTCAGGTAACTGAACCAGCTGAGATTGAGGAAGGATTCCCTTTTAAGTATTTTCCTGTCCTTCACTATTTCCTCGGCACTGATCATCAGACCAAGGAAAAGTGCCGTAATGACACACATAAAAAGATATGCAGCAAGGTTTTCATTCTCGATGAAAAGGTATGAATCCCCTTTAACAAATCTTGTAAAATAACCTAACAATAATGCAAGCAATGGAGCTCCCAGAAGACTTATCAGAATGTATTGCCTGTTTGCCAGTTTAGATAACAGATCCCTGCGGAAAAATATAACCATTTGTTTAAATAGTCCTGGAACACTGTAGTAACTATCAGGTAGCTCTTCCTTTGGACCAGGAGTAATCTTTATTTTGCTACTTATATTCTCTTTAAACTTGTCATACCATTCCTCAGGAGCAACCTTCCTTGTTTGAGTCAGTTTTCCGCGTTCATCAACTATCTTTGTTTCAACAATCTGCAATATCTGTTCGGTATTAATATTTCCGCATTTGGTGCACTGGTCCTCTTCAGGATTTGCATGTTGGCTAAGGGTTTTAAAATAGACTATCGCTTCGTTGGGATTGCCGTAGTAGATCTGGTATCCTCCCTTATCGAGAATAATGATCTTGTCAAACAGTTTGTAAAAATCGGAACATGGCTGGTGAATATTAACAATTACAAGTCTTCCCTTATATGTCTGTTCTTTCAGTAAATTAATAACTACCTCGGAATCGACTGAAGAAAGACCTGATGTTGGTTCGTCAACAAATAAGATATATGGCTCTCTAACAAGCTCAAGTGCAATATTTATTCTTTTCCGCTGGCCTCCGCTTATCACTTTATCGAGTTTGCTTCCAACCTTAAGGTCTTTTATTTCGTAAAGGTCGAGGTCTGTCAGAATCCTGTCAACAATCTTCTTTATCCTGTGATGCCTGAACCTGTCAAGGCACATTCTTGCACTGTAATAGAGGTTCTGATAAACGGTAAGCTCCTCTATCAAGAGATCGTCCTGTGGTACAAATCCTATTACTCCTTTTACCTGACTCCTCTCTTTAAAATTGTTAAGATTGTACCCGTTAATAAAAATATCCCCGCTCTGAGGTTTAAGATTTCCATTCAGTAAATCTAACAGTGTAGACTTACCGGTTCCACTTACACCCATAACACCAACCAGTTGCCCCGATTCGCCCTCAAAATTGAAATTCTGAATGCCATTCTCGCTGTCCTGGAATCTGTAGACCACATCTCTGGCTTTAATGGAAACCCTGGCTTTAAGTTTTGATTCGTTGAAGAGCTCAAATATTTCCGTATAATAAATTGTCTTTAACCCATGACCCTTTATTGTTGAACCATTATCAAACAGGTATGTTTGATTAGGTAAGACAGGCTGACCGTTAAGGTAAAGCTCTCCATGACCTGTATATCTGAAAATGAATGTCTTTGCGCTGGTTATATTAAGGAACATCAGTTCTCCTGAAATGTTACTGTTAAAAACATGTTTTACTTTAGGGTATTCACAGGTTCTGTTATTATTAACAAGCAGCAGTTTCTCCTTTTCATAGATTTTATTTACCGGATCGATAATAAAGCTTTTAATATTTTTATATTCATTCTCCGGTATATTCAGAGCCAGGGCAACTGTCATAAGGAAATCCAGCTCATTTTCAGTTATCTCCTCTCCGTAAGAAATAAAATCGATAAGCTGTATAATAATATAGATCTTCTGTTTCTGACGTAATTCTTCATTTATACTGTCACATATCTTCTTTATCCTCATGGCTTTGGAGGATGAGATATCCTCATCTCCCTCACTTCCACCTTGTGCTCCTTCAACAGAATATAATTCGAGACTCTCATCAAACATCTTCATGTACCGTTCAACCAGCTCACTGCTCAGATGATTATCGAGAAATGACTTGACAATATTCCTTTCTTTCTTCGATATTTCACTTATGCTGCGGATATCACTGATCAGGGCGAACAGTTGCATCAAGGCTCTTAAGATAGGTTCACTCATATAGGTCCTGGTTTAGATCATGGTAAATTTAGTAATAATTCAGACTAAATTATATATTCTCAGCCTCCCATGCAAAAGCAACAACTGAACTGGTTTTGGATTAACAAAGTACGAAGTTATAACCTCCGGATTGAGTTCTTATGATTTAATGTCATAAATTACTGTTTAAATGAAACTTAAAACAACCAAATACGTATAAGTATTCCGAAAGTATTAAGTATTGTTGTCTGCTAAAGTCATTATGTCTGTTATTAAAAAAATTATTTCAGTACTTGTTCTGGTTTCCTGTAATTCTATTTTAAACGGGCAACAGGTACCTTTTAACCCCGTATCCTACAAAATATTTATTCCTTCTTTGCTTAATCCTGCTATCGCTGGCAGTAAGGATTTCTTTTCTACTGACATAATAGCTGGTTTCTATGCGAAAAACTATTCCCAGGTTCTTTCCGGAAATGCGAGGATTATTAAAAAAGTACCGCAATATGTTTCATCATACGTAGCTCCCAAATTTACAGGAATTGGAATAGGTTATGCCGTTTTTAATGAAATGAATAGTGATTCCAGGAATATTGGCCTCAGCGCAGCAGGATCATATCACCTGACACTTAATAAAAAAGCACTCTCCTTTCTGTCTATTGGAATAGCCGCCAAGGGAATTTACCATCACTATGATGGTGATTCTGATCTCAACATCCCGGTCAAAGATTTCTACATTCCTGGTTTGGATGCAGGATTATATTTTTATAATCCAAGTTTCTATGCAGGTATTTCTGCAACAAATATTCTCGGAAGACCTGTAGATCCTGACACACTGAATACTTACATAATACCTATCTCCCGTCAGTATTTTTTTCTGGCAGGATTTAAGTTTTTAATCAGCCGGCCCCTTAAGCTTGTTCTCGAACCATCTGTCATTCTTATGACAGACGATACACTCTCACTGGATATCAAAGAAACAATCAAACCTGCGTTAAGACTATATGCAGGAGATTTCTGCCTCGGAACATATTTCAATGACCTTGATAAAATATCTTTCTTTTTTGAGTTCAGATATCCCAGATTTTATATTGGTACTTTTTTCGAGCTCCCAAAGGATACTCCCTTCTATAAAAAATCATTGACAGCTGAATTAGTCCTCGGATTTAACCTTTCAAGCAACAGTTCGGGATATACCGATCGCAGTCGCTGGTAAAACTCTTTTTAATTAGGATTATGAAAAAGCTAACAGGAATAACAATAATATTATGCATGATACACTGTTCAGGTGAATCATTTGCATATAGCAACGGTAATATCTGCAAATCATCCTCTTATCCGGAGATGATTACCGTTAAAGATACCTCAATCCAGAATCATTTCTTTAAAGTAGATTCTTTCGATCTGGAAATCATTCCCCCTTCTTCAGGGATTCAATATTATAAAGATGGAATTGTATATCTTGCCAAATCAAAAGATGAAAAAAGAATGTTGTCTTCGCATATTTCATTCGGTGCTATACAGGCATATCATGCCCTGGTGACTGATACAGCATTAAGCTATTCCAGTTTGTTTTCAACTGCTTTTCCCTTCGATTACCCTTGCGAAGCCATCACCTTCAACAATGACTGCTCAGAAATGTTTTTTACAAAACGGGCAAAGAAAAATTATCTGGAAAAAATATGGCAGGCACAATTAACAAAAGGATCAAATAATCAGGAAAAATGGATAAGTTATGATAATCCTCTCGATTTCTGCAATGATAATTCGATCTATACCCATCCCACTTTATCCTCAGATGAAAAAATTTTAGTGTTTGCATCCAACAGGGAGGGAACTCATGGAAATATGGATCTGTTCCTAACCCTGAAAGATGGAGAAGAATGGATGGATCCAGTAAACCTTGGAGCAAACATCAATACAGAAGGAAATGAACTTTTCCCCTGCCTTGATTCGGAAAACAATCTGTTTTTCTCATCTGACGGTCGTAAAGGATTAGGAGGATTCGATATCTATATGTGTAAATTTGATGGTAAATCATGGGGTTATCCTCTACACCTCACACAGGTGATAAACAGCGAGAACGATGATATAGCTTTTACCATAAACAGAAACAATGGCAGATCTGCTTTCTATACATCACGACAGAGGTCAGGAAAGACCACGCAGTTATTCAGGGTAGTTTTAAATAAACAGTATATATCTGATAATATTAAGGATTTGACGGATGCTTTTATTAATATTACCCCTGCTGACAAAACAATGCAGGTTAATCTACCTGAACTCCTGGTTGAAAAGGTTATTATTCCAGAAAAAGAAACCAAAGCAGAACCAGTAAAAAAAGAAGAGGTTAAGATTGCTGAAATCCCGGAGAAAAAGAGTTTTGTGCCTGAAGATATTGTTGCTAAACCTGTTACTGAGACCAATAAACCGGTTTTGCCAGAGAAGAAAGTTGTAATCAAACCTGAACCACCGGTTAAACCTGCCCCGGAGAAGACCAAACCGGAGACTATAATTCTTAAAGATTACAAAGAAGTGCAGGAAGGTGTTGTTTACAGGATTCAGTTTTTAGCAAGCATGAAACCCAAAGGACGATACCAGTTCCCTTTCAATAACAAAATTTATACAACCTACGAATATTTCTACAGTGGTGCATACCGGACCTGTGTCGGGGAGTTCAATAATCTGGCTGAGGCAAGAAATATGCAGACAGCTATGAGAAAATCGGGATATGACCAGGCTTTTGTTGCGGCATTTAAGAACAATATGCGTACCGTGTTTAGTATTAAACCGGGCACGTTATGATCTGAAGGAATATATCATTAAACACACCTTCCACCACCTGTTGTCAGTTCTCGGCAAAGGTTATCAGGATAAATGGCCAGCCATAAACTCAGGTGTGCACTTTCAAGATCCTTGAAGGATGTCTGGAAATCTTTCAGGAGGTCAACGACAGAGGCTGGCTCTGGGTATCGCCCTGATCAATAATCCTGCTATTTTTCTCCTTGATGAACCAACAACAGGACTCGATCCAAATGCACGGCGTGAGATAAAAAGTTATCTTTTTTTCTGCCGGTCTGAAAATATTTAAATAGCATGAAACTTTATTCTGGATAATTGCAACATTTAGTAATTCTTACTGTCTTTTATTAAGAAATCAAATTTAAAACCAATAAAAAAGACATGAAAAACCTTAAGTATTTAATGATTGCAGCCATTCTGCTGGCTGTTACATCCTGCATAAACGGCCAGTTCAGGAGAACAGTCTATGGTAATGGGGATGTTGTCAGAAAAGAAAGACAAACTGGTGATTTCACAGGTCTCAGAGTAAGTACGGGTATTGATGTATATCTAAGCCAGGGTGATAATGAATCCATAACTGTGGAAGCTGATGAGAACCTTCATGAATATATCCTCACAGAAATCAAAAATAATACCCTCCATATTTATACTGATGCGAATATCCGTTCAGCCGACAGAAAAAGGGTGTATGTTACCATGAACGAGATCAGATCGGTAAGTACGTCAAGTGCTGGTGATGTTATAGGAGAGACTCCCGTAAGGATTGACGAACTAAGGCTTTCAGCAAGCAGTGCTGGTGATATTAAGCTTGAAATTTATGCGGATAAAGTGGAAACAGACATCAGCAGTTCAGGTGATGTTACTTTAAATGGTGAAGCAGATTTTCTTGAAGCTGATCTCAGCAGCGCAGGTGATCTGAATGCATATAATCTTATAGTCAGAGAAGCTGATGTTAGTGTATCAAGTGCAGGAAATGCCGATATTAATGTAACAGAAAGACTCACTGCAAAAGCCTCCAGCGCGGGAGATGTCAACTATAAAGGTAATCCTGAATATGTCGATGCCCATTCCTCGAGTGCAGGTGGGATCAAAAGAAGATAGTTACTTCTCAATATATACATTCTTATTTTATTATGAGCCGTCAGGTGTTAACCTGACGGCTTTTTTTATTAACTTTGTTTAACAGGGAAAACAGTAAAAAATTATATAATCATGAAAGAAAATCTAAGTATCAGCCTGAATAACGTAAGCAGTTTTATCTCATTCGAAGAGATTCTTGCTCTGGCCCAGCAGTCGGTGAGACACCTTGATGCCCTTAATGAAGGAACAGGTGCAGGCAATGATTTCCTGGGATGGCTTACACTTCCTAACGATATTTTGCCCCAAGTCGATAGACTGGAGAGAATTGCCCGACACCTGAGATCAGTTTCTGATACCACCGTTGTGATCGGAATTGGTGGTTCATACCTCGGAGCCAGATCAGTTATTGAAGCCCTTTCACACTCCTTACTACCATTATTGAAAACAAAAAATCACCAGATCCTTTACGCCGGCCATAATATTTGTGAAGACTACATGTCTGATCTGATCGATATTCTTGATAACCGTAATTATTCGATTGTTGTGATATCAAAATCAGGTACAACCACAGAACCCGCAATAGCATTCAGAATACTGAAAGACCATCTTGAAAGAAAAGTGGGCAAAGCAGTAGCAGCCGACAGGATCATAGCTGTTACCGACAGCGAAAAAGGTGCCCTGAGATCTCTCGCCGAAATTAACGGATATGAAACATTTGCAATACCCGACAATATAGGTGGCCGGTACTCCGTGCTTACTCCCGTAGGTTTATTGCCTGTTGCGGTCAGCGGACTCGATATTAAGTCACTGGTCAAAGGCGCCAAATCAATGGAGGATCTGACAAGAAAAAATAAAGATGCAACAACCAATCCTTCGCTGCTTTATGCAGCTGCCAGAAATCTGATAATGCAAACCGGCCGTACTACGGAAATTTTTGTAGGATTCAATTCCAGACTTCATTACCTGGCTGAGTGGTGGAAACAGTTATTTGGTGAAAGCGAAGGGAAGGATAATAAGGGTATCTACCCTTCATCGGTCGATTTTACCACCGACCTTCATTCGCTGGGTCAATATATACAGGAGGGACAGAGAATTATTTTTGAAACATTCATATCATTAAAAAATCCGCGTAAAAAACTTACTATTCCTATCGAAAAGGATGATGATGACCAGTTAAACTATATTGCAGGAAAACGACTCTCCGAAGTTAACAAGTGTGCTGAAACAGGTACAATTCTCGCTCATAATGATGGTAATGTCCCGATAATAACTATTACGATCCCTGAACTGGATGAATATTATGCAGGCCAGTTGATTTACTTTTTTGAAATGGCTTGTGCCCTGGGCGGATATATTCTCGATGTCAATCCATTTGATCAGCCTGGTGTTGAAGCATATAAAATGAATATGTTTGCGTTACTCAACAAACCCGGATTTGAAGAAGCAGCAAAAAAGATCAAAGAAAGGATGAAATAATAAATAAAGTCAATATCAATAAATTGAAATATATGAAAATAGAACTTAAAAAAGAATATACTTATTCAATGGTAGTACCCAGCAGTATGGGAGTCCGTATCACTCCTGCAAATGGACAACCCGTTCATTGCAGCGACACATTCTTTATGCACACTACCAGTGCCGAAACCAACGTGGCCAGTATTTCATCCTATCTTGGTTTGCCTGTTAAAGTTTTGACAACATTTGTCAAAGAGAGCCCCATCGCCAGACTCATAAAAGATAACCTTGCAAGCCGTCATATGGAATATGAGTGTTTTGAAGTTGAACAGGGAGGTCCGTGGGGTTATCGTCACCAGTTCAATATTGCTGACAGTGGTTATGGAACACGCGGACCAAGAGTGCAAAATGATCGTGCCGGTGAAGTAGGGAGGACGCTCAGTGTAAAAAATTTCGACCTCGACAGGATTTTCGGTAAAGAGGGTGTTCAGATATTGCACCTCTCCGGTTTAATTGGAGCCCTGTCGCCTGAAACAAGCAACTTCTGCCTTGAACTAGCCCGTGCAGCAAAAAAATATGGAACACGAATCTCATTTGATCTTAATTACAGGGCTTCATTCTGGAAAGGCCGCGAAAAGGATCTGGGTAATATCTTCGCTGAAATAGCAGGTGTTTCTGATATTCTCGTGGGAAATGAAGAGGATTTTCAATTGTGCCTTGGAACAGAAGGACCGGAAGCAGGAGGGCAAGAGCTTGTGTCTCAGATAGAAAGTTACAAAGTTATGATTAACGGTGTAAAGAAATCCTTTCCGGATGCTTCTGTCTTCGCCACAACCCTTCGTCAGGTGATCAGTGCAAATGATCATCTATGGGGTGCCATTATGCTTGAAGGAGATAACTGGCATATTGTGGAGCCTCGTGAGATTCATGTGCTTGACCGCATTGGCGGGGGTGATGGTTTTGTTGGCGGTTTACTCTATGCTGTGCTAAAAGGCTGGGAACCGGAAAAATGGATACAGTTCGGATGGGCATGCGGAGCTCTTGCCACAACCTCACTGACAGATTATGCTCAACCTGCTGACGAAGAACAGTTATGGAACATATGGCAAGGAAATGCCCGCGTCAGAAGATAAGCTTATATTTCTTTATAAACTCGTCAACAACACCCGAAAGATTCGGATATCCTATTTCCTGCAAATCGTAATAGACCCTTGTATTCGGCTTTTTTATCTTAATGATCCTGTTCAGGTCGATCGGTGTGGCAATAATAACAGTGTCACATTCCGTGTTATTAATCGTTTTTTCAAGGTCTCCTAACTGCTGCTCACCATATCCCATTGCAGGCAAGAGAGTCCCGATTTCCGGATACAGCCTGAAAGTTTCACTTAACCTCCCAACCGTAAAGGGACGCGGATCAACAAGTTCTTTTGCTCCGTATTTGCGTGCAGCAACCACCCCGGCTCCTATTTTCATCTCTCCATGTGTCAGCGTCGGACCATCTTCAACTACAAGCACCCTCTTACCTTTTATTAATGATGCATCATCCACTCTGATAGGTGAAGCTCCATCGATAACAGTGGCTGCCGGATTAACCGATTCGATACTCTCCCTGACTACCTGTACAGATTCAGGAGATGCACTGTCGATCTTGTTAATAACAACAACATCTGCCAAACGGAGGGTCACCTCACCAGGGTAATATTTTAATTCGTGACCGGCACGATGCGGATCAGTTAACGTAATCATAAGATCCGGCATGATGAACGGGAAATCGTTATTGCCTCCGTCCCAAAGAATTACATCACAACCTTTAGGATCTTTTTCAGCCTTCCGAAGAATAGCTTCATAATCAACTCCGGCATATATAACGTTGCCTCTTACAATATGCGGTTCAAACTCCTCCATCTCTTCCAACGTGCATTTATGTTGTTCAAGATCTTTCACAGTGGCAAAGCGCTGAACTCTCTGGGCATTTATATCGCCGTATGGCATAGGATGACGGACAACCACCACTTTCAGCCCTTTCTCCATAAGGAGCTCGATAACTCTCCTGGAGGTCTGACTTTTACCGCAACCTGTTCTGACTGCACCAATAGCAATTACCGGTTTGTTGCTTTTCAACATTGTATCTGATGGTCCAAGCAAAACAAAATTGGCACCTGCAGCATTAACTATCGCACTTACTGACATCACTTTCTGATAAGTGACATCACTGTATGAAAAAACACACTCATCAACTTTATACTTTCTGATAAGATCAGGAAGATTTTCTTCAGGGAAAATAGGAATTCCATTTGGATACAGCTTGCCGGACAATTTATCCGGGTACCTTCTCTCGTCAATATCCGGAATCTGAGCCGCTGTAAATGCAACAACATTGTAATGTTCATTACACCTGTAATATGTATTGAAATTATGGAAATCCCTTCCGGCGGCCCCCATAATAATGACATTTTTTCTGGCCATAGTACCTGCTTATACTATTAAAAAGATATTTGCTGCCTGAGAATTTTATTTAAGATGAATCAGCAAATTTATAATTTGTGTGCTGAAATTCCGAACATTTCCCACTATTTTTTATTATGCAGTTTTTGCACTTTAAAATATTGTATTTGTGCATGTTAGGTGGCTCTTTTATGTTACCTGAAAATATGTTAAAGAAAATGTTTTTGATATTAATAAGATATGGCAAATTCTTTGTACTATTATACCACAATATGAATGTTTTAGCCCACATATATCTTTCCGGTGATTCTGAAAAAATAATCATTGGCAATTACATCGGAGATTATGTAAAAGGTCGTGACTATCTCAAATATCCCGATCTGATAAGAAAGGGCATCATTCTTCACCGTCATATTGACGGTTTTACTGATAGCCACCCGGTCGTTCACCGAAGCAAAATATTTTTCACAAGAAAATATCACAGATATGCAGGTGTTGTAACCGACATTATTTACGATCATTTTCTGACGAAAGAATGGAATTTCTTTTCGCGCAGACCACTGGAAAGTGTCACTTACAACTTCTACAGGGCACTGGTAAATAATTATGATATACTTCCGGAAAATGTACAGCAGATGATACCGTTTTTCATAATCAATAACTGGATTGAATCATATCAGACAGTCAATGGGATCCGTCATGTTTTAAAAACACTGAGCAAACGCACAACTCTGCCGAAAGAATCAAGATTTGCCATAAGGGCACTCAAAAAAAATTATTATTCCCTTCAGGATGATTTTATGGAGTTTTTCCCACAGCTGATCGATTTTGTTGAAAAGGATTTTGGTGTTGAGATATCACACAGGATCACTATCCCGTTCTGATCAGATAAGATGTTCATTACGGCTTGCGTCAAGCCTCAGAAAAATAAATAACAAAATTGTAAATCCCCATAATGAACTGCCTCCGTAACTAAAGAAGGGCAAAGGAATTCCTACAACAGGTAGTAGTCCGACAGCCATGCCTATATTTATAAAGAAATGAATAAATAAAACAGAAATTACTCCGTATCCGTAAATCCTTGAAAACACGGATTTTTGCCTTTCCGCAAGGAAGAGAAGCCTGAGAAGAAGAAATAAATATAAACCGACTAACGTAACCGATCCGAGAAATCCCCATTCTTCACCTACAGTACAGAAAATAAAATCAGTACTTTGCGCCGGAACAAATTTGAATTTGGTCTGTGTCCCCTGCAGATAGCCTTTTCCCGAGAATCCTCCTGAACCAATTGAAATCATGGACTGATTAACACTATATCCCGTTCCGCGCGGATCCGACTTAAAACCGAGCATTATTTCCACCCTCTCCTTCTGATGGGGTTTGAGAACTTTATTAAATGTATAATTAACCGTATGCATGAAAATAATACTTCCAAGCAGAAAAAAATAAATGATCAGAACAGGAATGGCTTTCTTGTTATAAATATATAATCCATACACCACACCGGATATAATCAGCGAAATAAAAATAACCAGCTCATTACCAAAAGATTTAATAACAAAACGATTGAGTAATTCAAGCATCCCCGTAATTAAAACCAAAATACCCAGGCCGGAAATGCATAATCTCAATTTTCTCGTTGCAAATAATGTCATAAGAAAAGCTAAACCTATAAGTGCACCGGTTATATACAGATTGTTAAAGAGCAGTGTAAGAAAAAACAGTATTATCATTATCAAACCTGAAATGAAAATGTACGGACTCATCCCTTCCCTTAACAGAACAATAAAAAAAGCAAAAAAGACTACTGCAGAGCCCATATCCGGTTGAAGAGCTATAAGAAAAGCCGGCAAAAGGAATATGCTTGATGCAACAGCAAACACAACTATCCTTGTAAGGTTATATCTTCTGGAGCTCAGATATGTAGCAAGTGCCAGAGCCGTTGCAAACTTGGCAAATTCTGATGGCTGTAAACTCAAAGGCCCGAACTCAAACCACGACCTTGCTCCAAATATCTCCCTTCCAATAATCAGAACAAGTATAAGCAGAAGAAGAATTCCTGCATAAATAAACCATGAGAAAAAGAAATAAAACCTGTTGTCGATTATCACAACAAAAACTGCAAGTACCAGAGTTGCTACTATCCATACGAATTGTTTCCCGTAACGTTGCGACAGGTCCAGTATTTTTGAATGTTCCTCGTTATATACAGCAGCATATATGTTAAACCAGCCAATTATTACCATAAGTAAAAAGATCAGAATTGTGATCTTATCCAGTCCTTCCCATATGTTTATGGTACGTCTCACTTATCAATCAGGTTAAGCTCTATTATTCTTTCTTCGAGCCATCTATTGGTAATGTCTCCTCTGATATATTTCTCAATCATGAGACTTGCCACCGGTGCTGCATATGTTGATCCAAAGCCGGCATTCTCAACAAAAACTGAGATTGCAATCTGGGGATCATCCTTTGGAGCAAAAGCGATAAACACGGAATGATCTTCCCCGTGCGGGTTTTGTGCAGTCCCTGTTTTACCACATACAATAATATCATTGAGAGCTGCAATTCTTGCTGTTACTCCTTCACCCCCATTAACTGCATCTTCCATTCCCAGTATTATCTGCTCAAAGTTTGCTGAATCAATATTGATAATGTGTTTTGTTGTGAACTGTGCATCAATGTTACCCTGTGAACCGACAGATTTTACTATATGAGGACTATTGTAATAGCCTCTATTGGCAATTGCAGCAGTCATATTGGCCATCTGAAGAGGAGTGACCGCAATCTCTCCCTGGCCTATAGCCAGTGAAATAACTGTCAGGGCTTTCCATCCGTTCTTACCATGGAATTTATCGAAGTAGCTTACTGAGGGGACAAATCCAGGGAGATCATTAACAAAATCAGTTCCCAGTGTTAAACCGAATCCAAACTCTTTCAGGTAATTGGCCCATTTATCAAAAGCATCATATAACGAAGGATATTGAGGACTCTCAAGTATTCTCCTGAAAGTCTGGCAGAAATAGGAATTACAGGAATTCGAAATGGCATGTTCAAGATCCAGTGGGGATCGATGTGAATGACAGGCGACAAACAGATAGCCGTTATTGCACTCAAACTCTGTGAAAGGTGTTATCACGTTCTCCTGAAGTCCTATAATACCATTTAATGGTTTGAATGTTGATCCCGGCGGATAGTAGGCCATAAGTGCCCTGTTAAAAAGTGGCAATAATGTGTCAGCATTAAGTTTTGTATAATTCTCTGATCTTATCCTTCCAACCAGCAAACCAGGATCATAATTAGGTGATGAAACAAGAGCAAGTACCTCTCCTGTTGATGGCTCGAGTGCCACAATGCTCCCTGTTTTATTCTTCATCAACAACTCCCCGTATTCCTGCAGATCCATATCAATGGATGCAATTATATCGGAACCCTGTACAGCATTTGTATCGAGACGGCCATCAGCATAAGATCCCTTTATACGACTGTAAACATCTACAAGATAGATCTTTACTCCCCTCGATCCCCTCAGATCTGTCTCATATGCCTCTTCTATTCCAAGCTTACCTATATAGTCCCCGGGTTTATAATAATGATCATTTTCAATAATAGCCTCATCCACTTCACTTACATATCCCAGTAAATGGGAAGCAATGGGTTTTGAGTATTTTCTCAGAGTTCTTGGCTGAACGTAGAAGCCCGGATACATGAACATTTTTTCCTGAAATGTTGCATAGGTTTCCGCTGAAATCTGTTTAAGAAATATTGATGGAGCACGGCGTGAATAACTGAAAGCTGCTTTTATTCTTTCATTGAATACTTCAAGGGAGATTCCCAGGAGATTGCAGAAATTTGTTGTGTCGAATGATGCCATCTGGGCCGGTATAACCATGAGATCATAAGCTGCCTGGTTAAAAACCAGCAGTTGGCCATTCCTGTCATAAATAAGTCCTCTGGCAGGATATTGAGTAACATATCTGAGTACATTATTATCAGCCGACATCCTGTAGGTGTCTTCCACAACCTGAATGATAAAAAGTCTGATAATAAGAATCAGAGATGCCAGCACAATAAGCGCTATTATAACATATTTCCTGTTAATGAATGGATCTTTCATAATCGGATCTGTTACCTGCCTTTGCGGTAATACTCTGCAAAAAGGATAAAAGTAACAGAAAAGAGTGAACTCAGCAATACTCTCAGCAATGTTCTGAAAAATCCTGCAAACCTGAATACTTCAAGATAAAAAAGAGCTGTATGATGAATAAGAATTATTATCAGTGTGTAGATCAAATACCATCTGAAACCGTAAACTGCCATTGAGGGACTAGATCCGGTTTCATAACCATCGCGCGGAGAGATTATTCTAAGTACAAAAGGACGAACAAAACCTGCCAGAACAGTAGCTGATGCATGCATACCCATTGACCCTGAGAAAATATCAACTGTCAGGCCTGTAAAGAATGATACAAGAAGTAATAACCAGGCTGAAATTTCAACAGGTAAAAGCATGATCATCATTACATAAACAAAAGGATTAATATACCCGCTAAACTGAATATTGTTAAATAAAAGGACCTGCAACAGCATAAGTACCAGAAATATCAAACCATATCTTAATATCGAATTGATCATTGAAAGAGTTCTTCAAGTTCAAGCT
This sequence comes from uncultured Rikenellaceae bacterium, assembly GCA_964596715.1. GTDB lineage: Bacteria > Bacteroidota > Bacteroidia > Bacteroidales > VadinHA17 > LD21. Next base: position 62,250 of record CAZQVL010000003.1, read on the forward strand.
GCTCAGATTTTTTCATATTACCGATTATATTAACATAGCGCAGCTTTTTAAAATCAGTTACAAGAGCAACTTTTATAATATAAAAATCACTTCCGCTTTTTTCAAATTCACTTATTGTACCAATCATAATACCCTCCGGGAAAATCGTACTGTATCCGGTTGTTTCGATTGTATCTCCCTCGTTTACTGTAACATGTTGAGGTATCTCGTTTAGTATGGCATGGCTGACATCTCTGCCATCCCAGTTAAGCGATCCAAAATATCCATTTGATTTTATACGTGCACTCACTCTGAAATCGAGATTAAGAAGCGACATGGCTCTTGAATAATTCTCGGAACATCCGACTATCATCCCCGCTATTCCGTAAGCGGATGTAACGGCCATATCTTTATCAATACCATGTCTCTTACCTTTATTCAGTGAAAAGAAGTTCTTCTGGCGGTTGACCGAGTTGTTTATTACCTCAGCACTCGTATATTGATACTGCTGATTATATGTTGAATTGGTTATAGAAAAAAAGAAATGATCCTCCTTTTTGGCAAGTTGTTCGATGTTATTTCGGAGTGCAGCGTTTTCAGCAAGAAGGCTTTTATTTAGTTTCCGCAGACTAAAGTAGGAGCGGGCATTATTCATTTTCTCTTCAATCCCGAGTGTTAATCCTCTTAATCCATTAATTACCCGTGTACTATGATAATTATTGCACGTAGTAAGCAAATACAATGCTAATCCTTCAAGAATCAGAAAAAAAATCAGATTATTATACCTCGTCAGAAAGTTTAGCAGATTTCTCATTCATCTTGGTATATTATCTCATCAGGAACGGAAATTTATCAACATTCTTTAAAACAACACCTGTACCCCTTGCTACAGCATGTAAAGGATTCTCAACCACATTAAAATTAATATTTATTTTATCCGCAAGTCTCCTGTCGATGCCTCTGAGGAGCGCTCCGCCACCTGCAACATAAATCCCTCTGTTCACTATATCCGCATAGAGTTCCGGTGGTGTTTGTTCAAGAACACTTAGCAGGGCTGCTTCGACTTTTGTCAGAGATTTGTCGAGGCAATATGCTATCTCCTGGTAAGAAATCGGAATTTCAATAGGTAATGAAGTCATTATATTAGGGCCTCTTACAACATAGTCAGCAGGTGGATTTTCAATATCAGGTAAAGCGGCACCAACAACTATTTTTATATCTTCAGCGGTGCGTTCTCCGATTTTTATATTATGCTGATGTCTCATATAAGCCTGAATATCTGCTGTAAAACCATCGCCGGCAATCCTGATTGATTTATTACATACAATCCCACCAAGTGCAATAACTGCTATTTCGGTAGTTCCTCCCCCTATATCAATAACCATGCATCCTTCAGGAGCTTCCACATCCAGGCCGATACCGATAGCAGCGGCCATTGGTTCATATATCATATAAACATCACGTCCTCCTGCATGTTCTGATGAATCGCGCACAGCACGTATTTCAACCTCTGTGCTGCCCGAAGGAATGCACACAACCATTTTAAGTGAGGGAGCAAAAAGACGTGATCCCTTATTGATCATTTTAATCATTCCCCTGATCATAAGTTCGGCAGCGTTGAAATCAGCTATAACCCCATCCCGTAATGGCCTTATTGTTTTAATGTTTTCGTGTGTCTTGCCGTGCATCTGCCGTGCTTCTTCACCTATAGCAATAAGTTTCCCGGTATTCTTATCAATCGCCACTATTGAAGGCTCATCAACAACAATCTTATCATTATTGATGATTATTGTATTTGCCGTCCCGAGATCAATTGCAATCTCCTGCGTTAAGAATGAAAATAGTCCCATTAAAAGAGATAATTATTAATATATTAATGTTTAAAATGTCTTACACCTGTAAAAACCATTGCAACTCCATTTGCGGAACAGTAGTCGATCGACTCCTGGTCGCGTACTGAACCTCCAGGCTGGACAACAGCTGTGATACCCGCTTTATGGGCCAGTTCAACACTGTCAGCAAACGGGAAGAAAGCATCTGAAGCCATGACTGATCCATTAAGATCAAAACCAAATGACCTGGCTTTATCAATAGCCTGCTTTAAGGCATCTACTCTTGAAGTCTGCCCGATACCACTGGCATAAAGCTGTTTATTGCCTGCCAGTACTATTGCATTTGATTTACTATGCTTCACTATTTTGTTAGCAAATATCAGGTCTTCAATCTCCCTGGGGTTGGGGATCCGTTCTGTAACAGGCTTCAGGTCCGATGTATATTCCGTGCGGTTATCCCTCTCCTGCCATAATACACCATTAAACAATGATCTGAATTGACTGGGAGCAGTAATAAGCCCCTTTCTGCGAAGGATAATCCGGTTCTTCTTATGCTTAAGAATTATAAGGGCAGCGTCCGAGTAAGAGGGTGCAATTATGATCTCAAAAAACAGGTTATCTATCTCCCTTGCAGTATTTTCATCAACGGTAACATTTGTTACAAGAACTCCTCCGAAGGCTGAAACAGGATCACAGGCCAACGCATCTTTCCATGAATCAGGCAGATTATTACGGGATGCAACACCGCAGGCATTATTATGTTTAATGATGATAAAAGTTGTTTCTGCAAACTCATCAATCAGGTTCAGAGCAGCCTCGAGATCGAGAAAATTATTGTAAGAGATCTCCTTTCCGTGAAGCTTTTCAAAAATCTGGTCCGGATCACCATAGAAAACTCCTTTCTGGTGAGGATTTTCACCGTACCTTAAAGGATAGACAGAATTAATACTTTCCCTGAAAGAAGAAATTCCAGCCTCTCGGTTAAAGTACCTGAATATTAAAGTGTCATAATGTGAAGAAGTTTTGAAGGCTACCGCAGCAAAATATTTCCTGATCTCGAGTGAAGTCTCTCCTTTACTTTCCTTTAATATAGCAAGTAAATCAGAATACTGATCCCGGGAGGAAACAACAAGTACATCGTTAAAATTCTTAGCAGCAGCCCTTATGAGTGAGATGCCTCCAATATCGATTTTTTCAATTATTTCATCTTCCTCACTAACTGATTGAACGGTTTTTTCAAACGGGTAAAGATCAACAATTACAAGGTCTATTTCAGGAATCCCGTATTCTGAAATCTGGTCAATGTCTTCAGCATTCTCCCTGCGGGCGAGGATTCCCCCAAAAACCACTGGATGAAGTGTTTTTACCCGCCCTCCCAGTATTGAAGGATAGGTTGTGAGTCCTTCAACAGTACTTGCAGGAATTCCCATATCCTTTATAAAACTGAATGTGCCGCCAGTTGAGTAAATCTTTACACCCAATTCATTCAGGGTTCTGACAATTTCTTCTAATCCGTCTTTATAAAAAACTGAAATCAATGCACTTCTTATTCTTTTTTCGCTCATTATCTGATATTTATGATTGTCGCCTCCCGTTTTTATCAGGCGGTTAAAAATAGATATTTTTTTATTATCCTCAATATATTATGGTTAGGAATATCATTGATTGTTATTTTATCAGTAATTCATATACAGAATGACTTGTTTAATGGATTATATCTATAATCAAATTTCATATAATTGATTTAATGATTACTGGTTTTCGTATCTTTGACGTTCAAATAGCAATTATCAATAAGGTACCAGATGTTTCTACGACTTATCAAAGAAGGCTTTTTATTTGCAGTCAACTCGGTTGTTGTTAACAAATTAAGAACATTCCTCTCTTTATTTGGAATAACGATTGGTATTTTCTCCATTATTTCGGTATTTACTGTTCTTGACTGGATGGAAAAAGCGATCCGTGACAGCATATCAACCCTTGGAGATGATGTCATATATGTACAGAAATTTCCCTGGTCATTCGATCCGGACCTTGCCTGGTGGGACATTATCAGATGGCCGGCCATTTCGCAAAATGATTATCAGGCTATATTAAACAGATCTACCAAAGCTGGAGCTGCATGCTTTTCAGTTTTTCAGCCAAGACAAATAAAATACCGGAAAAACCTTGCTAATGATGCACTTGTATGGGCAGCTACCCATGAATTCGAAAACCTCCGTTCTTTTGAAATTTCTAACGGCAGATATTTCTCCCCCTACGAATCAGCATCGGGAAAGAATGTAGCTATACTTGGTGCTGAAATTGCAGAGAGATTATTTGAGAAAACCGATCCCGTAGGTAAAGAGATTACAATTTCTGGTCACAAAACCAATGTTATAGGTGTATTTAAGAAAGAAGGAAAAGGTGGAATAAGCGACAGCGGTATGGATGAACTCACACTTGTTCCTGTCAATTTTGCCAAGACTTTTGTCAATTTGCGGAGCAACTATCTTGAATCAAACCTGATGATAAGGGCTAAAGAAGGCGTTTCGGTACAGGAACTGTCAGATGAGACCACTATGGTTTTGAGAGCATCCAGGAGACTTAAACCCGGAGAAACATCAAATTTCTCTGTGAACAGGGCAAGTCTTTTATCACAGGGATTTGATGCTGTATTTGCAGGTATTAATATCGGTGGCTGGCTGATAGGTGGATTTGCCATACTCGTAGGTGGATTCGGAATTGCCAATATAATGTTTGTCTCAGTACGGGAAAGAACAAATGTTATTGGTATTCAGAAAGCGCTTGGAGCCAAGAGGTTTTTCATACTTCAGCAATTCCTGACTGAATCGGTTTTGCTTTCAGTTATCGGAGGACTGCTGGCAGTATTTTTGATATTTATAGCAACCCTGATCATAAACTATCTTTATGAACTAAATATGTACCTGACAGTGGCCAATATCTTTCTGGCTGTATTTATTTCCGGAATTATAGGTATAGTGGCTGGTTATGCACCGGCTTACGCTGCAGCCAGAATGAATCCTGTTGACGCTATAGGGTATTCATTCTGAAAATCATGTATTTCCATCAATCCACCTGGTAAGCTGAACAAACTGGTCAACAGATAATTGTTCAGGCCTCAGGTGAAATTCATGATAATTATCTGCCTTCAGATTAAATTCTGATTTAAGTGAATTCCTCAAAGTTTTTCTGCGCTGGTTAAAGCTGGCTTTAACAACCCTGAAAAAAAGAGATTCATCACATCCGAGAGCTTCCACATTATTTCTTTTAAGTCTGATGACTCCCGATGTTACTTTAGGTGCTGGTGAAAAAACCTGTGGCTGTACTGAAAAAAGATACTCGGTTGTATAAAAAGCCTGCAAAAGAACACTCAGAATACCATATCTCTTTGAACCGGGCGATGCACAAATCCTCTCTGCCACTTCTTTCTGAAGCATCCCGCAGATTTCAACTACCTTATCCCGGTGTTTCAGGATCTTAAAAAATATCTGGGTTGATATATTATACGGGAAATTCCCGATAATAGCTATATTATTATTGAAAATCCTTTCTATATCAAGAGAAAGAAAATCCCCGGTAATAATATTTTTAAACTCCGGTAAACTGGTTTTTAGATATTGTACTGATTCATTGTCGATCTCAATTACCTGTAAGTCTGCGAATCCCCTTTCAAAAAGGCAACGTGTGAGAATACCCATACCCGATCCTATTTCCAGAACTGTTTCATAGCCCGAACCGGTCAGAGTAGCCGCAATCTTCCTGGCAATGTTAACATCTTTCAGGAAATGTTGCCCAAGACTTTTTTTGGGATGTACCTTATTCATATATTATAACAGAAAATTGTGACCGTTTCTATATGCGCAGCATTTCCCTTCCAAACTTTCTCCAGATAGGAATCTTAAGTGATTCGAGAAATAGAATAAACCGGTTAAGAACATTATAATATAAAGTTATAAACAGAAACACGTTCATAATCCATATAGCAATGATGTTAAAAAGCAGAGTCTCAATCATAAGATTTCCGACCTGTTTATAAGGTGCATAAAAGTGCGCTCTACCGTATTTTGAGCCTGGTTTCATAAAAATCGGATCGGCTTTCTGGATCAGCGTTTTCTCGGAATCGTATATTTTGCTGGTATTCAACCTGCTTAATACAACATTGGCCACGTTTTCGTTATAATGCTTTTCTCTGAAATTTAAGAACTGCTCCTCACCCATTTCCTCTTTCATGCGGGTGTAGAGTGAATCACGTTTCAGTGATATTGATCTGCTGGTTGTTCTGATAACCGCTCGCAGACTATCCATATATAATCTGGCCTCTTCGGCAGTATAATCGTTAAAATCGTTATAATTCAGATCACTGATCCAGCTGCCTGGCCTGACAGCCGTAATAGCGGATAATTCATTTATATGATAATTTAATTTCCTGAAATTACTCTCAGAGTAATCGCGATACTCCGGATCTTTACCTGCAACACGACACTCTTCTATCTTAACTTTAAGAGTCGGTACAAGGAATGATGCAAGCCAGTCATTCTGACTGATCTCCATATCATAATCGAAAAAGTACTTTTCAAATCTGTTACTCTTAAATTCCTCAACCATAATTGCTTCATAGGCCCAGCGGGTAACCATAGCATCTCCTATAACAGGGACATAAATTTTCCTTGTAATCGATTTATGAAGATCATCAAATCTTATCATTGCCCCGCCAAGAATCAACATTGGAACGAGAATCAGAGGAATAAGTATATATATACTGACAGCCGTTCTCATTCCGGCCGAAATATTGAGCCCCAGGACGTTCCCAAAGCAGGCTGTGGAGAACAGGATCAACCATTGCTGAAACAGCATTCCCTTTACTTCAAGAAGTATGTTTGCCACAAGCAAGAAAGAAATTGACTGTATGGCTGATAAAACAAACAGGAAATTGATCTTCGACAACAAATAACTTAACCGGCTTATATTCAAGTATTTTTCTCTTTCAATTATTTTTCTGTCTCTGAATATTTCCTCTGCGCTTACAGTCAGTCCGATAAAAAGGGCAACGATAACCGCCATAAATAGGAAAATATGGTAGCTCTTATTTGCACCAAAAATATAGGTGGAGTTTTCGGTGTATTTCGAAATATAGCCAAGAATTAAAGCCAGAAGTGGTGCTTCAAGCAGGTTAATAGTCATATATTGGCGGTCAGCAAACTTGGAGATAATGTTTCTTCTGATAAATGTTTTTATCTGTTTCCTCTTTGCAGGAACTCTGAAATTGCTTTCAGGAATTATTGTTTTTGAAGGTTTTTCCTCAAAGACAGGCATCATTTTTTTCCTGTATTTTTCGTGCCAGTCCAATGGACTGATCTGCCGTTCCTTCCCTTCGTAACCTTCATTGTCAATTACTTTTACCTCAACTATATGAAGTATATTTTCAGCTTCAATATTTCCGCAGCTCGGACATTCACTTTCTGCTGCATTCGCCTGTGATGTTTCAGTTTTGAAATAAACTAGAGCCTCAATGGGATCTCCGTCATAAATCATGTATCCACCTTTGTCGAGCAGCCATAATCTGTCGAACATTTTAAGTATTGAAGAAGAGGGCTGGTGAATAATTGCAAATACCAGTTTACCACTCAAAGCCTGGTTCCTAAGCAAGCTCATAACCTTTTCAGAGTCGAATGAAGATAATCCGGATGTTGGTTCATCAATAAACAGAACAACAGGTTCACGCATCAGCTCAAGACCAATATTAAGTCTTTTTCTTTGTCCTCCGCTGATTTTCTTGTTCAAAGGATCGCCAACCTGGAGGTCTTTGATCTCATAAAGATCCAGATCAACCAGCACTTTATCAACAGTAGCGTTAAGCTGATCCTCATTATAATCGCCAAAACATAAACGAGCATTAAAATAGAGGTTCTGATAAACAGTCAGTTCTTCAATAAGCAGATCATCCTGGGGAACAAAACCTATCAATCCCTTAAGTGCATCGGTATCTTCATGAATATCGTAACCGTTAATATATAGGTGTCCTGTTGTTGGCTTTACTTTACCGTTCAGCAGGTTAAGCATGGTGGTTTTACCAACACCACTGCCTCCCATAAGACCGACAAGATTGCCCGATTCAATTCTGAAATTCATCTGCCGTACACCATTGTCAGAATTCTTGAAGAGAAACTCAATATCATGCCCTTCAAAGAATATTTTTTCTTTAAATCTCCTTGATACAAATTTTTTATAAATCCTTGAATAATAAATAGGTTCAATGCCCTGTCCTTTAATATTAACACCACGTTCAAGCAGATAAGACCTGCACGCAATTATATCGCGTCCTTTGAAATACAGAGGCAAAGGACCATCATAAGTAAAAATTAATGAACCGGCACTTTCGATATGAAGTACAAAAAGGTGTCCCTTAAAATCCTTGATCCTTATATGACGCCACTTTTCATAATTAGTGAAATCCTTGTCAGCCCACAGTTTGGGATTATCACTTTCGATAACCAGCATGCAATCGGGAGAGACTTCATCGTAGGTTCTACCTATCATGAAGGCACCCGCGTTATCGAACTCTTTCTTTGAAATGTTGAATGTACGCGAGACAATATCAATAATATTCTTTTCCTGCTCGGATACAAGCCCGTCTTCAAACGCAAATTCCAGTAACTGAAGAAAAACAATCATTCTCTCTTCAAGGAATAATCCCTTTTTTATTTGCCGGCATATATTGGTTATCTGGAATGAAACAAGCGAACCTTCATCAGAAAGATCCGACTTGTCAACACTTTTAAGTTCATTGGAATAGAATTCGAGGTTATTTTCGAACAGTGCATAGTACTCCTCTTCGAGCTCTCTGTTCAGATACCTTCTCAGGTAACTTCGAAGAATCTTTTTGCCTCTTGATGAAATCCCTGTCGGATTAACAGTTGAGACAATCGCAAAAATATGTATTAAAGCAAGTAATACAGATTCTCTCATAGAGAAGTGGCATAAAAAAGACCGCAAAGTATTATGCTTTGCGGCCATATAAATATGAAATAATCACTGTACAATCTGGCTTCTGATCCCTTCTATTGCTGTGGTTATATCCGTAATGTTTTGTGTTGTAAGGCTTGTACTCAGGCCTTCATAGACTTTCTTCATAGGATCAAGCAAATTAACAAAACTCTCTACATTGGGATCATCCATGTAGGGCTTTGTTATATCGAGAAAAAGTTCAAAAGAGGCTTTCTGTTCCAATAAAACTCTGGCTATACCCGCAACCTGATAAGCGGCTTCTGAAACGTGCGTGGTCAGATACATACCTTCAACCCAGGCACCCCCAACAACTAGCAATGCCAACGGTTGCTGGTCGTTCTCACTTAAATATTCATAAGTCTCGTTAAAAGCATCTGTGAGGATACCAACCAGTTCATCCTTGTTGTCAAAGTTTTCTCTAATGCGGTCATATAAGGTCTCATCATATATCTTCGACATATTAAGTTCATTGGCAAGAGCCCTTATCGCATCAAGATAATTTATAACTTCCTGGTTTATATTATAGAGTGTGGCATAACTCAGATCAGCTCCATAACATCCAAGATTAATTGCCCTGGCACTGCTGGTGAAATATTTCTTAGAATTACCGACAGGATTTGAAATCCCCATTATATAACCAACCTCAAGCTCGGAAAGCATATCTATCACTTCTGCTGAAGTTGGTAATGGATAGACATTCTTTTCAATCTCAGTTTCGAGTGATTTAACCTGTTCAAGCTCAACTTGTTTCTGATCATTTTTCTCAGCCCTGTTTTTGCATGAAGAGAGCCCTGTAAAACCAAAAATCAGCAATGGCAGTATAAAAACAATTATTGACTTTTTCATATTTAGTCAGATTAAATTAAAAAATCAGTTCAAAAAACGGATATAAAAATAGTAAATAATATTAAAATAGCTCCAAAGGCATCATCTATTTTATATAATCAAGATGCAATATATTATAATAACCTAAATATAAATACCCCGAACAAGTTCAATCAGGTTTATTATTCAGCCTGAAAACCAACCTGCTGAGTCTTCAATTTTTAATTATCTTTAAGCCCGTGAAATTATAACATTTCCCGGTAGTGTGGATTTTTGAAATTACAACTCAATGAAAGACAGAATAAAGGTTTGTTTAACTCTTGAGGACGGGACTGTCTATAGTGGAAAGTCATTTGGAGCATCAGTGCCAGCTGCCGGGGAGGTTGTGTTTAACACAGCAATGACCGGCTATCCTGAAAGCCTGACCGATCCTTCTTACCGTGGACAGATACTGTGCCTGACTTACCCTCTGGTTGGTAATTACGGAGCACCAGGGAAGGATGAGGAAAATGACCTGTATCGTTTTTACGAATCAGCCTCAATTCATATCTCAGGATTAATAGTCTCTGACTATTCATTTGAGTACAGCCACTGGAACGCAACCGAGAGCCTGGATGAATGGCTTAAAAAAAATCATATCCCGGGCATTTATGGAATCGATACACGTGCACTAACTAAACGAATAAGAGAAAAGGGATCGATGCTTGGCAAAGTCGAGCCTGAGGGAACAGAAACAAGTTACTACGATCCCAATAAAGTCAACCTGGTTGCTGAAGTAAGTACCCATGAAAAAAAAGTATACGGCTCCGGTAAATATAAAATCCTGCTGGTTGACTGTGGCGTGAAGTACAATATCATAAGGAATCTCCTGAATCGTGACACTACTATAATCCGTGTTCCATGGGATTATGATTATCATCAGGAGGATTTTGACGGATTATTTCTTACAAATGGTCCGGGTGATCCTAAAATGTGCACAACAACGATCAAAAATATAAAGAAATCACTGGCCGGAAATAAACCCATATTCGGGGTATGTCTGGGAAACCAGTTGATGGCTCTTGCCTCTGGTGCAGATACTTATAAGCTTAAATATGGTCACAGAAGTCATAACCAGCCTGTTCTGCAAGTGGGAACTGATAAAGCATATATCACAGCACAGAACCACGGATATGCTGTTGACAACAATACACTGAACAGCGAATGGGAACCATTCTTTATTAACATTAACGATAAAACCAATGAGGGAATGAAACATAAAAACAAACTTTTTTTCTCAACCCAGTTCCACCCAGAAGCTTCCGGTGGTCCTACAGATACAGACTACCTGTTCGATGTATTTATTGAGAATATTGAGAAATCAAAATGTCAGGAGATATAGGTCATCATCTTTTCTTCCAGTTCATCTGCTGATATATTCCTGAAACCCTTCATCCTGTTTTCAAATATTTCAGATATCTCCTTATTGCACAGATTGCCAATACTACCCTCATGAACATAATCTGATATTGAAGTTTTTGAAAAAGTGCCATTCTTAACCATTCCCGATACGGCCTTGTAAGCATCCCTGAAAGGGATGCCATCTTTCACGAGCCGGTTCACCTCCTCTGTACTGAAAATATTGTTATACAACTGATTATCTGTAATGTTTTTACGGACTTTTATATTATTAAGCATTAACAACATAACTCCAACACACTCCTTCAGATCGGTAAATGAATCGAAGATAAGATGTTTCAGCAACTGAAGGTCCCTGTTATAGCCCGATGGAAGATTACTTATAAGCATACTTATCTGACATGGTAAAGTCTGGATTATATTTGATCTGGCTCTGATCAGTTCAAATACATCGGGATTCCTTTTCTGTGGCATTATACTTGAACCTGTTACATATTCGTCAGGAAAATCAATAAATCGACATTCAGAGCTCATATAAAGGCAGACGTCCATTGAAAAACGCGATAAAGTCTGAGCCAGTGAGGCAAGAGCCGCAGCTACTGCAAGCTCAACTTTTCCACGGCTGAGACTGGCATAAGCAGAGTTATAGAGAAGATCATCAAACTCAAGAAGATCCGAAGTCAGTTTCCTGTTAACAGGCAAAGTTGTGCCATAACCTGCTGCCGTTCCGAGAGGATTTCGGTTATTTAGTGTACGGGCTGCTGAAAGCAGATTAATGTCATCAACCAGACATTCGGCATATGAACCAAACCATAATCCAAACGACGAAACCATGGCAGATTGCATATGAGTATAACCCGGCAGAAGAACCTCCTGGTGCTTCTCGCTTAATGATTGCATTTTAATAAAAAGCTCCCGCATAAGCAACGCCAGGCTATCGATCTCTTCCCTTGTCTTGAGCCGGATATCAACAAGTACCTGGTCGTTTCTCGATCTTCCTGTGTGTATCTTCTTCCCTGTAGCCCCCAGAATTGATATCATCTCCTTTTCAATCTGAGAATGAATATCCTCAATATCATTTTCTATTACAAGACGCCCCTCTTTATCTAGGACAAAAAGAGAATGAAGAGCTTTCAACGACTCATTTTTGTCATCATTTGTTATTAGTCCCACATCAGCCAGCATTATCACATGTGCCATAGAACCCACAATATCCCATTTTGCAAGAGAACGGTCAGTTAATTTATCTTTTCCTGCCGTAAATTCAATGATTGCCGGTTCCGGATTAATTCCTTTTTCCCAAAGCTTCATATTCTTTAAGATTAAAAAAATGAGAATCTGTTAATTAAATATTTTACATACCTGATTACCTTGTTCGCGTGGACTGGATTTCGCCGGGTTCACCGGGTTTAAAATGCATTACTGTTGCTTCCGACTTGCTTCAATAATAGCCCTGTGAGCCATCAGTCTGATAGCATTAATCCTTATGAAACCCCTGCTGTCGGTCTGGTCAAAGCCCCCCTCAATATCCATGCTGGAGAGCTTCTTGTCGTATAAAGATGAAGGAGACTCACGTCCTTCAATAATTACATTCCCTTTATAAAGGCACAGATGGACACTCCCGTCAATCAGTTCCTGACTTTTTACGATTGCCGCCATAAGAAAATCCATTTCAGGACTGAACCAGAATCCGTTATAAATAAGTTCTGCGAACTTTGGGGTCAGCATGTTTCTGAGTCTCATTACTTCCCTGTCCATTGCAATACCTTCAATATCCTTGTGAGCAATATGCAGAATGGTGGCTCCCGGAGTCTCATAAACACCTCTTGATTTAATACCGACAAACCTGTTTTCAACCATATCAAGAAACCCTATACCGTTTTTACCGGCAATTTCATTAAGGTAAATAAACATTTCATATGTATCTTCCTTTACTGTGCCGTCGTCCTTATTTATTACCTTTACCGGTATTCCATCCTTGAAATGAATAACAATGTGAGTCTCTTCGTCAGGAGCATCCTGTGGCATAACCATTTTCGAGAGTATGTTTTTTTGCATTGGGAACATTGGATCTTCCAATACTCCTGCTTCATGACTTATATGCATCAGGTTATCATCTTCACTGTAGGGTTTGTCGATACTTGCCTTTACAGGTATTTTCTTTTCGGCAGCGTATTTCAACAGATCTGTCCTTCCCTTAAATCTTTCAAGGAACTCCCTGTCCTTCCAGGGGGAAATAACTTTAATGCCAGGTTTGAGTGCATAATAACAGAGTTCAAACCTTACCTGGTCGTTACCTTTGCCGGTTGCACCGTGTGCAACTGCATCAGCTCCCTCCTCTGTTGCCACTTCAATCTGCTTTTTGGCAATCAGAGGCCTTGCAAGTGCAGTACCCAGAAGGTACCTGTCTTCATAGATCGCATTAGCCATTATCGCCTTGAGAACATAATTATTAATAAATTCCTTCTTCAGATCCGAAATAATAACTTTGCTTGCTCCAAGTAATAATGCCTTTTTCCTGCATTCATCAAAATCATCTTTCTGCCCAACATCAGCTACAAATGCAATTACCTCATACTCTTTTTCAATTAACCACTTTAGTATCACCGATGTGTCTAATCCCCCGCTGTAAGCAAGGACTACTTTTTCTTTCATTTTTAATTTACTTTTTGTTAACATATTGAGCTTTATAATACGCTGATATAAAACTGTTTGACATGATATTTCATTTCTTTTTTAACCTGTCATACAATCCCGGCAGGATTATTCTGAGGCAGGCATGAACCTGTTGAACGGTTATTCCATCGCGTGGTATTAACAGGATTGTATCGTCACCGGCAATAGTTCCGGCAATCTCGTACCGGCCGGTATTGTCGATATAAAATGCAGTGGCACTTGCATTCCCGGGTATTGTTTTTATCAGAATAAGTCCCCTGGCTTCAATAATCTCCTGAACGGCCGGTATAACATGCAATTTTTTCTCTGCAGCCTGCGGTATTACTACCTTATCAGTAAGAGTATACCTGTAACCTCCTGACCCGTTTGGCACCCTGCTTACTCCCAGCTGCCTCAGGTTGCGGGAAAGTGTTGCCTGCGTACAGATTATCCCTCTACCCTTCAGCTTTTTAAGCAGTTCTTCCTGTGATGAAATAACCCCCCTGATAATAATTTTCTCTATTGCAATAAGTCTTTTTACTTTTTGCATATTTATCCATTTATTTTGCAAATATATACACTTTTTATTATTTCAGATTCCAAATAAAAATTTATTCTATTTTTGAGACTTAAAACCGGGCAATGAAAGATGACATTAAGAAGGTTGTAATCCTTGGATCGGGTGCGTTAAAAATAGGAGAGGCAGGTGAATTTGACTATTCCGGGTCACAGGCTCTTAAAGCCTTGAGAGAAGAGGGTATAAAGACAATCCTTATAAATCCAAATATTGCCACCGTTCAAACCTCTGAGGAGCTGGCTGATGAAATATATTTTCTGCCAGTTACACCCTGGTTTGTGGAAAAAGTCATCGAAAAAGAGAGTCCTGATGGTATTCTTTTGTCGTTTGGTGGACAGACAGCACTTAATTGCGGAACAGAGTTATTCAAATCAGGTATTTTTGAAAAGCATAAAGTACAAGTACTGGGGACACCTGTTACTGCAATAATGGATACTGAAGACCGTGAACTGTTTGTCAGGAAGCTTAAAGAGATTAATATTAAGACTCCAAGGAGCATTGCTGTTTCAGGTGTTGAAGAAGCAGTTACTGCTGCCGGTATATTAAAGTTTCCTGTCATTATCAGAGCTGCATATGCACTTGGAGGACAGGGAAGCGGGTTTGCTACAGATATCGAAGAATTGCACAGTCTGGCATCAAGAGCTTTTTCCCATACAAGTCAGATACTCGTTGAAGAATCTCTTAAAGGATGGAAAGAAGTTGAATATGAAGTAGTAAGGGACAAATATGATAATTGCATCACAGTATGCAATATGGAAAATTTTGATCCGCTGGGTATTCACACAGGTGAAAGTATTGTAGTAGCTCCTTCTCAGACTCTCACCAATAGTGAATATCATAAATTGAGGGAGCTATCTATAAGAATAATAAGGCATATAGGCATTGTCGGGGAATGTAATGTTCAGTATGCTCTGGCCCCCGATTCAGAGGATTACAGGGTTATTGAAGTTAATGCCCGGCTTTCACGTTCAAGTGCTTTAGCCTCGAAGGCAACAGGATACCCTCTGGCTTTTATCGCGGCCAAGCTTGGGATCGGATATGGTCTTCATGAGCTTAAAAACTCAGTCACCGGCGAAACTACTGCCTGCTTTGAACCAGCCCTTGACTATGTCGTTTGTAAGATCCCGAGATGGGATCTTGACAAATTTGAAGGTGTGTCGCATCTTATAGGAAGCAGTATGAAAAGTGTAGGCGAGGTGATGGCCATCGGAAGGACTTTCGAAGAGGTCATACAGAAAGGCTTAAGGATGATCGGACTGGGAATGCATGGATTTACCGGGAACCGTAACCTCAGTTTTGAAGATATTGAAAAAGAACTCGCCGAACCGACTGATATGAGAATATTTTCAATAGCCGAGGCACTTGAAAAAGAAATATCTGTTGAAAGGATATATGAGCTGACAAAGATTGACAAATGGTTTCTCTTCAAGTTGAAAAACATAATAAGTATTAAAAACGAGCTTTGCAGGTATAAGACTCTTGATTCCGTACCGGTAGAATTACTTTTACATTCCAAAATAAACGGATTCAGCGACTTTCAGATTGCCCGTCATGTTTTAAATTCAAATCCTTCGGAGATAAATGAAGACCTCCTGGTGGTAAGGAAACAAAGGAAATCATCCGGCATCGTTCCTTTTGTAAAACAGATTGATACTATGGCTGCTGAATATCCAGCTATCACCAATTATCTTTATCTTACCTACAGTGCATCAGAGCATGACATTTCATTTGACAATGATAAAAAATCTGTTATTGTACTTGGCTCCGGTGCATACAGGATAGGTTCAAGTGTTGAATTTGACTGGTGTTCGGTTAATGCCATCAATACAATAAAGAAAGAAGGATTAAGATCGGTTATGATAAATTACAATCCGGAGACTGTAAGTACCGATTATGATATTTGTGACAGACTCTATTTCGACGAATTGTCTTTAGAAAGAGTTCTCGATATTATTGATCTTGAAAATCCCGGTGGTGTTATACTTTCGGTTGGCGGTCAGATACCGAACAATCTGGCAATGAGGCTGTTTGAGGAGAATGTTCCTGTTTTGGGAACCTCGCCGGTGTCAATCGACAGGGCGGAAAACAGGCATATATTTTCACATATGTGTGATAATCTGGTGATTGATCAGCCACGATGGAAAGAACTATCCTCAACGAAAGATATTTTTGAATTTGTCGATCGTATTGGTTTTCCGGTCCTGATAAGACCATCGTATGTATTAGCCGGAGCTGCCATGAATGTGGTATCAAACAGAAATGAATTATCACATTACCTTGAACTGGCAGCACAGGTTTCGAAACAATATCCTGTTGTGGTTACTGAGTTTATCGAGAATGCCAAAGAGATAGAGATTGATGCAGTAGCCAGGGATGGCGAAATAATAGCTTATGCGATAAGCGAGCACGTAGAATTTGCAGGGGTTCACTCCGGAGATGCAACAATGGTTTTTCCCGCACAGAAAATATACTTTGAAACTGCAAGACGTATAAAACGTATTTCCCGTCAGATTGCAAAAGAGCTGAACATTACCGGGCCATTCAATATCCAGTTTCTTGCCAAAGACAACAATATCAAAGTTATTGAATGTAACCTCAGGGCAAGCCGCAGTATGCCTTTTGTTTCAAAAGTACTGAAAGTCAACCTTATAGAACTTGCAACGAAAGTCATCCTTGGTCTTCCTGCTGAAAAACCCAATAAATCAGTATTCGATCTGGATTATGTCGGAGTTAAAGCACCTCAGTTCAGTTTTTCCCGTCTGGCAAAAGCTGATCCGGTACTTGGAGTTGATATGTCATCCACCGGTGAGGTTGGGTGTATCGGCGAAGGATTTTATGAAGCAATATTGAAAGCCATGTTCTCTGTGGGATACAGGATTCCTGAAAAAAGTGTCCTGTTATCAACAGGACCCGCACGCTCCAAAGTTGAACTGCTGAACAGTGCAAAAGCACTTCGTGAAAAAGGTCATATACTATATGCTACAAGAGGCACGCAGCAGTTCCTGAAAAATGCCGGCATCGAGGCACATGTTGCTTATTGGCCCGATGAAAATAAATCCCCGAATACCATCGAACTTATTAAAACCCGCGAAGTGGATCTGGTGGTTAATATACCAAAAAACCTCAGCCCTTCAGAACTTAATAACGACTACACGATCAGGAGGACTGCCGTTGATTATAATATACCCCTTCTTACAAATGCCAGGCTTGCAAGTGCTTTTATACTTGCTTTCTGCCGGATGAATGAAAAGAACCTGGCAATTAAAAGCTGGGAAGCTTATAAATAAAGGCGAAAGGT
>CAZQVL010000003.1:79921-157574 GCA_964596715.1 uncultured Rikenellaceae bacterium
ATGAAAAGAACCTGGCAATTAAAAGCTGGGAAGCTTATAAATAAAGGCGAAAGGTGAAAGGTGAAAGGCGAAAGGCGAAAGGTTAAAATTATCGTTACCACATATTAAAAGATTAAAGATGAGGCAATTAATCACATCATTAGTTATTCTGGCTTGTTTTCTGATAAATAGTACGGCTCAGGAAGTACCCGGAACGGTTGTTGCACATAGTGCTGCTTCAAGCGGATTATACCTCGGCTCGCCCAGCATCTGTATACTACCCTCAGGTGACTATGTCGCATCACATGATTTCTTTGGTCCCAAATCCACTGAATATGAGAGAGCTCTTACCCGTATATATAAATCTGCCGACAAAGGGAAAAGCTGGAAACAGATTTCTGAAATCAATGGTCAGTTCTGGTCAAACCTCTTTGTCCACAACGGTAATCTCTATATTATGGGAACCTGGAAAAATTATGGTAATCTGGTAATACGCCGGTCGACCGACGGTGGTGTAACATGGACGAATCCTTCGGACGAGAAAAATGGTTTGCTTCTTTCAGGGCAGTATCATACTGCTCCGGTACCTGTTTTATTATATAACGGTAAACTATGGAGGGCAGTGGAGGATGCCATGGGTCCGGTAAATGGCTGGGGTAAAATGTTTGGTTCCTTTATGATGTCAGTACCGGAAAAAGCGGATCTGCTGAAAGCAACAAACTGGACCTGCAGTAATACATTACGATATGATTCCTCCTATCTGGATGGCAATTTTGGAGGCTGGCTAGAAGGAAATGCTGTTTTAACTCCCGGTAAAGAGGTTGTTATAATCCTGCGGACAGACTACAGGATTGACGGTAATGAAAAGGCTTCCATCATACATATCAGCAGCGATGGTAAAACAGCGATTTTCGATAAAGAAAACGATTTTATTGATTTCCCCGGCGGGTGTAAGAAATTTACGATCCGGTATGATCAAAAGACAAAACTCTATTGGACCATAGCGAACTATGTGCCTGAGGAATTCAGGAATCCAAATCCGGAACGCACAAGAAACACTCAGGCGCTATGTGTTTCAAAAGATTTGCGTACATGGGAAGTCAGGAAAATTGTACTGCAACACCCCGATGTTGTCAAACATGGATTCCAGTATATCGACTGGCATTTTGAGGGAAAAGACATAATCTTCCTCTCCCGGACAGCTTTTGATGACGGTCTTGGGGGAGCTGATAATCAACATAATGCTAACTTCATAACCTTTCACCGGCTTAAAAATTTCAGAAAATATTAATGCACTGGTTGCCAGCTATACTTATCCTGCCCTATCTGTTCATATTTATGAAGATATACCGGAACCTTCTGGTAATTAAGCAATACCATTCCAAACCTGATCCGGGAATATTTATTTCCATTGTTATTGCATGTAAAAATGAGGAAGAGAATATTAATGCTCTCCTGAATGATCTTACAGAACAGGATTACCCGGCACAATTATTTGAGGTAATCATCGTTGATGATCATTCTGAAGATCAGACATTCAGATATGCTTCAGGTTTTTCGGGAATAGAGAACCTGAAAGTAATATCCAACGATGGATACGGGAAAAAAAGAGCTATCAGAACAGGCATCCTTTTATCAAAAGGGGAACTTATCATTACTACTGACGGTGACTGCAGAATGGGTGCAAAGTGGATCAGAACCATTGAGTCATTTTACAAGGATTTTAAGCCTGATATGATTATCTGCCCTGTCAAACTTGAAAGCAGACCAGGTATTCTGAACAGGTTCCAGGAACTTGAGTTTTTAAGTCTTCAGGGTGTTACTGCCGGTTCTGCCATATCCGGTAACGGTACAATGTGCAATGGAGCAAATCTCTCTTTCACAAGGAATGCCTATCTGGATCATTACTCAAGTCTTCATGAAGAACTGGCTTCCGGAGATGATGTTTTCCTGCTCCATAGTCTAAAGAAAGATAAAAGGTCGGATATCAGGTGGCTTGAAGCATCTGACGCACTCGTCACTTCAACATCTGTTTCTTCGCTCCTATCGTTTATCAGACAGAGGAAAAGGTGGATTTCAAAAATTAAAGCTTATAGCGATACCTTCTCAATTATTCTGGCAATTGTAACATTTGTTACAATTTTACTGGAACTGACTTTGCTTGTTGTATCTTTTATTAATCCGGCATTCTGGCCAGTTTTTTTTACGGTTTCCTTCATAAAAGCCATTCCTGATTTTCTGATTCTCAGAAATTCTGCAAGGAGATATGCCGCAGGTGGTTTGATGAAATGGTTTCTATTTGCACAGGTAATATACCCCTTTTATGTTATTTCAGTGGTATTCTGGCCGGTTATTCCAGCAGGGAAAAAGCATTTTAATTCCCCATTTCCGAAAGAAATTTAATTCTCATCAGCCTTATCTCTTCTTCTTCAAATTCATTTCCAAGCTCATTGATGGCTTCCTCCAAAGAGTCGGATTCAGCCTCGTCCTTGAAATAGGAATATATATCATGCTGCCGTTCCTCATCAATAAAGGCATTAATATAATAATCGAGGTTTATGCGGGTCCCGGAATTGACTATGGCTTCAATCTCCGACAAAAGTTCATCCATTTCAAGACCTTTCATTTCAGCAACATCTTCAAGAGGTCTCTTCATATCTATGCTCTGGATAATGGAGACTTTTATTCCCGATTTGTTTACAACAGATTTTACAACCATATCAAGAGGCCGAATTATTTCTTTTTCATCGACATATTTTTTAATGATCTCAATAAACTCTGCTCCGTACCTCTGGGCCTTACCTGCTCCTACTCCCGAAATATTCTGAAGTTCATCAAGAGTGATGGGATATTGTATAGCCATATCTTCAAGTGAGGGATCCTGGAAAATGACAAATGGAGGAACCTCTTTCAGTTTTGAGATTTTTTTTCGCAGATCTTTAAGTATGCTGAATAATTCTTCATCAACTGCAGCTGTTCTGGCACCAAATGCATTCTCCTCATCAGTTGTGTCAGCGTAATCGTGATCTTCGGCAAGCATAAAGGATGTTGGATTTTCGAGGAAATCCAAACCCTTGGGTGTCACCTTCAAAAGACCATAGTTCTCAATGTCCTTAGTAAGGAGTTTGGCAATAAGTGCCTGTCTGACAACCATATTCCAGAACTTTTCATCCCTGTCTTCTCCTAAACCGAAAAACTCTAGTTTATGATGTTTATACGATTTGATTGCCGATGTAACTTTGCCTGATAATATATTAGCAATATGGTCGGCCTTGAATTTCTCCTTGACCGCCAGTACTGTTTCAAGTACATTTACAACAGCCTCATTACCTTCAAATTGTGACTTAGGATGCAAGCAATTATCACAAGCTTCGCAATTATCCTTCTGATACTCTTCCCCGAAATAGTGAAGTAACAGTTTACGGCGGCAAACTGATGATTCGGCATATGATACTGTTTCAAGCAGAAGTTGTTTACCTATCTCCTGTTCAGCAATGGGTTTCCCCTGCATAAATTTTTCAAGTTTAAGAATATCGTTGTAACTGTAATAGGCGATGCAATTCCCCTCACCACCATCGCGACCGGCACGACCGGTTTCCTGATAATAACCCTCAAGACTTTTGGGAATGTCATAATGGATTACAAATCTCACATCCGGTTTATCGATTCCCATGCCAAATGCGATGGTTGCCACAATTATATCGGCTTCCTCCATTAAAAACTTATCCTGGTTTGCTGTTCGTGTGGCAGAATCCATTCCTGCATGGTATGCAAGAGCTTTTATGCCGTTGACTCTGAGTGTCTCGGCCATTTCTTCCACCTTCTTTCTGCTGAGACAATAGATTATTCCGGATTTTCCTGGATTATTTTTTATATACTTTATAATTTCCTTTGTGACATCCTGTTTTGATTTCACCTCATAATAGAGGTTAGGCCGGTTAAAAGACGATTTAAAAATATCTGCTTCGAGAATGCCAAGGTTTTTCTGAATATCGTGCTGTACCTTCGGTGTTGCTGTTGCTGTAAGGGCTACGATCGGGGACCTGCCTATTGTATCTATCATTGGCCTTATACGACGGTATTCAGGCCTGAAGTCATGACCCCATTCAGAAATACAATGAGCTTCGTCAATGGCATAGAAAGATATTGCTACATTTTTAAGAAACTCTATATTATCCTCTTTAGTAAGAGATTCGGGAGCTACGTAAAGTAATTTTGCCTTCCCCGATAAGACATCTTTTTTTACCCTGGCTATCTCAGTTTTTGTAAGTGAAGAATTAAGAAAATGAGCAACATCATCATCGGTACTGAAGTTCCGCATTGCATCCACCTGGTTCTTCATAAGCGCTATCAGAGGAGAGATGACTATTGCAGTTCCCTGTTTCATTACAGCCGGTAACTGATAGCAAAGTGACTTTCCTCCTCCTGTTGGCATCAGCACAAAAGTATCTCTGCCCGCCAGTACATTCTTAATGATTGGCTCCTGGGTGCCTTTGAAAGTGTCAAAACCAAAATACTTCTTTAAATAATCATGAATAACTAAATCATTCTCCATTTTCCCCCCCTACAGTAATTCAACCTGTCCACAAATTATTCAATTTACAGTTTATATTTATATAAAGTTAATTAATTTCCAAATTATATAATAGAATATTTTTATTATTAACAAAAAACGATTTGATAAAAACACTTTTCACATATTTTTTTTATGGAAAGAAATTGATATTGTTTTGCTAAATAAGATTTATCATCTTTACAGGCTATAATTTTATTCCATTAAATCTTTTATCCTGATGGCATTCAAGTGGAAAAAAGAGGGTTCGGGAGAGAAAGAGATGTCATTTCTGCAACATCTTGAGGAATTGAGATGGCATATAATTCGTTCAATTCTGGCCATTGTTATTCTGATGATCGTTGCTTTTCTTTTTAAGAATATCATCTTCGATACCGTAATTCTTGCTCCAAAAAGTTCGACTTTCTTTACAAATCGTATACTTTGCCAGTTAGGTGAACTTGTAAATACGACCCTGTTATGTATCAATACCCGGCCATTGGAACTCATTAACATTAAAATGTCGGGGCAGTTAACTACCCATATAGCTGTCTCGCTGGTTGCGGGTTTAATCCTTGCTTTCCCGGTTGTAATCTGGGAATTCTGGAGGTTTTTCAAACCTGCTCTTCATACAAACGAAGCGCAGCACGCCAGAGGCGCTGTTCTGGTCTCTTCATTGCTTTTCTTTACTGGTGTTCTCTTCGGATATTTCATGCTGGTACCTCTTTCAATACACTTTCTCGGTTCGTATCAGATCAGCTCTGAAGTAACTAACCAGATATATGTAAGATCATATATAGGGACACTCTCCTCAATATGTCTGGCAACAGGCTTAATCTTTGAACTTCCGATCATAACCTTTTTCTTGACAAAGGTTGGCATCGTTACTCCACGTTTTCTTATCAAATACAGGAAACATGCAATTGTTCTGATAGTTGTACTCTCAGCAATAATTACTCCACCTGATATCTTCTCTCAGCTACTTGTCAGTTTGCCTCTTTTCTTCCTCTACCAAATCGGGATATCAATATCCAAAAGAGTTATGAAGAAGAAAGAGGAAGAAAGGGAGAAATTCATGAAAGAAGATAATTCCACTCAATCTGACAAAAATACAAGTTAGAAACTGAAATGAAACTACATACTGAAAATCTGGTAAAGAAGTATCGCAAACGTACAGTTGTTGATCATGTTTCCATTGAAGTGGAGCAGGGTGAAATTGTTGGTTTGCTCGGACCTAACGGAGCAGGTAAAACAACATCATTTTATATGATTGTAGGTCTGATCAGGCCACGGGAAGGTAAGATATTTCTTGATAATGAAGAAATCACAACGCTACCAGTATATAAAAGGGCACGTCGTGGTATAGGTTACCTGGCTCAGGAAGCATCCATATTCAGAAATCTTTCTGTTGAGGATAATATCAGAGCAGTGCTGGAGATGTCGGGATTCTCAAAAGAAGAACAATTGGCAAGGCTTGAAAACCTCTTGAATGAGTTCGGTCTTCAGAAAATCAGAAAAAACAAGGGTATCCAGCTATCCGGAGGTGAAAGAAGACGTACGGAAATCGCCAGGGCACTGGCACTTAAACCAAAGTTCATTTTACTCGATGAACCTTTCGCAGGAGTTGATCCAATTGCTGTTGAAGATATCCAGGAGATCGTTTCAAACCTCAGGAAAAAAAATATCGGAATACTTATCACCGACCATAATGTACATGAAACACTCTCTATTACTGACCGTGCATACCTTCTCTTCGAGGGACGAATCCTTAGATCAGGCACTTCGGCCCAACTGGCTGAAGATGAGCACGTAAGAAGTGTATATCTTGGCAAGAGCTTCGAGCTCCGCAGGTAACTGTTCCTGTTGTTATTAATAATATTTTTCTATACTTTTGCGGTGATTTAATGCGGATGTGTCGTAATTGGTAGCCGAGCAAGATTTAGGATCTTGTGTCTTTATGACGTGGGGGTTCGAGTCCCTTCATCCGCACAAATGCCCGTCCGCCTTTAACGATTCATTAATATGCGTTTTGGCGGTTTTTAAATCTCTAACAAACTGTTTCAAGATGAATATTACCCGGGAGAATATCGACGATCTGAATGCTGTTCTTAAAGTGCAGGTCGAAAAAACTGATTTTGATGAAAAGGTTGAAAATGTCCTGAAGGATTACCGCAAAAAAGCAGTAATAAAAGGATTCCGGCCAGGAATGGTACCAATGGGACTGATCCGTAAGATGTATGGCAAAGCTGTGCAGCTCGACGAAATCAATAAAATTGTGTCGGAAAACATTTATAAGTACCTTAAGGATGAAAATCTTGAAATACTCGGGGACCCTCTCCCAAAAACTGATGAGCAGGCAACAATTGATTTTGATAATCAGGAGAACTTTACTTTCTCATTTGACCTTGGTCTGGCTCCTGTTTTTGATCTTAACCTCAGCAAAAAGAACAAGGTCACCTGGTACGCTATCGCCATAAATGATAAAATGAAAGACGATTATATCCAGAATTACACACGCCGTTATGGTGAATTACTCAAAGCCCACCTGTCAGAGGAAAATGACATACTCAAAGGTAAGATTGAGGCTATCGATGAGACAGGTAATCCGGTACCAGAAGGTCTCACAGTTGATGAAACATCACTCGCAATAGATCTGATTAAGGATAAAAAGATCAGGAAAATGTTTCTTGGAAAGGCGGTGAATGATACGATTGATTTCAACCTCAGAAAGGCACTGCCCGATGATAATGAGATTGAAGGCCTGCTTAAAATCCAAAAAGATGAAGCAAAAGATGTTGAAGGTAACTTCCGGTTTACAATCAGTGAAATCAGCCGGTTCAAACCTGCTGAAATCGGACAGGAACTGTTCGACAAAATATATGGTGAAGGGACTGTAACATCTGAAACAGAATTTATGAAAAGAATCGAAGATGAAATTGCTCTGAGTCTGCAGCAGGAGTGTGACTATAAACTATCAACCGATCTTAAGAAACTGGCTATAGAAAAAACAGAATTTGATCTTCCCGAAGATTTTCTGAAAAGATGGCTTCTGAAGGTGAATGAAAACACTTCTGAAGATCAGATAAATGAAGAATTCGACAGTTTCAGGGATGACCTTAAATGGCAACTGATCAGAAACAAGCTGGCAAAACAGAATGAGGTCAGAATTACCGAAGATGAGATGCAGAAAGAAGCTGAAAAGATTACAAAATATCAATTCCAACAGTATGGATTATTCTACGCTACCGATGAACAGATAAACAATTATGCCAAAGAGACTCTTAAGCGCGAAGATGAAGCAAAAAGAATTGCTGATAAGATACTTGAAGAAAAAGTCTCGGCACTTATCAGGGAGCTTGTGAAAATTGAAAATAAATCAGTAACTGTTGATGAGTTCAATAAGCTTTTTAAATAGGAATCAGTGTATTGCCTACATTATTTTTAATTTTCTTATCTTTGCTTTCTAACTTTAAGATTATAAACATGAACGTTCGTGACGATTTTGATAAATATGCCCGTAGCAGGCGTGGAATCAGCAGTATAACACTCCAAAGATTTCATTCTATCTGGAGCAGCTATATTTCTCCCACAATTATCGAAGAAAGACAGCTGAATGTTGCCTCAATGGATGTCTTCTCACGCCTTATGATGGACAGGATAATCTTCCTGGGATTGCCTATCGATGATTATGTTGCAAACATTATCCAGGCGCAGTTGCTTTACCTTGATTCTGCAGATCCCGGAAAAGATATACAAATCTATTTCAATACTCCCGGAGGTTCAGTTAATGCAGGTCTGGGAATTTATGATACAATGCAGTATATATCAGCCGACATCGCAACAATTTGTACCGGAATGGCAGCCTCGATGGGTGCCGTACTGCTTACTGCAGGCACAAAAGGAAAAAGGTCGGCCTTAAAACATTCAAGGATAATGATCCATCAGCCCATGGGTGGAGTAGAAGGTCCGGCATCAGACATTGAGATCCAGGCTCGTGAAATACTGAAACTAAAAAAAGAACTTTATGAGATAATTGCTTCCCACTCCGGCAATCCCGTTGACAAGGTTGAAAAAGATTCTGACAGGGATCACTGGATGACATCACAGGAAGCCAAAGATTACGGAATGATTGACGAGATCCTTCAGAAAATCCAAACTTAGATCAGCATGGATAAATGTTCATTTTGCGGCAGAATCAAGAAAGAGACAAACTTACTCGTTGCCGGCCTGGAAGGTCACATCTGTGACCACTGTATTGAACAGGCCTATAGTATAATGAACGAAGAGCTTGGTTCCAGGAAGAGCATCTCTTTCGATACAATAAATCTTCTTAAACCGTCGGAAATCAAAAGCTTTCTCGACCAGTATGTTATCGGTCAGGAGATGGCAAAAAAAATTATCTCCGTTGCCGTTTACAACCATTATAAAAGGCTTATGCAAAAACCCGATGCCGAGGATATCGATATTGAGAAATCCAATATCATCCTAGTCGGTGAGACAGGTACGGGGAAAACTCTGCTTGCCAGAACAGTTGCAAAGATGCTTCACGTTCCGTTTACAATAGTGGATGCCACTGTACTGACCGAGGCAGGATACGTTGGTGAGGATATTGAAAGTCTTCTTACCAGGCTGCTGCAAAACGCCGACTATGATGTCAGGGCTGCAGAGAAAGGGATAGTATTTATTGATGAGATCGATAAAATATCCCGCAAAGGAGATAATCCTTCAATAACCAGGGATGTCTCAGGGGAAGGTGTCCAACAGGGTCTCCTGAAATTGCTCGAAGGATCCATAGTGAATGTACCACCACAGGGAGGAAGAAAGCATCCCGAACAAAAAATGATACCTGTCGATACTAAAAATATACTGTTTATTTGTGGCGGTGCCTTTGACGGTATTGAAAAGAAAATAGCTCAAAGGCTGAATACTCAGGTTGTCGGATATGGTGCTTCAAAAGCCAGGGAGAGAGTGGATAAGGATAACCTCCTTCAATATATTGCACCACAGGATCTGAGAGCATATGGGCTGATACCTGAGATTGTCGGAAGACTGCCTGTGCTGAGTCATCTCAATCCCCTCGATAGAAATGCACTGAGAGCAATACTGACTGAACCAAAAAATGCTCTGGTAAACCAATATGTCAAATTATTCAAAATGGACAATATTGAACTCACTTTTACTGACAGTGTCCTGGATTTTATTGTTAATAAAGCAATTGAGTATAAGCTTGGAGCCAGAGGATTAAGAGCAATATGCGAGGCAATAATGCTCGATGCCATGTTTGAAATGCCATCAGTTGATACAAATGAGCTTGTTATTACAGAGGAATATGCAAGTCATAAACTTGCCAGGATCGACATGAAAATCCTTAAGGCATCATAAAACGGTGTCTGTGCCTCAACTGTATCTCCCTGCTCTCGCTTCCTCTTGAAACCGTTGCGTTACTATCACATTCACCGGTACCATAATCAAGTTCAAAAGGTTCCGCTCCTTCCCTTTCAATCTTGACCACTCCGCTCACTATGAATCTGCATACACGCTTCCAGTGCAATGCCGTCATTATTGTATTAGTGTAGGTGAATCCATTAATATTCACTCCATTAGCATTCCCGGTTATGAGACACTCATCATCCCATATATTTCTTGTCATATAACCGGCAGTCCATTCACGCACGTGCTGAAATGATCTTTCAATCACTTTTCCATCCGGAAGAGTTAATTTACCATTGCTCAGATTAACAGAAAAGACTACATTCTGATTGGTGTTATTGCCCATGTTTTCAAATTCTTTTACTCCTTCAACCTTGATACCGTTAAAAAAGTAATCTTCGAAAGTGACGCACCTTTGAGAGCCTTTTTCCCGGCGGAAGCCAGTTACCTCGATAATGATCTTACCCGAGCGTTTCTGTTCAAAAAAACCTGTACATCCGGTTCCGTAATCAATAGTCATAACCTTTGGCCAAATACCTTCTGCCGGATGAGAGACTGTAATGGACGGACATGAATCACCAGGAACTGTAATTGACTTTGTATTGCCTCCCTTAAGCATATCATCAAGGATAATACATGCATTATCTACAGTATTAAAAATATCTTCAAAAACAGCTTCAGCAACTGCATCATCATCTGCCAGATCAATACTGGTCTGTTCAAGTGTGGCAACTTTGGTACACGATGAAAATGAAAGAACTGCAAAAGTTGCAATCATTATAAAAATCTTTGTTTTCATAAATAATATTTTATATTAGTAATTCCGATTAACAACCTTTTAGATATTAATCAATATAAAAGGTTTAACCAGCAATTAAAAATCTTATAATTATGAATAATCCCGGTTGTATAACCATTTCCGGCAATCTGTCAACAAATGGGCTGATGAAAATGTGCTGTCAGAAAGTACTCTGTCTCCTTTTTCTTTCGTAAACAACATATGAATACGAAAGTTCTCCGTCAACTTCTGTTTTAAAATCCTCTTTTTCAACTATTCTCCATATTCTTTGATCTATTACAGGGAAAAAAACATCTGCAGGTACTTTCTTATGTATATGGGTAATATATAGTCTGTCGGCGATTGGAAAAAACTGACGATAAACACTTCCACCCCCGATTATGAATATCTCTTCATCTTTTTCACATTTTTCAAGAGCATCTTCTATGGAATAAGCAGTTATGGAACAATCAATACATTCACCAGGCACATCTGTAAGTACAATATTCTTGCGCCCCTGGAGCGGTTTTTTGGGTAATGATTCCCATGTTTTCTTACCCATGATAACCGTTTTTCCTAATGTCAGCTTCCTGAATCTTTTAAGATCGTCCGGGATATGCCATAATAATTCATTATCCTTTCCAATACCCCAATTTTCAGAAACAGAAACAATAATAGAGATCATAAATCAAAATATTACACGGAGATTTCTCCTTTAATATGAGGATGGGCAATATAATCCGACAAGGTAAAATCTTCAAACCTGAATCTCAGGATGTCATTTACTGAAGGATTTATGTTCATTTTCGGCAACTTATATGGTGTGCGTGTCAGTTGCAGTTTAACCTGATCAATGTGGTTAAGATAGATATGTGCATCTCCCAACGTATGAATAAACTCTCCTGGTTTAAGACCTGTAACCTGGGCAACCATAAGGGTAAGCAAAGCATAAGATGCAATATTAAAAGGCACACCCAGAAAGATATCACAGCTACGCTGGTAGAGCTGGCAGGATAGTTTTCCGGCAGCAACATAAAACTGGAACATAATATGACAAGGTGGGAGCGCCATTTTTTCTATTTCTCCGACGTTCCAGGCACTGATAATATGCCTGCGGGAATCAGGTGATTCCTTTATTGAATTTATAACATTAACCAGCTGGTCAATTTTTCTGCCATCTGCTGCAGGCCAAGAGCGCCACTGGTAACCGTAAACAGGTCCCAGGTTGCCATCTTTATCAGCCCACTCATTCCATATTTTTACTCCGTTATCATTCAGATATTTAATACTTGTATTCCCCGAGATAAACCATAGCAATTCATAAATAATGGATTTTAGGTGAAGTTTTTTAGTTGTGAGCAGCGGAAATCCTTCTTCAAGGTTAAATCGCATCTGATATCCGAATACACTGATAGTACCGGTGCTGGTTCTGTCTTTTTTCTCAGTCCCGGTCCTCATAACATGATCCAAAAGTTCCAGATACTGCTTCATACCTTATAGAAATATATAACGTGATATTATTCAGCAGATATTCTTGCTGCCCATCCACCTCCGGGAGCCAGGCTGATTTGTATTTTATCTCCTGACTTTACTTTCATTTTTAAATGTTTATAGTCCTCAGCATGCCTGTCGGCATTAATCCCATCCTGGAAAATTTCCATAACATACTCACCGGCAGGAAGAAAGGAGAGGTCGAGTTCAATTTGGCGACTGGTCCAGTCAGTCAGTGCCCCTACAAACCAGTTATCACCTGAACGTCGCGCAAGCAGAAGATAATCACTTATTTTTGCGTCAAGCACTTTCAGATCATCCCATACTACCGGAATCCTCACAATAAAATCTGTACACTCCTGCTCTTTCATATAGTTCGAAGGACTGTCAGAAAGCATCTGGAGCGGACTCTCATATACAATATATAAAGCCATCTGGTGTACACGAGTTCCCTGGCTGGATGGTCTGGTAAAATGGGGACTGAAGTTTACCCTGTCCATATTTACCATTGCACCCGGTGTGTAATCCATCGGACCTGCCACCATCCTGGTAAAAGGAATTGTCACATCATGCTCCGGACTTATATCCCTGCTCCATTTACTGTTTTCCATGCCCCTTACTCCTTCTCTAGTGAGAGCATTAGGATAAGTGCGCCGGAGTCCGTCAGGTTTATAGGAACCATGAAAATCAATAAGAAGATGATGGTCTGCTGTTTTCCTGGCTGCTTCATAATAAAAATTAACAACTTTCTGGTCATCTCTCTGCATAAAATCAACCTTAACGCCCCTGACTCCCCATTTCTCATAGAGTGCTACTGCTTCATCGATCCTGTCCCAGAAAGTTTTCCAGACAACCCATAAAATAACACCTGCATTTTTACTTTCAGCGTATCTGCAGAGTTCCGGGACATCAATTGCGGGTATTGATTCAAGCACCGTACCTGATTTATACCACCCCTCATCGAGGATAATATATTCGATTCCGTTGCGCGAGGCAAAATCAATATAGTATTTATAAGTGTCGTTGTTAATTCCTGACCTGAAGTCAACTCCGTATATATTATTCGCATTCCACCAGTCCCATGCTACCTGCCCCGGTTTTATCCAGTCTGTATTTTCAATCCTGTTCGGTTCAGCAAGTTTAAACACCAGGTCACTTTCAATAAGTTTACCATCATCAGCAGTAATCACAAAAGTCCTCCATGGAAAAAAACGCGTGCCTTTAGTCTTTGCAATGTAATCTTCAGTGCTGGTAACCAGTAGATTCCTGTCACCCCTGAGTCGTTCATCTTTAGGATACTGAGGCCAGGTACCTGATAATTTGCCTGTTCCGGCTCCTTTAAGCCACATCCCCGGATAATCTTCAATACCTGACTCTGTAACAAGAACATTGATCCCATCCACCTGGAACAATGCAGGAAGGCTTGCAAGGTGTTTTTCACTGATGGTATCGAGGGAAGAATAAATAAATATTCTTTCATTGTGCGACATAAAGCTCTCTTCCATCGGATACCATGCAACAGATCCGGCAGGGAATTCTAATCCTGATATTTCATTTAATATGGTGATCTCGTTCTTCATCGAGGTCTCAAACCTGTAAGCCACACCATCGTTGTAAGCTCTAAACTGTAGTGAAAAACCTGATCTGAAAGATATTACAAGCATGTTACAGTTATCAGTTATCTCTGCTCTTTTATGAGACACAACAGGTTTAATAATCTCATTTATCCGGCCTGCCGTTACCTTTCTGACTCTTTCATTCTCACCCAGAACCTTTCCATCCGAAAGTACCATTCCGACTTTGACAGAACTGATTATTACTTTTCCTTCATATGAAGCAGACCAATTTATGTTACTACCTGCATTTACCGTCATGGTTAATTTCCCGTCGGGAGAAGTAACCTTATATTCTTTCGTTAAAGAAAGCTCCATGGAAATAACAATCGCAGCAAAGAATAACAATGCCTTTTTCATGTGTTTAAATTTTAATTTTTAATTGCCACATACCTGCATGACGTCAGACAGGAAACTCGCGATTAATTTAAACATGCTTATTTGTGAACCTGGCTTGTAAGCTATACGAAGTTAATTTAAGCATGTTAAATTCATGCTCATTTCATAACTGAATATTTTTTATTTATGATAAAAATGATTCCTGCAGAGGAGGCACTAGCTTTTTCTCTTCTTCCTTTTTCCAATCTCATCCCTTATGGCACCAGCGCGTTCGTAATCTTCAGTTTTTACAGCCTCATCAATCATTTTATACAGCTCCTCATCGGAATAATTTTCGAAGTGGGAATTACCGGGTTCAATCACTTTTTCACCATTGTCTTCCTGACTTTTGGCACCCTCAGCAGCACTGATGGTTATACCGGCTTTGTCGAGAATTTCTTCGGCTATATATATAGGGCATCCGAACCTCAGTGCTATAGCAACTGCGTCAGATGTCCTGCTATCGATCAAATACTCCTTCTCACCATTGGTGCAAACAAGCCTGCTGAAGAAAACCCCCTCTTCAAGTTTATATATCATCACCTCAATTATTGAAATATTAAACTCATCAGCAAAGCTCTTGAACAGATCATGAGTCAGAGGCCGCGGGGGATCCAGGTTTTCCAGCTTTATAACAATAGCCTGTGCTTCAAAAGCACCGATTATTATCGGGACACGCCTTTCGCCGTTTTCCTCGATTAAAATCAATGCATAAGCTCCCGACTGAGTCTGGCTATATGATATACCCAATACCTTTAGCTTAACTCTGTTCATAATAATTATTTATGCAACTGATAAATATATTCATCCAGTTGTATCTGACAAATGTAAAGATAATAGGTTTAAGACAATTGTCAAAGGGATTCTTTTTTTCAACACCGGAAATAAGAAAGATCCTTAAATATCAGCATGAGCTCTGATTATCCGGCACTCTGCACGACATATAAAAGGTTTGTACTTCAGATAAAAAATTAAGAGGACAGGTTTGTAAATAATCTAATTTATATATCTTTGCAGTCCTAAATTTGAATAAATCCGCCCGGGCAACCAGAAGTTATATATTATATACGCCTGTCGGAGTAACATAAACAAAGAATAAAATGTACGCAATAGTAGAAATTGCTGGTCAGCAGTTTAAGGTTGAAGAAGGTAAGAAGATATTTGTACATAGGCTTGAGCTTGGAGGTGGTGAAAAGATTGTATTTGATAAGGTCCTCTTAATCGAAGATAATGGTAGGGTAATTATCGGCGAACCAGTTATCAAGGATGCTGTTGTTGAAGGCAAGGTTCTTGAGCACGTGAGAGGTGATAAAATTATTGTATTCAAGAAAAAGAGGAGAAAGGGATACAGAGTAAAGAATGGTCATCGTCAGAATTTTACATATGTTGAAATTGTCAATATAAGCGAAAAAGGATCTATTAAAAAAGCTACTCCAAAAAAGGAAGAAAAAGTTGTTACGGAAACGAAAGCTTCAGAAGAAGCTGTAAAAGACCAAAAACCGACTGAGAAAAAAACAGCTGCCAGAAAACCTTCAGTAAAAAAAGCAGAAAAAGAAAAGGCTCCGGCCAAAAAAACTACAGTCAGGAAACCAGCAGAAAAGAAACCGGTTCAGAAAAAAACTACAGCAAAGAAACCCTCTAAAGGTAAAGCATAATCGTATTTCAGTAAAGAATATTAAAAAGATATAACAATGGCACACAAGAAAGGAGCAGGAAGTTCACGTAATGGCCGCGATTCTGAAAGCAAACGGCTGGGAGTGAAGCTCTTTGGCGGTCATGTTGTCAAAGCTGGCAACATACTTGTTCGCCAGAGAGGGACAAAACATTATCCGGGTCTCAATGTAGGCATCGGTAAAGATCATACCCTTTATGCTCTCGCTGACGGAGAAGTCGAGTTCAGAAAAAGAAAGGATAACAAAACTTACGTTTCCGTTAAACCGTCAGCATAATAGATGCATAATTAATGATATAATGGATTACTTAATTCTTTTCGGTAACTGAAAAGTATATAAGGAGTTTTTAATAATTTTGAAGCAGGCATTTTGAGACCTGCTTTTTTATTAAACCATACCCGGCTATGCTTACAATTAATTTCATCCGCGAAAAGAAAGATTTTATCATTGACAGGCTTAAAGTAAAAAATTTTGATGCAAAAGATATTGTGAACAGAATTCTGCTGCTCGATTCGTCACGGCGTGAGTTACAATCCAGATCCGATTCTTTACAGGGTGAGATGAACAGGATTTCCCGGGAGATAGGCACTATGATGAAGGCGGGAAATAAAGATGAAGCTGAGAGAGCAAGGGAAAAGACATACTCTCTTAAGGAAGAGATCCGGTCACTTACCGATCAGCTCATACCTGTCGAGGATGAACTGAGAAATGAGATTATCCGGTTACCTAACCTTCCGCACGAATCAGTTAGCCCGGGGCAGGGAGCTGAAAATAACGTTAAAATCAGGGAAGGAGGTGAAATAAAGGAAGTACGGGAGACTGCTCTTCCGCACTGGGACCTTGTAAAAAAATATGATATTATCGACTTTGAACTTGGAATTAAGCTTACTGGTGCAGGATTTCCTGTATATAAGGGAAAAGGTGCAAAGCTCGAAAGAGCACTCATAAGTTTCTTCCTTGATAAGGGTGTAAAAGCAGGGTACACAGAGGTTCTGCCTCCTGTAATGGTTAACGAGGACTCAGGCTTTGGAACGGGACAATTACCTGATAAAGAAGGACAAATGTACCTTGTCGGCATTGATAACCTTTACCTTATTCCAACAGCCGAGGTACCTGTAACCAATATTTACAGGGATGTGATTCTGAATGCTGATATGTTACCTGTTAAAAATATAGCATATACACCCTGCTTCAGAAGGGAAGCAGGATCGTGGGGTGCTCATGTGAGAGGCCTTAACCGGCTGCATCAGTTCGATAAAGTAGAAATTGTTCAGATTGCTCATCCCGACCACTCATACGAATCACTGGAAGAAATGGTTAACCATGTTGAGAATCTGATTGCAGGGCTCGGGCTCCCCTATCGTATTTTGAGGCTTTGTGGTGGAGACATATCATTCACCTCAGCGCTTACTTACGATTTCGAAGTCTGGTCAGCTGCACAGAAAAGATGGCTTGAAGTAAGCTCCGTTTCAAACTTCGAGTCATTTCAGGCCAACCGTTTGAAGTGCAGGTTCAGGGAGAAAGGTGATAAGCAGACTCATCTGGTCCATACGCTGAACGGTAGTGCCCTTGCCCTGCCAAGAATAGTAGCAGCACTGGTAGAAAATAACCAGACTGACTCCGGTATATTGGTCCCGGATGTACTGGTGCCATATACAGGATTTAATATTATAAATTAAGTCGCTCATATCCTAATAGTTACACCTCCTCTAAACAAGAATGGAAAAGACCAGACAATCATATATCTATGCCGCTCTGGCAATATTTTTCTGGTCCACAATCCCGACAGCCTTTAAATTAAGTCTTGGAGAGATGGCAATATTGCCTGTCCTCACAGTGGCATCCTTAACCTCAACCCTGGTTCTTCTGTTAATCATCCTGATCGGGAAAAAAGCAGGAATTATCATTCGTGGTACCTGGAAAAATTTACTTAATTCAGCTATCCTCGGATTCATCAATCCGTTTTTCTATTATATCATCCTGCTCAAAGCTTATCAGTTGTTACCTGCACAGGTTGCACAGCCTTTGAATATGATATGGCCAATTATTCTTGTTTTCCTTTCCATACCGATCCTCGGACAGAAAATTGGAATTAAAAGTTTTATCGCCCTATTTGTCAGCTTTACAGGGGTATATGTTATTTCATCGCAGGGAAAGCTCTTTCATCCGGGACAATCGGACCTGACAGGAGTTATTCTTGCTACCGGCAGTTCTGTTTTCTGGGCTCTCTATTTTATTTTAAATGTTAAAGATAAAAGAGATGAAGCTGTGAAGCTTTTTCTAAACTTCTTATTTGGTTCATTCTATCTGATATGTGCCCTTGTTATTACTGGCAGGTGGCCTGAATCTGCAGGATTAGAATGGATAGCCACATCTGTTTATATTGGTATTTTTGAAATGGGAATAACATTCTTCTTCTGGTTAAAAGCCCTTCAAATGGCCCCTTCAACCGATAAGGTCAGCAACCTTGTATATCTCGCCCCTTTCCTTTCACTGATATTTGTACACTTTATTCTTCACGAACCCGTTTATTATACAACTCCGGCAGGATTATTGCTGATAATTTCAGGAATATTAATTCAAACCCTGAAATTAAAAAAGCTATAAATATTATCTTTGACAACCAGAATTTAGTTTTTTAGCAATCATGAAAAAATTATTATATCCGATATTATTCCTTATTGTATTCACCTCCTGCAGAAAAGAAGATCCGATACCTGATACAGGAATAACTCCTGAACAGGCGAAGGATAGTCTGTACTACCTTATGTATACATGGTACTACTGGTATAACGTAATGCCTGTTGTTAATCCGGCTGATTATAATAATCCTTATTCATTAATAGATGCCATGAGATACAAACCTCTTGACCGTTGGAGCTTTGTTGCTGACTATGATGAATTTAATGCACAGATGCTTGGAACGTTTGTTGGTCACGGTATCAGGATCGGTATCGATGATTCAGAAAAAGCACGAATAGCCATGATTTTTTCAAAATCGCCATTGTATGCGGACAGTGTACGCAGAGGATGGATAATTAAGAGCATTAACGGTGTGGATATCGCACCTTTAATTATCTCAGGCGATGCTCAAGCTTATAATAATGTACTAGGGCCTGCTAATGCTGGTATTACCAATACTTTTATATTTCAGAAACCCGACGGAACTGAGGTTACTGTCTCCTCTACCAAATCCACTTTCACCGTTAACTCTGTCCTTCATTATGATACTCTTAATCTGTCATCCGGAGTTGCCGGACATCTGGTCTTTGAATCTTTCATACAACCATCCTCAGATGAATTAATAACAGCTTTTACATTTTTTAAAGCCAATAATGTACAGGACCTTATTCTTGACCTGAGATATAATTCCGGGGGTTATCTGTATATAGCCCAAACACTTGCAAGCTATATTGCAGGCGACGCACCAGGATCTGTCAATGATACCTTTGCCAAATTACAGTACAACGATAAAAGGCAGGATGTAAATAAAACTTATCCATTTACAGTTACATCCTACCCTCTTAATCTTCCCAGGCTTGTTGTCATAACAACACGGTTAACAGCCTCAGCAAGCGAAGCTGTTATGAACGGACTAAAACCCTATATGGAGTTAATCAGTTTCGGAGATACCACTAACGGCAAACCTGCCGGGATGAATGGCTGGGATGTGGGAAAGAAATACTGGTTCTGGCCGGTAACATTTAAGATAGTGAATAAGAACAACGAAGGAGATTATTTTGATGGATTAAGTCCTGCAAAGGTAGTGACAGATGATATAACTCATGATTTTCCCGACAGGAGTGAACTCTGTCTGAAAGAAGCCATATATTATCTCGAGAACGGTACTGTATCAGGGAAAGGAATCACCGACTTCAAACGTTACCCGCAGGTTTCTGAAAAACCTGAATGGATGAATAATGTATTTGCGATCGAAAAACGCTGAATTAACCTCCTGTTTAAAGCAGTTGAACAAGAAATCGAAAGAAAAGATAATCCTGGGTATTGACCCGGGGACCACCATTACCGGATATGGTGTTCTCAAAATTGTTGGTCCGGTTCCCAGACTTATAACTATCGGAGCAATCGATCTGTCAAAGTATGACGATCACTATCTTAAATTAAAGCATATTTTCGACCGTACAGCAGGCATAATCGATGAATATCATCCTGACGAACTGGCTATTGAAGCTCCCTTTTACGGGAAGAATGTGCAGTCAATGCTTAAACTGGGCAGGGCACAGGGTGCAGCAATTGCTGCAGCTCTGAGCCGGTCAGTTCCGATATTCGAGTATGCTCCGAGGAAGATAAAAATGTCAATAACAGGTCGTGGGGCAGCTTCAAAAGAACAGGTGGCAGCAATGCTCATGCATATACTCAAGTTCAGAAAATCGGAAATAAAACTTGATGCTACCGACGGACTGGCAGCTGCCTTATGCCATTTCTACCAGACCAGTAATCTGCAAACTGAAAAACCTTACACCAGCTGGAAAGACTTCATGAAGAAGAATCCGAAGAGAGTGAAATAATCTGAGGACTTTTATACTGCGGAATACGCCATGGCAATTACACTAACTTTTACACCTTCTATTTTGAGAAGCTCACTGGCACATGATTCTATTGTCGAACCTGTTGTAATTACATCATCCACAAGAAGAACATGTTTCCCCTTCAACCTTTCCGTATCACAAACAGTAAAAGTGCCTTCAACGTTAGCCCATCTCTCATATCTCGATCTCCTTGTCTGAGTTCCGGTACTCGTTATCCTGGCCAGTGAAATGTTGTCAACAGGTAATCCGGCTACCTCAGCAATCCCTGCGGAAATACAATCACTCTGGTTAAATCCTCTGCTGCGCTGTTTATAAGGATGCAACGGTACCGGAATTATTATTTCCATCCCCTGCATAAAACCGGAATCCCTTAGCGATAAAGCGTATATCCTGCCAAGTTCAAAACCTATTTCCTTGATTCCTCCGTATTTAAGATTATGAATAAGCCTCCTGATGCGGCTTCCCCTGTTATAAAACGAAAAAGCCGCTGCTTTCTCAATATAACATCTTCCCCAGAATAACCGGGCAACCGGATTATCGCTGGTGAGATGATAGTTTGTACGGGGTATGACAACATAACATTGGGTACATATCAGTTTTTCATTTCTCAGCAGATGATTGCCACAGGCATAACAGATCCGCGGAAAAAGGAGACTGATAAAATCATCCCACAAATCATGGAAGTAACTCATGCAGCGAAGCACAATTATTTCCTGCAAATATATTAAATAGTAACAAATCGGAGTGAAATATGGGAAATTAAATATCCCGGCAATTTCTAAAGACGGACCCTTTCACTTATCTTTTTTGCAATAGCTTTAAATTCGTCAGGGGTAAATTTAAGCTTTGTCCTTTTGAAGTTAATATCATCCATAGTATCCAAAGGAACAAGGTGCAGATGAACATGAGGTACTTCAAGACCAACTATTGCCAGACCTATACGGTTGCAGGGAATAACGCTTTTTATTGCGGCGGCAACTTTCTTCGAAAACACCATGAGACCCGCTAACTGGTCATCATCCATGTCAAAAACATAATCTGTCTCCTGCCGTGGAACCACAAGTGTGTGACCAGCCCTTAAAGGATTAATATCGAGAAAGGCAAAATACCTGTCGTCCTCAGCTATTTTATAACATGGTATCTCCCCGTTGATGATTTTTGTAAAAATGGTTGCCATAAATTTCAATTAATTACATCGAAATGGAAATGATCTCGAAAGGAATTGTTCCTGAGGGAACCTTAATATCTACGGTCTCCCCTACCTTTTTCCCTATTAAACCCATTGCTATAGGAGAACTGACAGCTATCTTTCCCTGTTTGAAATTGGCTTCACTTTCGGGTACGAGCTGATATTCCATAACACTGTTATTGTTCTTGTTCCTTATCTTAACCTTATTAAGAATCCTGACTGTGGAGGTATCAATTTTAGTCTCATCAATTATTCTCGACCGGGTTAAAATATCCTCCAGCCTTGCAATCTTCATCTCAAGCATCCCCTGTGCCTCTTTTGCAGCTGCATACTCAGCATTTTCCGTAAGATCTCCCTTTTCGCAGGCATCTGCTAATTGCCTCGATATTACTGGTCTTTCAACCATCCTGAGATGGGTGAGCTCTTCCTGTATCTTTTTAAGGCCTCCTTCTGTTATATAAATAACATCTGACATTTCCTACTCCTTCTAACAATTAAAAAATAAGAAGAATTCCGGGGTTTCCGGAACTCTTCATTTAACAAATATAATAAATCTTTTAAATAATTACAAAAAAAATTGATGAAAACGTGTACTATACAGGTATTTATCCTGTAATTCTAAAATTTTCTGTATTTTCTTGCTGCCTTTTTTGTGCTAGCCCGGCTGTTTTTTCTTCTTTCCTTCGCCCGTAAATCAGAATCTTTAAGGTTTTGAATCATCCTTGCCCGTACTTCAGGAGACTGGATTTCAAGAGCCCTCTTTTTGGATTGTCTGATAAATTTTTCATATTCCCTTTTAAGTTTCTTCTCATCAGCTTTCTGCTTCTTTTTGGCTTTAATCACTACACGTGGTTCTTTAATCTTTACCGTCCTTTTATTAAGCGATTTCCCGAATAATCGACGTTCGGGATTTCTTGAGTTATTCTTTTTAAAACTCTGTGCTTCGCAAACAGTTAAAGCAAATGAGAAAACAATCAATAGAATAAAGAACTTTCTGACTGATAAATTATTCATAAACTAATAATTACAATAAATATCTTCTTATGGCGTTTAAATTCACGTTGTTAATGTTATTTTTGCATCCAGGTCCGGTATCAATGTACAAGGTTTTAAAAATAAGATTTTTTTTAATTACAACCATAATTGTATTTTCATTCTCTTCCTGCAGAAAGAATTCCTATGATGTAATTCCGGACGTTTATGTTGACTTCACTATCGATCTTTATGATCCGCAGTTTGTTAACCTGACTGCTATAGGTGGTTCCGATACAATTGATGCCAGTACCAATAATTTAGGGTATCGTGCTGCCGGATTTGATGGAAATGGCATAATTCTTTTCAGCGGGCCTGATGCTTATTATGCTTACGACCGCACATGTCCTCATGATTATGCGGTTAACGGGCTGAGCATTAAGGTTAAAGTTGACTTTACACAGGCCGTATGTCCGAAATGTGGAACAATCTATGAACTTCTGGTGTCCGGCACACCATCTTCAGGAATAGGGAGATATCCCCTGAAGAATTATAAAACCTCTTTTGACGGCAGGCTTATCAGGGTCTGGAATAAGTAAATCCTAGTACCTGTAATGGTCCGGTTTGAAGGGGCCCTCCTTTGGAACACCTATATATTTTGCCTGTTCCGTCGTAAGTGTGGTAAGCTGTACTCCAAGTTTTTCCAGATGAAGTCTTGCGACCTCCTCATCGAGCTGTTTTGGAAGCCTGTAGACACCAATTTCATAATTGTTTGTCCAGAGGTCGATCTGAGCAAGTACCTGGTTACTGAATGAATTACTCATTACAAATGAAGGGTGCCCGGCTGCACACCCCAGATTAACAAGTCTTCCTTCAGCAAGAAGGAAGATAGCGTGTCCGTCGGGAAAAATATATGTATCAACCTGAGGTTTGATATTTATCTTCTCTATACCCTCGAGTGCGTTCAGTTTGTCGACCTGAATCTCATTGTCGAAATGGCCGATATTACACACAATCGACTGGTCTTTCATCTTTATCATATGATCGATAGTGATAACATCCCTGTTACCTGTAGCTGTCACAAAGATATTTCCTTCATCAAGAGCATATTCGGCAGGCTTGACTTCAAAACCCTCCATTGCAGCCTGCAGTGCACAGATAGGATCAATCTCGGTAACTATCACTCTGGCTCCGTATGCTCTCATTGATTTCGCACATCCTTTGCCCACATCGCCATATCCGCATACAACAACCACCTTGCCTGCAATCATCACATTGGTTGCCCTCTTGAGACCATCGGCAAGCGATTCACGACATCCGTAAAGGTTATCAAATTTTGATTTCGTTACAGAATCATTAACGTTTATTGCAGGAACAAGTAATTCACCTTTCTCCAGCATCTGATATAACCTGTTAACTCCTGTAGTGGTCTCTTCCGATATACCCTTCATCTCACTGACAGCACGATGCCATTTACCAGGATCTTTAGTAAGGAGATCTTTCAGAGTTGAAAGAATGGCTGCTTCTTCTCTGTTTGCAGGCTTCTTATCAAGTATTCCGGGATCATTCTCAGCTTTGTATCCAAGATGCAACAGCAATGAAGCATCACCCCCGTCATCAACAATAAGGTTAGGACCTTTACCACCGGGATACGAAAGAGCCTGTGCTGTACACCACCAGTATTCCTCAAGAGTTTCCCCTTTCCATGCGAATACCGGAATACCCATTTCAGCTATTGCTGCTGCCGCATGGTCCTGTGTTGAAAAAATATTACAGCTTGCCCATCGCATCTCTGCACCAAGTTCCTTAAGGGTCTCTATCAGAACAGCGGTTTGAACAGTCATGTGGAGCGAACCGGTTATCCTTGCTCCAAGCAAAGGTTTAGCGGAAGAATATTTCTTCCTTAGTGCCAGTACACCCGGCATCTCTTTTTCAGCAATTTCAATCTCTTTCCTGCCAAAACCGGCGAGAGAAATATCCTTTACTTTGTATTGCATTGTATCAACAACTAAATTCATCATTAATAAATAATATAAAAACGTTTATTCCGAACCCAAAGATAATAAAAAAACAAGAGTTAGGATTCAGGATAACAATCGCATGGCCTGTTGTCTGTCGAGCTCCATCTGATGCACAAGTTGTCCGATAGTCTCAAACCTGGCCTCATCCCTGAGTCTGTACCGGAAAGCCACAGTGATCTCCGCACCATATATCTCTTTCTCAAAATCGAAAACATGAACTTCGATGGTTCTTGACTTAATCCTTTTATTAACAGTCGGATTAAATCCAATACTCAGAACCCCCGGCAACCAATTACCATCAAGCTGAACCATAACAGCATAAACTCCGTTACAGGGAATCAGTTTATGCTCATCGACCGGTTTAACGTTGGCAGTAGGAAATCCGATCGATCGTCCCAGCCGGCGGCCTTCAACGATTATCCCTTTCAAAGAGTAATCATACCCGAGAGAATTGTTTGCCTCTTCAAGCCTGCCACCAAGTAACGCTTCACGGATAGCTGTTGAACTTATTATACCACTGACTGAGCTGATACCTTCAATATTTTCAACTTTTAAATCAAGCGACTCAGCACATTGCTTAATAGTATCATAATTCCCTTCCGCATGTCTGCCGAAGTGGTGGTCATACCCAATAATAAGATGGTTGGTACTGAGCTTCTCCACAAGCACGTTTTGAACAAAATCACAGGCACTGATATTACTGAATTCACTCGTGAATTCAATAATGACCAGATGGTTAATGTCTGTTTCACCAAGCAGTTTAATCTTTTCTTCAAGTGTCGTCAGGTAGGCAATTTCCTCATTCGCTTCTGTTAATACCAGTCTTGGATGAGGGGAGAGGGTTATGACGACAGAATCGCCTTTAGTTTCTTTTGCACGCGATACAACATAATCCATAAGAGCTCTGTGCCCCCTGTGTACACCGTCAAAGATGCCCAGAGTAACAACAGGCCTGACGAATTTCAGGTTTTCATACCCATAATAAATGACCATTTCTTTAAATTATGCCTTTAAAATTAGCAAAGCCCTTGAAAAATAATATACCATAACAGAACATCTTTTGTATCTAACTTAAGTTAAGATATAAATTTATTATTTTGCTATATTAAGTTGAAAAACAAGTTCAATTACTCAAAGCTTTCTTAATTACTTTCTCTGAATATACTACATTTATAAATTAATTTATATGAGTACTTGGAATCAATAACATAATTTTATTGATTTTCTTCGTTAGCCCCTGACCCTAAAGGGTGCGAAGAACCGACTCCGCGAAGCGGAGGAGCTCGGCGCAGCCAAAATCAATTACTCCCTTTAGGGTTGGGGCAAATAATTGATTTTCAAGCACTAGTTTATTTTTGTTATTGATTACCGATAGTCATATTAATTTATAATAAAACCAGATAACTATGCAAATTCCTGTTACCAGAAAGAAAAGCAGATTTTTTCCTGATCCCAGCAGGGTAATCGCCCGCTTCAATTATACTACCAATGAAAGAAGTAAGGATATTATCCAGAGTGTGTTGTCTATGTCCGATAGCGAGGTAAATATAGCATTAAGTCAGGTGCTCAGAGGTTATTCCAAACGTCATAGAAATATCTCAATGATATTTGAAACGCATTTAAATAAATTGGATAACCTATTCAAAGAGATGAAAATAAAACAAAACGAATTTAATCAATCGCGAAAAGCACTTATAGGTTCATATTTCACAAGGGAATATTCCATCGAATCGGCAGCTTTTTTTAATCCGTCCATCGTGGAAGATCCGGATCAGTCAGAATTAGGACCGGATGAGAAAAGATTGATTTTTAGCTTCAGGGCAACCGGTGAAGGGCATATTTCGTCTATTGTTTTTCGTTCAGGCATTATTGATAAAAACAGT
Source organism: uncultured Rikenellaceae bacterium (assembly GCA_964596715.1). GTDB lineage: Bacteria > Bacteroidota > Bacteroidia > Bacteroidales > VadinHA17 > LD21. Next base: position 106,431 of record CAZQVL010000003.1, read on the forward strand.
AACCTGATTATTGAACCTGTAGGCAAAATGCTGGCAGAAGCAGAGCGAATAAAAAGGCATATTTACGATAAAAAATCATTTATAAGAAAGCTGGATGAAATGAGTGATTTCGACAATAAAATTTCCCCGATCTTTGTATTGGAAAAATTGGGTGATAGTTTTACATATGGCGAATTGAAAAGGGCAGTAGAAGAGATAGAAGATACACATCAAATTTCACCAAATAGAAAATTAATCATCAATCAAATGATGTGGCTGGCGAAATCTCACTACGAACTCGAATTTTCACTTGATTCGGCAATTTCTGAGAGAGTTATTTTTCCAATATCCGAAACTGAAAGAAATGGCATTGAAGATGCACGTTTTGTTAAATTCACAGATGATAACGGTGAAGTAACCTACTTTGCTACCTATACTGCCTATGACGGCATAACAATATTACCAAGGTTACTCGAGACTAAAAATTTCTATAATTTCAAAGGTTTGCCCATTCATGGTGAAATTGCGCGGAACAAAGGAATGGCATTGTTCCCCAGGAAAATCAAAGGGAAATATGCTATGCTGTGCAGAACAGATGGAGTGAATAATTATATAGCTTATTCAGATAATATAAATATCTGGCGCGAAGCTAAACTAATTCAGAAGCCAAAATTTCACTGGGATCTGGTACAGATTGGAAATTGCGGCTCCCCTATCGAGACGGAAGAAGGTTGGCTGGTAATTACACACGGAGTAGGACCCATGAGGGAATACGTATTAGGAGCATCATTATATGAACTTGATAATCCTGAAAAAGAAATTGGCAGGTTAAAGACACCTTTATTGGCTCCCAACGCTGAAGAAAGGGAAGGATATGTACCCAATGTTGTCTACTCTTGTGGTTCTATTATCCACAATAGTAATCTGATTGTTCCTTTTGGCATGTCAGACTATGCATCTGCTTACGCTTCTATTAATTTAGATGAACTCCTGAATGAACTTAAGAACTTAAAATAGCAGCAGCAGTTGATATGACTACTACTTTTTTGTTTCTAAAATCTTCTTATAAACCTCCAGATATCCTTCAATCATTTTTTGACGACTGAATTTTGAAGCAGCATACTCCCTGCAATATTCTCTGTTAATTGATCTAATATTATTTACCGCTACTACTGCATCGTCGGTAGTATTTATTAAATATCCGGTCTTCCCATCAAGGATTAATTCCGGCATGGAGCCTTTGTTAAATGCGATAACTGGTGTTCCACAAAGCATTGATTCTACGACGCTTAATCCGAAAGGTTCCTCAAAACTAATCGGATGTAAAAGTGCATAAGCCTCACCCAGTAGTTTATCCCTTTCCTTTGGTCCGGAATTACCAACATATACAATGTCATTATCATTAATGAATGGTTTAATCTTACCGTCAAAATATTCCTGATTCTGAATATAACCGGAAATAATTAATCTTCTTCCAGATTGCTTTGCTATCTGAATGGATTCAGAGGTTCCCTTTTCGGGATGAATCCTCCCGAAAAACAGCAGATAATCTTTTGGCTCGGAACGGAATGTAAATTCATCGGTATTAATTCCATTGTAAACTGTTGCAGCGTAATCAAGCTCAGGGCTACGATCAGAATTACTAATAGAAACGTAGGTGTTAGTACTATTATACTTTTTATAAACCGGAAGAATTTTTGGAGAAGAAAACCCATGAATAGTAGTTACCATAGGTGTTCTTATCAAATGCGAATAAGTTAATGGAAGAAAATCATAATTATTATGAATTAAATCGAATTTATCTGCCTTCTCCATCATGTTGCTTATATGAAGGCACTCACATACTTTGGGATCAAGCTCTGTGTGTTCTGAATAGGAATGTTCACACACAGATTCTAGTTTGCCTTTTGTTATGGAATCAGCAGTAGCAAATAAAGTAACATCTATTCCATTTTCAAGCAGGCCTTCGGCAATATTTGAAGCAACCTGTTCCCACGGTCCATACTTTCGGGGAGGAGTTCGCCATGCAATAGGTGATAATACAGCTATTTTCATATTTAAGCATAGAAGGAGTTAGACGTTCTTCTTTATTACTTATAACAGACAACTAAAATGCTTTTCTTGAGTTATTCAAACAATGATCAACAAGATCATCTATATTTGCTATGCCCACACACATCACTTTATCGGCGCCACCCCAATAGATTTTAATACTTCCATCTTCTTCGGGTACTGTTCCGCAGGTGAACACTACATTATGCACATAACCAGTTACTTCATAAGCTTCTTCCGGTTGTAAAATCCATTCATCGCCAACAGCAATTATTTGCGAAGGATCTTCAAGATTATGTAATGCAACACCCAGTCTGTAAACACATCCGTCCATGGTAGAGAATACACCGTGATAAATGTTTAACCAGCCACGTGCAGTTTTAATCGGAGGCGCTCCGGGACCTATTTTCATTTCATCCCAATGATACTTAACAGGCTTCATAATTAGTTTTGAATCACCCCAATACTTCAGGTCGGGAGAATAGGAAATCCAGATTGACCAGGGTGATATTTCAGAATGAGGACGGTCGAGCCGTGCGTATAAACCGTTAAACTTCTCAGGAAAGATTACAACATTACGAAAATCAGCTTCAGTGATAAGGGAAAACCGTTCAACGGATTTTAAATCCTTAGTTTTAGCAAGGCCAATACGTACGCCATACCGGGAATAGGCACTGTAAGTTATAAGATATTCACCATCAAGAAAAATAATCCTTGGGTCTTCAATACCGTACTCCTCATATTCTTTGAATATACCTTCAGTAGCAGGAACCATGAAAGGTTCTTTATCTACTTTAAAATTAAATCCGTCATTACTTTCTGCTTTGCCCAATATACTTCTTCCGTTAAGTTTATGAGACCGGAAAATCATTATATACCTGTCGTTGAATTTTACAACACCTGCATTATGTACGGTAGCAACCGGATAAGGCACATCATCCTTTGTAAGGATTGGATTATTGTGATATCTTTTAATTAACATATTTTATAGATAATTTTCATTACACTACAGTTGAAGTTGTCCTAAATCTATTTTTCAAATTCTTCAAAGGCCTGCAGAACTGTTAAGTGAGAGATCAAATAGGCAAGTGAACTTTCGGCACCCTGGTTTCGATTTACCCCATATCTTTCAAAGCCATCGCAACAGCCTTTGGTTTCAAAATCGAACAAATTCATTCTAAGATCATTTTCGCCAAGGAACCACATGAAGCAAGTAAATAATTTATTAAGATAATCTTTATCTTTTGTCAGATGAAAAGCCTGATGATACATTAAGATCATAGCAAGGGTATCCACCGGCTGTTGGGCAAACATGGAACGTTCACTATCTTTTTTATACCATTTTTTATTGCCAATAGCTGAAAAATAACCATCCTTAAGTGTAGTTTCTGTTAAAAAGTTCATGCTGTTCAAAGCAGTATCAGTTATTTCATAATCTTTAAATATTTCTGCCGAATGTAAAAGAGCGAGTGGTAACATCCCATTATCATAAGCCAGCAATTGTTCAAACCATTTCCAGTTAGGAGAGCTATTTTCTTCATAATGTTGGATTAACTTATAGGTAAGATTCCTTAATATTTCGGTTATTGAGTCATCAGATGGATTACTCTGGAGGTAATAACTGATACCTACCATTGTATTAGCAATACCTCTTATAGACTGAAGTTTCTCAAAATTTTGGGATGCATCAAAGAATATTAGTCTGCCGGTTTGGTAATAAGCATCGTTAGGTGCATTACCAATCAAGTAACCAAGTGCCCAGATGGTTCTTCCGAATGAATCTTCTGAACCAACCTCATCGAGAAAGTTCCTGTTGAAACTGAGCAAATTCCTGAATGTGCCGTCTTTTTTTTGCATATAATGAATATAACTCAAATATATGGGTGCTAATTCAAGGGCAAGAAGATCCTTTTTTTGCCTGTATGCCATTAGTGCCATAAGCAAGGCTCTTGCATTATCGTCCAGGCAGTATCCTTCTTTCAGATTTGGGATTCCAAATTTTGCATGTTGAATGATCCCCGTATCATCTGTTAATCGTTTAATATGAACCAGCGAAAATGGAGGTATGACAAGCGGATCAAGAATGGTTTCTTTTTTGGCAATAACTACAGGTTTATCGGTCAGAACTTTATTAACAACTGCAATATATTTTTCTCCGGTCCTGGGCCATGTTATTTTTCTGCCATAATTAAATGCTTTTTTTCGGAGCATTTTCAATACATCCGGTTTATCCAACAATTCAACTAAAATATTTGAAAGTTCATCTGAATCATTAAATTTAAAAAGCTTGCCCCTTCCATCCGCCAGTAATTCTGTTGCATGCCAGTAAGGTGTTGAAACAACAGCTGAACCCACCCCTATTGCATAGGAAAGTGTACCGCTGGTAATCTGAGCTTCATTCAGATAGGGTGTAACATAAATATCAGATGCGGATAAATATTTAAACAATTCTTTTTGATCAATAAACTCATTCAGGAAAAAAATATGTTCGCTCAGGTTAAGGCTTTTGACTAAACGTTTAAGATAAATTCGGTATTCTTCGCCGGAATACCGGAGAACATTAGGATGAGTTTTCCCCAAAACCATATATAAAACTTCAGGATACTTTTCAATAACTTTTGGTAATGCTTTGATTACCGTCTCAATCCCTTTATTTCGGCTTATAAAACCAAAGGTAATTAAGACCTTCTTATTTCCCAGGTTGAACTCCTTTTTCGATTGGTACTGGTTAAACTGAATATCAGGCACACCATGTTCAATATATACAATTTTCCTTTTATCTACCTTATAGATAGTTGTTAGAAACTTAATGGCTTTATGGCTCATTACTACTATCTTATTGGCCATTTTGCATATTTCAACCAATATAGCTTTTTCGTTGTAAGAGGGATTTTTTATAATTGTGTGAAGGGTGACAACCAGGGGAATCTCCAGTCGGTGAAGTAAAGGAAGAATATATACACCATTTTGTCCGCCAAATATACCAAATTCATGTTCCAGTATACAAAGGTCAGCGCCACTGAGATTTATGAATTTTACTGCCTCTAAATAATCTCTTTGATGCTCCTGTCTAATTGTTAGTTTTACTTCTTCAGGATAATCATAGGTTTGTTCAAGATCGTTCAGGGCAATGACGAATCCTTCAATTGAATCCTTAACTGTTTTTTTGTCCATTACCATAGATTTATATAGATTCATGGTAAAGGTACCAATACCGCATTCCCGGGGGGGATAAGTTCCAATATATGCGAGTTTCATAATTGACATATTTTGATTTGGAGTTACCAGGATATGAATATTGATATTTAAAGATAGTCAAAATCTTAATCTTATTGCCTGCTAACGGGCAAATAACTCTATAAACCAGATCACTCAAACCCGTTTTGCATTTCACTCCAGGAGGATATGGGCCGGATTATACCTGCCCATATAAAAATGCCATGCTTTGACAATCGATAATGAAATATTGTCAAACTTGAGAAAAACATTCTAAATTGATTAGATTTTGTACATTTATAGGAATATCTCCAAATTACTTTTTGATATGAATCCGGTAAAGTACTACATATCCGATCCATGGCTTCAACCTTTTATAGGTATAATTGAAGAACGTATAAACAAATGCTCGCTAAGGGAGAAACAGCTCATGGGAACAGGTACTCTGTGGGATTTCGCGATGGGTCATTATCATTATGGCCTTCACCGCAACAGTAATGGCTGGACATTCAGAGAGTGGGCTCCGAATGCAAAAAGTATCTGGCTCACCGGTGCTTTTACCGGCTGGAAAGAAAAACCTGAGTATATGCTGGAAAGGATTAATGATAATGGTGACTGGGAGATAAATCTTCCGCCTGACGCTCTGCTCCATGGTGATCTGTTCAAGCTCTCTGTCCACTGGCAAGGTGGAAAAGGAGAACGCATTCCTTCATATGCCAACCGGTTGGTACAGGATGACAGGACCAAAATCTTCTGTTCTCAGGTATGGGATCCCACCGATCCCTATAAATGGAAAATCAAAGAATTCAAAGTTCCTGATATTGCTCCGGTTATTTATGAAGCTCATGTGGGCATGGCAACGGAACAGGAAAAACTTGGGACTTATCGCGAATTTGCTGACAATATTTTACCTGTCATAGCCAGGGCCGGATACAATACCATTCAGTTGATGGCTATCCAGGAACATCCTTTTTACGGATCATTCGGATATCATGTTTCCAGTTTTTTTGCAGCCTCATCGAGGTTCGGGACACCTGAAGATCTCAAGGCACTGATCGATAAAGCTCACAGTTACGGAATAAGGGTGATTATGGATCTGGTCCATTCCCATTCTGTTAAAAATGTAAATGAAGGACTTGGGATGTTTGACGGTACTCCCGGGCAATATTTCCATACAGATCACAGACGAAACCATATAGCATGGGACTCGCTGTGTTTTGATTACGGAAAAGATAAAGTAATCCATTTTTTACTCTCGAATTGCAGATACTGGCTGGAAGAATATAAATTTGATGGTTTCAGGTTTGATGGTATAACCAGCATGATTTATTATGATCACGGGCTTGGAAAAAACTTCGTTTCTTACAATGACTACTTTGATGGTAACCAGGACGAGGATGCGCTTATTTATCTCTATCTCGCCAATAAGATGATACATACTTTCAGACCGGGAGCACTGACAATTGCCGAGGAGATGAGCGGTATGCCCGGTCTTGCCACAAACACTGCAACAAAAGGTTATGGTTTTGATTACAGACTTTCGATGGGAGTACCCGATTTCTGGATTAAGCTGGTAAAAGAGATTCCTGATGAGAACTGGGATATGAGTCATCTGATTCATGAACTCACACAGCACCGTCCCGAAGAAAAGATTATCTCATATTGCGAATCGCATGACCAGGCCCTTGTAGGAGATAAAACACTTATATTCAGAATGTTGGATTCCGAAATGTACACCGGTATGACCAAAGCGCATCATAGCTTTACAATGGACCGCGCTATTGCTTTACATAAAATGATCAGGCTATTAACTTTCAGCGCAGCCGGAGGTGGTTATCTGAATTTTATGGGAAATGAATTCGGCCATCCTGAATGGATCGATTTTCCCCGTGAAGGTAATAACTGGAGTTATAAATATGCCCGGCGACAGTGGCACCTGGTCGGGAATAAGGACCTTAAGTACTCTTACCTTGCAGAATTCGACAGGAAAATGGTAACACTCCAGAAAGAATTCAGGCTGCTTGACGATCTTTTTGTAACCAGGATATATGAGAATAATAATGATAAGGTTATAGCTTTTATGAGAGCAGGTTTATTATTCATCTTTAACTTCCATCCCTCGGCCTCTTTTACTGATTACGGCATCCCTGTGAGTGGTAAATTCCGTATTATTCTCGACACTGATGATGCTGATTTCGGTGGATATAACAGAATCGACAGAAATGTGACTTACATGTCAATACGTAAAGCAGAGAGGTACAATATAAGCCAGCCTCTCTATCTGTACCTGTATTTGCCTACAAGAACAGCTATTGTACTGAAAAGCGAGATTATAAGGAAGGCAACAGATCTTTAATCAATCCATCGCAGAAGATAAAAATCCTGTTTGTGAGGAAGATCTTTATGCTTGGGATAGATCCTGATCCCGTAAAAGAATGTGCCTGCTTTTTCCGGAACGAGATTAACCCTGTAGAAACATTTCCCGTTTTTACAACTGATTAATTTAAACTCCTGGCTGTCAACAAATTCATACTCGCCTTGCTGGTTCTGGTGTGTAATAATAAATTCTACTCCTACATGTTCTTTAGGGATTCCTTTTATATCGAGTGCTATCTCTGCTTTGTAATCCTGTCCTGATCTGTAAACATTCTCATCTGGCCGTTCAAAACTATAATTTATAACTTCAATATTATCCCATTCCTCTCTCATCCTTTGTTTCCAGTCTGCAAGAGCTTTAGCCTGACTGAAATCGCTTTCTGTCAGATATTTGTTCCTGTTCCAGAGTCTGGAATAGTATTTCTCATAATAATCATCGAGCATTCTTTTCATGGTAAATTCTGGAGCAATTTTCACCATCGTATTCTTAATAAGGCTTATCCATTCAACAGGAATACCCTGTTCATTAAATGAATAATACGCAGGTATTATTTCATATTCAAGCATGTTATAGACTGTCTCGGCATCTACATCATCCTGAAGATCCTGATTGGTGAATGTTCTTTTCTTGGGGATTGCCCAGCCTGCATATGCCCGATAACCTTCAATCCACCATCCGTCCAGAACACTGAAATGGATTGTCCCGTTCATAACACATTTTTCTCCGCTGGTGCCTGATGCTTCAAGAGGTCTTGTTGGCGTATTAAGCCAGATATCGACTCCGCGTACAAGATATTTTGCCATTTCAATATCGTAATTCTCGAGAAATATTACTTTGCCTGCAAATCTTGGCATCTGTGATACCTCTATAATCCTCCTTAGGAGGTCGTTGCCTCCACTATCGTGGGGATGAGCTTTTCCCGCATAAATAAACTGCACAGGTTTATCGGGATTATTTACCAGCTTTGCCAGCCTGTCAAGATCCCTGAAAAGGAGCGCAGACCTTTTATATGTTGCAAAACGACGGGCAAATCCAATGGTCAGAGCTTTTTCATTAAGATGACTGCTTATATTCAAAAGGGTACGAGGACTGACATGTTTTTCCATCATATCGGTTTGTAGCCTTTTTCTGATATGGCTGAAAAGACTTTTTTTCAGGCTGGTTTTTATCTCATAGACTCTTCTGTCATCGAGATTGTAGAGCTTTTCCCATATATTCCTGTCGGTCTGGTCAAAATTAATATCCCCGGTAATTTCCCTGAAAACCTCCCTCCATTCCGGTGCTACCCATGTTGGATAATGAACTCCGTTGGTCACATGGCCAATATAAAGTTCCTCCTTAAGATATCCGGGCCAGAGTTTGCTAAACATGCCCCGGCTTACTTCACCATGAAGCTTGCTGACACCATTTAACTCCTGTGACATCCGTGCAGCAAGAAAGCTCATATTGAACTTTTTATCAGTATTACCTTCACAGCGCCCAAGTGCTATTAGTTCATCCCATGTAATATTCAGGCGGCTGTGGTAATGTGAAATATATTTACGCAGGAGATCCTCGTCAAACGCATCATGTCCGGCAGGAACCGGCGTATGAGTAGTAAAAAGTGTGGAAGATCTGATTACTTCAAGGGCCTGGTTAAATGTAAGATGTTTGTCATTAATAAGGCTTCTGAGCCTTTCAAGACTTATAAAAGCTGAATGTCCCTCATTACTGTGATAGAGATCTGGTTTCAGTCCCAGCGTCGTAAGAGTCCTTATACCACCTATACCGAGCAACAGTTCCTGCTTCAACCTGTTTTCGTTATCACCTCCGTAAAGATGATGAGTAACTGACCGGTCCTCGGGCGGGTTATCCTCAAAATCAGTATCGAGCAGCAAGAGTCGGACCTTCCCAATCATTGCCTCCCAAACCCTTATCTTAACTGTCCTGCCGGGCCATACAATACTTACGTACAGGTGATTGCCGTCAGAACCTTTTACCGGATTAATAGGCAGATGGGAGAACTCCTCAGCTTCATATATTGGAATCTGTTCTCCTTTGGGCCCTATTTTTTGTCGGAAATAACCATACCTGTATAAAAGTCCTACAGCGGTCAGACTGAAATTTGAATCGCTCGCTTCTTTAAGATAATCGCCTGCCAGAACACCAAGCCCCCCCGAATATAATCTCATGCTGGGATGAATCCCGAACTCCATACTGAAATAGGCAATTGAAGGTTTTTCCTTATCAACAGGACGATCCATATATGCTCTGAAAGTGTTATAAACACTATCCAGATCCGTAACAAACTCATCATCATCTTCAAGCACAAGGAGTCTTTTATAATCAATTTTCTCGAGGAGCAGCTTCGGATTATGCCGGACCTCCTCCCAAAGCGACGGATCCATCCGTTTAAATAATATTTCAGCCTCCGAATTCCACGACCACCAGAGGTTACCGGCAAGCTCCTTAAGAGATGCCAGTTTTTCAGGAACATCACTCTGAACATATATATCCTTCCATACCGGCAGCTGATGGGGCTTTCGGATCTGCAAACCTGGAGCCTCAACAAATGTGATAAACTCCCTGGGTTCTTCTCGCCTTTCAATACTCTGGGTAAGGGCAATCTCGTACGCACTGAAATAATGCTTCACCAGACTATCCCACATTGCTATCCTTGAAATAGTATGAGCTTTTTCTCTTGCTTCTTTTATCTCATTATCAGTGAGCCCGTTAAACTTCCCGATAAAATTTTTAATTTCTTCTATTACCTTCTGTTCATTATTATCTGTTCTCTCTATTATTGCAATTCCGTTTCCTGGATCTTTAAAATATGTTTTTACCCATAGCCCGAATCCAGAAAGCGATGTAGTCACCGTTGGAATTGAAAACATAAGGCTCTCAAGAGGGGTATAGCCCCAGGGTTCATAATAAGAAGGAAAAACGGTCAGATCGAAACCGATCAGCAGATCATAGTAAGGCATATTAAAGATGCCGTCATAGCCATTCAGATATGAAGGCACAAAAATGATCTTTACTTTTGATTCCTGATCATTGAGAAGTCCATTCCCATTTATCCTCTGGAGTACCGGATCGGACAACGGGTAATGAAGACAGTGCGTAAGGAACCTGTCAATGCCGTTAATTGATCCGTTGTTATAGAGATAATCTATCAAATCCTGCCGCGGTCCTTTGTGGTAAGCAGGCATCAGGAGAAAGGCCACACATTCTTTTGAAAGAGTGTCATTCCTGTTCAGTTCACCAAGAGAATCAATATAGATGTCAACTCCCTTATTCCTGAACTCGTATCTCCCGCTGTTAGCTATAAGCATACAATCTTCAGAAATGGAATAACCAAGCACAGATTCGGCCACCTTAATGAGTTTTTCCCTTGCATTGATTCTTTTTTCTTCAAAAATATCGCTGTGTGGAACAAATGAGTCTTCAAAACCATTAGGTGTGACAATATCCACTTCCTTGCCAAGGAAGAATGCACATTCCCTTGAAGTTATCTCGCTGACTGTTGTAAAAACATCCGCCACTGAGGCGGTCATCTTTTCAAGCGACTGTTTGGCCACTATATTGAATTCACGTGCTATTTGTTGCGGATTGTATTCTTTCATCTTACCATACAATGGTCTGTTGTTCCCGGCAATGCAGCGGCCGAGAACAGTAGCGTGGGATGTGAACACAGTGGCAATCCATGGTGCATTTTCTTCAATGTAAAGTATGCCGGTTCCTGTCATCCACTCATGAAACTGGGCAACGATATTATTATTATCATGGTAAAATGAAGTAAAGCTGTCAATTACCTTTCCTGCTGAATAACCGAACAGCGCCGGTTCAACATAATCCCACTGGCCTGAGATGCTGTCGAGCTTGTATGTTTCCCATAAGTGGGCAAAGATCTCATTCTGCTGACCAAAATAAGGTGTGAAATCAATTAGAATTACTATTGGCTTTCCGGCAATGTTCCATCTGCCTGTCTTAACTCTTAATCCCTCTGAAGCAGCTATTGTTTTCCATTCATTAAAAAGCGATTCATCAGGTATAAACTCCGGATTTGTAACCTCTTCCCTCCATACATCCGGACCTATGAGTATATAATTATCTCTGAGTTCATTGATAATATTCAGTACTTTTGTAGAAATAACTGTATGTATACCCCCAACTTTGTTACAAACCTCCCAGCTGGTTTCAAAAATCAGTTCAACCTTCATTATATATTTTTATTTATTTTTGGATTTGGTAATAATTATTTTTTGCCCTTTTTTCCGATATTCAAAGGGTTCTCCTGTGTGGTTTTTTTTCTTTTGTTACTTTTCACTTCCGATTTCGCTGCGGAGGTCCTTTTAGTTTTTGTTTTCGTGGCTGTTTGAGGCGATTTTTCACCAGCAGACCTGACTCCTGTTCTGCCTCTGCTGGTTTTAGTTTTTAATATCTCGAGTTCAGCAGTCTGCTGATCAATAATCTGTTCTTTTTCTCTTATAAGCAAATTAAGTTTGGCAATCTCATGTTGTTCGTCAATGTTGATAAAATACCTGTTAAGTCTTATTTCAAAATCGCTGAGAATATTCATATAATTCATGAATGCGTCATAGGGTGTTTCATATGGATTAAAATAAGCGTGTACAACACCATCGGAAAAGAATTTTGTAGCCATATAATAAAAATGATCACTTGATTGTAAATAATCCCAGTCTTTCTTTATCTGATCATCGGGGCAGGTTGCGATCTTGTCTGATAGTTCATAGAGCTTATCAAGTGCAGCAATCTGAAGTTCGTTACCATTCCATGCAGTAAGATCACGTTCCTCATCGGCCCATGAGATAGGAGACGGGACACTGATAGCAGCTACAGGCTGTAATGTTGCGGCCACTTCTGTCGGAGTCATAAATCTGTATGGCGTTTTCTTAAGAATTGAGCCCGGCAGATGACGAAGAAAATCGAAGATACCTGTCTCTTTATGGCTGTGTTCTCCAAAGGTTTCATAGTCAAGAAAAACATTTACAAGTTCACTTTTAGATGCAATCTTGTTAAGCCACGAAGCATATTTGTCAGTTGTTAACGGCCATTCATTCCATTCCCTGTTTGAAAATCTGAAAGCAATATCATCACTCAGCACAAAGTTTCTTAGAAGAACCTTTAGCCTTGGATTTAATGCATTGCAATACAAGTAATTAGGACTCTTCCATCCAAGTACATGCTTTGCACCTTCAGTCAAAACTGATTTAAATCCCATTCCTGCTATCCACGAACCAATCTGGTCGGAATAAATCATCTCTGTATTACGGAATGAGGTTGTATCAACACCCAGAAACTCTTTCATCATCTCTTTATGTACAGTAATCTGTCGTTCAAACTCAGTTCTGCTCTTAAGAGATGCAAGTGAATGAGAGTTTGTTTCAGCCAGAAATTCCACCATTCCGGTTTCTGCCAGTTTCCTGAACGATTCCAGCACTTCAGGGGCATATAGTCTGAACTGGTTAATGACTAATCCTGTAAGAGAGAAAGTAACTTTAAACTTACCTTTATGCTTCAGGATTAAATCAAGGATAATTTCATTAGCAGGGAGATAACAATTCTCTGCAACCTTTCTCATGATGGATTCATTGGAAAAATCATCATAATAATAATGATCATGTCCCAGGTCAAAGAACCTGTATCGTTTTAGCCGGAAAGGCTGATGAACCTGAAAGTAAAAGCAAATTGCTTTTTTCTGTACTGCACTCATATCTTAATTCTTATATTGCCTTATTACTCTTTCATAGATATCCTTTACATGCCTTGCGGAATTATCCCATTTAAGTCTTATAACTTCTTCCTTCCCATTCCTGATGAACATTTTAGGCAGGGCAGGATATTTAAGGATCCCGTAAATAGCATCAGCCATTGCATCAATATCCCAGAAATCAATCTTTACTGCATGGGTGAGTATTTCAGCAACGCCCGACTGTTTGCTGATAATGACAGGTACGTTTGACTGAATTGCCTCCAGAGGTGATATGCCGAATGGTTCCGACACAGAAGGCATAATATATACATCACTCATAACCAGCATTGTAAAAACGTCTTTCCCTTTAAGGAATCCAGTAAAATGAAAGCGGTCGGTTATTTTCAGATAAGCAGCCCTTCTCATCATTCGTTCCATCATATCCCCCGATCCTGCCATGACAAATCGCACATCAGGCATAACCTTCAATACTTTGTTAGCAGCTTCTATAAAATACTCGGGGCCTTTCTGGAGGGTTATTCTGCCAAGGAAAGTCACTATCTTTTCATCAAAACCTTTTTCCACCACAAGGTCTTCCGATATTCTTACCGGTTCTACTGCATTATATACCGTCTCCACCTTGTCCGGATCAATTTGATATTTACTTACCACTATATCTCTGGTCCTGTTGCTGACTGTGATAATCTTAGAGGCTGCATCCATTCCTCTCTTTTCTATATGATAAACATCAGGATTGACATTGCCTCCGCTCCTGTCGAAATCTGTGGCATGGATATGAATTATGAGAGGTTTGCCTGAAACTTTCATTGCGGCTATTCCGGCAGGGTATGCAAGCCAGTCGTGTGCATGTATTATGTCAAATTCATTTTCTTCAGCTATTACAGATGCAACAACTGAATACTTGTATATCTCGTCCATAAGTGTTGTGTCATACTTCCCTGAGAAATCGACCATACCTTTATTGTTTATCTGGACATAAAGGTTGTATTCTGTCACATCAGATTTGATTCTTTTCCAGAAATCATCAGGATCGGTATAAGGAACTATTTTTGATGACACCTCAATCTTTTCTATTGGTCGACGGAATCCTTTATAATAGACTGTTTTGAATGCTACAGGCACCTTATTTGCTCCAATCAGTCGTACACCTGACTGATCTTCATCTCCCCATGCTTTTGGCACAACAAAAATAACATCCAGGCCCTCCAGTTTTGACATTCCTTTAGTAAGACCATAACTGGCTGTACCCAACCCGCCGGAAATATGTGGCGGGAATTCCCATCCAAACATCAATACACGCATATCATAGCTTCTTTAAAGATTTGCATATTTTGTTTCAAGAAGATCAATCACCCTCAGTACTTCACCAATACTCCAGGCCTGGCTAATAGCTCCCCTGGGATCATGCGGAGGATCTCCGTCATAAATCTCGGAGATGGTTGTAACCCCGTGTTCACTCATTACATCTTCGAGTTCATATATCATTTTCTTTACCTTATGTACACCCTGTTTGCCATACACTCTCAACCAGCCTTCACAGAACGGACCCAGAAACCAGGGCCAAACAGTACCCTGATGATAAGCTTTATCTCGTTCTTCCTGGTTCCCCATATAAATACCTTTATAAGATTTGTTTCCCGGGGAAAGTGTCCTTAATCCTCTCGGAGTAACAAGCTCTTTATCTGCAATTTCCAGTACTCTTTGCATTTGTTCCTTGTTCAGCATCGAATAAGGCAGAGAGACAGCAATAACCATATTTGGTCTGACAAAGTGATTCTTCCCTTCCTCATCATTGACATAATCGGCAAGATAACCGCGTTCGTGATCACAGAATAATTCATGGAAAGATTGATATATCAGATCTGGCAATGCCTCAAAATCTTTTATAAATATTTTGTCTTTTACCTCCTTTGCCATCTCAAGTGAAAAACAAATGGCATTATACCAGAGAGCGTTGATCTCAACTGCATAACCGTTACGCGGGGTTACCGGAATCCCGTTTACAACAGCATCCATCCATGTGAGTGCTTTCCCGGGGGCATCTGCATATATGAGGCCGTTTTCTCTCATATGAATATTAAAAGCTGTTCCGTTCTTATAGGCATAAAGCACCGATTTCGCAGCCTCTCCGTAACGTTCCCATGCATCAGTACCCCCCTTCTCAAGATACTGCTGCACCGACCAGAAAAACCAAAGCGGTGCATCAACTGAATTAAAGGCAGGATTACTGTCATCTCCCATGTTGGGGAACAAGCCGTTTTTCATCCTGTCAACCTGTGTATCAAGGACTTCTCGATAAAGCACAAGCTTATGCCTTGCCAGTGCAAGCCCCGGAAGAGCAATAAAAGTATCTCTTCCCCACGCTCCGAACCATGGATACCCTGCAATAATGAAAGTCTTCCCGTGTCTTTTTTCGATAAACTGCTGAGCAGCATTTCTCAGACAATTAATAAAACTGTTTCTGGGTATTTTGCCTGTTACGGTCTTGGTGAACTTTGTTTTCAGACCCGATGGCTTTTCCTCTTTTGTCGATGCTGAAAAAACAATTACATCTCCTTCTCTTGCTTCAACTTCAAAATACCCCGGGGTAAAAAGATCCTCTGAATAATCATACCCTCTTTTCTGTTCTTCAATATATTCCACTCCAAGATACCAGTCCGGGACATGAATAAACTCAGCTTTGGTTGACAACTGTAAATTCAAATACGGAAATCCGTCATAGAGTTTTGTCCTGATACCGTTATTAATAAATTCAATTTTTGTATTGGCACCCATATTGGCATATGTCAGAGAGTGAATATTCCTGAATGCAAGAAATGGCCTTACCTGGAGTTTCATTGGCTCAGAAGCTTCCATTATTGTAACCCTGGAAAGAAATTGTTCCTCATAATGTACAAGCAATCTTTCGTGCTTCAGAATAACACCGCCTACCCTGTAAATCCTGACAGGGATAGTTTCAATCTCCAGATCTTCCAGATATTTATGACCTTTCGGACTGAAGTATTCGCCCTTGTACTTTCTGATACCTGTATTAAATGAACTATCATTATTTACCACTGTAATATCAAGAGATGACAGAAGAACATATCTGTCCCCCCCGAGTTCATCTACCGGGCATACAAGTAATCCATGATACTTGCGCGTATTACATCCTATTATTGTATATGATGAATAGGATCCTGCCCGGTTTGTCCTTATAATTTCCCTCGTAAGTGAATATTCCAGATTGACAACCTGCCCCTTCTCGAATTTAATGTAACTCATAAAAATTTTGTTTGATCCAACATAAAAAGTTTATTAAGGTATCTATTTTTATTAAACATTGCAAACATATCTTCCTTATGAAAAATGTTTAATATCAATTTTCCTTATATGATAATATTATAAATTATGTTAAAAATTTGTTTGTGTAGGGACGGATAAAAAAAAGAATAACTTTGCATTTCAATATTTAAAATATTTATCAATCAATTTCTGACTTAATGTATAATAAGCTGATCCTGTTTTTATTCACTTTAATAGCCTTTACAGGTTGCAGAAACAAAGAAGTACAATTAACCGGCACACTAAAAAATCCATTACCCGGAACATATATTTTCCTTGATGAACTCAAATCAAATGAGCTTATTACAGTCGATTCTGCCATAATATCTAATGATGGAAATTTCAACTTTCAAAGAGTAGTAAAACAACCCTCTTTTTACCTGCTCAAAATTAATGAAAATAACTTTTGCACAATGCTTTTTGAGCCGGGGGAGAAAATAAAATTATCAGCCAGCTACGATTCATTGAATTATCCAATATCTGTAACGGGATCTACTGGAACAGAATTACTGGTGGAATACAACCGGAGACTCCGAAAAACCATTGAGGATCTTCAATCCCTGAGTGAAATCTACAGGATAAATATCGACAATCCTGATCTACCTGAAGTTATTGATTCACTGAATAGCCTGGCGCAAAATTATCTTGACGAAATAAACGCTTACACAAAAAAGTACATTGATGATAACATCTCTTCCCTGGTAAGCCTGATGGCTCTCTATCAACAGGTTGCACCCAATGTTTATGTGCTTGATCCGGGTGAGGACCTTAGGTATTTTATTAAAGTTGACTCCGCCATGTATAGTCAATACCCTGATTATGACCCAGTAATCTCACTCCACCAACAAATTCAGGAGTTAGCTGCCAGATATGAGTATGAAAACTCAACACCTCTGGTTTCTGCAGAAGGGATGGAAGCTCCTGAGATATCCCTTCCTTCACCGGAAGGCGATACAATAAAGCTCTCATCAACCCGTGGATCGGTTGTTTTACTAGATTTCTGGGCCTCATGGTGCCCACCGTGCAGAAATGAAAATCCTAACCTTGTTGAAGTTTATGATCTGTACTATAAAAAAGGATTCGAGATTTTCCAGGTATCTCTTGATAAGTCGAAAGAAGCATGGATTAGAGGTATAAGGGATGATAACCTGGATAAATGGATTCATGTAAGCGATGTTAAATACTGGAATTCAGCTGTTGTTCCATTATATAATATAACCTCCATCC
The DNA here is from genome assembly GCA_964596715.1 of uncultured Rikenellaceae bacterium. GTDB lineage: Bacteria > Bacteroidota > Bacteroidia > Bacteroidales > VadinHA17 > LD21. The sequence goes on from CAZQVL010000003.1 coordinate 124,319, forward strand.
CTTACAACCTGCTGCTTGACAGGGAAGGACGGATCATTGGCTCAAACCTGAGGGGAAACGAACTGAAAGCAACACTTGCTGAACTCTTCAAATAGGCTGAAATATATTAGTAACCCGGTAACTTGTCTTCATAATGAAAAGATTCCTGATATTTCTGATTACAATTACAATCATAACAGGCTGCCAGAATAATAAGACATTCACAGTAAAAGGAGTTATTAAAAAAGTTACCCGGAAAGTCATTTATCTTACCAGGGTGGATGTAGATAAACCTGTAATAATCGATTCATCTAAAATCAGTAAAAAAGGAAAATTCTCATTCAAGGTCAGGGCGTCTGAACCGGATTTTTACCAGCTGGAATATTCAGATTCTGATTTTGTTAACCTTCTTGCTGAACCCGGAGAAAAGATCAATCTTGAATTTAAAGAGGACAAACTTTTCGGAGATTACTCAATAACAGGGTCCAAAGGTTCGGAACAGGTAAAGATGCTTGATCTAAGACTTGCGGATACAAAAAGAAAACTGGATTCTTTAAGAAATATTTATGAAAAAGCTGCAAAGGAACCCGGATTTGAAGAGAGGGGACCCGAACTTGAATCACAGTTTAACTCCCTGATAAAGGAGCAGCGTAAGAAGAACATCGAATTCATCATAGGGAATATCAGTTCCATGGCCTCAATAAAAGCTTTATATCAGAAAATTGATGATGACATGTATGTTCTTTATGAGCCCCGCGATCTTCAATATCTGAAAATCGTTGCAGATTCGCTGGTTCATTTTTATCCCGGCTCAAAACATGTCCAGGCTCTCGCCCGTGACCTTAGCAAGGAAATGAACAGAATGTATACCCAGCAGATCCAGCAAATGGCTGATACAATACCTGAGACTAAACTTGATCCCGATTTAAAAGATATTAACGGTAACAGAATTGCACTCTCATCCCTGAGAGGAAAGTATGTGCTTGTAACATTCTGGTCAGTTACATCAAAAGATTGTATTGCAGACAATCTTCAATTGAAAGAATTTTACAGAAGATATAACCGGTATGGTTTTGAAATCTATCAGATAAACCTTGACCAGAGTGAAGAAGACTGGAAAAGAGCTGTCAGATTTGATGAGTTACCATGGATAAACACACGGGAGGATGATCCGCTTAATCCGGTAAATGCCAGACTATTTAATGTTAAAAGTCTACCAGCAAACTACCTGTTCGATAAAAAAGGACAGATCATCGCATTTAATCTTTTTGGCAGATCACTACAGATAAAACTTGATCAATTATTTAACAACTAGAACTCTGTCTTGAATGACAATGAGAAAATATACTTTGCTTCCGACTTCCACCTTGGATTAACTGCCGGCTCAGTACCGGTTGAACGGGAGAAAAAAATTGTCAGATGGCTCAATGAAATAGCTCACGACGCCGGTGAAATATATCTGCTTGGTGATATATTTGATTTCTGGTGGGAATATAAACATGTTGTCCCGCGTGGCTTTACACGATTTCTCGGAACAATTGCATCAATAACCGATTCGGGTATCCCGGTTCATTTCTTTACAGGAAACCATGATATGTGGGTGTCCGATTACCTTTCCGGTGAATGCGGTATGACAATTCATACCGGTCCGTTTACAACTTCTTTTAACGGTATAACATTTCATCTTGCACATGGAGAAGGACTTGGCTCAGACGATACAGGTTACAAAATCCTTCTTTCAATATTCAGAAATAAACCAATGCGCAAATTATATTCCGCACTCCATCCGTCAATCGGAGTTAGGATCGGACATAGATGGTCATTAAATTCCCGGTTGGGAAAAGGTATTAAACTCGATTTTCTGGGTGAAGAAAAGGAGGCCCTGATCAGGTATTCCAAATCAATTCTGGAAAATAACAATATTGATTATTTTATTTATGGTCACCGTCATCTTGCAATGACCTATAAGTTACAACAAGGTCCGGAAATAATTTTCCTCGGCGATTGGGTAAAAAACTGCAGCTTTGCGGAATGGAATGGTAAAGAGCTGGCACTCCGGTTAATCGATTAATCAAGATAACTCATCACCTTAACTGTAAGGATAAAATAGGAATATTTGTCATTAACTGATTCGAATGTATATTTTAATTTACTCCCCGATTTTCTTGCCATATGTATTAATCCCATATTGCCCGTGCTGTCGGAACCTATATTCTGGTCGGAGAGTGATTTCAAAAAAAGTTCCTTGAGTCCGGCCTTATCATATCTGTTTATTGTATCAAGTTTTTCCTTAAGATCTTCCACCTGAGTATTCGGAATAAGATTACCTGTCGAAAGTATGAAATTATTATTTTCATGCCTGATCATTGCCACAGGCATTCCTAATTGCTCTTCCGGTTCACGTCCGGGACTGTATTTTGCAACATTATCGAGAATCTCAACCAGGATACTGAATACTCTTTTCCTGATATTTGAAACTGTATACTTTTCAGTAAGTTTAGTCTCTGTTAACGATAAAACCTCCTTGCCCACATCGGGCGAAATATGCCCCGACCATATCAGACATACATTATTATCAGCCATAAGCCTTTCAAGCTGCCTGACTGCTTTACCGCGAAAAGAATTTGACCTTTCTCCATCATGTACTCCGGCACCCACTGAATCAACAGTCTTGCTCAGAATAAAATAGGAATAATCTTTATCAACTGTTACAAAATCATAATCGAGTTTGTTTCCGGTGGTTTTTGCCATTTCAATCAGGCCCAGACCTGCACCTCCTTTTGTGCTGAACTCAGCTGTGCTGAGCATCTGTCTGTAAACATTTCTTAGATCATTAATTTCCAGATTATTTATTTTATCCAGCCTTGATTTAAGATTATCAATCTGATCTGTTCCTATCACATTTCCTGTGGTAACTGTATAGCCACCGTTATTTTTTGAGTACACTACTAATGACATTTCTGAATACTGGTTCCTGTCACTGTGCCGCGAAACATTCTGCAGACTTTCAAGTACAAACATGAAAAGCCTCTTCCTCCCAAGAAAACCAAATTCCGAACCCACCATCTCCTTTTCAAGTAACATTAGAAGTGGAATTGAATTCTCACTGGTCACTACACCCCTGTAAACAAACATAAGGCGTCCCTTCATTATTTGATCGCGTATCCTCCGTGTAAGATCCATAACTAATTACCGGGAAGGTTGTTAAGCTGCCCAAAAATAACAATAAACAATAATAATCCAAACATAATATTTAATTACACTTTCCGCAATCAGCAGGATGATTATAAAATCGTATAAGCTTTTATACTCATTACAACTAAGTAATTATATCCACAATCATCTATAAATGAATCCTTTCAATAAAAAAAATATACTTGCGGGAATGCTGAAAAGATATTTGTGTGTATATTAACCACGGGGTATTAATGTTTACAAAAATATTTTTATAGTTAATCCCTGAATATTCTCAAAATATGTTTTCCAGATTTTTAAAATACATACTTCCGCCATTCACCTTCAGAGTATTTTTCCGCCGCATATTTTATTCGAACCTGAAAAAAGTGCCTCTTGACAAACCTCTGCTTTTTGTAGGCAATCACCAGAATTCCTTTATGGACGGGATACTGGTCGGATCATATCTGCCGCAGCCTATACATTTCACTATGAGGGCTGATATGTTCAGGAAGTCATTTGCCCGTTTCTGTCTTCATGAACTGAATGTAGCTCCTGTTTACAGGATCGAGGAAGGTCTTGAAAATGTCCATAAAAATCTCGAAACTTTTTCCGATATCTACGATATCCTGAAAAAAAACGGAAATTTTATAATGTTCTCCGAAGGAACCTGTGTTCAGGAAAAGCGCCTTCAGAAACTCAGGAAAGGAACCGCCAGATTAGCATTTGGAGCTGAAGAAAAATATGGCCTTGATGTTCATATAGTCCCTGTCGGAATAAATTATACCTATCCTGCAAAGTTCAGGAAAGAGGTGATGATAAATTTCCATGATCCCTTCAGTATTAAAGAACTTAAAGATTTATATAAAGAACATCCTGCAAAAGCACTCCTTGCATTTAATGAAAAATGTGCTGCAGGTCTTCGCAAAGAAGTCATTATTATTGAGGATCCGGCGAATGACTGGCTTGCAGAAAAATTATTCATCATGACAAGAAATAATCTGATCCTGCCATTCTTTAAATGGAGATTCGATTCAGACGACCGGAGAATACTTGAGAAATCAGTGAGTGAAAAGATTAATTATCTAAGCAACATATCAAAGGAGACAATTGCTTCACTAAAGCAAAAAGTAAAAGAATATACTGACCTCCTTGATTCAAATCACCTGACAGACGAGAATATTGCCAGAAAGCTTGACTGGGGCTGGCTAAGATACTTCACAATAATTGCAGGATTACCGGTCTTTATAGCAGGCTACATAAGTAACCTTTTACCCTTTATTATACCACGCTCCATCTGCAATAAACTCATTAAAGATTTGAGATTTTACAGCTCCGTTTATATCAGCTCAGGAACCCTCCTTTACCTGATCTACTTCCCGGTTATACTGATATTGGCTGCTGTTTTTGCAGGCTGGATGGGATTGCTACTTGGACTGTTTGTTCCCGTTACAGGATATCTTGTATTATTTTATCAGGAAATCGTAAAGGAGAGATTTAATAGAATTCGTTACTGGTGGAAATCAGTCATAAATAAGCCCCTGATTGATGAAATTACAACACGCCGGCTGGAAATTCAAAAAATAGTTGATAATATCAGTCTGCCTGGTTCAGAACCTCATTGATGTCATTTGCCACTCACAACCTGCCATCTTAAAGGTTGAACATTAATAAATGTCATTTTTCATAGGTAACTAAGCTCATTTTCGCTTAATTTGCAGATTACTAACATTTACCACTGGTGCGTTCAGGAGTTGAGCTATAATCATTATGCTGACTACCTTTAATATACAGAGATACTCAATTCATGACGGAGAAGGAATACGAACCAACATTTTTTTCAAAGGTTGCCCTCTGCGATGCCAGTGGTGTAATAATCCCGAAAGTCAGGATCATTCACCTTCACTTATGTACGATAAGAGGTTATGCCGGGGATTTGGAGATTGTGCAAATATTGATAGTGGTGTAATACACATGAACAATGGTAACCCGGTAATTAACCGAAATTTAGTATCCGACGTCACCAAATATTCTGAAATATGTCCTTCCAAAGCACTTGTCGTGAACGGAGAAATGAAAAGTGTTGAACAAATTATTCATGAAGTCGAAAAAGACATTCCATTTTTCTACTACTGTAAAGGGGGTGTAACCCTTACAGGAGGAGAACCGTTCTCACAGGGACCGGATTTAAGAGAATTAATAATTAAGCTTAAAAATCTCGGCATTCATATCTCCATTGAAACATCACTTCATGTAGAATGGAAAATAATTGAAGAATATACTGGCATTATAGATATGTTTCTGGCCGATCTGAAGCATACTGATTCAGAGAAATTCAGACGTTTTACCGGAGGTGAAGCCCGGCTGGTAATGGATAATATCAAGAAGCTGAATGAAACAGAAGCCGGATTTATTATCCGTGTGCCTGTCATTCCGCTTTTTAATTATTCTGAACAGGAGATATATTCTATTATTGACTTTACCTCCGGACTATACAACATCCAGGAAATTCATTTTATTCCCTTCCATAATCTCGGAGCAGAAAAATACAGATTGCTTGGTATTGAGTATGAGTATAAAAAACATAAAAGTATAAATAAATCTGATCTCGAACCTTTTGTTGATTATGCCTGTGAAAAGGGACTTGTTGCTAAAATTGTAGAATGATATGTTATCAGAAACAAAAAGTTTCCTTATTACGAAGCGGATAGCAAAGCTAAAGGAAAATATACTTGCTGCGGTGCCCACGGTTTGCACCGAAAGAGCAAAGATCTATACCAGGGTTTATCATGAGAATGAATCTTTACCTGTAATAATCAGACGAGCTAAAGCTCTGGACAAGACCTTACAGGAAATGACAATATTTATCAATGATGGTGAACTCATCGTCGGTAATCAGTCATCAAAGCTCAGGGCTGCTCCCATCTTTCCGGAATATGTGGTCAGGTGGATCCTTGATGAACTTGATGAATTTGACAAGCGACCCGGTGATGCATTCTTCATTAATGAACAACAAAAACAGGAATTAAGGGAGATCTGCAAATGGTGGCAAGGCAAAACCGTGATTGAAAGAGGTTATTCTTTAATGTCTGATTTAAACAGGGAAATCCATGAATCGGGAATAATCAGGGCGGAAGGTAACCTTACATCGGGAGATGCTCATATTGCCGTTAATCTCGAAAGAATATTGCAGATCGGCCTTCGTGGATATCTTGAACAGGTAGTCATTATAATGCAAACACTTAAAGAGACTGATCCTGAATATTCGAGAAAACAAGATTTCTACAAGGCCCTGGAAACCGGCATCAGATCATTTCAGATGTTTATTAAAAGATATGAGAAGCTTGCTTATGAATTGTTTCAATCTGAGACGGATCCTGAAAGAAAATCAGAACTTCTAAAGATCAGCGAAAACTGCGGGCATCTTACGGATAATCCTCCGGAAGATTTCTATCAGGCAATACAGCTTACATTGTTTGTACAACTGGTTCTCCAGATCGAAAGTAACGGGCACTCTGTCTCACTGGGTCGAATGGACCAGTATCTTTACAACTTTTACAAAAATGACATCATCGAGGGCAAGATCACTGATGATTTTGTAATGGAGCTTCTTGAGAACACATGGTTAAAACTTCTGTCTGTCAATAAAATACGCCCATGGTCACATACACGCTATTCAGCAGGAGGTCCTCTTTACCAGAATGTTACTATAGGCGGCCAGACTGTTGACGGTAAGGATGCCGTTAACGAACTGAGTTTTCTGATACTCCGTTCTGTGGGGATGATGAAACTGACCCAGCCAAATCTTTCTGTCAGATTCCATAAAAATATCAGTGATGAATTTATGATGGAATGTGTAAAGGTTATTGAGAAAGGATTCGGGATGCCTGCCTTTAACAACGACGAAATAGTAATACCCTCGCTTATTGAACTGGGTGTAAGTAAAGAGGATGCATATAATTATTCAGCAATAGGTTGTATTGAAATTGCTGTTCCGGGCAAATGGGGATACCGTTGCACAGGTATGAGCTTCCTGAATTTCATGCGAGTCTTTCTGGCTGCAATGAACAATGGACTCGATACAATGTCGGGAAAAACCTTTCACAGCGGGACAGGCAATTTTGAAGATTTTGTCGATTACAATGACCTTATGAATGCCTGGAAACATCAGGTAGAATTTTATACCAGAGCATCCGTCGAAATCGATACAGCAGCAGATATCGCTCTCGAAGAGCTTGTCCCTGACATTCTTTGTTCGGCTTTTGTTGATGATTGCATCGGGCGTGGCAGGACTATCAAGGAAGGTGGATCAGTGTATGATTTTATTTCAGGCCTTCAGGTTGGTATAGCCAATCTTGGTAATTCCCTTGCAGCTGTTAAAAAACTTGTCTTTGAAGAGGAAAAGATCAGCAGGAAAGATCTGATGAAATATCTGAAAAATAATTTTGAAGGGCAGGATGGGGAAAGGATTCGCCAGCTACTCCTGAATTATGCACCCAAATACGGAAATGATGAGGATTATGTTGATCTGCTTCTCAGGGAAGCATATATGGTATATATAAATGAGCTTCCCAAGTACCATACAACCCGGATGGGAAGAGGTCCGGCCGGTTGCAGATATTATGCAGGTACATCCAGCATCTCAGCCAATGTCCCTTCAGGTTCAGTGGTCCCTGCAACACCCGATGGCAGGAAGGCTTTCACACCGCTTGCTGAAGGGAGCTCACCCTCTTCCGGAACAGATGTCCTGGGACCAACAGCAGTCTTTAAGTCTGTCTCCAAACTGCCGACTGAAAAGATTCTGGGAGGTGTCCTGCTTAATCAGAAACTCTCTCCATCAGTTATCTCAGAAGATACAGACAAAATGAAACTCATTTCAATCATCAGAACCTTTTTCTCTGCATTGAAAGGCTGGCATGTGCAATATAATATTGTTTCGAGGCAAACACTTCTGGCAGCTAAAAAACATCCTGAGAAATACAGGGACATGGTAGTCCGTGTTGCCGGATATTCTGCTTTTTTTACTACATTATCTCCTGACACGCAGGACGATATAATTGCACGAACAGAGCAAATACTAAAATAAACATGGAAAAATTCCTTTGCGGAATAGATATCGGAGGCACAAAATTATCAGCCGGACTCATTGGCCGGCATGGTGCCATTCATGATAAGATTACGGTATTTGATCATGTTGATAAAACGGAACACGAGTTAGTGGAACAGGTCGCATGGCTTATCAACTACCTTTTGCAAAGAAAAAGACTTCAGGAATCAGATCTACATGGTATTGGTATAGGTTTTCCGGGACATGTACGTTATAAAGACGGTATTATCATAACAACTTCAAATCTGAAAGGATTTAAAAACTATCCTCTGAGGCAGGCAGTTCAGGAAAACTTCAGAGTACCGGTATTACTTGATAATGATGCCAATGCTCAGGCTTTCGGGGAATTTAAATACGGGGCCGGCAGAGGATATGAAAGTCTTATTTTTCTTACGATCAGTTCAGGAATAGGGGCAGGCATAATTCTTAACGGGAAACTATATCGTGGAATTACCGGCACAGCCGGAGAATTCGGTCATACAATTGTTAATCCCGAAAGTAGTTTAGTATGCACCTGCGGAAATAAAGGATGCCTTATGGCCTGTGCTTGTGGCCTTGCCCTTCCCTACCTTTTCAGAAGAAAGCTTGAAGAAGGAATAAAAACCACATTACCTCTGCCTGAGGATTTTAATTTCAACAACGTTGACGGTAAACTGATAAAAAAAGGGCTTGATTCCGGTGATCCCATCTCCAGGGCTGTTATTCTTGACTGTGCCGATTACATTGGAATAGGCATTTACAATATTTTCCAGGTTTTCAATCCTCCTGCCGTGATACTTGGGGGAGGACTTCTCTGTTGGGGCGAACTGTACCTTAACCGTATCAGAAGCAAGTTTAGCAGCCTTGCCCGCGACATGATCCATGACAGGATCGATATTATTGAGTCTGGATTAGGCAGTGATGCAGGACTGATTGGAGCCGCAGCCTTGCTACTTTAATAAAAAACGAAAGCATTGGAATTATCTTATCCTGCCCATCCTTCCCTGTCGAGGTTCCGGTAGTTAACCGAGTCATGGTTCGACTTCGCTCACCCTGACTCGGTGTAAAATTTATGACTGGTTTGATTTTTACATTCTGATAACTCATGTAATAATTTAAGATCATTATTAATCAATGCCAACTTTTTAGCCCTTGACCATCCTTTTAATTGCTTTTCATACTTAATAGCTTTAATCGGACTTTTGAATTGTTTACAAAAAACAAGTTTTAATGGTCTTCGACTAAAAGTATATGATTTCTCATGCAGCCCTGTTATATGCTCAATAAATCTTCTACCTACATCATTCGTTACTCCAACGTATAATGAGTCATCTGAACATTCAAGTATATATACATAAAGGTTTTTCAGGATTTCAGGTTACTTAAAAAATTAATACTTTGGTTAGTTCTTTTAACTCCCAACAGAGCGAGCGAAGCCGAGCTCATCCTGCCCATCCTTCCCTGTCGAGGTTCCGGTAGTTTATTGCTTCGGATATATGTTCGGCAGTAATATTTTCTGATTCTGCCAGATCAGCTATAGTACGGGCCACCTTCAGTATCCTGTCGTAAGCCCTGGCCGAAAGGCCTCTCAGTTCCATGGCTGTCTTCAGCAGTTTCCCTCCTGTTTCATCGAGCTGGCAGTATTTGCGCTGCATCGACGATGTCATCTGTGAATTCGAATAGATCCCTCTTACCGACTCAAACCTTTTTGCCTGAACAGCTCTTGCTCTTACAACCCTGTCACGAACTACTTTTGAAGGTTCAGTCTTTCCCGAATCGGATAGTTTATCATAATTAACCGGGACTACCTCAATATGTATATCAATACGGTCGAGGAGCGGGCCCGATATCCTGTTTAGATATTTCTGCACCATTCCCGGTGAGCATACACAGTCTTTTTCAGGGTGATTATGAAATCCGCAGGGACAGGGATTCATGGATGCCACAAGCATAAAACTGGCCGGATAATCAACTGTTGTTTTTGCCCTCGAAATTGTAATAACCCTGTCCTCAAGAGGCTGCCTCATCACTTCCAGCACTGTGCGCTTAAATTCCGGCAGTTCATCCAGGAACAACACTCCGTTATGACCCAGTGAAATTTCACCTGGTTGAGGGAAAGTCCCTCCTCCTACCAGGGCCACATCGGATATTGTATGATGAGGTGACCTGAAAGGTCTTTTTGTCATTAGTGCAGTATGATCATCTATCTTTCCTGCTACCGAATGTATTTTAGTTGTCTCAAGAGCCTCCTCCAGAGTTAGAGGTGGAATTATAGTCGGTACCCTTTTGGCTAACATCGTCTTACCGGCCCCCGGAGGACCGATCATAATAATGTTATGTCCTCCGGCTGCAGCAACTTCCAGTGCCCTTTTGACATTTTCCTGTCCGCGAACATCTGAAAAATCAATATCATACTTGTTTGCTTCACTGTTGAAAATCTCCATCAGGTCAACCTTGACAGGAGTGAACTTTCTCGCAGTATTAAAGAAATCAACCACATCACCAAGCTTTTCCAGACCATAAACATCCAGACCGACGACGACTGCAGCTTCCCGAGCATTCTTTAATGGCACCACCACTCCCTTGAAACCCTCTTCCCTGGCTCTCAGAGCTATCGGAAGAACACCCCTTACCGGCTGAAGGGTGCCATCTAATGATAACTCACCCATAATAATATACGACTCAAGCTCACCCCTGACAATCTTTTCATCAGCAGCCAATATCCCTATTGCCAGGGGCAGATCATATGAAGAACCCTCCTTACGGATATCAGCAGGAGCCATATTTATGACAACCTGCTTGCCGGGCCAGTGGAATCCCAGCGTCCGTAAAGCTGATTCAATTCGTTGCTGACTCTCTTTTACTGCAACATCGGGAAGACCCACAAGAAAAAACCGTACACCCCGGGATACATTGACCTCAATTGTTACTGTAACGGCATCAATGCCTGCAACGGCACTGGCAAATGTTCTTACTAACATAATATTAAGTTTACTAGCACATTAGGAAACACAATATCAAATATAGAAAATTATTAGATAAAAGACAAAAGAAAGAAGTCAGAAGTCAGAAGTTTTAAGGTTCCCCTCCCGGGAGGGGTAGGGGTGGGTTATTAAAAGGGCTGAAGGGTTGAAAGGCTTAAAAGTTGAAGGGTTTAAGGGGTTATATATAAAGACTTTAGGGTTAAAAATGCTTAATAATTGACTCAGGAAATACCGCTGAGATCAAGTTTCGTAATTAATCGAATAATCAGAAGACTATTTCTCAATTAGGTGCCGTAAAAGGAAGATTCATTTTCTCAACAATGGGAATGATCCTTGGGTCATCCCTTATATCGTCAAAACCATACATTGGACATGTAAAATAGGGCATCATTGGGTCATGTATTTCATATCCTTTTATGTAATATTCGATTGCTTTATCCAGGTTACCTACTCTGTAATAATATTTACCCATTATTATAGGGCCCATATAATTTGTCCTGGCATATTCTTCCGCATAGGTAAGCAATGTATTAATTGCCTCTACATAGCCCTTATCCTTGAATACGGCCATTATGTCCTCCCTGGCTTCATCATCTAATCCTGGCCAGGTTTTAAGCTCTGTTTCGATAGAATTCTTATAATCACCATTAAAATAAGAAGCGTCCGCGAAGGAGAGCAATGCAAAATGGTTCTCCGGATCTATTTCAAGAGTTTTTTTGATTTTTTCCAATGACTGTTGGATTCTACCATTATAATCCACGTTTGCACTTAATGTCATTACCAAAGGGTTCATGGGATCCAATTCAAACGCCATCTGTGAATGAAAATGTGCCTCGTCGTATCTTTTCAGGATCACTAAGAGATGTGCATAATAGATCCTTGACATCACATCGTTCGGATTTAGTTCAAGGGCCTTCAAAAACTCCTTCTCGCCCTTTTCCCAGTCCCATTCAGTCCACACTGCAATGATGCCATTGACAAAGTGGGAGTCGGTAAAATCCGGGTCAAGTTCCAGGGCTTTATTAATGTTTTCGTAGATTTTCGGTCCTGCTACTTCGGGTGCTGCAAATCCCGTCTGCGCTAATCCAACCCAGACCTGTGCGATACCGGCATAGGGAGGGGCAAAGTCAGGATCCTTTTCAATGGCCAGGTTCAGGTATTCCAGGGCCTTGTTGAGGGATTCCAGGCTGAGATCATCCCAGTAATGGTAGCCCTTTAAGTAGGCATCGTAGGCTTCCAGATCTGCAGTGGGTATTTTCTCAATAAGCTGTTTCTCTTCAGGAGCTATGACCGCTTTTAATTCAGCAGCTATTGATTTCGCAATCTGTATCTGGATATTGAAAATATCTTCCACATCGGTGATTTTTTGCTGGAATGACTCCCCCCAGAGATGTGTCTCATGCTCTGCCATAATTAACTGTGTCCTCAGCCTGAAGGCAGTGCCGTATTTCTGTCCGCTGCCCTCCACAATATAGTTTACGCCAAGCTCTTCGGCTATCTCAGGGACTGACTTTTTGCTCTCCCGGTATTGCTCGGCCGATGTACGGGATATAACCCTTAAATCTTTGATCCTTTGAAGGTTGTTCAGTATCTCCTCCATCACTCCATTGATGAAATAGGTGTTCTCCTGGTCGGGACTGTCGTTAATGAATGGAAGTATGGCAACTGATTTTTGAAGTTTAGTGGCGTCTGTTATCTGTTTCCCATCACCGGTTATAGCCTCCTTTTCAACTGAAGATGGTTCAATGAGTATCTCAATCCCCTTGTACCTGAGATACCATTTCATAATTATTGCCAGATTGCTTAAAGCAGGCTTAACCTGATCAGGATCAAAATCCTTCGGGTGGGCGCCGTACGTTGATAAACTGTTGAGACCATGCATCGAGGTTATAATATATGATGGTACTTTTTCTTCCTTGTTAAGTTTATCAATAATCCCTTTCAAAGGCTCTGTTTTCCGGGGTCTTTTCAATTCAGTTTCACACAGATCGGTAACAATCACCTCAAGACATCTTCTTGAATATAACATTGCTACATTCTCATCCCCTGTTTTCAGAAGTTGTCCTGTTTCCTTTTCAAGCTCGGGAAAATGACCGGTAAGAGACTCATTAAGTCTCTCAAGTTCTTTTAGTTCGGTTGACCAGATTGACATTTGAGAACATTAAGGTTAATAGTATGTATAAACAAATTTACGCCATTTTGATACCAAAGTCAAGTGAAGGTCAGTTGGATATACCCCAAAATTATTCCAAAATCGGATATCAGTTGAGAACTATAATGAGGCTCTCCCTAATTTATCACACTTCTGCAGTAAAATTTTCAGGTCAACTGACTTGTTGATATTCATGTATGATTTTATCAGATCCTGAAAGGATTCTGGATTGACAGAATAAAGAGCCACGAATGTGGCTTCATTTGAATAACCCCCGGTGTCAACCGGGGGCAAATTACACAATAAAGATGGCAAGCCCTGAAGGGGCGTGATATTGTGAGGGAAAATAGTTATGTAATCTGCTTATAGAATACAGCGTCAGGATTGAGGAAAGATACTTTCATTACCTTAATATTCAGCTCCTTCAGAGCTGGAGTTTTTTGGGTAGTTGCTTACCCCCGGTTGACACCGGGGGTTATTCACATTTGGCTCTTTCAGAGCTTGTCTGTGTTATACTTCAGGTTAATCATGGTAACAATTCTACTATTCTAATCAGGACATTGTGTTAATATGAATGAATATCTTTATTTGTAATATTTTTGAAGGATGTTTCTTACTGAAAATCAAGTAAAATGAAAAAATCAGTAGTTTTTACTTTGGTCATATTTAGCCTTTCTTCAGTATTATTGCTTCCGAGTGCTCCGGGACCACCTAATCTTATAATGAATCCTGGCTTTGAAGCCTCTTCTTCAGCTCCCCTTAACTGGCTGATTAAAGGTCCGATATCCTCAATGGAATCAACTACAAATATAGACAGCAGAATTAGTTATGAAGGAAGTCATGCCCTCAAAATGGTGAGTCTGAATCCTAAATGTCATGGTAGAGCGACCCAAATAGTTGGAATAAACGGGGGGCAGTCCTACCTGTTCACTGCCAGATTCCGGGCTGAGGGTGTCAGATCAACAGATAAAAGCATACTCATCAGAGTAAAATGGTTCAAAGGTAGCGATCAGCTTGGTTACAATTACATTTATCATGTTACAGGAGAAAATAACGGCTGGTTTCATGCATCTGATAAAATAAAGGCCATAGAAGAAGCGACCACTGCAGAGGTCTCGCTTGAATTCCGCTGGAGCACGGGGACTGTATGGTGGGACGACATTTCGCTTGAAAACTGCGCTGAAGATCTGCCAAGAAATATAACAGTTGGCACTGTATATTTCCGCCCACCTGGACCGACTGTTTCAGATAATGTAAAACTGATGAGCAATTTGCTGGATCAGGCTGGTGCATCAGGCTGCCGGATTGTATGTCTTCCGGAAGGATGGCCTACATGCAATACCGGATTGGGAATGACAAAGGTTGAGGCCAATACAATTGAAGGAAGTGCCTCAGCTATGATGGCCTCGAAGGCAAAACAATACGGAATGTACATAGTATCGGGCCTTTACAACTGGACAGGTGACACACTTTACAATATTGCAGTCCTTTATGACAGGAATGGAAAGATACAGGCAGTTTATAAAAAAGTTCAGCTGCCAGATTCCGAATCAGAACAGGGTGCAGTACCCGGAGATTCACTTCCCGTTTTTGAAACTGACTTTGGCAAGATAGGCATTCTGATATGCTGGGATAGTGTTTTCCCTGAAATTTCAAGGATTCTTGCGCTGAAAGGAGCTGAGATACTATTCTGCCCTATATGGGGGGACGTCAGAGGTGCAGAATCCTGGAAGATAACTGCGCAGAGCCGTGCTATTGACAATGGAGTCTATTTCGTTACCTCAATCTATGATGGACACAGTGTAATTGTTAATCCGGCAGGTGAGATTCTTCAGGAAAGCGGTATTCAGGGAACTCTGCTTTCTGCCGATATTGACCTGAATTTCAATCCTCCATGGGACTGGATAGGTAATGCCGGAAGGGGAATCTGGAAAGGTGTCTGGCGTAAGGACCGCAGATCAGATATCTTTGGGACTATTGCAGATTACAAATGAGTTATCTGTCTATTCCAACTTATAAGGTTGCCGGTATTCATAATGAAGGAGCTTGTTGGCTTCGCTGCTGTTAGTAATCTGCTCTTTATCAGCGTCCCACAGTAATATCGTTTTTGCTGCGATTGCTATGTTTGCCAGGTGGGCGAAACTGGTTGAGCGATGTCCTTCCTCAAGCGAACAGAGAGGTGTTTGCCTTGTCTTTATGCAATCCAGAAAGTCCCTTATAAGTGTTGAAGTACTATCTGCGCTGCTTCCATCATCAAGCATACGGTTTGTATTTTCAAATTCTTCAGGTTCAATGAGTTTATTCCAGGTCTGGAATTGGCCACGGGTAGCCGGAACGATTATATATGCGTTTTCATTGGCCAGCAATGTCCCTTTTGTCCCTCTGATCTCAATTTCTCCGAAAGGTAATACCGCTCCGCTATTAGCTTCATAATCACTGAATCTGATAATTGATCCTGAAGCAAATTCGAATGTCACCTCCAGGGTGTCAGGAATAGTACTGTCGTCATCCAGGACGTATTTACCTCCATGAGCGCTGACTGATAAGGGTGCCTTTTCTCCCATCAGCCAGCGTATAACATCAATATAGTGGACGCCCCAGTTCCCTATTTGTGAGGAGTAATCACTCCACCAGCGGAATGCGTACGGTGCAATATTATATCTATATGGAATAAAAGCTCTTGGCCCAAGCCACATATCCCAGTTAAAATCTTCTGGAGGAGCTTCCGGATTCATTTTCCCGATGCCGTTGGGATACATATTATTAACATGGGATGCTCTTCCTATGGTCAATTTTCCAAGCTTACCCGTCTCCATTATTTTTGATAATTTCTGATATACCAGATTGCCTCTCCGGTTTAATCCCACTGCTGCAACACGTCCGCTGGCGATCTGTGCATTGACCATAGCACGGCCCTCATAAATGGTTGCTGTAAGGGGCTTTTCAACATAAACATCCTTGCCTGCCTTCATCGCATCAATAGTCTGCAAGGCATGCCAGTGATCGGGTGTAGCGATACAAACCGCATCAATGGTTTTATCTTCAAGAAGCTTACGGTAATCATTATAGAGTGTTACCTCACCATTAAATCTCTCGCCCATTTTTGGGATGCGGCCGTCTTTACCGAGGAAACCTTCAGTATAGCGTTTATCGACTTTTGCGTAATCTCTTAAAAGATAAGGTTCATAAAGGTCACAAAGAGCGGCTACCTCACAGTCGGGCTGCGCCATAAACAGTCTGAGCAACTGTGATCCCCGGTTACCTACTCCAATAAAGCCGACACGGATTTTATCGTTTGGCCCTGGTAAAAGTGTACCCTTTGCTGTTTTAGTGTTCAATCCAAGTGATATGCCAGCGGCTGCAATTGAGGTTTTTGTAATAAAGTTCCTGCGGTTAATAGTGTTTTTTTTCATTGTATCTTCAAATTTATTTGATTGACTTATTTTATCATTATCTACTCAATTTGGTAACAACAACATGGTAGTAATAATATCCTTCAGAATTTCCGCCCCGCAACAGCCTTTTTTGCTGCTTCGAGATGAGGAATACAGTGTTGTTATTAATCTTAATTATTTGTATGGCAGATTCATTTTCTTGGCAATCTCCTTGAAACGAGGATCATTTCGAACATTATCGTAATCAGGCGATAATAGATATGGCAGATTGGGATCTCTGAAGTTGTATGCCTGCTCCAGCCAGTATATGGATTTATCGGTTCCCTGGCCTGCTGAATAAAACATGGCCATATCAGTTGGAGCAACTGGAGCAACCATTTGATTCTGATTTTCTGTCCATAATTCCGCTAATCTGTCAGCCAGGGATAAAACCGCCCCCTTGAAGCCATTTTTCAAATATCCCTGCTCAAGAGGTTTTACCGATTCAGGATCTACCATGCTCCAAAATGATTTTAAAGCAGCATATGCTTCTTCATTTCGTCCAACCATATAAAATGTAAACCACAGGTTTGCCAAGGCAAAAGGATATCCTGGTTCAAGACTTAAAGCAGGATTGAATGCTTTGATAGATTCATCATACTTTCTGGCCATAATAAGGTCAACCGCATTAAATGTCATGATAAAAGGATTCATAGGATCAAGCTTGAGAGCTATATCAATCTGTTCCAATGCTTCTTCAGGCCTTCCCAGAATATTTAAAAGATGGGAATACGCTGCATGTGTCATAGCATTATTGGGATTGAGCGAAATGGATTTTTTAAATCCCGATTCACCACCTTCCCAGTCGAACATTCCCCAGGTCTTTTTATGTGCTAAACTATACTGTACTACCGCATTGTTACTGTCTATAGCATATGCTTTCATGAC
The DNA here is from genome assembly GCA_964596715.1 of uncultured Rikenellaceae bacterium. GTDB lineage: Bacteria > Bacteroidota > Bacteroidia > Bacteroidales > VadinHA17 > LD21. The sequence continues at coordinate 142,016 of CAZQVL010000003.1, forward strand.
AGCCTCCATTGATTTGAGATTCCCTTCAGCAGGTGTGACGAGCCCCATTTGTTGACGATAAGCCCATACATCACAAATCCCTGTATAGGCAAGAGCATAATTAGAATCTATCTCTTTTGCCAGTTCAAAATATTGCATAGCTGAATCAAGAGATTCAGGAGTGAATTTATTGAGGTAGAACTGTCCCTTCAGATAGGCCTCATATGCTTCAAGATTATCTGTGGGTAACTTTTCAATCAGGCGTTTCTCCTGAGGAGTTATTGTTGCATTTAATTCAGCTGCAATACTCTGAGCAACCAGGCTCTGTATATTGAAAAATGTATTAGCACTTTCCAGTTTCTGTCGAAATGATTTACCCATTAAATGCCTTTCCCTTCCTTTACGGATCTCAATTAACTGTACTCTTAGAATTATTGAATCTCCATACTTCTGACCACTTCCTTCTACTATATAATTTACATGTCTTTCCCGTGCAATTTCCGGAAGTGATTTCATGGTGTTTCTGTATTGTTCAACTGAAGATCTTGAAATAGGTGTAAGGTCTTTGATTGTCTGGAGCCTGTTTAATATTTCTTCCATAACACCATCCATAAAATTTGTTGTTGAAGAATCACGGCTGTCATTTCTAAATGGTAATACAGCAATTGATTTTTCAACCGGGTTACCGAAGACATCAAATTTTATTATAACCAAAACAGCAGCAATAACTAAAAGGAAAGTGAAAGAATAGATCATGATCTTTTTTGTTGTATTCCATGGCTTTCTTGCTGTCAATTTTAGTGGTTTCTGCAACTCTTTTTGAGTATCTGATGGGACTATACTTTTGTTTTGTGATTCTTTATATTTCAGATACCATTTGATAACAATAGTCAGATTATTCAGAACCGGTTTAACCTGCTCCGGATCAAAATCTTTAGGATGTGCACCATAGGCTGACAGACTGTTCACATGATCCATTGAGGTGATAATATGTGAAGGGACTTTTTCTTCCTTATGCAGCTTGTCAATGATACCCTTAAGTGGTTCAGTCTTCCGCGGTCTTTTTAGTTCACATTCACAAAGATCGGTTATGATAACTTCCAAACATCTTCTTGAATACAGTAGAATGACATTCGGATCATCAAAGTGGACCAGTTGCTCCAGTTCTTTCTCCAGATCAGGTAACTTTCCCTTGAAGGATTCATAGAGTTTCTCAAGCTCTTTTATTTCTGCTGACCAGATTGACATTTGATTAACAATTTATGATCACTGAAGTTATTGTATATGTAAAGGTACGCCATACTGATACAAAAGTCAAGTAATAGTCAGATTGTGGCAGATACTGATGCAATGAATAAATTCACCACATAATTAATAAATACTACATCTGATATTGTATGAAGGGGTGATCTGAATGGCCTTCTTGTCATTAGGGCCGTATGATCATCAATCTTTCCGGCAACAGAATGTACTTTTGTAGTCTCCAATGCCTCTTCAAGGGTAAGGGGAAGCATTATAGTCCCTAACCTTTTAGCCAGTATTGTTTTACCCGAACCGGGAGGACCTATCATCAGAAAGATAAAAGACAAAGGGAAAAAGACAAAAGTTGAGGAACGGAGTGACGAACCGGAACGAAGTGGAGTTCGGCGGAGCCAAATCCCGCAGAGCGGGAATAAAAGATAAAAGTTGTTGGGTGCTTGTTGCTTGTTACCTGGTGCTGGATTCCGGGTGTTGGAGGCAACTGTAAACCCGGGAAAGGCTTTCGGCAGTTTCGGCCAGAATCACCAGCTTATCTTTCGCTTCAAGAAGAGTTGATCCACTGGGAGTTATATATTCCCCTCTTCTTTTAATGACAGTGATGAAGGCTGATCGCGGGAAACCAAGGTCAACAATCCTTTTCCCTATAACCGGACAGTCATCATCCAGTTCAATCTCAGCCATTACCGTCTTAATACTGCCTGAAAGTTCAATATCAGCAGGAGTTCTCTGTTTAGCCTTTTCCGGTAAAGAAACATGTAACCATTTTGCTATGCGGATCAGAGTTGTACCCTGTAGAAGCACGGAACTTAGAGAGATGAAGAAAACCAGACTGAAGATCATATCTGCCTTATCTGCACCGGCAAGCAAAGGATAGGTGGCAAAGACAACAGGTACACCACCCCTTAATCCTGCCCATGAAATATAACTTATATTTCTGAGTCTGACACTGAATGGGAGTAGCGATGCAAAGACACCGAATGGTCTGGCGATAAAAATAAGAAATGCGGAAAGAAGCAATCCAAGACCAATAACAGGGATGATATTACCTGGTAATACCAGTAAACCGAGTATAAGGAATAAAACAATCTGCATTAACCAGGCAATTCCATCAAAAACATGCATAATAGTTCTCTTATGAATAAGATACTGGTTACCAAGATAAACTGAAGCAAGATAGATGGCAAGAAAACCATTACCTCCTATAAAATCTGTAAATGCCCATGTAAAGAACATCAGGGCAATAACCAGAACCGGGTAAAGACCAGCAAAATCAAGCCTGATTCTGTTAATAAGCTCCTTCCCAAGTTTTCCGATTATTAAACCGGATGCACAGCCAATAAACATCTGTCTGATAAATAAAGGAATAATGCTTATTGACTGCTGATCATTCTCCATTATGAGCCCCGTAAAGACAATTGTTAAAAAATAAACCATGGGATTATTGCTCCCGCTTTCAAGCTCGAGTGTGGCACGGATATTTTTTTTCAAACCAAGGCTTTTTGAACGCATTATTGAAAAAACTGCTGCCGTATCTGTTGACGATACAATTGAACCTACCAGAAGGCCTTCGTAGAAAGTAAAGTCCGTTATTAATGACCAGACAAATATACCCACGGAGACGGTTGTCAGAAATACCCCTACAGTTGAAAGAGTAAGACCATGCCAGAATACCGGTTTTATCACTTCCCATTTTGTTTCAAGCCCGCCGGAAAAAAGAATAAAATTCAGGGCAACAATACAAATTAAACGGGCTACCCTGGGATCTTCAAATCTTATAATCCCGAATCCTTCCGATCCGGCCAGCATTCCTATAATGACAAATAAAACAAAAGTTGGAACTCCAAGCTTATATGATGTTTTTCCCGCAATAATACTTATCCCGAGAAGAACTGAACCGATAAGGAGTATATTTTCAAGTGTCAGTACCATTTAAATCTGTTCTTCACCTGAGAAACTGTTTCAAGGACTTCTTAAACCTTATGAATATAAATATAGAAGTTTTTATTCAAATAAAGCCCGATGGAAAATCACCGGACTTATTCAATTAACTTACTAACCATATTAAGATTGCCGTCCATGCCAGGGTTGAATCCCCGCGAGCGCTTACCCCGCTGCTTGCAGCGGGGTAAGCGAGCAAAAAAATAGAAAAATCCTTATTGGGGATCGAAGATTCCTCGCAGCTTGCTGCGAGGATCTTCAATTATTATCTTAATTATCCCATAAATCAGGATGGCTTAAATATCTCTCACCACTGTCATAGGCAAAAGTTAATACCTTTCTGGATTCCTGAGAATCAACGACAAGCTGAGAAATAGCAGCCAGCGATGCTCCCGTTGAAATACCGGCCAGAAGTCCTTCGCATAATGCAGCCGATCTGACCATCCTGAAGGCATCGCTCTCATCAATTGTTACTATTTTGTCGGCTATTCCTTCTTCAAAGTTTTTTGGAACAAATCCTGCGCCAATACCCTGAATGGAGTGGGGCCCCGGATTTCGACCACTTAACACCGCAGAAGCTGCTGGTTCAACTGCATAAATCTTAATGAGAGGAAATACTTTCTTCAGTTCCTTACCAACACCGGAAATATGACCACCTGTTCCGACACCCGTAACCATATAATCAAAACCCTCAGGAAAATCCGAAATGATCTCAAGTGCTGTACTTTCTGAATGAATCCGTGGATTAGCCGGGTTATCGAACTGCATGGGCATCCATGATCCCGGGGTGGATTTTACAATCTCCAACGCCTTCATCACTGCACCATTCATCCCTTTTTCCGTTGGGGTAAGCACAAGGTCAGCACCGTATGCTTTAAGAATTGTTCTCCTCTCAATGCTCATTGATTCAGGCATAACCAGAATAATCCTGTATCCTTTTACTGTACCTGCCATGGCCAGACCTATGCCTGTATTCCCTGATGTCGGTTCTACTATTGTACCTCCGGGTTTAAGAGTGCCTGATTGTTCGGCATCTTCGATCATTGCTGTCGCAATCCTGTCTTTAATACTGCCCCCCGGATTCCTTCTTTCATCCTTAATCCAGACCTCATGACCGGGAAAAAGTCTCGAAAGCCTTATATGGGGAGTCTTTCCTATTGTTTCGAGAACATTATTGAATCTCATGTATTACTCTTTGTTGTTTTTATCCTTTTTCCCTTTATTATTACCCCGATCTCTTACTGTCACCCTGTTCTCATGATAAACGAGGGAAAAGGGAGGAACAGACCCGGTTAGCCAGACATTACCTCCGATAATACTGTCATGACCAATAATTGTGTCACCGCCAAGTATTGTACTTCCTGCATAAATTATTACATCATCCTCAATGGTGGGGTGCCGTTTGGTACTGGCCATATTTTTGCTTACACTCAGAGCTCCTATTGTCACACCCTGATAAAGTTTTACCCTCTTGCCTATGATTGCAGTCTCTCCTATTACTATTCCTGTTCCGTGGTCAATAAAAAAAGGAGACCCGATAGTTGCCCCCGGATGTATATCTATACCGGTAAGAGAATGCGCATATTCTGTCATAATACGTGGTATTAACGGGACACCGGAATTAGTCAGTCTGTTAGCCAGCCGGTAAACAAGGATGGCAAAAAATCCCGGGTAGGTCATGATAACCTCATCAACAGATGTTGCTGCCGGATCATTCTCCGCAATTGAAGCCGCATCATCCTCGAGTTTTTGTCTTATTTCGTGTAATGTTTTAAAAAATATTCTGACAAGTTCTCTGGCCGGTGCAGGTAATTTCTCTTTCATAGGTTTCAACAGACTGAGCAACCTTTTCCGCAGGTTGGCTTCAGAAACAGGATGGCAGAATCCTCCTCCTGCGGACGGGAAAAGGGTTACAGTCAGTTTTTCCGTAAAAGACACAACTCCCGCTTTCGACGGAAGATTATGGATCTTCAGTCCTTTCATAACATATTGATAATTTCGTATTATTTATAATTATTTTCAAAATTCTGATTGAAAAAGGTTATCCTATATTTCATTATATCCTCTGATTTCACTGATAAACTGCTTTATAGTGTCAGAGTTTGCTCCTTTATCTCCAAGAATCTTTATAAATGCACTTCCGATAACTGCCCCATGTGCCATCCTGCAAGCCTCTGTGAATGAGCTGAAATCTGAAATTCCAAAACCTATAAGCCGTGGATTTACCAGATTCATCACTTTTATCCTTTTAAAATATGTTATCTGGTCTTCTGAAAAACTCCCTTTGATCCCGGTTGTTGAGGCTGCTGAAACCATATAGACAAAACCCCGGCTTATCCTGTCAATCATCCTGATACGCTCATCATGCGATTGCGGAGAGATCAGAAGTATGTTGTATAAGTTATATTTTTCAAACAGACCCTGGTATTGATCAACATAAATTTCAGGAGGCAGATCCGGAAGAATAACACCATCAATTTCAACTTCATCACATTTACGACAAAATTCTTCCATCCCTAATTTAAGAACAGGATTGATGTAACCCATCAAAACAAGGGGTATTGTGACCTGGCTGCGAATATCAGCCAGTTGATTGAAAAGCAAATTGATATTCATGCCATTATGTAATGATGCTTCACTGCTTTTCTGTATCACTGGCCCGTCAGCCAGCGGATCTGAAAAGGGCATCCCTATTTCAATCATATCAACCCCTGCCATAGCCAGATCTTTAATTATCCCTGCTGTTGAATCGATTAACGGATAACCCGCTGTAAAATATATCGAGAGTATATTATTCTTTTTTGTTTGAAATAACTTATCAATCCGGTTCATTTTCTTTAGTATATTGAGTATCTTGGATCATAAACATAATTTTATTGATTTTCTTCATTTGCCCCTTACCCTGAAGGGTGCGAAGCCTTTTATAGTTTAATCTCCTCCATATATTTCATGTATGCTGCCATATCCTTATCACCGCGACCCGAAAGTGTAACAACGACAACATCATCAGCTTTGAATTTTAATCTTCCCAGGATTGCAAGAGCATGGGCAGGTTCGAGAGCCGGAACTATTCCCTCCAGCCTTGTCAGCCGGAAAGCTGCCTCAAGAGCTTCATTATCAGTTGCATGTTCGAACAGCACCCTGTGCGACTTATCCATCCACGCAAACATAGGGCCTATCCCCGGATAATCAAGCCCTGCGGAGATGGAATATGGTTCTGTTATCTGACCATCATCATTTTGCATGAGCATAGTTCTGCTGCCATGAATAACCCCGGGAGTTCCGATTGCTATAGTTGCAGCCGATTCACCACTCTCTGTTCCTTTACCAGCTGCTTCCACAGCTATCAGCTTTACATTTTCATTATCAAGGTAATGATAAAAAGAGCCCGCGGCATTACTTCCCCCTCCCACACAGGCAATTATGTAATCAGGATCGGCTTTTCCGGTATGTTCTGTGAGTTGCCATCTCATCTCTTCGCTGATCACTGACTGAAGCCGTGTAACAAGATCGGGATAAGGGTGTGGACCAACAACGGAACCGATAATATAATGAGTATCAACAGGATTATTGATCCAATCCCGTATGGCTTCATTGGTAGCATCCTTCAGTGTCATATTTCCGCTCGTCACAGGTACCACGTCGGCACCAAGCATTTTCATCCGTAAAACATTAGGTGCTTGCCTTTCAACATCGAGCATACCCATATAAACAATGCACTTCAGACCCATCAGAGCACATACGGTTGCTGTGGCAACTCCATGCTGCCCTGCTCCTGTCTCTGCAATAATTCTTGATTTCCCCAGCCTCTTTGCAATAAGGATCTGCCCGATTGTATTATTTATTTTATGAGCTCCGGTATGATTAAGGTCTTCACGCTTGAGATAAATAGTTGTACCATAAAACTCCGAAAGCCTGACTGTATGAAATAACGGAGATGGCCTTCCTGCATAATCCCGTAAAAGTACAGAGAATTCTTCCCTGAAATCCTCATCATTAAGGATATTCAAATAGTTATCCCTGAGCTCTTTAATATTCGAATACATCATTTCAGGAATAAATGCACCTCCAAATTCACCGTAAAATCCTCGTTCATCAACATTATAATTCATAGCCTGTTATCTTTTAATTTCATCAATAAACTCTTTTACCTTTGAGCTGTCTTTTATTCCCGGACGGATCTCAAAACGGCTGTTAATATCCACTGCAAAAAGGTTTTTATGATTTATTTTTTTAATAACTGAAACATCCTCAGGTCCGATTCCTCCTCCCAGAAAGAAAGGTTTATTGAACTCGTATTCGTTTATTTTATTCCAGTCGAATTTCATACCGCTGCCTCCCTGGCTGCCGGTCCTGGTATCGAATAAAAAATACTCGCAAACCTCCATATATTGATCAAGTGTTATGAACCTTAAGTTGTTACTTATCTCAAAAACTTTAATAATAATCAATCCGCTCTCTTTCAATATATTACAATATTCAGGAGATTCATCGCCGTGCAGTTGTACCAGATCCAGTCTGTAAATGTTTACCGTTTCAATTATCCTGGAAGGTTCTTCATTGACAAAAACACCTGTTTTCTGGATACCTTCGGGAATATTGCTGAAAAGAGAGGGGGCCGGTTTATTGCCCACGTAACGTTTTGATCCCGGATAGAAAATAAAACCCATATAATCAGGCGATGTTTCGGCTATCTCTTCTGTGTTAACCGGATCGGTCAATCCGCAAACTTTAATCTTTAGCATACTCTTTTTATATTTCTTTAACAAAATCAGAAAATGCAGAAACCGGGTCCTCACTGATCATGAAAATCTCACCCATCAGGAATCCATTATATCCCGCCTCCCGCAATTCCCTGACAATTACCGGTGATGATATTCCGCTCTCCGAAATCTTCAGGAATTGTACAGGAATCTTATCCGCCATCTCAACAGAAACATTTATGTTCACACTGAAAGTCTTGAGATCACGGTTATTAATCCCAATAATATTTACATGTTCATTTACCATTTCAAGTTCACCCGGAGAGTGTAACTCAAGTAATACCTCCATGCCGAGTGAGTGCGACAGAGCAGCAAGTTTAAAAACCTGTTCTCGCCCCAGGGCAGCAGCAATCAGTAAAATTGCATCTGCACCTGCAGCTTTTGATTCAACCACCTGTAATTCATCAATAATGAAATCTTTACGCAAAACCGGGATAAAATTTAGTTCACGGGCAAGTATAAGATCATCGCAGCTGCCTCCGAAAAATTTCTTGTCTGTGAGGATCGACAATCCTGATGCTCCGGCACGTGCATACCCCACTGTCACCTCTCCAATATGGGCATTAGAATTGATTATGCCCTTTGAGGGTGACATTCTTTTGAATTCAGCGATAATACCTGTCCCGGCCGGATTTAAAATTGAATTTGAAAGAGACAAGGTCTCCCTGGGATAGAGCTTTCTGTTCTCCAGATCTCTGAATGAAGTCTGCTCTCTGAGCTTCATGACTTCTTTCTTTTTATTATCAATTATCTTTTCAAGAATTGTCATGGTTGCATCTCAACAAGCTTAGTAAGCGATCCCAGGGCCTTTCCGCTGAAAAGTGAATCCTCGGCTATTACCCTGCATTCTTCCAGCGATTTTGACGGATAATAACACTTTATTGCCAGTTGTGAATTTACAATGACAACATTATTCTGAGCATTTGTGCCATTCCCTTCAAGTATGTCTTTAAATATACCTGCTGCTTCATTTACTGTTTGTCCACCCTGCAAATCCGATGGGCTGGTCATTTCATAATTAAGGATTTCCGGTGTAATAATCTGTTCCACACCATTAAAAATATATTTGAAACCGTCAGTAAGAGAGACCTCATCATATCCATCAAGGCTATGGATAATTGTATATTGAATATCAGACATCTGGTATAAATAATTATATAAACGGGCTAGTTCAAGGTTATAAACTCCCACCAGCTGTCTCTGAGGGAAAGAAGGATTTACCATGGGGCCGAGCATATTAAAAAAAGTCTTCACCTTAAGAGCCCTGCGTATCGGTACAACAGTCTTCATTGCCGGATTGAACAGAGGAGCGTGTAAAAAACAGACACCTGTTTTATCAATTTCCCGTCTTAATTTATCCCTGTCAGTAGAGAACTTATAGCCAAAATGTTCAAGAATATTCGATGACCCGCAGGCTGAGGTGACGCTATAATTTCCATGCTTGGCAACTTTGATGCCTGCTCCGGCCAGCACAAATGTAGTAAGTGTGGAAATGTTAAAAGTATCTTTACCATCTCCCCCGGTACCACATACATCTATAGTATCAAAATCCGACAAGTCAATCCTTATACAAAGATTCAGCAATGCATCCCGGAAACCCGACAATTCCTCAACTGTAATGCTTCTCATCAGATATACCGTAATAAATGCTGCTATTTCCGATTCGGAATAGTTGTTTCCTGCTATATTGGTCAGTACCTCCTCAGCTTCCTGCTTATTAAGAGTTCTGTGATCAAACAGATAGTTAAGTATTTTTCGCATTGTATGTAATTTTTGAAGTTTTCTGTGTATAAAATTCTTGCTTTGTGATTACAGTTTCCGGATATCATTGCTATAACTCAACCCAGTTTTTTATAATCTCTGGCCCGTACTCTGTAAGAACAGATTCCGGATGAAACTGAAGACCTCTTACATCATAATTTCTGTGACTGATACCCATTATGATTCCATTTTCGTCTTCACAGGTAATACTAAAACATTCCGGCAGATGTTTTTTTGATACGACCCACGAGTGGTAACGACCGGCCATGATCATGGGAGGAATATTTTTAAGCAATGGATCATCAGCGACTCTTATTTTTACCGGTGATGCTATCCCATGATAAACAGTACTGAGATTAAGTATCTTCCCTCCAAAAGCTTCACAGATTGCCTGATGACCCAGACAGACTCCAAGAATGCTTTTACTTGATCCATACCTTCTGATAACATCAAGACATATGCCTGCCTCGGATGGAATACCGGGACCCGGGGAGATCAGAATCTTATCGTATTTATCAATTTCTTCGATCTCTATTTCATCATTCCGGAAAACAGCCGGACATGTACCTGTCAGTTTTTCGATACAGTGAACCAGGTTATAGGTAAACGAATCGTAATTATCAATAACTATCATTTTTTTCATCTTATTCCTCCTGCCATTTCAATAGCTTTTTTCAAAGCACCAAGTTTATTGTTAACTTCCTGCAGTTCATTATTCTCATTCGATCCTGCAACGATACCGGCGCCGGCCTGGTAGTAGAGTATATTCCCCTTGCTCAGGAATGTCCGTATCATTATTGCATGGTTAATTGATCCTCTGAGATCTATAAATCCGATTGCACCTCCGTAATAACCGCGTCGTTGATTTTCATATCTGTCAATAAGCTGCATGGCCATGTGTTTTGGAGCTCCCGAAAGGGTACCTGCCGGAAAGGTGGCAGTCATCATGTCAGCAATGGATGATTCCTCACGAAGTTCACCTGAAACAGATGAAACAAGATGTATTACATGGGAATAGAACTGCACCTCACGCAAGCTTTCAACAGTGACATTTTTAGCATGACGGCTCAGGTCGTTCCTTGCAAGATCAACCAGCATGATATGCTCAGCATTCTCTTTTAGATCATAGGTAAGCCGCTCAGCAATCATCTTGTCATTCTCATCATCACCTGTACGCATGAAAGTACCTGCAATAGGATTAATACAAGCTTTCCGTTTTTGAATTTTTAGTTGGGCTTCAGGTGAGGAACCAAAAATTTTATAACTGCCATAATCGAAATAAAACAAATAAGGTGATGGATTTATTGAGCGCAATGCTCTGTAAACATTAAACTCATCTCCGATAAATTGTTGTGAAAACTGCCGCGAAAGGACAATCTGGAACACATCACCCCTGTAACAATGCTCCTTGCCTTTAGTCACCATCTCTTTGTACTGTTCATCAGTGATATTCATTTTTTCCTCACCTGTAGCCTTGAATGCATATATCGCAAAATTTCTGCTGTTAAGGAGAGTTTCCAGCATCTCAATTTCACATGGCTCTCCATCAATCTGGTTTTCAATTATTTGTAATACATTCTGGAAATGATTGATTGCAATTATATACTTATAAAGGCTATATCGTACATCTGGGATTTTATGTTCATATATGTCATATTGTTTAAATTTTATTTTTTCGAAATACTCAACTGCATCATAAGAGACGTAACCGAACAAACCATTTACCGGTATCTCACCGGTAAGTTCGGATTGTACAAATGATTCAATAAACGCTGTAAACCTTTGGTTAAAAGTGTTTTTATCAACCAGCTTCGTACTTGTTTTTGATCCATCCGGGTATGTTTCAGTTACTGACCCGTCATCTGCTTCAAAAGTGGCAATGGGTTTCAGGCAGATATATGAATAACTGTTCTCATTGCCGCGGTAATCTGAACTCTCGAGAAGAAGTGAATTTGGATAAATATCTCTAATTTTCAGATAAATGCTCACCGGAGTAATTGTGTCAGCCAGTAATTTGAGTGCTTTTGTCTTTACATTGAATTTTTTCATTTTTCACCGTTTTGCAAGTGTTATTAATCAAAACTGCCCGTCGTGAGTACGACGGGCCGTTTATTAATATCTTATAAAATAATATACAAATAGCTGGTAGTCTCACATTCTAAAGTGAAATCTGCTTAACCACCAACACCAGTCTGTATAAAATACTTTCATTTTTAAAATCATAATCACATACAAAAATAAACCTTGTTTTGGATAAAACAAATTTTTATTCCATTTGTTAAGTAATTAAATGGCTTAAATGTAATAAATCTTGCAATTAACTACTTTTAAAAGAGTAATTCTATTAATTCTGTCCTGCCAATATTAAGAAATTGCTCACCTCGTTCGGAATGAAAGGTGTTTAAGCAGTCTTACATGAGAGAGGGGTATGTTAAAAGCTTAATTTTGTCTTCTATCCCTCTCGATACGCCAGCTGTCGGACGTGGCAGGCTGTAAAGGTCGAATTATTAATATCCTTATGATCAAAACCTCCCCTTTTGGGGATTGAGAGGCAAAAACAGGAAATATAAATCACTTAAAAATAATTAATTATGAACATGTTTTGTTATCAGTGTCAGGAAACCGCCAAAGGAACGGGCTGCACTATTTCAGGTGTATGCGGGAAAAAGCCGGAAGTAGCAAATATGCAGGATCTTCTTGTTTTTGTTTTAAAAGGAATTTCTATTTACAGTACAAGAGCAAGAGAACTGGGTATTGAAAATGATAAAGTGAATAAGTTCATTTTTGACGGTCTCTTCATGACCATCACCAATGCAAATTTTGACAATGAGAGGTTTGTATCAGCTGTGAGAGAAGGCCTTAAGCTGCGTGAGGAAATAAAAGCAGCTTTTATCAATGCCGGTGGCAAATTGCCGTCAAATCTTCATGATTCAGCTTCGTGGACAGGAGACACCGTGGAAGAATTTGAAGCAAAAAACATTTCAGTGGGAGTCCTGTCAACGGAAAATGAAGATATAAGGTCGCTGAGAGCTCTCATTACTTATGGTGTAAAAGGGATGGCCGCTTACACTGAGCATGCTTTCAATCTCGGCTATGAGGATAAATCAATTTATAAATTCATGCAGGATGCCCTTGTTGCCACAACTGACGACACCCTGAGTGCCGACCAGCTTGTTTCACTGGTAATGGAAACCGGGAAATTCGGTGTAACAGCTATGGCGCTTCTCGACAAAGCCAATACAACAACATACGGAAATCCTGAAATAACAAAAGTAGATATAGGAGTAAGAAACAACCCCGGAATCCTGATAAGCGGCCACGATCTGAGAGACATGGAGGACCTGCTTAAGCAAACAGAAAACACAGGAGTAGATGTATACACTCACAGCGAAATGCTTCCCGCCAACTATTATCCCGCATTTAAAAAATACAACCATTTTGTCGGGAATTACGGTAGTTCGTGGTGGAAGCAGAAGGAGGAATTCGAAACCTTTAACGGTCCCATACTGTTTACCACCAATTGCATTGTGCCTCCAGGGAAAGATGCTTCATACTCTGATAAAGTATATACCACAGGTGCTGCAGGATTCACAGGATTCAAGCATATAGCTGACAGACCGGCAGGCGGACAGAAGGATTTCTCAGAGATTATAGCACATGCAAAAAAATGCAATCCTCCCATTGAAATTGAGAAAGGTGAGATAATCGGAGGATTCGCTCATAACCAGGTGTTTGCCCTTGCCGATAAGGTGGTTGATGCCGTTAAATCAGGAGCCATAAAGAAATTCTTTGTCATGGCAGGTTGCGACGGACGCATGAAGGATCGCAACTATTACACCGAATTTGCTGCTGCCCTGCCGAAGGATACGGTTATCCTTACGGCTGGTTGCGCAAAATATCGTTACAACAAACTACCACTCGGTGATATTAACGGTATCCCCAGAGTACTCGATGCCGGTCAGTGTAACGACTGCTACTCGCTTGCAGTAATAGCAATGAAATTAAAGGAGATATTTAACCTGAACGATATCAACGAACTGCCGATTGCATACAATATTGCATGGTATGAACAAAAGGCAGTGATCGTTCTTCTTGCTCTTTTATACCTGGGAGTAAAAAATATTCATCTCGGACCTACATTGCCGGGATTCCTCTCACCAAACGTTGCAAAAGTGCTTGTTGAAAAATTCGGAATTGCCGGGATAGGAACGGTGGATGATGATATTAAATCATTCCTGAATTAAGGATAAGATCAAGTTGCTGGGTGCTCCACCTTCGCTAAAGCTACGGTGGACAAAGTGGGTGCCAGCCTTCGCTACGACCTACGCTGAAGCTTCGGTCGTCAAGGAAAGCTTCGGCTGGTAATACTGGGTGTTGAGGTGACAAAATCCTTTACAATATCGCCTTTACAGTCTTTCCATTTTGCGGATGCAAATTATTTCTAATGAAAATAAACAGGAATAAAATCTACAGGAACTTATTAGTCATATTATTCGGTAGCTTGTTAAAACCTGGAACGTGCCCATAAAACTGTCTGATACTTAAGATATTGGTCTAATTATCATCTTACTACTTGGGGATCATAAAACCTAGTACTATAATCATATTAATAAATTCAAAGAACCATTATTTTATTTTGAGTAAATCTTCGACAGTATTTTTTACCTCAATGGCAATCTCATAATATTCTTTTGTTTCTTTTACTCCGGGCACATAAAAATCATCCGGATATCTTACAGACACGCCAAATTCTGTTAAGCTTTTAAAATCAAATTTAAAATTGATCGCATCAATTTTCTGGCATTCTGCAAGCAGGAAGTCAACATCATGAGTTCTTGGGAAATCCACATCATGAAAGATAAGAAATGACTTCAGGTATTTTTCAACTGCCTGCTGTGCATGAAAACAGATTGTACTTGTATAATGCTCTATACCTGAATTTACCAGGTTATCCATTACAGCAATATCCTCTCTCGCCCTGCATAACCAATTCCGTATATAGTCTTCTTCTGGCTGGTTCATAAGATAATGGCTTCCTTGAGAATATTACGGATCAGGTGTCCCGGCAATCTCTTCTTTCTTTCTATTTCCTCATTATTCTGAATCAGTATATCTGACCTGATACCTTTTCCTAAAAGTTCTTTCCTGATTTTTGTTCGTAATAATATTTTATCTCCTGCAGTTAACTTCTTTCCCGTTATAATAAGAATATCATAATCGCTTTCTGCATCAGCTTCATCGCGAGCCCTGGAACCGAACAGCATTACTTCTGCATCAGTAATATATTTAACTGCAGTAGCCTTTATTAAATCACTGATATCCTTATTAGTTGTCATAACCAAACGGCTTTCAAACAAAAGTACAAATTTTTATTATTAACTTTTTCATATTTTTTCTTTCAGGGAGGCTTAGAACCATATTCTCAAAATCGAAAAGGCAATTATAATCAAAGTAGTTTCTGCTTATATCAGGGATTACCGCACACGGCAGGCTTATGCGTCTTAATCCTTTTTCTATTAAAAAACTAAGGTAGTAAACAGGTTAATTTTATTCCATATTCTTAATGGCTATATCTACCAACTCCAAAAATATGTTAATAGTTTTAGCTAACCCAGTATCACTATTCTTATATATGTATAAAGCTTCCTTTAAATCCTTATAATCATATTCCCCATCTGAAAGGCCTTTACCTTTAAAATATAGCTCAGTCCCAATTAACAAAGCATAAAGATTCATCAGCTCTTTATTGCTTTTTTATGTAAAGCAAGTCATTATATACTCTACATTATTAACTATAAATGTCAGATAGTACTTCCCAGGAACCTCTGAGAAAGCTCCATCTGATTCAAGGCAAAGTT